>NZ_CP104307.1:3827482-4465396 GCF_025252405.1 Flavobacterium sp. TR2 | reverse complement strand
AAATAAACAATAAAAATGAAAGAATTAAGCGTAAATCATTTATTAGGAATCAAATATATCAACGAGAATGATATTAACCTGATTTTTGAAACGGCAGATCATTTTAAAGAAGTCATTAACCGACCAATTAAAAAAGTTCCTTCATTACGAGATATCACCATTGCCAATATTTTCTTCGAAAACAGTACCAGAACCAAACTCTCTTTCGAATTAGCGCAGAAACGTTTATCTGCTGATGTCATCAGTTTTTCTGCAGCTCAGTCATCGGTTAAAAAAGGAGAGACCTTGATTGATACTGTAAATAATATCCTTTCGATGAAAGTAGATATGGTTGTAATGCGCCACTCCAATCCCGGAGCGGCTTATTTTTTATCTAAAAATGTAAAAGCCAGTATCGTAAACGCGGGAGACGGAGCGCACGAACACCCAACTCAGGCTTTATTAGACAGTTATTCCATCAGAGAAAAACTGGGCGATGTTGCTGGAAAAAAAGTAGTTATTGTAGGCGATATTCTGCACTCGCGTGTAGCGCTTTCAAACATATATGCTTTGCAGATGCAGGGCGCAGAAGTAAAAGTTTGCGGACCAAAAACCTTGATTCCGAGATATATTGAATCGCTTGGTGTTACGGTCGAGCCGAATTTGCGTAAAGCATTAGAATGGTGTGACGTTGCCAATATGCTTCGCGTGCAAAACGAACGTATGGATGTGAATTTCTTCCCATCGACACGTGAGTACGCACAGCAATATGGAGTAGACAAACCGCTTTTGGATTCGCTAGGAAAAGAAATCGTAATCATGCACCCAGGGCCAATCAATAGAGGAGTAGAGATTACTTCTGAGGTGGCAGATTCTGACCATTCGGTGATCCTAAATCAAGTTGAAAATGGTGTAGCGATTAGAATGGCGGTTATTTATTTGCTGGCTTCTAAGATACAGCAATAATTTTAATTTGTTTCAAGTTTAATGTTTCAAGTTTGAAAACAGTTGTCACACTGAGCTATCCCGAGGCTTCGGGAGAAGTGTTTTTATAAACAGAACTTGCTTTGCAAACGTTGGCTTCTCCCGAAGTCTCGGGACGCTCAGCCTGACAAACTTGAAACCTGAAACTTGAATCCTGAAACAAAAAAAATAGTAAATTTGCACAATCAAATATAAGCCCCACAAATTATAAAATGAAAGTAGATCAAAAAGGACATACCGTTACCATTAAAGATACGCAAGGAGATGTAAATGCTTTCTTGGAAAAAGTAACGCAACAATTTAAAACCTTTGAAAAACAGAATATTATAATCGATTTGTCGTCAGATTCTAATATTTCAGAAAATGATTTAAAAGCTTTTTTACCACTTTCGAAGGTTCATAGAAAAGCAAAAAAATCTTTTGTAATTGTAGCAACTGACCTTGATTTTAATTCTATTTCAGATAAGTTGGTTGTGGTTCCTTCTCTTTTAGAGGCCCACGATATTATTGAAATGGAAGAAATCGAAAGAGATTTAGGGTTTTAATTGTAGATTTTAGAGTTCAGATTTTAGATTTTGAATGTTGAAGTCTAAAATGTCTTCAATCTAAAATCTAAAATCAGCAATCTAAAATGAAATTAACAATACTTGGCTGTTATGCCGCAACTCCCAGAACGCTTACTAATCCGACTTCGCAGGTTTTAGAGATTAAGAACAGATTGTTTTTAATCGACTGCGGCGAGGGAACTCAGGTACAGCTTCGAAAAAACAAGATTAAATTCTCCAAAATCAATCACATTTTTATTTCGCATCTTCATGGAGATCATTTGTATGGATTGATCGGAACTATTTCAACTTTTTCGCTTTTAGGAAGAACCACAGATTTGCATATTTATGGGCCTAAAGGAATTAAAGAATTGATTCTGCTTCAGTTAAAGTTGACAGAATCATGGACAACTTATTCGCTGTTTTTTCATGAATTAGAATCGAAAGAAAGTGAAGTTATCTTTGAAGATAAACGGGTAATAGTAAAAACGATTCCGCTAAAACACCGTGTGTATACCAATGGTTTTTTATTTCAAGAAAAGCCTGACGAGAGAAAATTAGATGTTGAAGCGGTTCAGCGCTATAATATCCATGTGGCGTATTACCAAAAAATCAAAAACGGAAGCGATATCACACTAGATGATGGAACGGTAGTGGAGAACGAAAAACTTACTTTTGATCCGCCTCCTGCAAAAAGCTACGCCTTTTGCTCTGATACGGTTTACAATGAAGAGATAATTCCGATTATACAAAATACAGATGTTTTGTACCACGAGTCGACTTTTTTGGAGTCTGAAGCAAGGCTGGCCGAAAAAACATTGCATTCGACTGCAAAAGAAGCCGCTACGATTGCTTTGAAAGCGAATGTAAAAAAACTCATTTTAGGTCATTATTCAACACGTTACGATGGATTGGAGCGCTTTAAAAAAGAAGCGGAAGAAGTTTTTCCAAATGTCCTTTTGGGAGATGACGGACTTAGTTTTGAGTTATAATTAAAAAAAGGTTCTGAGATGCTTAGGTTCTAAGTTTTTTGAAAGTGAATATACTTATGTCACACTGAGCGATAAAACAGAACGTGCTTTACAAACATGGGCTTCTCCCGAAGTCTCGGGACGTTCAGCCTGACAAACTTGAAACTTGATCCCGAAGCTTCGGGAGAAACCTGAAACCTGAAACAAAAAATCTAAAGTCAACAATCTAAAATAATAAATCATGAACGATTTAAGCAATTATAGAAAATCATACGAGAAAAGTGAATTGTTAGAAACTAATATTCCTGAGGATCCAATTAATCTTTTTAATCGATGGTTTCATGAAGTGGAAGACTTTGGCGGAAGCGGCGAGGTAAACGCTATGACGGTTTCTACGATTGGATTGGACGGTTTTCCGAAATCGCGTGTGGTTTTATTGAAGAAATTTTCTGAAGAAGGTTTTATATTTTATACCAATTATAATTCGGAAAAAGGAAAAGCAATAGAAGCAAACCCAAACGTTTGTCTGTCTTTTTTTTGGCAGGAAGCAGAGCGTCAGGTGATTATTAAAGGAATTGCGCAAAAAACATCTGAAATTATTTCTGATAATTATTTTGATTCGCGACCTGATGGGAGCAAGCTCGGCGCGATTGTTTCGCATCAGAGCGAAGTGATTCCGTCAAGAACTTTTTTAGAAGAAAACTTGAAAAAACTAGAAGCAGAGTTTGACGGAAAGCCAATTCCGAGACCAGAAAATTGGGGCGGCTATATTGTGACTCCGCTGCAGGTAGAGTTTTGGCAAGGAAGACCAAATAGACTTCATGATAGAATTCGATATACTAGCCAGTCAGATTTTTCTTGGAAGATTGAGAGATTGTCTTCTTAAAAGTATTTTTACGTAGGAATTTTACTTGTATAAAAAGAAAATATATGCATTTCATCGATTAATTTTGCACTTTAACGGTAAATTGAATACGTTTGGAATATAAAATTGCAAACGATATTTATTCAAAGATAAATTTAAAGGATTTGCCCCAACATTTACTTTAAACCGCTAAAATGCTGATGATTATGAAAAAGATTATGCGCACCATGTTGTTCATTGCGATTCTAGTCGCAATGAACGCATGTTCTGCTGATGCTGCCGAAGCAAGCTTGGATTCTACTCCAACAGAAACGCTTGTTGCCAGCTACACTTACAATGATACCGAAATAGAAACGATGAGGCTAATAAACGAATACCGTGTGAGTATTGGTTTAAATGCTTTGGAAAGAGTTAATCATATATCTTTTAAATGTGAAGAGCATAATAAATATATGATTGAAAATAATGTTGTGAATCATAATGATTTTGCTGCGAGATCTAGCAATATGACTAGTGTGCTAGGGGCCAAGAAAGTAGGGGAGAATGTTGCCTACAATTATAAAACTCCTGAAGCAGCTGTGAGAGCTTGGCTTGAAAGTCCAGGCCACAAAGAAAATATAGAAGGTGATTTTACTCATTTTGGGTTGTCTGTAACAACAGATGCTGCCACTGGAAAAAAATATTATACTAACATATTTGTTAAGCTTTAAAAAATATATTGAACAGGTTGGTTTTTTAGAAGTCGTTGTGATTCATAGAATTGCAACGACTTTTTAAATTAAAAAAAGCTGCCAATTGGCAGCTTTTTTTGTTTTGTTGTTTAGCATTATAAAGCGGTGATAATAAATTCGCTTCGTCTGTTGGCCTGATGTTCTTCTTCTGTACACGGAACACCGTCTGAGCATTTGTTTACCAATTCAGTTTCTCCGTATCCTCTGCCTGTTAGTCGGTTTGGAGCGATTCCGTTTTTAACCAGCCATTGGATTGTCGATTTGGCTCTGCGGTCAGATAAAGCTTCGTTGTACTGATTCGACGCTCTACTGTCTGTGTGCGAACGGATATCTAATTTCATCGTTGGATAGTCATTCATGACGGCCAGTATTTTTTCTAGATCTAGCGCCGCTTCGGTTCTGATGTTCGACTTATCCAGATCGAAGTAGATCATTTTAATTCCGAAGCATTTTCCTAAGTCATCGCCCACAGTAACTTTGCAGGTTGATTTTTCCAAAGCAATCGGAAGACTGGTTTTTCCGCTTGTTTTGTCGATAGTGACGCTTAGCTCTTTTGTGGTATAATCTGGCTTTTCAGCTCTTACATAATAGGTTTTTCCGCATTCTACAGAGAAGCTGTAATTGCCAGACGCATCGGCAACAGCAGAATTTTTAAGATTCATTTGGCTGTCATACAGCGTAACTTTGGCTCCCGGAAGCGCGACACCCGTGTCGGCATCTGTAATGGTGCCGTACAGTTCCTGAATGCATTTCAATCTTCTAGTTTCCAAGAATGTGTAGATATCATCTGAACCTTGCCCGCCGTCCTTATTGGAAGTGAAAAAGCCTCTTCTTGTTTCGGGATCGATGATGTAGGCAAAATCATCTTTCGGAGAATTGACGTCTGCTCCCACATTCTGGATATTGCTGATTTTTCCGTTATTGTCAATATTGGCAACAAAAACATCTAAACCTCCAAGTCCAGGATGCCCGTCAGATGCAAAATAAATCTCGTTTTCGCTGGTCAGATACGGATAGGTTTCTTTTCCTTCTGTATTAATAGTATTTCCGAGATTCTCAGGTGTTCCGTATCCTCCGTTTGGATTTATGCTGACTTTATATAAATCTGACTGTCCTATAGTTCCCGGCATATCAGAAGCAAAATACAGCGTTTTTTCATCGGGGCTCAGCGCCGGATGCGCCGTGCTGTAATTGTCGCTGTTGAAAGGAAGTTCTGCAATGTTGGTCCATTTTCCGTCAGCTCCCAGCTCTGCTTTGTATAGCTTGATTAAAGTGATCTTATTATCGTCTTTTCCTTTTTTTCCGTCGATATAGTTATTTCTGGTAAAATAAACTGTTTTTCCGTCTTTTGTAAAAACTGGAGAAGCTTCATGGAATTTGGTGTTAATGGCAGATTTAAATTTATTTACCTTCGATGCGTTTCCTGTTGAAGGATCCAGATCGGCATTATAAATATTGGTGAAATATTCTCCTGTCCATTTGTGCTTGCGTTGCGTAAAGTTTCCTGTATCTCGTGCAGATGCGAAATAAATTTTGTTGTTGTATACAAACGATCCATAATCTGAGTACTTGCTGTTGATGCCCGCATTATCTATCTTGTACCTCCCAGAGTTTGCTTTAATCTGATCGAGATAGTTTGCATCTTCTTTGTAAAGTTTTCCTCTGCTGTCATTTTTTGACACGGCATTAAATTCTTCCAGAAGCTTATTTGCTTTGTCGGTATCTCCAGTAGATTTTAGAGATTGTGCGTATCTAAAATAGTATTCCGGTTCTACGTTGGTGTTCATTGCAAATAATTCGCCATACCATTTTGCAGCATTCTGAAAATCTGAATTGAAGTAATAGGCGTTTCCCAGCTTTTTAAACATATCTTCAGATTTGTAGCCTTTGGCAGCAACTTTTTCATAGGTTTTTATGGCATCTATATAAGCGTAGCCGTCATATTTTTTGTCTGCATTATTTATTTTGGACTGCTGTGCATAACTGCTAAATGAAAAAGCACCTATAATTGTAATTAAAAGTAGTGTATAGTTTTTCATGATACCTTAATTTAGAAGAAACGAGGAGTTGTCATTTTGCCTTTGTTTGAGAAGAATTCATAGCGAAGGAAAATTTCGTGTGAGCCTGAGTTATAATTATTTAAGTGTGTGGTTTCTCTGTCATATCCATAACCTAAATAAAGTCCGTCTGTGATCTGAAATCCGACCATAGCACTTAATGAAGCGCTCCATCTGTAAGCTACACCAGCCATAAATTTATCGTAGAACATAAAATTGGCAGAAACATCTACCTGCAGCGGTGCACCCTCAACCATTTTGGTTAAAATAGCTGGTTTAAATTTCACATATTCATATTTGTCGAGATTGAATACATAACCCCCCATTAAGTAAAAATTGATTTTGTCTTTGTAAATCGCCACGTCATTGTCATCATAACGGTTGGTTTCAATAAAGTTTGGAACAGATAAACCAATATAGGCTTTGTCAGAGTGCCAGTAGACTCCGGCTCCGACATTAGGGGTAAATTTGTTGCTTAAATCTTGAAATTGAGGATCTCCCTGATCTCCAGGATTTAATTTGCTCACATCTAAATTGAAGATATTTGCAGTTCCTTTGATACCAAATGAAAGTTTAAAATCTGCTGAGGTCTGAATGGTGTACGAAAGATCGACAGAAATGTTATTTTCATTTGTAGGACCAATTTTGTCATTAACTAACGAAGCACCTATTCCTAGTCTGCTATTATTTAATGGCGTATTAATTGAGAAAGAACTTGTTTCTGGTGCTCCATCGAGACCAACCCATTGGGTACGATATAGACCAAAAACACTAAATACTCCACGAGAACCTGCATAGGCAGGATTTATATTTATTGTGTTGTACATATACTGTGTGTACTGCGCATCTTGCTGTGAATACCCTGAATATGTAACTAACAGAATGACGAAGAAAAATAATTTTGTTCTCATAGTAGATTTTATTAGTTTAATAATTACTATTGACTTTTAAATCATTGAAATTCAATGTTTTGTTCGGTACTAGTCAAATTGTCGGATGTTTTAATACGCTGTAAATAAACATTTACAGCGTATTTTGATTACTATTTGGATAGATATAAATATCCGTCTAATTTATGTTCTTGAACATTGTTGTTTCCATCCAGAGATTTATAATTAATAATGTAAAAATAAGTTCCGGTTGGTAGTCCGTCAGATTGCTTAACAGTTGTTCTTCCTCTTGAAGTACCGTCAAAAGCATTTGTTGTATTGTTGTAGTTTGTAGTTTCAAAAACTAGAACTCCCCAGCGATTGTATATTTCAACAGAATTGCTTGGATAACAAGTTGTGTCATCGATATTGTCAATTTTGAAGAAATCGTTTATGTTGTCGCCGTTTGGAGAAAAAGCATTATGTACTAATACATTACCACAAGCTAGGACTTTACAGTCATCATTGATTTCCATATTTAAAACGATGCTTCTTGGACATCTTTCATCAGCTATGATATATTCAAAAATATAATTGCCCAATGCTAAACCAAAAGGATTAAGGACTCCACCTTGAAGGGCATTGGTGTTGTTTCTGTCCTGCCAAACTCCAGTTAAAGGGCTTCCTTCTGGAAGTAAGTTGCTTAAGTTTATTAGTGTCGAATCATCTGTACAAGCTGTACTTCTGGTTTCAACAACGCCTTGAGGCAGTACTGTAATGGTAACCGTTGCAGAATCACAATTTTGTGCATTTGTTTTATCACAGATGGTATAGCTATATGTATATGTACCTGCAGGTGTTAAACTGGATACGTTTACATTCCCAGAAGCGTCAACCGTAATGTGCGGATCTGTTTTGGTATTGTTTCCTTCAGCAATAAGTCTGAAGTCTACTAACTCTATCGTTACAGGTGTTCTTCCTTTTAAGTCATTGCTTAATACATTGCCCACTAGTCCAAAGGAATTACATCCAATATTATTGTAAGTGTCGTCATTGGCCACTAGAGGTGAGATTACAACAACGGTCACAATAGCAGTGTCACAGTTTCCGAAATCTGCTTTTTCACAGATTTGGTATGTTAAGGTATAAGTGCCGCCTGGTGTATTTGCCGCAACATCTACAGATCCGTCAGGATTTAAGGTTATTGAACCAGTTGGATCTGGAATTGTTGTTGTTAGCGTTACGTCGTTTATGTTTACCGCAGAACCATTTAATGTATCATTGGTTAAAGCGTTAATGATATTAGTTTGTGCATTATTTCCAATTATTGGTGCAGGACTATCATCATTAGCAACGATTGCAAATGTTGGTCTGGCAGTACAATACGGATCGGCTGGCGGATAACTAAGTGTAATTGTCTCACTTGGATTTAGAGATATGATCACATTAGCTGTTGGGCGTAATTTTTCAAATCCGTCAGGTGCTTCAATCCATCTGTTGTTTTCGAAAACCCATCCTGGCCAGTCAATGCCTTTTCCTTGATCATCTACTACTGCTCCTGGCCATAGTACACGTCCGCTCAATGGCAGATCGGTCATTGTTGTTACTACATTGTTATTGCTGTCAGCCCATGCTATGGTCACGCCATTTGCAGGAGTGAAGTTTACAGGTGTTACAACATAATCTACATAAGGAACGTCATTTACACATATCGCTGTAGCCGTAACGGTCATTACTGGTGCTTCGATTGTAACTGTAACCGTAGCAGTGTCGCAGTTGTCTGTCTGATCGGCTTCACAAATTTGGTATACCATTGTTAATGTTCCTACTGGAGCATTTGGCAGTACATCAACCGAACCGTCAGCGTTTAATTGCAAGAACTCGTTTGGTGTTACGGTTGTTATAATAACATCAGATGCAGTTATGGCATTTCCTTCTAAGGTATCATTTGGCAATACATTTAATACATTAGTTGTGATATGATTTACACCCGCAATCGGACCTGCACTATCATCATTGGCAACAATGTCTTTGTAATCTTTGCAGCTTACGCCGAAGTCTGCATCTAAATGAACCAAATCTTCAGGGGTCACCGTAACAACATAACCGCTGTCTGTTGTTGTTTTACAAACAGTATGCAATTGCATTTTTCCTGTTTTTGCAGTTATGTTTTTAGCAGATGTTGAAGGAAGAACTTTTACTAAGCCAGTAGCGCCTAAAGCAGCTGCCACAGCGTCAAGATTAGCATCTCTTACTAGTTTTATAGTATAGTCCCCGTAAGGATTTTCTATTTCTGGACGATTTCTCCAGAATCCTTCAATTCCTACAATAACTTCAGAATGATATCCATTTGGACCATCAACAATTACATTGGCACTAAGCGCATTTCCGAAACCTCCAGCATTTAACTCCCCAACATTTTGAGGGCCAGCGTAACTTCCGTCTCCATTAAGATCGATCCATTCCCATTGGCTGTAATCAATAGCTCCATTAGAATCTGGAATGTTTTTGGTTACAGCGCCATCATTATTGGCATCATACCATTCGTCTTGAACTCCGTTGCTATTGGTATCATACCAAACATAATCTCCAAGTACAGGCAGTTTTGATGCTCCGTATTCAAAGTTATGAACTTGGAATTTACATTCTTCAAGAGTAGTAAAGAACAAACTAGAATCTACTGGATATAATTGATATGCACTATTCAAATTAGCATCTTGCACTTGTACCAAATAACTTCCGGCAGGCATTCCTGTGAAACTGTACATACCATCGGCACCTGTAATACGCATTTGTATTGGGCCAGTAGTTGTTCCTTGCGGAATCAATGTTACAGGAACATTTGCAATTGGAGTGTTAGTATCTATATTGATAATTTGTCCAGATATTTTAACTCTGTAATTTGGTTCTGTAATTACAACCGTTGCAGTTGCAGTACAAGTTTCATTTTCACCATTTACTACAGATGTTGCAGTAAGGGTATAAGTTCCAGCAGGTAAATTAGTATTTCCAACTACTTCATTATTTTGATTTGTAATAACTACAGTAGCTCCAGGACTGCTGGTCACGGCAATAGAACCATCACTTTCTCCTTGACAGCTTACATTAGTAGGAACTCCACTCACAGAAACTTTGTTTTCAACTGTAAAGGTTTGAACTAATTCAGTTTTATTGCCTGCACAGTCTGTTAGCGTATAAGTTCTGGTTAAGATGTAAGATTCTCCGTTACATCCTGTTCCTCCATTATTAGTGTCGGTTACAGTAACATTTACAGGCCCTCCGCAGTTGTCTGCTTCATCTTTTATATCTTCTGGATTTGCAGCTGGAATATCCGCAGCATTTTGAAGATTAGCAACATCTGCTGGCGCAGTACCAGTTGGAGGTGTAGTATCTCTCACTGTTATGACTTGAGAATAAGAAATTGAATTTCCTGCGCAATCGCTTGTTGACCAGTTGCGGGTTAAGGTATATTCTGTACCGCATTCGTTTTTAATGTCGCTTTTAGTTTCATTGAAAACAATTGGCAAGTCTCCATTGCAATTGTCGGAAGCCTGCATATTATAAGGTTCAGGAACTGCATCACAAGAAACGGTAATATCTGCCGGAAGTTCGCCAACAAAAGTTGGTTTTGTGGTGTCCTGAATTGTAATCACCTGAGTGAAAGTTTCAGAAGTATTTCCGCAGTCGTCATTTACAGTCCAAGTGTTGGTGTATGTTCCAGCATTTCCGCAATTTTCAGAAGCTACAAACTGTCCGCTTACTTTAATGATGTTAGAAACATCCGTGTCGCATAAGTCAGTAGCTATTGGAAATTTAGCTTGAGCAGCTGCAAGTCCTTCTGCATCACTGCATTCTAAAATTTCATTTAGAGTTCCAGCTACAGTTGTCCATGTTGGAGCTGTTTTATCCTCAATTGTAATGATTTGAGTGAAAGGCTCAGAAGTATTTCCGCAATCATCTTTTACAGTCCAAGTGTTGGTGTATGTTCCAGCATTTCCGCAATTTTCAGAAGCTACAAACTGTCCGCTTACTTTGATGATATTTGAAACATCAGTATCGCATAAATCAGAAGCTATTGGGAATTTAGCCTGAGCTGCTGCAAGTCCTTCTGCATCACTGCATTCTAAAGTTTCATTTAGAGTTCCAGCTACAGTAGTCCATGTTGGAGCTGTTTTATCCTCAATTGTAATGATTTGAGTGAAAGTCTCTGAAGTGTTTTTACAATCATCTGTCACAGTCCAAGTATTGGTGTAAGTGCCAGAATTTCCGCATCCTTCAGACGCTACGAACTGTCCGCTTACTTTTATAATATTGGTTACATCATTGTCACAAGAATCATAGGCAGTCGGGAATAAAGCTTGAGCATTTGCTAAAGCCTGTTCGTCACTGCATTCTATAGTTTTGTCTAAAGAGCCAGCTTCTGTTGTCCAAGTTGGTGCAGTATTGTCTTGTACTATTATGGTTTGGCTTACAGGAAGCGAAACATTTCCGCAAGCATCTTTTGCAGTCCATGTTCTTGTTTTTGTGTAAGTTCCAGCACAATCTCCTTGTGTAATTGTGTCTTCATAAGTTAATGAAGAGATTGTTCCATTGTCATCAGTTGCAGTTGCTTGTGCAAAAACTGGTTCTGCGGGACAATTAATAGTGCTAACTTCTGGCAGTGGATTTATAACTGGTATAACTGAATCTCCATCAAGAATAGTTACTGTTTTTACAATGGTACATAAGTTAGCATCTTTAACGGTAACGTTATAAGTTCCAGCTTTAAGCCCAGTAGCTGTAGCATCTGTTTGAACAGGAGTTGTATCCCAAGAATAAGTGTAAGGGCCTGTTCCTCCTGATGGAGTTACAGTAGCTGAACCTGTTGTGCCGCCTCCACAAGCAACATTAACTTGAGTTGTTGTTGCGCTTAAAGGTGCTTGCGGTTGACCAATTGTGATTTCACAAGTTGTAGTGTATCCTAATTTATCAGTAACGGTTACAGAATGTAAGCCAGCTGTTAAAGCAGTTGCCTGTGCAGCTGTTTCGCCGTTATCCCAAAGGTAAGTGTATTCGCCGTTACCGCCTACAGCGATTACTGTAGCTTTACCAGTACTATCCCCATAACATTTTACAGTAGCATCTTGTGTTATGCTGCAAGAAAGAACATTTGGTTCAGTGATTAGTACGCTGCATTCTGTAGTACAGCCGTTGGCATCTGTAACTTTTACGGTATGTGTCCCAGCATTTAATGCTAGTGCTTTAGGTGTAGTTTCACCATTGTCCCATAAATAAACGTAGCCAGGAGTGCCACCAATTGGAGATACTGTTGCCTCTCCATTGCTTAGACCGTTTGAAGTAACTGGTTTGTTTTGTACCACAGAGCATGATAACGCTGCACCTGGTTGGCCAATGGTCACAGAAAGCTGTGCAGAAGAGCATCCGTTGGCATCTTTCACCGTTACGGTGTAAGTTCCCGCGGCAAGACCTGTTCTGTCTTCAGGATTATCGGTTCCTGCAATGTCCGCCCAATCGTAAGTGTAAGGAGCAACTCCGCCAGAAGCTGTTATGTTGATTGCCCCAGTTGAAGCGCCGTAGCACAATACGTCAGTTTGTGAAGTTTTGGCAACAGTCACTGCAGCAGCAGGTTCTGTGATAGTCACAGAAAGCTGTGCAGAAGAACATCCGTTGGCATCTTTTACCGTTACGGTGTAAGTTCCCGCGGCAAGACCTGTTCTGTCTTCAGGATCATCAGTTCCCGCAATGTCAGCCCAATCGTAAGTGTAAGGACCGACTCCGCCAGAAGCTGTTATGTTGATTGCCCCAGTTGAAGCGCCGTAGCACAATACGTCAGTCTGTGAAGTTTTGGCAACAGTCACTGCAGCAGCAGGTTCTGTGATAGTCACAGAAAGCTGTGCAGAAGAGCATCCGTTGGCATCTTTTACCGTTACGGTGTAAGTTCCCGCGGCAAGACCTGTTCTGTCTTCAGGATTATCGGTTCCCGCAATGTCAGCCCAATCGTAAGTATAAGGTCCGACTCCTCCAGAAGCTGTTATGTTGATTGCCCCAGTTGAAGCGCCGTAGCACAATACGTCAGTTTGTGAAGTTTTGGCAACAGTCACTGCAGCAGTAGGTTCTGTGATAGTCACAGAAAGCTGTGCAGAAGAGCATCCGTTGGCATCTTTCACCGTTACGGTGTAAGTTCCTGCGGCAAGACCTGTTCTGTCTTCAGGATTATCGGTTCCTGCAATGTCCGCCCAATCGTAAGTGTAAGGAGCAACTCCGCCAGAAGCTGTTATGTTGATTGCCCCAGTTGAAGCGCCGTAGCACAATACGTCAGTCTGTGAAGTTTTGGCAACAGTCACTGCAGCAGCAGGTTCGGTGATTGTTACAGAAAGCTGTGCAGAAGAGCATCCGTTGGCATCTTTCACCGTTACGGTGTAAGTTCCTGCGGCAAGACCTGTTCTGTCTTCAGGATTATCGGTTCCCGCAATGTCAGCCCAATCGTAAGTATAAGGTCCGACTCCTCCAGAAGCTGTTATGTCAATGGCTCCTGTTGTAGCGCCAAAGCACAATACATCAGTTTGAGAAGCTTTGGCAACGGTAACCGCAGCGGCAGGTCCTGTGATAGTCACAGAAAGCTGTGCAGAAGAGCATCCTTTTGAATCTTTTACTGTTACACTATACGTTCCAACAGGAAGTGCTGTTCTGTCTTCAGGATCATTAGTTCCCGCAAGGTCAGCCCAGTCGTAAGTGTAAGGAGCGACTCCTCCAGAAGCTGTTATGTCAATGGCTCCTGTTGCAGCGCCAAAGCACAATACATCGGTTTGTGAAGCTTTGGCAACGGTAACGGCAGCGGCAGGTCCTGTGATAGTCACAGAAAGCTGTGCAGAAGTGCATCCTTTTGAATCTTTTACTGTTACACTATACGTTCCAACAGGAAGTGCTGTTCTGTCTTCAGGATCATTAGTTCCTGTAAGGTCAGTCCAGTCGTAAGTGTAAGGAGCGACTCCTCCAGAAGCTGTTATATCAATGGCTCCTGTTGCAGCGCCAAAGCACAATACGTCAGTTTGGGAAGCTTTGGCTACAGTAACGGCAGCGGCAGGTCCTGTGATCGTCACAGAAAGCTGTGCAGAAGCGCATCCTTTTGAATCTTTTACTGTAACGTTATAAGTTCCCGCAGCAAGTCCTGTTCTGTCTTCAGGATCATTAGTTCCAGCAAGGTCAGTCCAGTCGTAAGTGTAAGGCCCGACTCCGCCCGAAGCTGTTATGTCAATGGCTCCTGTTGTAGCGCCAAAGCACAATACATCAGTTTGGGAAGCTTTGGCAACGGTAACGGCAGCGGCAGGTCCTGTGATAGTCACAGAAAGCTGTGCAGAAGAGCATCCTTTTGAATCTTTTACTGTTACAGTATACGTTCCAACTGGAAGTGCTGTTCTGTCTTCAGGATCATTAGTTCCTGCAAGATCAGTCCAGTCGTAAGTGTAAGGTCCGACTCCGCCAGAAGCTGTTATGTCAATGGCTCCTGTTGTGGCGCCAAAGCATAATACGTCAGTTTGGGAAGCTTTGGTCACAGTAACGGCAGCGGCAGGTCCTGTGATAGTCACAGAAAGCTGTGCAGAAGTACATCCTTTTGAATCTTTTACTGTTACAGTATACGTTCCAACAGCAAGTCCTGTTCTGTCTTCAGGATCATTAGTTCCCGCAAGGTCAGTCCAGTCGTAAGTGTAAGGAGCGACTCCGCCAGAAGCAGTTATGTCAATGGCTCCTGTTGCAGCGCCAAAGCACAATACGTCAGTTTGGGAAGTTTTAGCTACAGTAACGGCAGAGGCAGGTCCTGTGATAGTCACAGAAAGCTGTGCAGAAGTGCATCCTTTAGAGTCTTTTACAGTTACACTATACGTTCCAACTGGAAGTGCTGTTCTGTCTTCAGGATCATTAGTTCCCGCAAGGTCAGTCCAGTCGTAAGTGTAAGGCCCAACTCCGCCAGAAGCTGTTATGTCAATGGCTCCTGTTGTGGCGCCAAAGCACAATACGTCAGTTTGAGAAGTTTTAGCTACAGTAACGGCAGCAGCTGGCTGAGTGATTACCACTCCATTTATAGTTGCAGAACAGCCATTTGCATCTACAACTTTTATATTGTATGTGCCAGCAGTTAAATTCTGCAAAGTATTTGTGGTGGTTTCGCCGTTTATGTAATATTTGAACGGACCTGTTCCATTCGTTACATTTATCTGAATTTTACCATCATTGCCGCCAAAACAAGTCACATTGCTTGTTGTTCCTAAGGCAACAGTATAAAATGGAGGCAAGACTATATTGGAGGTTACAAAATCTCTATTCGCGTACCACCATGTGTTTATGGTATTTAAATTTCCATATTGCGGAGAATTGTTGTTGTTGCTATTGAATCCATCCCAGCGATGACAATTTCCAGGAGGGGTATTGTTAGGCGGACAGCCGGTAAGATTTACTTTGGCATCAAAAGTACCGCCAGTATAAGTAATAGCACTATCATCCCAGTAAAACTTTAGAACATATCCCGCTGGAGCGGCTGGTCGTACGGTTGTACATGAAAAACCGTATTGATTTTCCTCTACATCATACATTGGAAAATGAAAAGCGGCTTGTCCAAAAGTAACTACTATTGGTATCGTTGTCCCTTGAGCAATCGTATTTCCTAAACCATCTTTACCATTCCAAGGAACACTTACGGCATAAGGAGGAGATCCGGATGCAGTAACACTTTGAGTTGTCAAGACATCTTTGGTTCCGGGAGTATAAATGCCATCACCGCCATTAAAATCTAACAATATTTCAATTGTCCCACTCTTAAAAACGCTAATGTTGATATTGCTTTCTCCAATACCGCAGTTGGTAATTCCATTAATTTGGATGTTTCCATTATAGGTTCCGTTTTTCCAGACATTAATATCGGGGTCATTTAAGAATACCTCATACTTGGGACTCATTTTTGTTGCATCAGAAGCATTATAGACACTTTTCTGATCGTTTGCAGTGTTTCCTGTATTTCCAGGACCTGTATTATTAAAAGCAACATTGAAGTACCAAGGTCTAAAACCAGCACCGTTAAAATTAATTTTATTTACAAAACCATTTTGGGTAACTGCTCCAGTTGTAGAACCGTTATCGGGAGCAAAAACATAAAATGCACCGTTAAAATCGGTATCAACATTATCCATACCAAAGGCCCAGCGTTTTGAATAGATACGGCCAGGAATTGAATTGTTTGAAGTATTAGCTACTGTGATATCGTAGTAATTGTAAAAGATTTGTGTGCTACTGCCGTCAGTAGTGCTTTCAAATTCAATCCAATAATCACCAGCAGGCATTCCATTTGGATTAAAAACAATAGGGGTGTATCCGGCTGAGGCAACTCCATCAATACCGTTTGGCCCGTTTTGAGCTCTTGTAAGCCTTTGGCTTTCAGTTCCGGTAATGTTGGATGTGCTTCCATCTAGCGTGTAGTTGCTAAATGCTACAGTTCCATCAGGTTTCATGATTCTAAATCTAGAAGTAATTTCATCACCTGTAGGGCTTGATCTTCTAGCTCGGCTAAAACCTAAGTATACTTTTTCACTGTTAGGATTCTGAATTCTAATATACAATCGCTGTACATCTGTAGAACCATATCTGGCAAAATTACCATATTCATCACTATTTATGCAAAGTGACGCCCTGTGATTGGTATCGGGAGTAGTTTGTTTGCTTCCTTCTCCGCCATAAACATTAAGAAACAAAATGCTTAATGCAAAACTTAGAAGGATTTTTATTCTGTTTTCGAAAGTAGAGTTTTTCATATTAAAGAAGATTAATAATGATGTAATGTTTTGACTAACAGTAAAAACGAGTTGCAGCTACATGGCGTAGTAAAAAAACATTAAATGTTTTTGGGGTCATTTTATTCTTTAAATTTAATAGTGGCTCATAAAAACCTATTCCTTTTGTCTTTTTTGGAGGAATATATGTGTACACAATAGTTTGGCTTTTACTGTCAGGGCAGGTAGTAGAGGTAGCAGTTACAGCTGTGCCGTTCCATTGATCAAGTTTCGAAAGATCTGCCAAGCTAAGTTTGACATAGAATTCTGCAGTTTCTCCAGGAGCAAGCGTAATTGTTTTGTTCAAGGGCGCGTAGTTTTTGTTTTCGAGCCTATTGTTTAATGAAACGTTGTTCTTTGTAGCGCTGCCATCTGGGTTTTCCGCAAAATTTGAAAAATTCTCGGCAGCTACTTGATAAGTGTCGGTATTAGTTCCAGTGTTTTTAACTTGAAGTAAAAATGAAACTTCAGAACCATTGTACTTTTGATGATTCTCTCCATTAATGGTTATTTCAGAATTACACGAACCAGATTGCGAAAATGCAATTGAAGTAATTAAAAAACAAAGCAGGGTAAAAAAGTTTTTTTGAAAGATGCTTCTTCGCGAAGAAAAAATAATCTTACAATCGCTTACAAATTTCACCGCTTTTTCAAGAGTAGATTTAGTTTTCATAACTTAAGATTTTATTTTAAAGTATTTATGAAATTTTAACAGAATCAAAGTTATATTAGAGTTTTTCTAATATTATTTTTTTATCTATGACTAACCTAAAAACTCGTTGAAGTGTTGTTTTTTTCTAAAAAATTGACTCAAAAAAGCATTTTTTTAACCCAAAAAAGTAGAATTTTTTCGTACATTTTTTTGCTTTATTAGTGAAAATGGGTTTGTTTTGAAATGATTAAATAGCTAATAATCAAGTATTTAGTTAAAATATTGTCAACTGTGAGATTATCGACTAAATACTAATTTTATAGATGAAGTACATAAAAAATAATTTTTGCTTTCTCTGTAATATTCAAATGTTAACATTTTGAGGATTATGCATTCTTGTTAAAATTTCGTTATAATGTTAACAGAAATAAAAAAAAGAAAAGGTTTAAAATTTCTTTTGTAAATTAGAACTTAAATAAAAAAATAACCTGCAATCCAGGTTTTTAAATTTTGCTGCTTATGAAAAATCTTATTTTAATTCGTCATGCCAAATCTAGTTGGGAAGCACCATTGAGAGATTTTGACCGTCCGCTAATGAAGAGGGGAATTTTGGACGCGCACGACGTTTCATTAAAAATTTCAGAGTATCTTCCTAAAACCTATATTATTTGGAGCAGTACTGCTGCCAGAGCTACAGAAACAGCTTTAATTTTTGCTCAAAACATCTCCTACCCTTTAGAAAGCATTATTTTTAGAGATGACCTATACACTTTTGACGAGAAGCAGCTCGAAAAAGTTATTAAATCGTGTGATAATAGTTTTGAAAGCGTTATTCTTTTCGGACATAACGAGGCTATTACAAATTTTGTTAATAAATTTGGGGATGTTTTTATAGAAAATGTACCAACTTCAGGCTTTGTTTCGTTACAATTTGATGCCGAAAGTTGGGATACGATCCATAAGGGCAAAACACATAAAACTATTTTCCCCAAAGATTTAAAATAATTACAGTGTACGAACAGAAATATATCGATAGAGAAAAAAGCTGGCTAGCGTTTAATGCAAGAGTACTTCAAGAAGCAGCAGACAATACGGTTCCACTTTTAGACAGACTGCGTTTTGTTGGAATTTTTTCAAACAATTTAGACGAATTTTTTAGAGTTCGGTACGCGGCCATTAGACGATTAAGCCTTTCAGGTATTTCTGGCGAAAAGTATTTAGGAGGTATTTCTGCCCATCAGTTAATTAAAGACATCACCGAAATCGTAATTCAGCAGCAATCTGAAAGTTTGCGTATTCTCGGAAATATCGAAGCAGAGCTGGAATCTGAGAATATCTTTATTATTAATGAAACGCAGATTACGCCAAAACAAGAGTGTTTCTTAAAAGATTTTTATACCCAAAAATTAAGTCCAGAATTGGTGACTATCATTTTAAATGATTTGGCTGTTTTTCCAATTCTAAAAGATACTTTAGGATATTTGGCAGTTCGTTTGGAATTAGCAAATGATGAGGTTCGTTATGCCTTAATAGAAATTCCAAAAAACATCAACAGGTTTGTCGTGCTTCCTTCTGAGGACGAAAAACAATATGTTATTTTGATAGATGATGTCATTCGTTTCAAACTGAAAAACATCTTCAATATATTTGATTATAAGAGCGTTTCTGCCCACATGATCAAAATTACCCGTGATGCGCAATTGGATATCGACAGTGATTTGAGTAAAAGTATGCTCGAGAAAATCGCTTCGTCTGTAAAAGATCGCCGAATAGGAGAGCCTGTCCGTTTTATCTACGACAATTTAATCGAAGAAGATACCCTGCAATTTTTCTTGGACAAAATGAAAATTGTAGAAACAGACAGTATTATTCCGGGAGGAAGATACCATAACCGCCGCGATTACATGAGTTTTCCAAATCTTGGAAGATACGATTTATTGTATAAGCCAAACGAACCGCTGCCCGTTCCGGGTTTGAGTTTGGAGGGAAGTATTCTGGAAAAAATCACTAAAAAAGATTATCTGGTGCACGCGCCATATCAGTCATTTTCGTATCTGACTAAGTTTTTGCGTGAAGCGGCTTTAGATCCAAAAGTAACGAGCATTAAAATTACCTTATACCGTTTAGCAAAGAATTCGCAAATCATCAGTTCGCTTATAAATGCTGCAAAAAATGGTAAAAGAGTGGTGGTGCAGATCGAGCTTCAGGCACGTTTTGATGAAGCTTCGAATATTTCTTATGCAGAACAAATGCAGACTGAAGGAATCGAACTTATTTTTGGTATCAAAGGGCTGAAAGTGCACAGTAAAATTTGTGTAATCGAAAGATTGGAGGAGGGCAAAAATCGTCGTTACGGATTTATTTCAACTGGAAATTTTAACGAATCAACTGCGAAAATTTATACCGATGTTACCCTTTTCACTTGCCATCAGGGAATTTTAAAAGACACATCTAAAATATTTGAATTTTTTGACATCAATTATAGAGTGCACCGATACAAACATTTAATAGTATCGCCTCATTATACAAGAACCAAATTCATAAAACTGATTGATCGTGAAATTCTTCACGCATTGGCAGGAAGAAAAACGCATATTAAATTAAAAATGAATAGTTTATCCGATTTTAAAATGATCGATAAACTTTACGAAGCAAGTAATGCTGGAGTCAAAATACAGCTTCAGGTAAGAGGAATATGTTCTCTAATTCCTGGGATTCCTGGCATGAGCGAAAACATCGAGGCCATAAGCATCGTAGATAATTACTTAGAGCACTCGAGAGTTTATATTTTTGGAAACGCTGGTCTTACAGAAGTTTATATTTCGTCTGCCGATTTCATGACCAGAAATCTTGACGGTAGAGTCGAAGTAACTTGCCCGATTTATGATCTTGAAATTAAAAAAGAACTGATTGATAACTTCAATATTGCATGGAAAGGAAATGTAAAAGTGAGATATCATTCGTATAAATTAGATAATAAATACAAACCCAAAAATCATCATGCTCCATTTAGAGCGCAATTTGAAACCTATAAATATTATCAGAAGAAAGTAGCGATAGTAGATGAGGTTCCCCAAAAAGTAAATTAATAACAAATACCAATTTTCAAATCATAAAGTGAGCATGATTAATATTAGGAAGTTTGCAGCGATAGATATCGGTTCAAATGCTATGAGGCTTTTGATCGCTAACGTTGTGGAACAAGAAGGCAAAGAACCGCAGTTTAACAAAAGTTCCCTTGTTCGTGTGCCAATTCGTTTAGGGCAGGACGCCTTTACGGTTGGAGAAATTTCACCAGAAAATATAGATCGAATGGTAGATGCCATGAAAGCATTCAACCTTTTGATGAAAGTACATAAAGTTGAGCGTTATATGGCATTTGCAACTTCTGCAATGCGTGAAGCTTATAATGCTAAAGAAGTTGTGGCTTTAATTAAGAAGAAAGCCGACATTAAAATCGAAATTATAGACGGTAAAAAAGAAGCGGCAATTATTGCTTCTACAGATTTACACCATTTAATTAAATCTGACGAAACCTATCTTTTTGTGGACGTTGGAGGTGGAAGTACCGAGTTTACCTTATTCTCTGACGGAAAAATGATTACTTCAAGATCTTTCAAAGCAGGAACCGTTCGTTTGTTGAACAACATGGTTCATGATGTTGTTTGGGATGAAATCGAAAAATGGATTAAAACCAACACGGCAGATTACGATGAGGTAACGCTGATAGGTTCTGGAGGTAACATTAACAAGTTGTTTAAAATGTCTGGAAAACAGCAGGAAAAACCGCTTTCGTACATTTATGTTAATTCACAATACGCATTCTTAAATTCATTGACTTACGAACAGAGAATTGCCGAATTAGGTCTGAATTCTGACCGTGCAGACGTAATCATCCATGCAACTCGCATTTATCTGAATGCGATGAAATGGAGTGGTGCGCGCCAGATTTATGTTCCTAAAATCGGACTTTCAGATGGTATCGTAAAAGCAATGTATTTCGGCAAAATTTAATATTTTATTTAAATGAATAAAGGCAGGCTTGAAGCTTTCAGTGATGGCGTTTTGGCAATCATCATAACCATTATGATTCTGGAAATTAAAGCGCCGGAAGGGCACGAATTTGCAGATTTAAAACCGCTTATCCCTAAGTTTTTAAGCTATGTTTTAAGTTTTATTTATGTTGGAATATACTGGAACAACCACCATTATTTGCTTCATGGCTTATCTAAAGTAAACGGAAAAGTATTGTGGAGCAATCTGCATTTTTTGTTTTGGCTGTCTTTAATTCCTGTTTCTACAGCGTGGATGGGAGAACATAATTTTGAAAAAGCGGCAATGGCATTATATGGTGCTATTCTGCTTCTTTCTGCAATCTCGTACGTTATACTGCAATATACAATTATATGCAGCGAAGGAGACGATTCGGCTTTGAGAAAAGTGCTTAAAAAAGATTTCAAAGGTAAAATCTCTCTAGTTTTGTATGTAATAGGGATTGCCGCGGCATTTTACAATCAGTGGATTTCTGGCGCTGCTTATTTTACTGTAGCCATGCTGTGGCTTATTCCAGACAAAAGAATCGAGAGCGTTTTTGCTTCAAAAGAATAGTGCATGAAAGCTATTTTTCAATCCATTCAAGATTTTTCAGCCGATGAATTAAGCCTTTTAGAAAGTTTGATTACATTTCGGGTAGTAAAAAAAGGAGAACTTTTGTTGACTGAAAATAAGGTTTGCAACGAAATTGTTTTTATTGAAAAAGGAATTCTCCGTTCCTTTTTTGTCAATCATAAAGGAGACGAAATCACCAATTGTTTTGCTTTCGAAAATGAATTTATGGCGTCCTTTGCCAGTTTTATCACAGAAGAAAAAGCAGAAGAAAGTATTCAGGCGCTAACCGATACAGCATTACAGATTCTGGATCGAAAAGCTCTCGAAAAACTGTATCAATCTAGTTTCAATTGGCAGGAAACAGGAAGAAAGTTAACTGAAATAGAGTTTGTAAACCTACACAAAAGAATGGTTTCCTTTCAGAAATTATCGGGCGCACAACGTTACGAAGAACTTTGCCAGAATCATCAAAAGTATATTCAGCTAATTCCGTTACAATATTTGGCTTCTTACCTAGGAATTACCCCAAGACATTTAAGCCGAATTAGAAAGGCAATGATTTGATATTTTTGTTTCACGCAGATTTAGAATGATTTGAGCAGATTTTTATCTGATTTTTTACTCATTTTAAACAGAAATCTGCGTAAATCTATCACAGATTAAATTATTTGCATAATCTGCTCAATCTGCGTGAAAAATTGTTTTTTTAGTTTACCAAAAGACTAATCTGTTCAAATCAAGATTTGTTTTCTTGCTCTTTTATATGAGACTAAAATCTATATTTCTATGTGTTTAAATTTTAGGCTGAGATTGAAAAAAATCCCTTTAATCTGTGTAATCTGTGGCAAAAAAAACTTTTCAGGACATTTGTCCAGTAAAAGAAAATATACTAATAGTATTTTTGAAAAAACATAAATATGAAAAAAATACTGATCATAAACGGGCATCCGAATGCTGAAAGCTTCAATTTTGGCATTGCAGAATCGTACCAAAAAGGCGCAATTGATTCTGGCGCTATAATAGAAACCATTACAATAGTCGATTTAAATTTCAACCCCAATCTCAAGTTTGGCTACCAAAAACGAACCGATCTAGAACCAGATTTGTTAGAATCGTGGGAAAAAATAAAAAGAGCCGATCATTTGGTTTGGATTCATCCTGTTTGGTGGGGCGGACTGCCAGCCATAACAAAAGGATTTATCGATCGTCTATTCCTGCCAGGAATGGCCTTTCAATACCGTGAAAATTCAGTCTGGTGGGATAAATTGCTCAAAGGAAAAACAGCGCACATCATCACAACACTAGATCAGCCGAGCTGGTATTATAGATTTGCTTATGGAAGACCAAGCGTTAACCAGTTAAAAAAATCTACTTTAGAATTCTGCGGTGTAAAGCCTGTAAAAGTAAGTTACATCGGAATTATAAAGGGTTCAGATGATTCCCAAAGAGAAAAATGGTTAAAGAAAGTTTATAATCTTGGACTCAAAAACAAATAAAACTTTGTTCTAAATTGCCAGAATGAATTGATTCGGAGTAGAAAATAGAGACTAAAGATTTAAATCCAATCCAAATGTAGTGCGTAAAAGCTCAATGTTTGGATTGATTTCTAAGAAACGATTGTATCGATCTTGATCGTTAAGAGATCTTACGGTTTTAATTTCTTCATTTACAATCACTTCTATTGAAATGTCATGATTATGTAAGTGGCCTTTTAAGTATCCTAATAAACCGTTCATCTGACTCTCAAAATCCAATTTGGAACCTTCATTTGGCAATTCATAAGAAATTGTTGTGCCATTCAGAACGGGATCACTAATCAATAGAATTGATTCCATGATCTTAAGACCTTTTTGGCCTAAACGTTCCGCATATTTGTTCCAATGAAGACGCATATCGGTTTCGTTAAATTCTTCCGTTAGATAAGCAGTAGTGGGTTTAACATACGTCTTGCCGTTGGCTTCCATTTCTTTTTTCTTGCGAATGCTGGCAAGAGAAAAAGCAGAAACTTTTGGAGCGCCATTTTCTTCAGTTTTTGGAGCTTCCTGAGTTTGCACTTTTGGAGCTTGAGCAACTTGTTGTGGTTGAGAATTGGCTGTATTGTTTTCTGTTACAGCTGCAATGCTTTGATTTTCAGTTGCAGGAGAGCTTTCTGTCTTAGGCTTTGGACTTTGAACTTCAACAATAGAATAACCTCCGTTTTTAAAGTAAACGGGCGGAATTATGAATTGCTCAGCTTTTTTTTTTCTCCATCAAAGTTGATAGAGGCCAATTGCATCAAGCATAATTCAACTAAAAGGCGTTGATTCTGACTTAATTTGTATTTTAAATCGCAGTCGTTCGCAATGTCAATTCCTTTAAGCAAGAAATCCTGAGAACATTTTTGCGACTGAACGGCATACATTTGCTGCGCTTGTTCGCCAACTTCTAATAAAGCAATGGTCGAAGGTGTTTTGCTGACCAATAAATCTCTGAAATGTGAAGCCAGACCAGCAATAAAATGATGGCCGTCAAAACCTTTGGCTAAGATGTCATTGTATGCCAATAAAAGTTTCGGAATCTCGTTTTCAAGAAGTAAATCAGTAATCGAAATGTACGTTTCGTAATCTAAAACGTTCAAGTTTTCGGTTACAGCCTGACGAGTCAAGTTTGTTCCGCAGTACGAAACTACACGGTCAAAAATAGACAAAGCATCACGCATGGCGCCATCTGCCTTTTGGGCAATAATATGCAATGCATCATCTTCAAAATTGATTCCCTGACTTTCAGCAACATCTGCCAAATGTTCTTTAGCATCTTTTACTGTAATTCTTTTAAAATCAAAAATCTGACAGCGAGATAAAATCGTTGGAAGGATTTTGTGTTTTTCTGTTGTTGCTAAAATAAAAATAGCGTGTTTTGGCGGTTCTTCTAATGTTTTAAGAAAAGCATTAAAAGCGGCCGAAGACAACATATGAACCTCGTCAATGATATATACTTTGTATTGTCCAGTTTGTGGCGGGATTCGAACCTGATCGATAAGGTTACGAATATCATCAACCGAGTTGTTTGAAGCGGCATCTAACTCAAAAACGTTAAAAGCAAAATCTTCGGTAGGATCGTCATATCCAGGCTGATTTATTTTTCGAGCCAAGATACGGGCACAAGTAGTTTTACCAACTCCACGCGGTCCTGTAAATAAAAGAGCAGAGGCTAAGTGATTGGTTTCTATAGCATTCAACAAAGTGTTTGTAATGGCTTTCTGCCCCACAACATCCTTAAAGGTCTGCGGGCGATATTTTCTTGCCGATACTACAAATTGTTCCATATTCTCTTTTATTGGATAGCAAATATAGAGTATAATTTAATGATTTAAAAATTTAAAAATTGAAAGATTAGAACTGTTTTGAACATTCTCATTTTTAGTATTTGTCAATTAATGAATTAGGTGTAATTTGGCTTTAGATTTCAATTTCTATATTTATTTCTTGTAGTAAAAAAAGATTAATTTTAGAATCAAATAACTCATTGTTGATGAAAATACGATTTCAAATATCATACATAATTATCATGTTTTTTTTAATTAATTGTGTAGATAAATCTCATGAAAAGAGAAATGATTCAATTGATATTTCTACAGTCAGACTTCCAAAAAAGAAAAGTTTGGATATAAAGTATTTATTAAATCCACCAAAATCAGATTCGCTGTGCTTTTCGTCAGTCGAAAGGGCAAAAAAGGATATGAAAAAATATAAAGGTGTTTATGTGAAAACTATATGTTTTGGCTGTAATTCAAAACCTTATGAAACTGAAATTGAAGAAGTACTAAAAAGTAAAAATTTTAAATTAGGGATTGAAGAACTTGATTGTGTTGTTTATGAAGATCAGACTAGAGGATGTTATAGAGATTATATTGATTTAAAAATGAAAGAGAAATATGGTGAGAATTATATTTCTAAGATTGAAGAAGAGGCTGAAAAGTTGTTTATAAAAAACATAAATGAAAATGATGCACTTATAAGCGTTTTTGATTTAGAAAGAAAACAAATTCCTCAATCAATTAATAAAGGTATTTATTTTGAAAATGATTATTACACAACTTTAAAAACAGATTTGCCAATTCAACAAAATTTAAAAAAATATATATTTCTGGATTTCGATCTTATTGTTGAAAAAAACGGAACTTTAAGTCAATTTGAGGTGAGTTATTATCATGCAAATATTAAAGATAAAAATATTAAAGAACAATTGATCGATTTCTCAAAAGAGAAAATTAAAGCAAAATATAATAACTGGAAACCTGGGATTTATAAAGGAAATGTTGTAAGAACTAAGATTCATTTAAGAATAGCTTTTGTTTAAGTTTTAATTTAACGATAAACGATGAAAAAACTTTTTTTAATTTTTGTACTGCTTATTGCATTAACTGCAAAAGCTCAAAATAGAACTCCAATTTATCAATTACGTATTTATGAAATTTTTGAAAATAATAAAAAAGAGTTTCATGAACGTTTTCGAGATCATGCCATGTGTATCATGAAGAAATACAACTTTAAGATTATTTCTATTTACGAATCAAAATCAGATAAGAAAACCGAGTTTGTTTATTTTCTGGAATGGCCAAATGAAGCAACGATGAAAAAAGCTTGGGAAGATTTTAGAAAAGATCAGGAATGGATTGATATCAAAAAACTTTATACCGAAAAATATGGCGATGTTGTAGGCAATATCGAAGATCGAGTTTTGACTAAGCTTGATTATTCGCCTAACTAGATTTTGTTTTGAAACCGTATGTTTCGAAAATTTATTTAAACCTTAAATTGAAAAATTTGAGTTTTTTTTATGGGTTTCTTTTAAGGAAGAACAAAATTCGATTGCTGAAAAACTTATAAAACTCACCCCAGCATCATATAACCTTTTGCTAATTAATCTGTTTAATTTTAAAACAGTTAATTATTAAAAGAGCGTATTATGAAAATGAGATCCATTTTATTAGGAATGAGCCTTAGCATTGCTTTGGTTTCCTGCAAGCCAAACGATGCCGATGTTGAGAAAGCAATTCGAGAAAAGCTTAGCGATGCTACAACGGTGCAAGTTTCAGTGCATGACGGTGTTGCAACGATAACAGGAACTTGCGAAGACGAAATTTTCAAGAAAAACATTGAAAAAAGCGTAAGAGCGACCAAAGGTGTAAAATCTGTGGTAAACACCTGCGAACTGGCGAGAGCCAATCAAGAGCCTGCTGCAGCGACCGTTGTTATTAATTCTGATGCTGATTTAGATAAATCGGTTAGTAAAGTTGTAGATGCCTACGATGGCGTTAGCGCTACTGTTGTAGGCGGCGTTGTGACACTTTCGGGCGAAATCAAAAAAGAGAAACTGCAGCCTTTGATACAAAGCATACAGGAATTGCGTCCGAAAAAAGTAGATAATAAATTAACGATTAAATAAGGAGTTATGAGTTTGCAAGACAAATATAGAGAAGTGACCAATTTAGCATCTGAATTGGGAATCGAAAATTTGCAGGTGAGAGAACAAGATAATGTGCTTTACATTGACGGAACGGCAAAATCTGCTGCAGATAAAAACAAACTTTGGAACGCCTATGAAAAATTGGATCCAGAATATAGATCAGCTGATGTGGTGATGAATATAGAAGTTGAAGAAAGTGTTTCTAGAGAATATACCGTCGAAATTGGAGATTCGCTTTCTAAGATCGGAAAGGCTTATGGGGTTTCTTGGCAGGATATTTTTGAGGCCAATAAAGACATTATTTCAAATCCTGATTTAATTCAGCCAGGTTGGAAACTGAAGATACCTACGGTTTAGCTTTTTAGATGCTAAGGCTCAGAGTTTTTATTTTATGTCATTCCTAAAATGAAAAAGATTTCAGTTTTTAGGAATGACATAGATTATTGAATCATTTTTGGTTCTCATTTGTTTTGGCTTGACTTATCAAAGGATAGCAGGAATCAGCTCCTAAAAATTATCTTCCTCGAATACTTAAATCAGACAAAAATTTTGCTGTTTCCTGATCTGAATCGGCTGAGAAACCAGCTACATAAACTCCTTTTTTTCCATTCACGGACTTAATTCCGTATACAACTGCCTCATCCGCTGGGTCCGACTCACCCTCGTATCGATACACATGAACAATTTCAAATTTCTCAGGATTCTTTCTAATCGCATCAGCATTTCGATTAAAATCGCACGTAAATCCTTTTTCATTCAATTGATCTAAAGCCTTTGAAACAGTTGCGTAATGATACATTCTTTTCATGATAAACTGAATTTAAAATTAAAGATTTCTAAAGATAACTATTTTAAAATTAAAAAGTTATGATATGATTCATAAAATCTGAAATTTAAAATCATTATTCTTAGCTCTTAAATCGTTACTTTTGCAGCGCAGACCGCCTTATCGTCGTCCCGATTCATCGGGAGGGAGGAAAGTCCGGACACCATAGAGAAGCATAGCGGGTAACGCCCGTCGGTCTCGATTTTATCGGGATTAGGACAAGTGCAGCAGAAAGTATGTACAGGTAATGCTGTAGTGAAACCAGGTAAACTCTATGCGGTGAAATACCAAGTATATCGGCATTTAAGGGCTTCTCGTTCGTTGCCGAAGGGTAGGTAGATTGAGTCCCGAAGCAATTCGGGATCTAGATAAATGATAAGGTATTGTCTCGTTGCAAAATTAGACAAGAACAGAATCCGGCTTACAGGTCTGCTTTTTTTTATGTTTATAAACGTGTGAACTTACATTTATAAATAATACCACTACTATAAATAATACCACTCTTACTCTCCTGTATGAACGTTTAGACTATATTTGGAAATATTGTTATTTCATTCCATTTCATAAAAAATTATAAATAAATACTTTTTGTAGGACAATTATTATTTTTTATATATTTGTGAAAGTTAAAACTTACAAATTATGGATATTGCCACACCAAACCAGCCGACTAACAAGTCAAAAAAAAGTACTTTTCATGCCATAAGTACTAATCTTACCTTTTGGGTTCTAATCGCTATTATTGCGGGTGTTCTACTCGGACATTTTTCTCCTGAAAATGGGGTTAAAATGGAAATTGTAGGAAAAACATTTGTTGATATTATTAAATTATTTATTGCTCCAATTATATTTCTGACGATTGTTTTAGGAATTTCCGGAATGGGAAATTTGAGAAAAGTAGGAAGAATTGGAGTGAAAGCCTTGGTTTATTTTGAAGTAGTTTCTACAGTTTCCTTAGCAATTGGTATTGGCGTTGCCTATTTTTTTCAGCCGGGAAAAATTGATAAATCAGGTTTAGCTTTGCAGGATGCAAGCAAATATACCGACCATGCGTCTGAGAGCTTCTCATGGCTGCAATTTTTTCTGTCAAATTTGACGCTGCAGGTTTTGCTGGCCGCAATTGTTTGCGGTATTGCATTGAATTTTTATGATAAAAGAGAACAGACCATTTTGGTTCTGGAACGTTTCTCCAAATTTGTTTTCCTCGGATTAAAATATGTGATGTATCTGGCTCCAATTGGTGCTTTTGGCGGAATGGCCTACACAATTGGTAAATTTGGTTTAGCAACTTTGATTCCCCTAGGAAAATTGATGCTTTGCGTTTACATCACAATGGCTTTGTTTGTGTTTTTAGTTCTTGGAGCTATCCTGAAATATTATAAAATCAGCATTCTTTCCATCTTAAAATTCATCAAAGAAGAACTTTTACTAGTTCTTGGAACTTCGTCTTCTGAAGCTGCTTTGCCAAGCATCATGATAAAGTTAGAAAGAATGGGGTGCAGTAAATCGGTTGTGGGATTAGTGATTCCTACGGGTTATTCATTTAATTTGGATGGAACTTCAATTTACCTTTCAATGGCGGTAATATTCTTGGCTCAGCTGTATGATGTGCATTTGAGTTTTATGGAAATTCTGAGTGTAATCGGGATTTTGATGATTACATCAAAAGGTGCTGCGGGCGTGACCGGAAGTGGTTTTATTGTTTTGGCTTCGACCTTGACAGCCATACATAAAATTCCCGTTGAAGGTTTGGCTTTTTTATTGGGAGTAGATAAATTTATGAGCGAGGCTAGAGCAATTACAAACATTATTGGAAATACTGTCGCAACTATAATAGTTTCAAAAACAGAAAGAGATTTTACAGAGCTAAATTTAGAGCCTGTTTCAGAGTAGTTTTTTATAGGTTCAAAGGCGCAAAGGTTCAAAGTTACAGAGATTCAAAGTTTTTTGAACCTTTGCGCCTTTGAACCTTTGCTTTTTAGTGCCTTTTAGCTTTCATCTTTTGTGGTTCGCACCAGACTAATGCCCGACATGAAAAAGACAATTCCTAATATTCCGTAAATAATTAGCGATTTTATATCTCTTGTTTCTCCAGACGTGCCGGCAAAAATAACGGCTGTATAAATAAGTCCTACTATTCCGAGGATTGTAAGCAACCCACCGAAAAATCTTTTTAGGTTCATGATTGTTAGATTTAAAAGTTCTCTAACAAAATTAAAATTCGATAAGTTAATTGCTGTTATACAATTGTTTACGAAAATTATATGATTTTAATTCTATTCTTTGTAAGAAAATAGTTTTAATGTTTAGAGGTTCGTGTTGTTTTAAAACTATTTTTGCACCAATTAACCAATTGAAAAAAAATGAAGAAAAACTACTTTTTATTATTCTTGTTTACTATTTCATTTACTGCAATTCAAGCACAAGAAGATGCGCCTGTTTCTGTAGCAAAACATCAATTTAAAATCAACCCTTTATTGTCTCCTGGATTTGTTTATGAATATGGATTTTCTGCAAAAAATACTCTTTATTCAGAAGCGAGTTTACTTATTGGTTATAGAAGTAATAGTTTTTACAATGAGTCTTCTTGGTATTTTGTTCCAAGAATTACAGAACAATTTAGGCGCTACTATAATTTAGAAAAAAGAGCACAAAAAGGAAAAAGAACTGCACATAACTCTGGTAACTATTTAGCATTATATGCGGACTATGATTTTGAATCTATTTCAACAAATAAATGGTTTAACGAATATGTATCTGCTTTTTCTGCTGGACCAGTTTGGGGATTACAGCGTACCTATAAAGGAAAATTTAATATTGATCTTAATATAGGTGCTGGAATACTCATAGATAAATGCAACACTGAATTTGCTCCGATTGCTAATTTCAGTTTAGGCTGGGTTATTGGAAAATAATTTAATTCTTGAATAAGATAGAAAAACCTTGATTCGTCAAGGTTTTTCTATTTTAAATTCCAATCCAACATTTCGGACGCTTTCGATCTTGATTTTCGGATCTGAATTAAAGTATTTTCTCAATCTGCTGATGAAAACATCCATGCTTCGGCCTGAGAAATAATCGTCTTTTTTCCAGACTGACATTAAAATTTCGTCTCTTTTTAATAGCTGATTATGATTGAGATACAAATATTCGATAAGAGTGGCTTCTTTCTCCGTAAGCTGTTGGATATGATTTTTATTGTTGAGCGTTAAGCGTTCGTTGTCAAAAATATACGAGCCAATTTCAATTTTGTTATTTCCATCAAGACTTCTTTTTTGCTCAATTCTTTTGAGGATATTCTGCAAACGAAGAACGAGCTCGTCAACTTCAAAAGGCTTTACGATATAATCGTCTGCGCCAAGTTTCAATCCAATAATTTTGTCTTCTTTGAGTTTTCTTGCCGTCAGAAAAATAAAAGGAATTTCAGGATTGATTGTAATAATCTTTTCTGCCAATGAAAACCCGTCCATTTGAGGCATCATGACATCTAAAATGCAAATATCAAAAGTTTGGTTTTTAAAATAATCTAAAGCAATCTCGCCATTTTCGGCCCAGATTACTTCAAATTGATGCAGTTCTAGATACTGCTTTAAAATTGCAGCAAAATCAAAATCGTCTTCGGCTAAAAGTAATCTTTTCAAAATAAGGGAATTAAACTTTTAATAAAATAGTAAACTGAGCACCTTTTCCTAAATCGCTAATAACATTTACAGAGCCCTGGTGCGCCTTAACAATCTGATCGACATAATATAGTCCTAAACCCAAACCTTTTGTATTATGCAGGTTTCCTTGCTCGACGCGATAGAATTTTTCAAAAAGAAGGGCCTGTTTATTTTTGGCAATACCGATTCCGTTATCCTCAAAGCTTACAGAGAATTGTCTTTCTATAATTGTTGTTTTAACTGTAATCGTGCTCGAACCGTATTTTACAGCATTTTCAAGCACATTTAAGAAGGCAGTCGTCAAATGGAACCTATCCAAAAACAAAAATGTTTTTTCTGTCTGAAAATCGGTTTCAAGAGTGATTTTCGGAAAAGCAATCTTGAAATCGCTTACGATAGAAATCAGGAAATCTTCTACTTCAATTTTTTCTTTCTGCAGTTCAATTTCGTTTTCTGCTAGCGAATTTGCCACAACCTGATCGATCAGATTTTGGAGACGGCTGTTCTGGCGTGAAATGGTGCTTACAATTGCATTGAAGTTTTCGTCGTTGTCACGAATGTTTTTTTGGGCTAAAATCTTTGTCGAAATTCCTAAAGTGGCCAATGGCGTTTTAAGTTCGTGCGTAATATTATTGATAAAATCGGTCTTAACATCGCTTACTTTTTTCTGTTTAATTAAAGCTTTTAAAGCTATGGCAAAAAGTGTAATTAAAGTTAGAATTGATAATAAAGATAGAATGAGAATAAAAGTCATTCGTCTCAAAATAATCATTTCCCAATCAATTACAGAAACATACATAGAATCTTCTGTTAGCAATTGATATTCCTGATTTTCAAAAGTTCCGTTGGTTGTTCCAACATAATTTCGAACTAAAAAAGCATGATTTAAAGAAGCCAGATTTCCGTACAATTTATTTTGAATAAAAGGTTTTTCAGAGAAAATGGTGTCGGCTTTTTGAGCGTTTTTGTACAAAATGAATTTGTTGAGCACAATGGCAAAATCAATTTTAAAATTCGGAAGATCTCTTTCAAATTTTCGCTGAATTTCTCTCGTTACAGCACTCTGGTATTCATTCTGCAAAACACCAATTTTAGTATCCAGCTTACTATTTTTTCCTTTTATATATTTTTCAGAAAGACTTTTGTAAAGTGCTTCTTTTTTTGCAACAAAGGCCGAATCGATATCACTGTAGTTGTTTGAAATCTGGGCGATTTCATTTTTAATCTGCGTATGAAACTGCGCCACTTTGTATTCGTAGGCCGTTTTTACCAAATAGCATTGCACAGTCATAAGCACGATAAGCGCTATGACAGAAAATGCGATCAATAAATTGATTCTTTGTTTCATATTTCTTTGGGAAAATTCTGTTTCAAAAATACAGCTTTTAGCAAACAAATGGCAGATTAACGCTGCATTAACCTACGATTAACTTTCGCAACTAGGTTTTCAAACCATTTTTGCAGCAATACTAATCAATTTCAATTTTAAAGAATGAATATTTGCCTGCCATTAAAATTACTTGTTGCACTTTTGCTCTTTTGTCTTTCACTTGTTGCAAATGCCCAAAATGAAACGCCGAGAGATTCTATTTCAAATCAATTGGATGAAATAGTGATCAGTCAGGAGAAAAAAACGTTTATAAACTCAAACGGAAATATAAAAGTTGACGTTGCCAATTCAATTTACAATTCAGTTCCAAATCCGATTGATCTGCTTTCAAAACTGCCAAATGTTCAAATAAGCCATGATCGAGAGAGTATTGCAATTGTTGGTAAAGGAAATCCGCTGATTTATATTGATGGTCAAAAAGGAACTATGAATGATTTAAATGCTTTGTCTGTTGCAGATATCAAAACCATAGAAATCATTAAAAATCCTTCTTCCAAATACGAAGCTGAGGGCCGTGCTGTGCTATTAATTACTCGAAAACTGAGTAAAAAGGACAGTTTTAAAACTGAAATTTCTGAAGTAGCCTCTTTTAAAAGAAACTATAATAATTATTTGGGTTTTAATTCTAGCTTTAAGAAGGGCAAGTTAGAATGGAAGGCTAATTTTAATTACAATAAATTAAATCCGTGGGAAAGGCATACTTTAGATTATGAAATTCCAAAAGCATCAATTGTTTCAAATTATGATGTAAGGGCAGTCACACACCGCAATCAATATGTTTTTGGAGGCGGGATGTTTTACAAAATAAAAGAGGATGATTATTTTTCTGTCAATGTAAATGGGAAGCTGCAAAATGATGCTTTCGATATCAATACTTTTACTTTTAACCAAATTCAGGATCAGATAAATAATGTTTTTACCTTAAGCGATAATGGCAGCAAAAAGAATTTTATCAATGCATTTGTAAATTATTCTAAAAAGATAAAATCAATAGACACGCAGTTTTTTGCTGGTTTTCAGTATTCAAACTTTAATCAGCATTTAGAAAGTTTAGTGGCTAACAATTATAATGAAACCGATTTTGAATTATCGCAAAACCGTAATCAGAAATTTAATGTTGATGTTTTTTCCGGAAGAATCGACTTGGAGAAAAAGTTTAAAAATGAGATGAATTTGGAATATGGCGGATTGTATTTAAAAGCAAAATCAACATCGAATGCCAAGATTTTTGATTTTGAGAAAAACCAAAACGAAATTTCGGACTATGACTTTAAAGAAGAAAACTTAGCGGCTTATATTCAGTTTTCGGGGAAACTTAAAAAAATCGATTTTTCATTCGGACTGCGAGCAGAAAATACGAATGTATATGCAAAATTTAGAATGCAAGTTTTGCCTTCTATCGATAAAAATTACACTAATTTGTTTCCTAAAGCCGACGTTACATTTTCTGTTGACAGTACAAAAAGTATCAATGTAAATTATTCAAAAAGTATCGTGCGGCCTAAATATTCATCGTTAAGTCAAATTGCCACCTATATAAATCCATATTTTTTGTATGGCAGCAGTATAAATTTAGGGCCGGCATTTGTAGACGAAATTTCGAGTTCTTTTCAATATCTTGACAAAACTTTAAAATTGAGTTACTATAAGACCAAAGATGTTGTCAATCCGACTTTTGTATTTAATGAGGAAACCAATTTGCTGATGATCACCGATATCAATTATAAGAGAGAAACTGGTTTTACGATAGATTTGACTCTTCCATTTACGTATAGACTCTGGACAACAACCAATTCTCTAGTTTTTGCAAAAAGCAAGGTTGAAGACGACAGAGCTTTTTTGCATCCTTCAAAACCTTATTTATATTATTACTCGAATAATGCATTCAAATTGCCTAAGGAATTTTCTTTTGTTTTTTCTTTTTGGGGAATGACGAAACAAAACGATGGAATTTTTGAACGAAAAGCCAATTTTATAGTCGATTTATCGCTAGCAAAAACATTTGGCAAAAATTGGAGCTGCACGTTGAATTACAATGATGTTTTTAAGGCTACGAGCTATACAGATGCTTTTAGCATTAATAATGTAAATTCGAAGTTTAAATATTGGGTTGATGCAAATGAGATTTCTATTGCAGTTCGCTATTCTTTCGGGAAAATAAAAGATTCTGAATTTAAAGAAAAAAGCGTCAATGAAAGTGAAAATAGAATCAGATAAAGTTTAAAAACTCCAAAAAATAAATCCCAAATTCCAATCCTGAGGCTTCAAGAAAATATTGGAATTTGGGATTTTTAGATATAAAATTTAAAAAAATTATCCTTCGTCTTCTTCAGATTCTTTTTTAGAAACATCGTGCGGCAATTCTTCGTCATCGTCGGTTGAATTTAATTCGAAGAAACTAAAATAAGAACCGCCATAACTCTTCTGAAACGAAAAATTAATCATATGATCCAGCTTTGTATATTTTGAATGCTCTATAATCATCATTCCGTCTTCTTCCAGTAAATCCCTTTCAAAAACAGTCAGAACAATTTTCTCAAAAGTAGCCTGATCTAATCCGTAAGGAGGGTCTGCGAAGATAATATCGTAAGTAGATTTAGAATTTTCTAAAAATTTAAAAACGTCGCTTTTGGTTGCGGCAATATCAAAATCATACTCTGACGAAACCTGTTTAATGAATTTTACGCATCCAAAATCGCCGTCAACAGAGGTGATTGGCGCGCTCCCGCGTGAAGCAAACTCATAGCTGATGTTGCCTGTTCCCGAAAAAAGATCTAAAACCTTTAAGCTGTCAAAATGAAAATGATTATTCAAAACATTAAACAATGCTTCTTTACTCATGTCAGTAGTTGGTCTTACAGGTAGATTTTTTGGCGGAAAAATTCTGCGTCCTTTATATTTTCCTGAAATGATTCTCATGATTGAAATAAGATATAATGTTTTTGATTTTGAGCAGTTGAAAAGCTGTTTCTTTCCTTCAATTTTGAAACATCCATGAAAGAAATATGGCGCACATACTTGTAAGCAATCGCATAAAAAGGATCGTTCTCTGAAATCGTTCCCAATAATTCTAATTTGAAACTTTCGGGATTCATGCTCATTTGCTCAGCAGTAAATAAAATGTAGTAGATAAAATCTTCTGGGGTATTGTATTCGAATGAATTAAACAATAAAAGCTTTTGATTTTGCACCACGATAATTTCAAAATTGCCTGGATTGAAATTGACGATCATTTTCTTGTCATCATTGTTTCTTGAGTTGTCCAGAATTTTTTCGACCAAAATGGTGTTGGCGTGTTTAGAATTAAATGACCCCACATTGTCTATCAGGAAGTTGTTGATATTCACGTACGGAATATAAACCGAATTCATCTGATAATTAGGAATTTGATCAAAAGTGAAAAAATCTGTTTCAAATACTTTTGTAGTGTATTGCAGATAACTCCCTAAATAATTCTCATCAAATAAAGCAGTAGGAACAAAAGTAGAAAGATTGTTATTATGAATAACCATTACTTCATCGTAAGTCTCTTTTAGTTCAGGATTAATCTTGAAAGCATTGCTGAATAGATCTTCAATTCGAGGTGTTTTGTTAGTGGTGTCAAACTTTATTTCTTTAAAAGAAGTGATGACATTGTTTAGAGTATCAAAACAGCAGTATGAAAATCCAGTCAGAGAAACCTGAATAGAAAGTTTTCTGTAATTTTTTGAAGTAATGTTAGTGTTTTGTAATGACATAGTTGATTTACAATTCGTTACCTGTTTTAAATCAAGAAAGAATTTAAGCGACCACAAACTTACAAATTAAAAAGGAACAATTATAATTGCAATTTCAAAAAACAATTTGAATCTAAGTTTAAAATAAGGTTAAGAAAAAGTGTATTTATTTGAAAATTAATTAGTTAGTTCGTTTTTCTCTTTTGATTGTTGAATGTGTCCTATTATTTCAAGAATTTTAAAGTTTGGAATTTAAAGATTGGAATTTAAAATTAAAAAAGTCGACCTTTGTATTTCAATATTATTTTATGAATTCTGCACAGTTTTACGGTATTTTACAAAAACGATTTCCTTTTCCTCCAACCTATAAGCAGGACATTTTTTTTCAGAAAATTGCAATCTTCCTGACTGAACCGCAAAACGATACGATTTTTGTTTTGAAAGGATATGCCGGAACGGGGAAAACAACCGTTATTTCTACCATTGTCAACAATTTAGGCGATATCAATAAAAAGTATGTTTTATTGGCGCCAACAGGACGCGCGGCAAAAGTAATTGCCAATTATTCGAATAATCCGGCTTTTACGATTCATAAAAAAATATATTTTCCGAAGAAATCTTCTGGTGGAGGAGTAGCTTTTACCAAACAAGTCAACAAACATAAAAATACCATTTTTATCGTCGATGAAGCCTCGATGATTTCAGACAGCACTTTAGACAGCGGATCGCTTTTGGACGATTTGATCAATTATGTGTATTCTGGACAAAATTGTAAAATGATTCTTTTGGGAGACACAGCTCAGCTTCCGCCAGTTAATCTAGATGTTAGCCCTGCTTTGGATATTGATACTTTGGGCTTTCATTACAGCAAAGAAATTGAGCATATCGAATTGGACGAAGTGATGCGTCAGGAAGAAAGTTCAGGAATTTTATACAATGCGACAGAATTGCGGGAATTGCTGAAAGAAAGCTTTATAACCGAATTTAAATTTAATGTAAAGAAGTTCAAAGACATTGTTCGTCTGACAGACGGTTACGATATTCAAGACGCAATTAATATGGCTTACAGCAATTATAGCATCGAAGATACCGCTTTTATTGTTCGTTCTAATAAAAGGGCCAATCAATATAATGAGCAGATTAGAAGCCGTATTTTGTTTAAAGAAAGCGAACTTTCGGTTGGTGATTTCCTAATGGTGGTAAAAAACAATTACTTCTGGCTGAAAGAAACCGATGAAGCAGGATTTATTGCAAACGGTGACATTATAGAAGTTTTGGAGCTTTTCGGAATTAGAGAACTCTACGGATTTACGTTTGCGAAAGTAAAAATCAGAATGGTCGATTATCCAGAGCAAAAGCCTTTTGAAACGGTTTTGATTTTGGATACTTTAAAAAGCGAATCGCCTTCTTTAACTTACGAAGAATCTAATCGTCTGTACGAAGAAGTAATGAAAGATTATGAAGATGAGCCAACTAAATACAAGAGATTTCAAAAGGTAAAAGAAAACGAATATTTCAACGGACTTCAGGTTAAATTTTCCTATGCTATAACGTGTCATAAATCGCAGGGCGGGCAATGGAATACGGTTTTTATCGAACAGCCATTTCTGCCAAACGGCATTGATACTGATTATATTAGATGGCTTTACACCGCTATGACACGTGCCAAAAATAAACTATATTTGATAGGATTTAAAGACGAGAGTTTTGAGGAATAATGGTTTGCCACGAATTTCACGAATTAGCACGAATTATTTTTTTAGCTATTCAAATTAGTGTAATTCGTGAAATTCGTGGCAGAAAAAAAGTTTTGGCAAATGACAACACTAAACGACTTACATTCGATTTCATCGACGTTTTCGAATACAGATAAAATGCCGGTTTTGTTTTTAGGACACGGCAGTCCTATGAATGCTATTGAAGAGAATCAGTTTGTGGCTGGTTTTCGTAATTTGGCAAAGACACTGCCGCAGCCCAATGCTATTTTATGCGTTTCAGCACATTGGTTTACCAAAGGGACAAAAGTAACTTCGATGGAAATGCCAAGAACAATTCATGATTTTGGCGGTTTTCCGCAGGCGCTTTTTGATGTGCAGTATCCGGCAAAAGGAAGTCCCGAATTAGCATTGGAAACAAAAAAGATTTTAGATCCTGTTATGGTCGAATTAGACGAACATTGGGGATTGGATCATGGTGCTTGGAGCGTGATTAAGCATTTGTATCCAAACGCAGATGTTCCGGTAATTCAGCTGAGCATCGATTACACCAAATCGGGACAGTATCATTTTGAGTTGGCCCAAAAACTGCAGGCGCTTCGCTACAAAGGCGTTTTAATTATCGGAAGCGGGAATATTGTCCACAATCTTAGAATGGTCGATTTCAGAAATTTTGATAAAGACAATTACGGCTATGATTGGGCAATTGAAGCACGAGAAACGGTGAATAATTATTTGCTGGATGGAAATTTTCAGCCTTTAATTGATTTTGAAAAACTTAATAAAGCAGTTCAATTGGCTGTTCCGACTCCAGAGCATTATCTTCCGTTATTATACACTTTAGGGTTAAAAGATAAAACTGATGAAATAGATTTGTTTAATGATAAATTATTAGCAGGTTCATTGAGTATGACCTCGGTAAAATTGATGTAATATACTTTTGTGTATCTCAGCGAAAGCTTTGCGAATCTTTGCAGTATAATTATTGCACAAAGATTCGCAAAGTTTGCAAGGAGGTGTACAAAGATTACTTTGCTTTTCTCAAATTATAAGCATAAAGATAACCATCAGCACTTCCATAAAAAATAACATTATTGCTAATAAAGGGAGAAGAAACAATTGGGCCTAATTTGTAAAATTCATTCATAACCCTTTGATTTTCGGCATAAATAGACAAATCGGTTGCTTTGGCAGCGTGGCTAAAATCTAAAAGATCATTGTTTAGAATTGTTTTGGCGTACTTGGTTCTGTTTTCGGTTGGAGTAACTTGAAATTCTTTTTTGGAAAGTAAATTCAAACTGAAGAAATTCCCCGTGAAATCTCCAAAATAAACAGTATTTCCAGCAATTGCCGGCGAAGAATAAACATATCCGTTTCCTTTAAAACGGTATTTTTCTTCTCCTGTTTTTGCATCCAGCGCGAGAAGCGCATACGTGTCTGAAGTTCCAACATAAATCGTATGGTCTTTAATGACAGCCGTACTCAAGATCCAAGAGTTTTCGGCATTGTACTTCCAGATTAATTTTCCGCTTTTAGCATCAAGCGCAAAAAGATAAGGATCTCTTGCCCCAAAATATACTATTCCGTCAGAGACAGTTGCAGAAGCCTGAATTCCAGTAAAACCCGTTTTGATTTCGGTAGAAAACTTCCATTTTTCTTTTCCTGTTTTACAGTCTAAAGCGTAAAAAACGCCATCCCATCCGCCAAAATAAACAGTGCTTTTTTCTAAAAGAGGAGTGCTGTGTATGGCGGCTTTTGTGTGGAAATTCCATTTTAAACTCCCTTTTTTGGCATCAACGGCGTACATATTTCCGTCGCTGCTTCCAAAAATAACCAATGCAGTTGTCGGATCTAAATAAACAGTTGGTGTCGAAAGATAAAAACCCCATAAATCGGCCATAAGTAAATCGCTCGGCTTCATGCCCCACATTCCAATTTCGCTGTACCAATGTTCGCCTTTAGTTTTAAAGTGCCAAACCTCTTTTCCGGTTTTGGCATTTACAGCATAATAGTGGCCGTCAAAACTTCCGAAATAAACAAGATCATTATAAATGCTGGCAGAACTATGAATCGCTCCATTAGTTTTAAATTTCCATTTTAAGTTTCCAGATTTTTCATCGATGGCGTAAAAGCAGCCATCTTCACTGCCAATATACACGATTCCGTTTTGTGCAATTGGAGAAGAAAAGATTTTACCGTCTGTCTTAAATTTCCATTTTAAATCTTGCAATGGCTGATAGCCTTTTCCTGAAAATACTCGATTTGCAAAAGAATTTAAAACATTTGGTTTATTCTGAGAAAAAATATTTGGGGAGAAGATTAAAAAGAAATAGAGCAGGAGTAAGGTAAAGTTTCTTTTCATGGTTTTTCTTATAAAAGTAAAAATATTTATAATAAATTAAAATGCAATGCTTTAAGAAATATGTTATAAATATATTTTGAATAGCTATTTGTAAATAGTATTTTGTTTTTATATGGAAATAGCAGAAGAACTCGTCAAAGTTTTCCAATCGTTTCCCTTTTATTAGTTATTGGTCTAAAAGCTTGTAATCTACACAATTTGTTTAAAAAATAAATTTTGGGAGACAGTAAAATGTTTTATCTAAATTTGTTTATTTTTGTGTAAGTAATTGTTTGTCAGTTGATTATTTAGTTTGCGTCTTCTTTTTTAAGTAGTTTTTTTAATGCCTTTTGTGATTAACTGGTAATAAATTTAAAAAATGATAGAAGATGTTTACAAATTAAGTAAGAGTGCGGCATCAGCACTATAATCACTGATAAAATTAAGATGAATCCAAATAAAGCATTATGGGAAAAAGGCGATTTTACGCGCATTGCAGCATCTATGAGAGAGAGTGGTGCGGAATTGGTTGCCAAAATTGGAATTAAAGAAAATAGCAACGTTTTAGATCTCGGCTGTGGCGATGGCACTACCGCAATACCTTCGGCAAAATTAGGAGCCAATGTTTTAGGTGTTGATATAGCAAGAAATTTAGTAGAAGCTGGCAATCTTCGTGCAAAAAAGGAAGGATTGGTTAATATTGTATTTAAAGAAGGTGACGCAACCGATTTGAACGAATTGAATGACCAAACTTATGATGTTACGATGAGCATATTTGGAGCCATGTTTGCTCCAAAACCTTTTGATGTTGCTAAAGAAATGGTTCGTGTCACACGGCCTGGCGGTAAAATCATCATGGGAAATTGGATACCGGGAGACCCAACGCTGGTTGCACAAATCCTGAAGATTAGTTCTGAATTTACACCACCGCCTCCTGAGGGTTTTGTAAGTCCGATGCTTTGGGGTATTGAGGATAATGTAATAGAAAGATTTACAAGTGCCGGTATTCCTAAAGAGAATATTTCTTTTGAGAGAGATACCTTTACATTTAAAGCGGCATTCCCACCTTCGGAGTGGCTAGATCGATTAAAAAATTATTATGGCCCAACTATGAATGCTTTTGAAGCTGCCGAACAAAATGGGAAAACTTCGGAATTGTATGCTAAACTTGAAGAATTAGTCAATAGCCAAAACAAAAGTAATGACAAAAATTCTACATTAATTCCCGCAACTTATCTTCGTGTTACAGTTATGGTTTAATTTCTTGTCTTAGTATTCTTGAATATGAATTTCATCCTTTACAGAAATAGAAAAACAGAAAATTAGAAGTAATTTTTGCATATTTGCAAACACTTAAAACCGGTGAAAATTAAATTACTAAATTTTGAGTTTTAAACTCAGCAAAATATAAGAATGAAAATAATAGCAGTAATTCCAGCCAGATATGCTTCAACACGTTTTCCTGCAAAACTGATGCAGGATTTAGGAGGTAAAACAGTAATTTTAAGAACCTATGAAGCGGCTGTTTCTACAAAATTGTTTGATGATGTTTTTGTAGTGACCGATTCAGATTTAATATTTGATGAAATTGTTTCCAATGGAGGCAAAGCGATTATGAGCATCAAAGAGCACGAATCAGGAAGTGATCGAATTGCTGAAGCTGTTGCTAATCTGGATGTAGATATTGTAGTAAATGTGCAGGGCGATGAGCCTTTTACAGAAGCTGCGCCATTAGAGCAGGTTTTATCTGTCTTTAAAAATGATCCTGATAAAAAAATCGATTTGGCTTCGCTAATGCGCGAAATTACAAATGAAGAAGAAATCGATAATCCGAACAATGTAAAAGTTGTGGTTGATCAGTCGCAATTTGCATTATACTTTTCACGTTCTGTAATTCCGTATCCGAGAGAGAAAAATGTGGGAGTAAGATATTTTCAGCATATCGGAATTTATGCTTTCAGAAAACAGGCGTTATTAGACTTTTATAGTCTTCCAATGAAATCTTTAGAAGCTTCTGAAAAACTAGAGCAATTACGTTATTTAGAATTCGGAAAACGCATCAAAATGGTTGAAACAACTCATGTTGGAATAGGTATTGATACTGCCGAAGATTTGGAAAGAGCTCGAGCTATGCTGCGTGATATTTAGACGCTGATAAAACGGATTCGCTTTCGCGAAAGCGCAGATTTAAACGAATTTTTTTCTGTCCCGTTTTGTCATTCTGAGGAACGAAGAATCCCATTCGTAAATCGACAAAGATTGCGTAAAGAACTTTGTCAAAGTTTTAAACTTTGACAAAGTTGACATAAGATGATGAAATAAAAAAAAACGCTCCAAAATCTTGGAGCGTTTTTTAATGTCTAAAAGTCTTATTTTATTGATATAAAGCAGGATATTTGGAAGGATTAACCTCGTGCATCATATCGTAAATTTTTTCGTAAATATCTTCTGCTGAAGGTTTAGAGAAATAATCTCCATCCGTTCCGTATGCAGGCCTGTGCGCTTTAGCGGCTAAAGTTTGCGGTTTGCTGTCTAAATATTTGTAAGCATCTTGCTCTTCTAATATCTGCTGTAAAATAAATGCTGAAGCTCCTCCAGGAACATCTTCGTCGATTACTAAAAGGCGGTTTGTTTTGGCAATACTTTTTACAATGTCTTTGCTAATGTCAAACGGAAGTAAAGATTGAATATCGATAACCTCACACTCAATTCCTTTTTCTGCCAATTCGTTAGCTGCCTGCTGAACCAATCTTAAAGTCGATCCGTAAGAAACTAAAGTAATGTCCGAACCTTCTCTTAAAGTTTCTACAACTCCAATTGGCGTTTTAAATTCGCCAAAATTAAGCGGCGTTTTTTCTTTTAAGCGATATCCATTCAAACATTCGATAACCAAAGCTGGTTCGTCACATTCTAGCAAAGTGTTGTAGAAGCCAGCTGCTTGCGTCATGTCTCTTGGAACCAAAACGTGAATTCCGCGGATTGCATTGATAATCATTCCCATTGGAGAACCAGAATGCCAGATTCCTTCTAAACGGTGTCCGCGGGTTCTAATGATTAATGGTGCTTTTTGTTTACCGACAGTTCTATATTGTAAAGTCGCTAAATCGTCACTCATGATCTGAATAGCGTACAATAAATAATCTAAATACTGAATTTCAGCAATTGGGCGTAACCCTCTCAATGCCATTCCGATTCCCTGACCAATAATAGTCGCTTCACGGATTCCAACATCGGCAACACGAAGTTCTCCGTATTTTTCCTGCATTCCCTCTAAACCTTGATTTACGTCTCCAATGTTTCCAACATCTTCACCGAAAATTAAAGTTTCAGGATATTTAGCAAATAAGGCATCAAAGTTATCACGAAGAATCATTCTTCCGTCCAAATCCGGTTTCGCATTTTCTGGATATTGAGGAAGCACTTTTTCTACCGAAAATACATTTTTAGTAGATTCAGAATGTAGATTGCTGCTAAATTTTTCTTGTGTTTCAGCTAAAAATCCTGTAATCCAGTTTGATAAAATAACTTTGCTGTTTGGCACTTCAATAAAACGAAGAATCTTTCTAGCGTAAACTAACAATTCTTTCTTCAAAGGTGCTTTGATCGCTGCCAATTCAGAAATTAATTTTTTGATTCTTTCTTTATGGTTGATGCTTGCCTCAGCAATTTGCTCCAATAAAGCTAAAAGATTTTTTTGCTCTTCGATAATAGGATTAATGAAGTTGTTCCAAGCTTCTTTTTTAGCTTCTAAAACCTCTTTCTTTAATTCGAAATCAAGCTCTGCCAATTCTTCTGGAGAAGCTATATTAATTGCAATCATCCATAAACGCATTTGGCGAATACAGTCAAAATCTCTTTCCCAAGCCAGCCTTTCTGCACTTTTGTAGCGTTCGTGTGAACCAGAAGTGGAGTGGCCTTGCGGCTGTGTTAATTCGTTAACGTGAATTAAAACCGGTATGTGTTCTTCGCGTGCAATTGCTCCGGCTCTTTCATACGTCGAAACCAATTCAGCGTAATCCCAGCCTTTTACTCTAAAGATTTCATAGCCTTTAGAATCTTCATCACGCTGATATCCTTTTAAAATTTCAGAAATATTTTCTTTGGTAGTCTGGTGCTTAGCATGAACCGAGATTCCGTATTCGTCATCCCAAACGCTCATTACCATCGGAACTTGTAGAACTCCAGCAGCGTTTATGGTTTCAAAAAATAAACCTTCAGAAGTACTTGCATTGCCAATAGTTCCCCAAGCCACTTCGTTTCCATCAACAGAAAATTTGTCTTTAATGGTAATCCCGTCAACGTTTCTGTAGATTTTAGATGCTTGAGCTAATCCTAATAATCTAGGCATTTGACCAGCAGTTGGAGATATATCTGAACTTGAATTTTTTTGTTTGGTTAAATCTTTCCAAGAACCATCTTCGTTTAAACTGTGCGTTACAAAGTGTCCGCCCATCTGTCTTCCTGCAGACATCGGATCAAAGGCCAAATCGGTATGTCCGTAAAGACCGGCAAAAAACTGTTTAGCATTCAATTCGCCGATAGCCATCATAAAAGTCTGATCGCGATAGTATCCAGAACGGAAATCTCCGTTTTTAAAAGCTTTTGCCATTGCCAGCTGCGGAACTTCTTTTCCGTCTCCAAAAATGCCAAATTTTGCTTTTCCTGTTAATACCTCTTTTCGACCTAAAAGACTACATTCGCGGCTTGTTACCGCAATTCTATAGTCATTCAATACCTCAGTTTTGAAATCTTCAAATGTCAGTGTAGTATTGTTTTGTTCTTTTATCATAATCTTGAGGAGTCATGTTTGTTTATGTCGCGAAATTACTTAAAAACAATCAATAATCATAATTCTTTGAAGTAAATATAATTTAATTATTTGTATTCAAATCTAAAAACTACGTATTTTATTTATGTTATTTTTATATGAAATTTAATTTTATTGATAATTTCGCAAGTTTTTATTTAATTTTCATTTGATTAAAACCATTTTCGGGTAAAAAGTGTAACTAACGTTTTTGGCGAAAAAGTGATTATAAATCTTATTTTTTCATTGTATTTGGGCTGTGATATTTCCCATCCATTGTTAGAATAAACGGGAAAATAGAGTTCAAAATAGTCAGGAACAAGGTTTAAACGCACTCCTGAGTCATAAGCAAAGAACTCACTTTGATGTTTATTTTTCAAAAAACCGATGTCTCCGTAAAGTTCTACCCAGTTCCATATAGCATAGCTAGCATTTAAAGTAGTAATCCATTGATTGGCGTAAGAAGGTTCCAGCTGCGATTTGAAACCTCCCTCAGCAATGACGTACTGCTGGCTAAAGAAACCTGTGCTTTCCGATCTTCCAAATAAATTATAATCAAATAAATAATCTGTAGGACGGTCTAAACCAAAACTAAAATAATCTGAGTTTGTTGTGTTGTACAAGAAACTTCCCGCGTATAATCTTAAATTTAACTTTTTGTTGTTTTCAAACAGCCTTCTGTATTCTACTTCTCCCGAAACTTTTCCGAATCCGCCAGAAAACTGCAAATCGGTCATAAAACTAAAATGGTCAATTAATTCCGTTTTGGTATTAGAATAGCGAGCATTGAAAACAGAGTAGTTAGGTTCTGAATTATCCGTAATATAATCGCTCGCTTCACGGTTTACGATAACCTGTCTGAACATAAACGTTTGCTTTCTATTGTCTCTGAAATCTTTTTCGCGAATGCGGAAGACCACCATCGGATTTAATCTCAAATAAGTCGCGTCTGGCGCATAGTGGAAATAGTTTTGGCTAATAGAATATCGAACATTATACAAGGTGCTGTTTCTGTAGTACTGATTCCATGAAAAGGCCGATGAACCAGAAATAGTACCTGCTTTTATCGAATAAGCTGGATTGATGTCAAAATTAAAAGGCTTGTCTAAAATGGTTTTATTATGAAAGCGAATTCCTGGCGTAAAACCATCATAGTAATTGTAATTTAATGTCGGAATATATAGAATCTGATTGTAATCTGGATCTTCTAAATCTTTAGTAAAATTAAATTTCAGAGGGCGATTGAGCGAAACACTTTTTAATGATCGCCAGTTGTTTCTCTGGTTGTACTCTGGAACTTCATTGTTGTAATTGATGACGATTTTATCAGCATTTTTTCGGCTGAATTCATAGACAGAGTCTTTTTTAGTAGGCTCAATCCATTCTTTAAAAACGACTTCTTTCTTTTTAATTCCGTAAATCGGAATAGGAGCGTAGATTCCGGTTTTGTTTTTAACCGAAAATGAGATGCTGTCCGCAGTTCTTGAAACATTCGAAAATTTATAATCGATAATATCTCTCGAATCGATAATAGTTTTAAAGAACCAGTCGATATTTTTCGGGCTTTTTTGAGTTAATATTTTTTCGAAATCGTAACGATTTGATTGTCCAATTTGATTGAGGCTGTAAAATTCTTTAACGCTTTTAGGAACAATATCATGATTAAGATAATCGTCTAAATAACTCAAACTTAAACCTGCACGATATTTACTGGCAATCTGTTCATTAAATTTTATTAGCGTGTTTTTCGGGTCCCCAAGTGGCTGGTCCAAGTTTTTGCGCGCCATCAGCATATAATAATAGCTGTATTGCTCATTAAAAGTCAGATTGGTGATATTGTAGCTTTTGAAGAGTTTCATGTCAGAAAGTCTTCCTAGCATTTTTTCGTCCTGATGATGTTCTTCCATATACTTCATCATCGTATAAATCTGGATTCCGTCATAGACCCAATTGTCTTTTCTCGGATCTAAACGCAGGCTGTTTTTGAGATAATTATTTAAAAAAGTCTTTAAAAATTGAATCTCAAACATAAAATCATCCTCAAACGGACTGATGAACGAAGGCAGCTGATTTAAACCATAAAACGGATTTCGGTCATAATCTGCCTGCGAAACGGTGATTTTTTCGTGCGGATATTTGCCGATGGTTTTTTCAGCATAAGAAACAACTCGGTTTATAATAATAGCTTTCTGAAATTCGTCTATTTTTTTGTTTTTTAAATTCGTCTGAACCTGTACAGAGCCATTATCGTAGGTTCTAAAACTGTTTTGTTTTTCGATGTAAAGGCTAATATCCGTTCTGTTTTTGCCCGAAAAAGAATAGATATTGTAGCTCTGATTGGTTGAATCTTTCGAAATGGAGTTTAAATCTGTCGTAATCGAATACTGATTTGGGATTTTAATTTCCATTTCATAATCGCTCACGGCATTTGCGATATCATCCAAGTTGAAATTGTTGTACTTTACAAAAAGGCCATTTTCGAAACGGGCAGGGCTCAAAAACCAGTTTTTTAATGCCATGCCACCATTTTGAGTAAACCCAAAATGGGTAAACTTATCGTTCGGTATTTTTACGATATAATTGAGGTGAAGATCGATTTTTTCGTTCGGGAGAAGCTTACGATTCAGTCTTACAGTGATATAATCAGGATCTTTAGCACTTCTTTCCCATTCTAGAGCAGAAAAATTAGTCTCGGTCAGATTTATGATTGTAGTTTTTCCTCTATCTGCGGCTTTGGCCAAATGGAATCCTCTGTAAAATTCATCAGAAAAACGTTTTGCCAAAGGCGTATTTTTGTCTGCAAAAGCATTATTCCAATCGTTCAGCACAATCGAAACCAAAGTGTCGTTTGTATTGTTGAAATACGTAATGTCCTGTTTTATATTCAGTGTTTTAAGCTCAAGATTTACCGCCACTTCCATCTTAGATTGATGTTGTGCGGTCAGTTTTATCGAAAATGATAAAGCTAGAGCGAGGCAAATAATTTTATAAAGTGCTTTCAAATAATGGCTTAAAAAATTATTAGATATACTTAAGTTATGGACATATTGAAGTTACGGATTTTTGTAAAAATAGTATAAAAAAAGCTGTTTAAAAAAACAGCTTTCAATTTTTGTGTATTTGCGGTATATTTTAACCATATCACTGATATAAGTTTATTTCAAACAATTGCTTTGAGCGTTGCGCTTAAATATACTTATACATACCACTTACTTAGTTTGAAGAATTAGAAATTCGGACTTAAATCGTACTTTTTGTAGAATTTATCCAATGCTTCGACAACTTCGTCTTCTGTGTCTACAATTTTAAACAAATCTAAATCTTCAGGGCTTACCGTATGCATTTTTTCAACCAAAACGGTTTTAACCCATTCGATCAAACCAGACCAGAATTCAACTCCAACCAAAATAATCGGGAACTTTCCAATTTTCTTAGTCTGAATCAAAGTAATAGCTTCAAACATTTCGTCTAAAGTTCCAAAACCACCCGGCATAACCACAAACCCTTGCGAATATTTTACGAACATTACTTTTCTCACAAAGAAATAGTCGAAATTCAGGTTTTTATCATGATCAATATATGGATTAAAATGCTGTTCAAACGGAAGTTCGATATTTAAACCAACAGAAGTTCCTCCGCCCAAATGTGCACCTTTATTTCCAGCTTCCATAATTCCGGGACCACCTCCTGTAATCACACCGTAACCTGCCTTACTGATTTTATAAGCAATTTTTTCTGCCAATTGATAGTATTTATCTTCTGGTTTTGTTCTAGCCGATCCAAAAATAGAAACGCAAGGGCCAATTCGTCCCATAGCTTCGTAACCATTTACAAACTCAGACATAATTTTAAAAATTGCCCAGCTGTCATTGGTTTTAATTTCATTCCACGTTTTTTGTTTCAAACGATCCTGAATTACTTTGTCTTCATCATTATCAAAATCTTCTAATCTCATTTTAGGTATTTTAATTTATTATTATGTTTTTATGTTTTTGTCCCATTTTGTCATCTTGAGCGTAGTCGAAGGAAGGAACTTCCCGATAGCTATCGGGACTGCCTGTCCGCTATAATCCCGATAAACAAAAACTACGGCTAAAAAGTCTTGTTTTTCTAAATCGGGAGATGCCGCTCCTATCAGGGCTAGGGCAATCGGTTCCAAATAAACTGTTGGTTTAATTGAAATAGTTTTTCTTTAAAAAGCTTGAATTTTTCAAAAAAAGCGGATACTAAATTAACGCTTTTTTCTAAAATTGTTACAAAAAGGAGGAATTATAATCCAAAAGTAATGTTGCGATAATAATCAAGTAAAGGTTTTTGATTCATTATCAGGTATATAGTTCGTAAAAATCTTTTGTAGTTAAAATGAAATCTTTGTCAAAGTTTTAAACCTTGACAAAGATCTGCTTTCTTACTCTAGCTCTTTTTTCAAAAACTTAGCTGTGTAACTCTTTTTATTTTGAGCCACTTCTTCTGGAGTTCCTTTGGCAACCAATTGTCCGCCGCCTTTTCCGCCTTCTGGACCAATATCAATAATATAATCGGCAAGCTTGATGACATCCATATTATGTTCGATAACTAGAATCGTATTTCCTTTATCAACCAGTTTATTGATTACTTCCATCAATACGCGAATGTCTTCAAAATGTAGACCTGTAGTGGGTTCATCGAGGATATAAAATGTATTTCCAGTATCTTTTTTAGACAATTCTCCCGCTAGTTTTATACGCTGAGCTTCACCGCCAGAAAGTGTTGTACTTTGCTGTCCAAGCGTAATGTAACCCAAACCAACATCTTGAATTGTTTTGATTTTTCTATGAATCTTCGGAATGTTTTCAAAGAAAGGAACGGCCTCGTCAACTGTCATATCCAAAACATCAGAAATAGATTTTCCTTTGTATCTAATTTCTAAAGTTTCTCTGTTGAAACGTTTTCCTTGGCAAGTTTCGCATTCAACATAAACGTCTGGTAAAAAGTTCATTTCGATTGTTCTTACGCCAGAACCTTCGCAGGTTTCGCAGCGCCCGCCTTTTACGTTAAAACTGAAACGTCCCGCTTTATAACCGCGAATCATACTTTCAGAAGTCATGGTGAACAGGTTTCTGATTTCAGTGAAAACTTCGGTATAAGTTGCAGGATTAGAACGCGGTGTTCTTCCAATCGGGCTTTGGTCAATATCTATAACTTTGTCAATATGCTCTAAACCTTCAATCTTTTTATAGGGTTGCGGTTTTTTTACTCCATTAAAATAATGCGCGTTTAAAATCGGGTAAAGCGTTTCATTAATCAAAGTAGATTTTCCGCTTCCGGAGACTCCTGTTACGCAGATTAACTGCCCTAACGGAATTTCAATAGAAACATTTTTTAAGTTGTTTCCTGTTGCTCCAGTCAGTTTTAAGAATTTGCCATTTCCTTTTCTTCTTTTTTTCGGAATGTCAAATTTCATTTTACCATTCAAATATTGAGCAGTAATTGTATTTGATGCTAAGGTTTCTTTCGGGGTTCCTGTGCTGATAATTTGTCCGCCGTATTTTCCAGCTTTTGGTCCAATATCAATTACATAATCTGCCGTTTCAATCATGTCTTTGTCGTGTTCAACCACAATAACAGAGTTTCCAATATCACGTAATTGTTCTAAAGACTGAATCAACTTTTCGTTGTCTCTTTGGTGCAAGCCAATGCTTGGTTCATCCAAAATATAAAGAACACCAACCAATTGCGAACCAATTTGCGTTGCCAGACGAATACGCTGCGCCTCACCGCCAGAAAGCGATTTTGAACTTCGGCTTAAAGCCAAATAATTCAAACCAACATTCATAAGGAAGTTCAAACGGTCTTTTATTTCTTTGACAACTTCAGAAGCGATTAAAAGCTGTTTGTCGGTTAAGTGGTTTTCTAAATCTTTAAACCAAGCGGTTAAATCTGAAATATCCATATCACACAATTCGGTGATATTTTTTTCATTTACTCTAAAAAATAAAGCTTCTTTTTTAAGACGTGAGCCATCGCAAACAGGACAGTTAATTTCGTCCATAAAATCTTTTGCCCAGCGTTTTATGCTAGTTGTGGCACTCTCGTCATATTGATTTTTGATGAAATTAGAAATTCCTTCAAAATCAATTTTATATTCTCTTGTTACGCCAAGGTCTTTTGAGTTGATAGAGAATTTATCTTTTCCGCCATACAAAATCATTTGCATTGCTTCTTCAGGAATTTTCTCAATCGGATCGGTTATTTTAAACCCAAATTTTTCTCCGATGGTTTCCAATTGCTTAAAAATCCATGAAGATTTGTATTCGCCAAGAGGGGCAAAACCGCCTGCTTTTATTGATAGTTTAGGATTTGGAATAATCTTTTTAACGTTGATTTCGTGTACAGTTCCCAATCCGTTGCAGTGCGGACAAGCTCCTTTTGGAGAGTTAAACGAAAACAAATTCGGTTCTGGATTCTGATACGAAATTCCAGTTGTTGGACACATTAAATTTCTGCTGAAATAACGCACTTCATTTGAATCTTGATCCAAAATCATCAAGACATCTTCGCCATGATGCATCGCCGTGTTGATGCTTTCTGATAATCTTTTCTGAGTATCAGGATTATCTTCAATCACCATTCTATCAACTACAATCTCGATATCGTGCGTTTTGTAACGATCTAATTTCATTCCCGCAACCAAATCTTGAACCTCTCCGTTTACACGAACTTTCAAGAATCCCTGTTTGGTAATCTGCTGAAATAATTCGGCATAATGACCTTTTCTCGCTTTAATAACTGGCGCCAGAATATTGATGCGTTTCCCTTTATAATCCTGAATGATCAAATCTTTGATCTGCTCATCAGAGTACGAAACCATTTTTTCGCCTGTGTTATAACTGTAGGCATCTGCACCACGTGCATACAAGAGCCTTAAGAAATCGTATATTTCAGTAATAGTTCCAACCGTAGAACGTGGGCTTTTACTGGTAGTTTTTTGTTCAATTGCGATTACAGGCGAAAGTCCGTCAATTTTATCAACGTCAGGGCGCTCCAAACCGCCTAGAAATTGTCTCGCATAGGCAGAAAATGTTTCTACATAACGGCGCTGGCCTTCAGCATAAATGGTATCAAATGCCAAAGAAGATTTTCCCGAACCTGATAGACCGGTAATTACAACCAGTTTTTCACGCGGAATAGATATATCGATATTTTTTAGATTATGAACTCTTGCGCCAAGAACTTCAATAGTATTGTCTTTATCTAACATAATTTTGAGCAAAACGCAAAGTTACCACTTTGATTTGTTCTTTTAGTGCTCGATAGCAAAAGTTTATGTTACAAATAGTAACAAAAAAACGCTGATGTAAAATCAGCGTTTTCTTTTTCGGGTTGCCATATAGTTTTCAATTGCTTCTTTGGTAGTGTACCAGTTTCTGCCTTCTTTGTAAGCGTCAATTTTTCCTGTTCTGGCCAATAGGCTTACATATTCTTGGCCATAAGGAGTGTCAGGCTCACTAACAATGTTTTGGATAGATTGATAGTCGTAGCTGCTTCCTGGCATTGCGCCTAGGTAAATATTGAGCGTTCTTTCGAGTGCCTGACACATCAAAAGCGTCAATTTCTGATAGTTTCCGTTATTGGCTTGATTGAGCGCTTCGTAATATTTCTTGCGATCATTTTTTAAAATAATGGCAGGAGGAAAACCGCAGCGCATTAATAATAAATTCATGCTTAGACGAACCGTACGGCCATTTCCATCAAAAAAAGGATGAATCCAGACAAGTTTATGATGATAGATTGTTGCCAGTTCTATATCATTTAAATTTAAAGGATTTGTATTGATAAATTCTATTAATTCGTCTAAATAATCTGAAACCTTATTAGCGTTTGGAGGCATAAAATTAGCTCCTGAAATTCTAACGCCACCATTACGAATTCTTCCGGCAAAGTCTTCCTCGATGGAGCGCATCACCAAACCGTGGATAGACAAAATGTCTATGCTACGCAGCTTATATTCTTCATCTACAATTGAATAAAGATAATCAATGGCTTTGTCGTGATTATGCGTTTCAAAATGTTCGCGAAGCGATTTCCCTTTAATGGTAATTCCTTCTTGAATAACCATTTGGGTTTCTCGCAGGCTAAGCGTATTTCCTTCAATACTATTAGAATTATATGTCCATTCTAGTGAAAGGCTTTCTCGTATTTTGTTCAAAGCAATATTGGGCAATGGTCTGCTGTTTTGCAGTTCTTGCCTTTTTTGGTACAATCGGTCAAAGGTTGATTGAAATTCTTCTCTGTATGTTAGGTCAATATTAAACATAATCCTACAAAGGTACTTCTTAATATCGGATATTGAAAATTTTTAACGTATCCGATATTAAATTTATTCGATTGTCATGGAGCGGAGTTTTGTTCTGTAGGCTTCGAGCGCTATCGATTTGGAAATGAATCCGTGGTATTTGCCGTCTCTTAAAACAGGAAGGAAAGCAGATTTTGTGGTTTCAAATTTGCGCATTACAATTTCCATGCTGTCGAGTGTGGAAATTGTCGCAGCAGGTGCTTTCATTACATCTCTTATAAAGGTGTATTTAACTCGGTAAGAATTAAAAATGATTTCTCGAATATCGTTGAAATGAACCACGCCAACCAAGTCTTTGTCATGATTTACTACAGCAAAAACAACTTGGTTAGAATGCGAAATAAGATCTACCAGTTTAGTTAAGTTTTCGTCTGGATGGACTGTCAGATAATCGCATTGAATAATCGAGTCAATATCTAAAGTAGACAAGATATTAGAATCTTTGTTGCTCGTAAAAGCGTGCCCTTTTTTGGCTAATCCTTTTACGTCAAGCGAATATTTTTCGAAACGTTTAGAAATGGCAAAACTGATAGAAGAAACAATCATCAGCGGAATCATTAATCCGTAGCCTCCTGTAATTTCCGCAATTAAGAAGATAGCAGTTAGAGGCGCATGAAATAAACCGCTCAAAATTCCGGCCATTCCAACCATTGTAAAATTGGTTATAGGAAGTTTAGATAAACCCAACATGGTTATAAGTTTCGAAAAGAAATATCCTAAGTACGAGCCTAAAAATAGCGAAGGAGCAAAGTTTCCTCCGTTTCCACCGCTTCCAATCGTCAGTCCTGATGCAAAAACTTTAACCATCATAGTCGCGCCAACAAAAAGCAGTAACACCCATTGATTGTTTCTGAAATCTGCAAAAAGCGTATTATCCAGCAATTTTCCAGGATCGGTTTCAGATAAAGTTCTTATGCTTTCGTATCCTTCACCAAAAAGCGTCGGAAAAATAAAAATGAGCAAGGCTAATAAAGATGAACCAATTAAAGCTTTTTTATACGGATTGATTTGCTGTTTGGCAAAATAATGTTCTACTCTCTGAAAATTTCTTGAATAATAGATGGCAACCAAGCCCGTTAGAACTCCCAGAATAACATAAAAGGGAATATTATGGTAATCAAAAGATTCTTGCTTTTTGAAACTTAAAAGAATGCTTTCATCCAAAACAATGGCAGAAACCAAAGCTCCCGTTGCAGCCGAAATCATAATAGGAGTAAAAGCAGCAATGCTTACGTCTACCAATAAAACCTCGATAGCAAAAAGAACACCAGCAATTGGGGCATTAAAAGCGGCCGCAATTCCAGCAGCTACACCGCAACCAATCAGTAAAGTTCGGTCCTTATACTGCATTTTGTAATTTTGAGCATAATTTGAACCAAATGCTGCTCCAGTTATTACAATTGGACTCTCTAAACCTGCCGAACCTCCTAAACCAACAGTCAAGGAACTTGTTACAATTTGAGCATACATCTGCTTTCTCGGAATAATGCTGGCTTTTTTGGCAACCGCATACAAAATTTGCGAAGTTCCTTTTTGAATACTTCCGTTAAGCACTTTGTTTACTACAAAAACAGTTAATGTAATACCAATAATAGGCAGAATACTGTTGATGAAACTTAATTTTAAGATTCCATTAATGTATGTGGCAAATGAGAATACGCTATGCGCGAAAGTTTTAAGCACGATAACCGCAAGGGAACAAGATATTCCGATAAGAACGCTTGACAAAAAAAGAAACTGCTTTGGAGTCATTAAGGATTGTGCCAAAGCAATGATGCTTTCGAGTCTTCTGAAATATTTTTTTAGCATTCTGTTATAAAATTATCGTTCTTACAAAATTAGTTCATAATGTTAGATTAAAAAAATAAAAACGGAGAACTATTAAAAACCAACGGCTTTATCATCGCCCCTAAAGTCGGCTCCTCCTTCTAAATTATTGTTTGGCAATACCAAAATAGCATCAACTTTTCCGATAATTGGAGTTGGTTTTTCGTTAATCAAATAATTTTTAGCTTTAAGCTGATCAATTGTTTTTGCTTCAAATGTATTTGGTTCAAAAGTAATTAAATCTGGCAGCCATTGGTGATGAAAACGGGGCGCATTAACCGCTTCCTGCATACTCAGATTAAATTCGTAAACGTTTAAAATAGTCTGCAAAACCGAAGTGATAATTGTTGAACCTCCCGGAGTTCCTACCACCATAAATAATTTTCCGTCTTTTTCTACAATTGTTGGCGTCATAGAACTTAACATTCTTTTTTGCGGAGCGATGCTGTTGGCTTCGTTTCCAACCAATCCGAACATATTTGGAGAACCAGGTTTGGCACTAAAATCGTCCATTTCGTTGTTTAAAAAGAAACCTAGTTCATCGCAATAATATTTTGAACCATAACCGTCATTTAATGTTGTGGTTGCCGCAATAGCATTTCCGAATTGATCTACAATTGAATAGTGAGTGGTTTCTGTGCTTTCGGCATAATTTACTTTCCCTTCTTTAATTTCAGTAGATAAAGTTGCTTTTTCAGGATTAAAACTAGCCATTCTTTCACGCAGGTAATTTTTGTCCAACAATCCTTTTAATGGAATTTTGACAAAATCTGGATCTCCTAAAAAGTAACTTCTGTCTGCATAAGCTCTTCTTTCTGCTTCAACAATAACCTGAATGGCATCTGGCGAATTATGCCCCATTTTGGCTAAATCATAAGGCTCAAGCATTTCTAAGATTTGAGCCAGACAGATTCCGCCGCTGCTTGGCGGAGCCATTGAGGTAATCTTTAGATCTTTATATGTAAACTGCAATGGTTTTCTCCACTTGGCTTCATACTTGGCCAAATCCTGCATCGTGATAATGCCTCCTTTTTCCTTAAGGTAGTTGACCAGAATTTTTGCTGTTTCACTTTTATAAAACTCGTTTCTCCCTTTTTTCTGAATTCTTTTTAAAGTTTTGGCTAATGCTGGATATTTGATTGTGTCATTTTCTTTAAAATTGCCAGATAAAAGAGATTTTTCTCCATTTATTTTCACAATGCTTTCGTGATAATCTTTTAAGCTTTTCTCTTGCTTTTTAGTTACCACGACACCTCTTTCTGCTAAGGCAATAACAGGTTCAAGGATCTTAGAGATTGGCATGGTTCCATATTTTTTATGCACGGCAAAAACGCCTGCAATTGTGCCCGGAACACCAATGGCAAGTGCTGTCTGAGTGCTTTTTCCTTTTATAACATTTCCTTCGCTATCCAAAAACATATCCTTTGTAGCTGCCAGCGGAGCTTTTTCGCGATAATCTAAAGAGCCGACTTCGCCATTTGCTTTTCTGTAAACCATAAATCCGCCACCGCCAATATTTCCGGCAAACGGAAAGGCAACCGCAAGAGCCAATTCGGTTCCTACCATGGCATCAAAAGCATTTCCGCCTTTTTTCATAATGTCAGAACCTATTTTTGAAGCTTCTTCTCGTGCAGAAACCACCATGGCTTTTGTGACAACCAATCCTGTTGGCTGAGGGGGTGTCTGTTGTGCATTACTGTTGCTTATGTATAAAAGGGCGATTAAAAACGTAATTTTTTTCATAATCTACTAAAATTAATTGGCTTAAAGTGAATGTAGTTTTTCTTTGGCTTGTGCTCTCATTTCTTCAAAAAAGAGCGTAAATTCGTCTTCAAATTCATCATAAAATTCAGTAAGCTCTTCGACAGCAAACTGCATTTGAGAAATGTTTTTGGATCTTCTGTCCATTTGGGTTAGTATATTCTGGATTCCTTCGGTCGTTCGATAGCTCAAAAGCCAGTTTCTTTCAATCATATAAGGCATTAAGCCTTGTGTTTTTTCGGTTAAAATATCATAATTGTCATGCAGCGAATGGTAAAAACGCTTGATAAAAAGCTCTAATTTTTCATCAGAATATTGGGTCCAGTTTTTGGCTAGAAAATGATCATAGACAATATCTACGATAACTCCTGCATAATGGTGGTATCTGTCATGCAGGCGTTTGGTGCTTTTTCTGAAAATATCGTGAGAATCGGTGTAAGTGTCTATGAATCGGTGCAGTAAGATTCCCTTTTGCACATCTTCAGGAAAATGTTCAAACTGTTTTCCGCGAATTCCGTCTGCCATAAAATTCCCGATTTTAATTAAATCATTGTCTCCAGAAAGATATATATGGGCTAAGAAATTCATTTTTTATAAGTTTCAAAGAATCGAAGTTTAAGACTCTGAGTTATTTTAGTAAATATATAAAACTTTTTTAAAACATTTTGTTATAAAAATAGCGAGAAGCAAGTGCTTTGCTAGAGGCGATTTTAAAATCTTAGAAACTTATGGACTTAGTAACTCAGTAACTTTTTTATATTTGTAAAAAAATAACCCTAACTCACAAAAATGACTCTAATAAAATCTATTTCTGGAATCCGTGGGACGATCGGAGGAAAAGTAGGAGACAATTTAACTCCTGTTGATGCAGTAAAATTTGCATCGGCTTACGGAACTTTCTTAAAAAATAATATTGCTAAAGATAAATTGACAGTTGTAATTGGCCGCGATGCTAGAATTTCTGGGCCAATGATTCATAATTTAGTGGTAAATACATTGATTGGTTTAGGAATCGATGTTATTGATCTTGGACTTTCTACAACGCCAACTGTAGAAGTGGCTGTGCCTTTGGAAAAAGCTGACGGAGGAATTATCTTAACAGCGTCGCATAACCCAAAACAATGGAATGCTTTAAAATTATTAAATGCTAAAGGCGAATTTTTAAGCGGAGCTGACGGAGCAAAAATTCTTGAAATTGCAGAAGCAGAAGCTTTTGATTTTTCTGATGTGGATAGTTTAGGGGAAGTTATTTCTAATGACGCTTACATGGATATTCATATCGATGAAGTTTTAAATCTGCCATTGGTTGACATTGAAGCGGTTAAGGAAGCTAAATTTAAAGTGGTTGTTGACGGAGTAAACTCTTCTGGAGGAATCATCATTCCGAAACTTCTCAAATTAATGGGTGTTGAAGTAGTAGAATTGTACTGCGAACCAAACGGGCATTTTCCTCATAACCCAGAACCATTAAAAGAACATTTGACCGATATTTCAGAATTGGTGGTAAAAGAAAAAGCTGATTTTGGTATCGTAGTAGATCCAGATGTAGATCGTTTGGCTTTCATCAGCGAAGATGGTGAAATGTTTGGTGAAGAATACACTTTGGTTGCTGTTGCAGATTATGTATTGAGCAAAACTCCTGGAAATACGGTTTCTAATATGTCATCTTCTCGCGCATTAAGAGATGTTACCAAAACCCATGGCGGAAGCTATGAGGCAAGTGCAGTAGGAGAGGTAAACGTGGTAGAATTGATGAAGAAAAATAATGCTGTAATTGGTGGTGAAGGAAACGGAGGAATTATCTATCCTGAATTGCACTATGGACGCGATAGTCTGGTGGGAGTGGCTTTGTTTTTAACGCATTTGGCAAACAAAAAAATGCCAGTTTCTGTTTTGAGAGCTTCTTATCCAGAATATTACATGAGCAAAAATAAAATTGAATTGACACCGCAAATTGATGTTGATGCGATTTTATCTCAAATGACAGAGAAATATAAAAATGAAGACATTTCGACAATTGACGGCGTGAAAATTGATTTTGCTACAGAATGGGTTCATTTAAGAAAATCAAATACAGAACCAATTATTCGTATTTATACTGAGGCTCCTTCTCAGGAAGCTGCAGATCAATTAGCGCTTCGAATTATTGATGAAATTAAAGTCATTGCTGGAATCTAAAATTTTCAGTTTTTAAAATAAAAAAGCCCGAAAAACAGTGTGTTTTACGGGCTTTTTGTTGCATTATTCCAACGCAATTATTCAATGCGGTGTTTCCATCTTTTGTGTGTCCACAAATAAAACTCTGGAGCTTCTAGAATTTGTTTTTCCACTTCTTTCAAATACATTTCGGTGATTTTGAAATTTTCAAATTCTTTCGGATTATCGGCAAGCGAAATAAATGTGGCCTCATAATAACCTCTTTTTACTTTTTTTACCTGTACAAATATCACAGCCAAATCATATTTTTTTGCCAAAGTTTCTGCGCCCGTATGCACAGGAACTTCAATCCCCATAAACTTCATTGAATGAAAAATCCTTTCCATTTTTGGCGATTGGTCACTTGCTAAACCGTACATACTTAACACGCCATTTCGCTGATTTTTTGCCATTGTCGGAATCGCTTTTCGGGTTTCGATCATTTCGGTATTGTACTTAGAACGTATTTTTCGAACCAATTTATCAAAATAAGGATTGGCCAGTCTTTTGTAAACCGCAACTCCCTGAAATCCTAGTTTCGGATTTATAGTTAAAAGCCACTCGTAACTTGCATAATGCGAAGCTACAAGAATCACGCTTTTTCCTTTTTTAGCATAATCTTGCACAAGATCAATATTGGTTACATGAAATCTTCTCTCCATTTCTTCAGGAGACATACTCATTGTTTTAATCATCTCCAAAAACATATCGCACATATGCTTGTAGAATTTCTTTTCAATAACTTTTCTTTCTGCGTCACTTAAATGAGGCAAAGTCAAGGCTAGATTTTCGCGCACTACTTTTTTACGGTATCCGATAACTCTGTATACTAAAAAATATACAAAATCTGAGAATAAGTAAAATATAGGAAAGGGAAGTATAGAAATAAGCCAAAGCAATGGGAAGGCTAAAATATAAACAAGAAACTGCATGTAAATTTTTTTTACAAAGATAAATTAAAAATGATTAGCGATTGATATTTTGCTTTCTTGCTAACTTATCTTTAAGAATGATTATATTTACAATTCACAATAATGAACACTTATGAATTTTATTTTAATAGCGATTATCGTTGCGAACGTTGTTATTAGTTACAAAGGTTTTAACGATCTTTATTTTTTTAGAAAATACGAATTTCATGTCGGAAGCATCCGTTCTGGAGAGCAGATCAGAATGTTATCTTCTGGCTTTCTGCACGTAGACATGATGCATTTGATTTTTAATATGCTGACCTTGTATTTTTTTGCTCCTGTAGTTTTAAGCTGGCTTGGCAATTTTTCTTTTGTATTAGTCTATTTTGGAAGTTTAATTTTCGGAAGCCTTCTTACCATGTTGTTCCATAAAAACGATTACAGCTATAGAGCCGTTGGGGCTTCGGGGGCTGTAACAGGAGTTTTGTATTCGGCCATATTGTTGCAGCCAGATATGATGCTCGGAATATTTTTTGTCATACCGATGCCGGCTTATCTTTTCGGAATTTTATATTTATTGTATTCTATTTACGGAATGAGAGCTAAAAATGATAATATTGGCCATACAGCACACTTTGGAGGTGCTATAGGAGGCTATTTGATAACTTTAATAAAAATGCCCTCATTGCTTACAGACCATACATTGATGGTAATTCTGCTTGCAATTCCGATTTTGATACTTTTTGGAATGGCAAAATTGGGAAAACTGTAAGCTTGGCACAACTTTTGGGATGCTCTTGTAAAATATTAAAATTTAACAAAAATGAAAAAACTAGTATTATTTTTAACTATCATGTTTATGACTATGTCTTACGGCCAAGAAATCAAACAAGTACCTCTAATTAATGTTAATGGAGAAGGAAAAGTAAAAGTAGCACCTGATCAGGTTTGTATTTCAGCTTCGGTTGAAACAAAAGGGAATAATGCTAAAGATGTTAAAAAACAAAATGATGAGAAAGTGGATGCTGTTTTAAAATTCATCAAAAAAATGAATATCCCAACAGCAGATTTCAAAACAAAACAAGTAGCTCTTAATCCGCAGTACGATTATGAGAAAAAGAAAACTTCTTATAATGCTACGCAAACTGTAGAAATCGTAGTAAAAGATTTAGCTAAATACGATGAGTTAATGGAAGGTCTGGTTCAGCAAGGAATTAACCGAATTGACAGAGTTTCTTTCGAATCATCTAAATTAGCGCAATACGAATCTGAAGCTAGAAAATTAGCCATGAAAGACGCTAAAACAAAAGCTGAAGAATACGTTTCTGTTTTAGGACAAAAAGTAGGTAAAGCGTTTACAATTTCTGATAACTCTCAAGTTTACCGTCCACAGCCAATGTATGCTGCAATGAGAATGAAAGAAGCAGATGCAATGGGTGGAGCTTCAAACGAAACTTTAGCTGTTGGAGAAATCGAAATTACAGCAAATGTTAGCGTAAGTTTTGTATTAGACTAAACTTTTTAAAATTCCAATATTTAAAATCCAAATTCCAATTCAAACTGGGATTTGGATTTTTTTTGTTTTTAGATCTTTCATAAAGCATTCACGCACAGCTTTTCTTTCTGTAAGGAGTTGAATGATCTTGTGTAAAATCATTGCTGTATGTTCCTCGGTAGTTATTCTTCGACTTCGCTCAGGAGGCATAAGCTAGTATCGGAATTTTGAATTTGAGGTTTAAATAACTTTTAGCGGAAGCGTAAATCTAAATGTGCTTCCTTTTCCCAGTTCGCTTTCGACCCAAATTTTGCCTTGATGAATGGTTACAAACTCTTTGCAGAGCAGCAAGCCAAGTCCGCTGCCGAGTTCGTTTTCAGTTCCTTTCTGCAGCACTTTGCCATTAATTTTAAATAGTTTTTCTTTGATGGAATCAGGAACGCCAATGCCGTTGTCTGTAATAGAAACTTCGACTTTTTGGCTGTTTTTGAGTAATTTGACTTTTATCTCGCCATTTTTGTCAGTAAATTTTATGGCATTGCTTAGCAAATTACGCAAAATCGTGCTGATCATATTTTGGTCAACTTCAGCTTCGATAAGTTCAGCCGATTCAAATTGGATTGAAATATTTTTATTTAAGGCCACATTTTTGCTCAGTCCAATATTTTCCTCGACCAAGGCATTTAAAAGTATGTTTTTAGGATGAAAAGTAATCATTCCAGTCTGAACTCTAGACCATTCTAAAAGATTTTCAAGCAGTTTGTAAATGTTTTTATTGGAGTCATGCAGCAGTTCTGATATTTCTTTTATTTCTTCTCGGCTGTACTGTTCAATATTTTCCAGCAAAATTTCAGAAAGTGAAATCGATGATCCTAACGGGCCCCTGAGATCATGAGATATGATAGAAAAAAATTGGTTTTTATCGTTTAAAAGCTTTTTGATTTTATAATCCTGCTTTTCTTTGACTAAAAGCAAAAAGCCTACAATTCCAATCAGAGTCAATAGAAATAGACAAATGCTGTATAAGCTGTCGAAAGTGTCGTTGGAAATAATAAGATTTTGAGGATATAAGTATCGGTGAACTATTCGTACCGCAATTAGAATTTCAAAAACGATGTAACACAAAACATAAAAAGTCTTGAAAAAGCTTTTTTCTTTTTCTGAAAAATAAGTTAGCGTGGGCAGCAAATAGATGACAAACACTCCGATGCCGCCAATTATCACACGGGTATTCATTGAGGCATCAAAAATGGTCGAAATATTAAAAAATACTATTGATGCAGCTGTAATGGCTATTTGAAACTGATACTGCCTTTTGGCTTTTGTTTTAATAAGCGATAACATGGCAAGTGTTTCAAAGCAGCAGGCGCCAAGAATCATAGAATTGGCAATATTGATAGAAATAAAATCTGGGATGATGTCTCGTAAAAGCGCCAATATCCAAGCAAGGGTCAGAATTAATTTGCCTAACCCAAACCATTTTAATATTTTTCTATTGTCGCTCGTCGCGTACGAAAAAGAAAAACTAAAAATGAGGATGCAGGTAAAAAAATTACCCCAGAAATAAAGTAGAAAAATGGTTTTTGGATCTACTGGTAATAGTTCAAACATTAATAGGGGATTTGCTTTTTAGAGATCTATTTTTACAAATATACAAATAAAGTAAACAGTTAGACTTGTGGCAGCAGTTCACGAGCTGTGCTGCTGCACATTTAACAATTAGTTTTCTTTAGAATTGGTTTGTATGCTTTATTGTTTTGAAATTTACATAATAGTTAAATTATTTAAAAAGAACAGCAAATAGAAAGAAAGAATTAAATTACATATTAAATGATTTCTTAGCTTTGTAAAAAGTACCACAAAACTCTTCGTTATGCCACTAATTGAACAGTCAGAATATAATTCTCCCTCTATTCTTCAGCGCAACAGGCATATATCTACCATTTATGCCGCTTTGATTAAAAAGTTTGAAGTTCCCCAATACACAAGGGAAAAACTGGAATTGAAAGACGGAGATTTTATCAATATCGATTATGTTATAAACGATTCTAAAAAGGCAGTTATTTTATGTCATGGATTAGAAGGCGATTCGCGCAGAACCTACAATAATAGTTGTGCTGCCTATTTTCAGCAGAAAGGCTTTTCGGTTTTTGCCTGGAACAATCGCACGTGCGGAGGAGAAATGAACCGTCTTCCGAGGCTGTATCATCATGGCGCAGTAGACGATCTTGATGAAGTTGTTCAATTTGCTTTGCATAAAGGATTTGAAGATATTTACTTGATAGGATATTCTATGGGAGGTGTTCAGCTGCTAAATTATTTGGGCTGGACAAAAATAGATGAACGCATAAAAGCTGCCGTTTCTATTTCGGTTCCTACCCATATAGCCACAAGCGCAGAGGTGCTTAAGCAAGGATTTAACAGAGTTTATTTGAAGAATTTTACAATTGACATAAAAAAGAAGCTGAAATACAAAGCGGCGCAATTTCCTGATTTTATCAATAGTGATCAAATTGATAATATCTCTACTTTTGATGAGGTCGATCAGTATTTTACAGCTCCGCTTCATGGTTTTGCAAGCCGTGATGATTATTACGAACGCGTTTCTCCAGAATTTTCGCTTAAAGATATTACCACTCCGGTTTTGATTATCAATTCGCTAGACGATCCTTTTTTGGGCGAAAGATGCTACCCGAGAACAATTGCCAGAGACAGTGCATTTGTTTATCTCGAAACTCCAAGGTATGGCGGACATTGTGCTTTTCCGCTTCGCGATTCGGAGTATTCTTATGCTGAAAAAAGAGCTTTTGAGTTTTTTGAGTCTTTCAAATCTAACAATATTTTGGGTTTTGAAAAGCTATAATTTATTCGTCACCAGAATTTTCAATCGTTGGTATGGGTTCTTTCCTCACGCTGGTATTTAAATAGAAAAAAAGCCTGATGGTATGGTTCATATCGTATTGATATCCAGAATATTTTTGCTGATAAACATTCATATAGCCAAAATCATAACTCCATTTGGGATTGATTGTTTTTTTAATGCCGATGAAAAAGCGGTTTTGATCTAAGGTATTGTACACCACTTCTTCTCCAAAATGCAAAAGAATTTCATCTGAAAGAACCATTTGGGGCCATGACTTTTTATCTGAAATAGGAAAAGTAAAACTCATTAAATAACGAATCCGATTTGTAAAACGCCAATCGCCGCTAGGTTTGTCGTTTACTATTTTTTCCTGCCAGCGCTGTTCATTTCGCAAACGCTGTAAAACGTGCACTTTTCCCACTTTGGTATTAAATTGTGCCTGCTGGTAAATCCTGTTTTCATCTGCAAAAGTACTCCAATCGGGATTTGAAGGGGCCAGCCACATATGCGCATATCCGGCGGTTAAGGAAAGATTTGAGTTTACGAAATAAGTAAAACCACCTCTTAAAAAATAAAAACTGGGATCGGCCACAAAGTCGTTTCGTCTAATATGAAAATCGCCAATTACAGCCCATTTATCTGCAAATCGAGTGACCGTGTTTATGGAGACCCAAGTTTGCAGCTGGTGGTTGATTTCTTTTTTTTGGTCATTTTGTCCTAAAACTGTGAGAGGAAACACGAAAAGTAGGATTCCAATAAAATTGCTTTTCATATAAAATGCGATAGAAATTAGTTCAGTAAATTTCTTTTAGAATCGATAGAGGCAACCATATAAACAACTAGAAGTAAAGATATTCTTTTTTTGTGAGAATTTATATGGTATGGTTGAGTTTTAATTTGTTTTATATCAGATGTTTATGGTGTCTTTTGTAAAGCGTATTAGGGAATTAAACAACTTTTTTAATCAAATGATTAAAAAAAATGTTTAATGTGTTTGAAAAAAACTTAAATTTGTACCTAAATTATTAAATATGAGTGCTTCAGTATCAGGGAAAAAAGATTCTACTACAGAGAAAAAGATAAAAACAGCCGCCAAAATTGTTTTTTACAAAAAAGGCTTTACAGCAACGCGAACAAGAGATATTGCTGAAGAAGCGGGTTTAAATCTTGCTTTGCTCAATTATTATTTTAGAAGCAAGGCTAAGCTTTTTGAAATCATTATGACAGAAACTTTTGCCGGTTTTGTCGGCAGCATGAAAGTGATTTTGGATGACGAAAAAACTTCTTTGGAAGAAAAAGTAGCCATTATTGCCGAGCGATACATCGATTTTATCGGTGCAGAACCTGAAATTCCCACTTTTATTTTAACTGAAATACGCAATAATCCAGAGGGACTATTAAAAAGGCTGCCAATTAAAGAAATCGTTAATGATTCTGTTTTTATTAAACAATTTCAAGAAGCGGTACAAAATGAAGAAGTAACAGAACCCAATCCGCTGCATTTCTTGATGAATCTTTTAGGATTGGTCGTTTTTCCATTTATAGCGAAACCGATTATTATGGGAAGCAGAAATTTGGAAGCAGAACAGTTTCATGCGCTAATGCAGGAGCGCAAGAAAAAAATTCCGATCTGGATCAAAATGATGTTTACTGCGGTTTAAATACTAACTAGAAGTCAAATTTGCAATGAGGAAATTATACTTTAAATATATAGCAATCTTGTCCTTTGTAACCGTGGAGGCTCAAACCTTGACAATTGAGCAAAGTTATCAGCTGGCTGTAGAAAATTATCCTTTAATCAAACAATATGAGCTTATTGAAAAAAGTAAAGAATATACTTTGAGTAATGCCAACAAAGCCTATTTGCCTCAAATAAGTTTGACCGCTATTGAGGGATATGTTTTTGGAGATTTTCCAACCATGGGCGGTTCGGGAAACGACAGCAAATTTAAATTTATCGGTCTCGGGCAGGTCAATCAGGTTGTTTGGGATGGAGGAGCCACCAAAACGCAGAAAAAAATTATTGAAGCCTCTTCAAATGCCGATAAGGCTTCGGTAGATGTTTCGCTTTACGATTTACGTTCACGAGTAAATCAGCTATACTTTGGCGTATTGCTTATTGATGAGCAACTGAAACAATTACAGATCCAGAATGCCATTATTGCCAATAACATTGATAAGGTAAAAAAACTTCACGAAAATGGTTTAGCCTATAAAACTGATGTTGATGAAATGAAAGCTGAACAGCTTAATCTGAGCAGACAGAAAAAAGATTTTGAATATACTAAGGCAGGTTACCAAATGATGCTTTCTTATCTGATAGGAAAAAATATTAGTCAGGAAAAATTTGGAAAACCTTTCAATTCTGCCAGTACCGACACCATTATCAAACGTCCGGAGCAGCAGCTTTTTGCCAGTCAGCGGAATCTGGTAACCGCACAATCTAAAATGCAGAAAGTAAATCTGATGCCTAAAGTGGGACTGCTTGGAGCAGGTATCGCTTTGGCACCGGGAATTAATTTGGGAGCCAACAAAATTTCAACCGTTGGCGTTGCCGGAGTAAGTGTTGGATGGGATATAAAAGGCTTGTATAAAAATTCGAATGAAAAACAGCTGACACAACAGGAACTGAAAAAAATAGAGGTTCAAGAAGAAACTTTTTTATTTAACACCAGATTTCAGATGAACCAAAAGACGGCTGATATTGAACGGCAGAAAGCCATTTTGAAAGATGATGACGAAATTGTAAAACTTCGCCAGACGATTCGCGAAGGATATCAGCTGAAATACGACACTGGCGCTGGCCCGCTGATTGATTTGCTGAATGCAACCGAAAAGGAAGGAAATGCGCGAGCGGAAAAAGCATTGCACGAAATACAATTGCTTATGGCTGAATATGAGTATCAAACAATCAAAGGAAATTAACATTATACACTATGAAAAAGATAACGTTTTTCTATTTTCTTACCCCGCTGGTTTTTATGTTTTCGTGCAAGAATACAGAAAATGATTTTGATGCTTCGGGGTCTTTTGAAGCAGTTGAAACCATTCTTTCGGCAGAAGCAAACGGCCAGATTTTGCAATTGAATGTAGAAGAAGGCCAGCAATTGGAGGCGGGGCAAAAAGTTGGTTTTATAGACAGTACGCAGCTAGCCATAAACAAAATGCAATTGCGCCAGAACGAAAAAGCCATTCTGAGCGGAAGACCTCAAATACAGATACAGACTGAAAGTTTAAAAAGACAGCTTGATAATGCCATTTTAGACCGCAACCGCACTGAAAAATTGGTAAAAGGAGGAGTAGCTTCTCAAAAACAATTGGATGATATAAATTCTAAAGTAGCTGCGTTGCAGGCGCAGATAAAGGCTCAGAAAAGTTCGCTGGAAACTACAACTGAAAACTTGACTCAACAAGGAAATACTGTTGGAGTTCAGTTAAAAGGAATTGAAGATCAATTGAGCAAAAGTGTAATCGTTAATCCAATCAAAGGAACTGTTTTAGCAAAATATGCAGAACAATACGAAATGGCTGTAATTGGAAAACCATTGTACAAAATTGCCAATCTCGAAACATTAGATTTGAGAGCTTACATTACAGGCACGCAATTGACTCAAATTAAAATCGGACAGCAGGTTAAAGTGCGCATTGACCAAGGCGAAAAGAAATACAAAGAATATCAGGGTACGATAGGTTGGATTTCAAATAAATCTGAATTTTCTCCAAAAACAATTCCGACCAAAGACGAGCGGGTCAATTTGGTTTATGCCGTAAAAGTAAGAGTGAAAAACGATGGCTATCTGAAAATTGGAATGTACGGAGAAGTGCTTTGGTCAAAATAAAACAACATTGATATGCCTGCAGTTACATTAAAAAATATTACTAAAAAGTATGGTGATTTTGTCGCTGTAGATGCGGTGTCTTTTGAAGTGCAGAAAGGAGAACTTTTCGGATTAATTGGCCCGGATGGCGCAGGGAAAACTTCCATTTTTAGAATTTTAACAACGTTGCTGCTTGCAGACGGTGGAACTGCGTCTGTTGAAGGGCATGATATTGTAAAAGGGTTTCAGGAAATTAGGAATAAAGTAGGTTATATGCCTGGGAAATTCTCCTTGTATCAGGATTTGACAGTAAAAGAAAATCTTGAGTTTTTTGCCACTATTTTCGGAACTACAATTGAAGAAAATTATGATCTGATTAAAGATATTTACGATCAGATAAAACCTTTTAACGATAGGAGAGCTGGAAAACTCTCAGGCGGGATGAAGCAAAAGCTGGCTCTATGCTGCGCTTTAATCCATAAACCTGAGATTTTATTTTTGGATGAACCTACTACAGGCGTGGATGTGGTTTCGCGAAGTGAGTTTTGGGAAATGCTTGCAAAACTTAAAAAGCAAAATATCACAATAATCGTTTCTACTCCTTATATGGACGAGGCAAAATTATGCGATCGGATTGCGCTTATTCAAAACGGAAAAATAATGACTGTTGATGAGCCGCAGCAAATTATAAAAAGCTTTCCAAAGCCGTTATTTGCAGTAAAAGCAAAGAATATTTATAAGCTTTTGCAAAATCTTAGAACCGAAAAAGAAGTTGAGGATTGCGATGCCTTTGGAGAATTTCTTCATCTTACCTTAGTGTCAGAGCAGGCAGATGCGGAAACGGTTAAAGCGATCGCACTAAAATACAATCCCGAAGATTTAGAAGTAAAAAAAATAGAGCCTACCATTGAAGACAGTTTTATTCGTCTAATGCGAGAACAGAACAATTCTAGAGAACCAAAAGAAATGCTGGATGGAAAATAAAGCTATAATTTGTAAAGACTTAACCAAACAGTTTGGAGATTTCAAAGCGGTTGATAAAATTAGCTTTGAAGTGGGCGAAGGCGAGATTTTTGGTTTTTTGGGAGCCAATGGAGCTGGAAAAACAACTGCGATGCGAATTCTCTGCGGACTTTCGTATCCGACTTCTGGAGAAGCCCATGTGGCAGGATTTGATGTTTATAAACAGCAGGAAAAAATCAAGAAGAATATTGGTTACATGAGTCAGAAGTTTTCGTTGTATGATAATCTGACCATTTTAGAAAATATCGAGTTTTTTGCTGGCGTGTATGGAGTTTCGAGGCTTGAAATTAAAGAGAGAAGCAAGGATCTTATTTTGGCTTTAGGTTTAGAAAAAGAAGCAAAAAAACTGGTAGGAGGATTGCCATTAGGATGGAAACAAAAATTGGCTTTTTCAGTTGCGGTATTTCATCGTCCTAAAATCGTTTTTTTGGATGAACCTACAGGCGGTGTCGACCCAATAACCAGACGCCAATTTTGGGAAATGATTTATCAAGCTGCTGCTGACGGAATTACGGTTTTTGTTACCACGCATTATATGGACGAAGCTGAATATTGCGACCGAATTAGTATTATGGTTGATGGGCGCATGGCAGCAATAGATTCTCCTTCGGCATTAAAAAAACGCTTCAATGCCGTTTCTATGGATGAGGTTTTTTATGAACTGGCACGAAATGCCAAAAGAACATCAGATTAGTATGAAAAGATTGCTGGCTTTTATTCGAAAAGAATTTTATCATGTTTTCAGAGACCAAAGAACGCTGCTGATTCTCTTTGGACTTCCTGTCGCACAGATCGTTCTTTTTGGCTTTGCATTGAGCAGCGAAGTCAAGAATATCGGAATTGCCATTCAGGATAATTCGCACGATATTCATACCGAAAAAATAATACAAAAAATACAGTCCAGTTCTTATTTTCATGTTGAAAATGCGATCTTGAATTACAATGACATTGAAAACAGATTTAAAGACGGAAGCATTAAATGTGCGGTTATTTTTCCTTCCAATTTTGGCTCTGATGTGCAACGTCTCGGAGGAGCAAAAATTCAAGTAATTGCAGATGCTTCAGATCCTAATACAGCAACAATAGTGACCAATTATTTAAATGCAATTATTAGAGATTATCAGCAGGAATTAAATCTGTCTGCAAAATTAAATTATCAAATAATTCCAGAATTAAGACAGCTGTATAACGAAGAGCAAAATGGCTCGCTTAATTTTATCCCAGGTGTAATTGCATTGATTTTTATGATTGTAAGCACAGCTTTGACCTCTGTTTCTGTTGTGCGCGAAAAAGAACTCGGGACGATGGAAATTTTGCTTGTATCGCCTTTTAAACCCATTATGGTTTTAATTGCAAAAGCAATTCCGTTTCTAGTGCTTTCCATAATCAACTTTATCATTATTATATTTCTTTCGGTGTATCTGCTTAATGTTGAGATCAAAGGAAGTTTTCTGCTCCTTTTTGCAGAAAGTATCTTGTTTATCATCACTTGTCTTTCTCTTGGTCTGTTGATTTCAAATGTCACCGATTCGCAACAGACAGCCATGCTTATATCGATGATGGGAATGATGGTGCCTACTTTGATACTCACTGGTTTTATGTTTCCAATTGAAAATATGCCTTGGATATTTCAAGCTATTTCTCATCTAATTCCGTCTCATTATTATTACATCATCGTAAAAGCAGTAATGCTGAAAGGTTTAGGTTTTTCTTATATCTGGAAAGAAACGCTTATTCTTGCCGGAATGACAATTGTATTGCTGACAGTGTCTTTGAAAAAATTTAAAATCAGATTGTCATGAAAGTGCTTCGTTTTATATTACAGAAAGAATTCCGCCAGATATTTAGAGACAAAACCATATTGGCCATGATGTTTTTTGTGCCTACCATACAGCTCATCATTTTACCGCTGGCCGCGAATTTTGAAGTGAAAAGTGTAAATATTGTTTACGTAGATCATGACCATAGTTCGTATTCTCAAAAATTAATCAATAAGATAGGTTCCTCTGGATACTTTCATATTGTAGGAGCTCCTGCATCGTATTTGGAAGGCATGAAGTTTATTGAAACGGGAGATGCCGATTTAATTCTAGAAATTCCTTCTGGATTTGAACGAAACTTGGTAAGAGAAGGCAGCCAGCAAGTGAATATCGCCGCAGATGCCATTAACGGAACGAAATCCAATATAGGAAATGCTTATTTAAATGTTGTACTGGCGGATTTTAGCAATGATCTGGATATACGGTTTAAATTACCGCCTCAATTTGCTTCTGTTTCGCCTTCGATCATTACTTTAAATAGTACAAATTGGTACAACCCCAGAGCAGAATATAAATATTATATGGTTCCCGGAATTCTGGTTTTATTGCTCACATTGATTGGGGGATTCATTACAGCATTAAATATTGTAAAAGAGAAAGAAATAGGCACAATTGAACAGATTAATGTGACGCCAATTCAGAAATGGCAATTTATTTTAGGCAAACTCATTCCTTTTTGGATTGTCGGAATGATTGTGTTTACCGTTGGTCTTATTGTAATGTACTTGATTTATGGAATATTTCCGCTCGGAAGTCTTTTAGTTTTATATCTTTTTGCAGGAGTTTATCTGACCGCTTTATTAGGATTGGGACTTTTAATTTCAACATTTGCCGATACGCAATTGCAAGCCATGTTTATTGCCTTTTTCTTTATGATGATTTTTATGCTCATGAGCGGTTTCTTTACCAGTACTGACAGTATGCCGAATTGGGCAAGAACCATTTCTGAATTTACTCCTGTAACACATTTTATAAAAGTGGTTCGGCTCATCGTTTTAAAAGGAAGCGGTTTGCACGAAGTAGGACGAGAGCTGTTTTACTTGTTTATTTTTGCTATTGCATTAAATTCCTTAGCGATTTATAACTACAGAAAAACAAGTTAATAGAAAGAGATTTCAAGTGTTTTTAGGAATCTTTTTTAGTTAAATATGCATTAGAAATAGGGTGTATGTTTTTGATAGTCAAATTCTTATGTTTTTTATTTGATTATACTCGCATTAGAAAGTTTAAAAAGGGCTTGAATTATAATTAAAATACTACTTTTGCTTTTTTTTAACATGGAAATAATTACATCTTAAATGTCCCAAAATAAGTATATTTTTTTCTTTTTATTATTTATATCTCTATCTTATTCTCAAACCAAACGCGCTGTTGTTATGGTAAATGCAAGAGCTCAGAAGGATAGAATTTTAGTTCGCTGGGCTGTTAATTCTCCAGCAGAATGGCAAAAAGCAAACAAAAAAGGCTTTATAGTGACCAGAACTACAGTTTTACGTGACGGGAATGTCATATCTAAACCAGAAAAGGTTCGTCTTACCCCAAAACCATTAACTCCAGAACCGTTAGATTCTTGGATTGATTTTGTTCAGAAAGACAATAACGCAGCGATTATTGCACAATCAATTTATGGTGAAAGTTTTGAAGTAACCGACGCCAAAGAAGGCGATCTGTCAAGAATAGTCAATATGGCAGATGAATTGGACCAGCGTTATACTTTTGCGCTATATGCTGCCGATATGAGTTTTGAGGGAGCGGTAAAAGCAGGCTGGGGATACGTTGATACTGATGTTAAACCGAATGAAGTATATGCGTATCAGATAAGCGTTTTCGAAAGTCCGCAGATAAAAGAATCATCCTATATGATCGGGCTGAAAGATTATGCTGTTCTGCCGGCTCCAACCGATTTTATTGCGATTCCAGATGATAAAAAAGTGCTTCTTTCTTGGGATTATGAAACTTTCAAAAGGATTTACACCTCGTTTATGGTGGAGAAATCTTCAGACGGAATCAATTATACGCCAATATCCAATACCGCACTTGTAAACTTAAATGATAAAGACGAACATCCGTCCAAAAATATGTATTATGTGGATACGCTTAGCGTAAACGACAAAGTATATCATTATAGATTATACGGTATAACTTCGTTTGGAGAAAAAGGAGAATTTACAAAACCTATAACGGCAAAAGGAGTTGCAGCTGTAGTAACTCCGGCAAGGCTTATTGACTATAATATTATAAATTCAAATGAAGTTAATCTGGAATGGGAGTATCCCAAAGAGTCAGAAGGATTTATTCAAGGCTACGAAATTAACTTAGCCAATAATGATAGAGGCCCCTATAAAGTAGTTTCTAAAATTATTCCGCCATCAGAAAGAAAACTCAATTTTAAAGAGGGGTTATATCCATCCAACTATTTTACAATCTCGGTTGTTGGAAAAAACAATCAGAGATTAACCTCTCAAAGTATGCTTGTCCAGCCTGTCGATTCGATCCCACCAGCAAAGCCAATCGGTTTAGAAGGAGTTATTGATAGTCTTGGAACGGTTAGACTGAAATGGAAGCCAAATCTGGAAAAAGATTTGCGCGGATATCGAATATTACGTGCAAACACCGAAGGTGAGGAGTTTGTGGATATTTACCATCAATCTTACATCGGTACAGAATATAAAGACAGCGTGAGTTTAAAAATGACAAATAGTAAAGTATACTATAGAATTGCTGCGGAAGATATGCGTTTCAATGTCTCCGATCCCTCTGATATTTTGGTATTGGACAAACCAGATAAAATTCCGCCAGCAGCTCCTATTTTTAAAGATTATGATAACAAAGACGGCAAAGTTCACTTAAAATGGATCCGAAGCTATAGTGAAGACGTAGTGGGCTATAGTCTTAGAAGAAGAGAAAAAGGTCAGGAAAAATGGCTGGAAATAAAGCAGATAAATGATACCATTCAGGAATTTACAGATGATCGCGTAGAAAATAAAAAAACATATCAATATGCAATTTTGGCTAGGGATAAAAGCAATCTCTGGTCGTCATTAGATCATTCTACGATAACGGTAAGCGTCCTAAACTTTACGCCAGTAAAAGTCATTACATTTTTGCAGGGGACAGCAGACAGAGAAAATAAAAAAATAGTGCTCTCTTGGGATTATGCCAAAAACAAAGGCAAGATTTTAGGACTTAGCATTTACAAAAATGAAAAGGGTGTTCCTCCAACTTTATGGAAGGAATTAAATGGCACGGTCTTCACTTTAGAAGATAAAAATTTAAATATTAATAAAGAATACGAATATCATCTGGTTCCAAATCTAGAAAACGATAGTCCTGCAAAAACAGAGACTTTAACCGTTATATACTAAGCCTATGAAGAAATTTTACTTATTTGTTGTTTTATTGGTTTGTGGATTAGGGTACGCTCAGGCTCCACAATTAGGTGAGTATGAAGTTATTTTTAATGGCTCAGTTTATAATGATGAACACCATAATTGCGGGACTGCATACGTTACCTTAGAATTTAGCACTCCTGCAGATAATTATAAAGCCTTAGACATTACGTATTCTGATAATAGGAAGACAGACTATTATACTAATGTGAGAACTACATTTAAAGCAAATAAAGTTCTACAATCTATGTTTTTTTCTGCTTCACGATACGATAGGAAGTCCTGCAACGGAAATAGGCCTTATAATATGGGGAGACTTACAAGAGCAGATAGATTTCGTTGCTATACTGATGATTTTCAATTTAAAGAATATAGAAATATAGACAGTGACGGGGATGGACTTGGCACATCTTCATTTAACGTAAAGATTCGACCTGTTCTTGTAATCGTTGATCAAGGAATAGAAAACGATTTGCCGACGGATACTAGAGTTATTTTAACGTCTAATACAGGATTTGACAGTTCCGAATACAATTGGCAATATTCGTTTGATGAAAGTAGTTGGGTCAATATGCCACAATTTTCTGGAAGGTCAAGTTTTACGGCTAATGCAAAAGAAATTTTAGGAGACCAAGCTGGAGAATATCATGGAAAAAAAATTTATATTAGACAAGTAGCATGTGGTGGTGCTGTGTCTAATAAGGTTACTTATATTGTGCGTCAATCTGCTCCTTTAATTGATTCTCATCAAGAAGAAAAAACAAAGTGCTTTGATTCGAAGGATGGTAAATTAATCATGAAATTGAACAGACCTTTGTTTAACAACGAAAAATTAACTTTTAGTATTAGAGATTTTGATGAAGTTGAAAATAAGTGGAAGGAAGTAATGTGCTCCTCACAAGAAGGGCAAATTGCTCTTGATGGGAGTAATAGCTATGAGTTTCCGTGTGATTTTGCAAAAGGACGATATGGTCTCACACTTACGGGATTTATTAATGGTGCAAGTACAGGTTCAATATATATAGAAAAAAGCCCATATGTATTCAATATAGGCTCACCAACCCCAGTAGATTTTACCCTTGACAAAAAAGATATTAATTGTTTTGGAGGTTCTGATGGTGCAATTGATGTAACCGCAACAGGAGGAGTTGATAATGGTATTTATCAATATTCAAATGATGGAGGAGCAACTTGGGTCTCTTTTTTAAATGGAAATAAAACTACATTAAGCGACCTTGGTCTTGGGGAATATTTTTTTAAAGTTAGAAAAATAAAAGATGCTAATGACAAGATTGGCTGTATAGCAAAAACATCAGATGATAAAGAAAAAGTGCTGTCAAAAATAATTGATCAGCCAAAGGCTCCTCTTGCACTTTCGAGCCCAGTACTTCTTACGCATCCTACTTTTTATAAAGCAGAAGATGGTAAAGTTATAGTTTCAGTAACAGGCGGTTCTCTTATAAATAATAATAGTTATTCTTATGAATGGAGAAATGAAAAAAATGAAAAAATTGCTTCTGATAAATCTGAAACAAAATTTGTCGATGGCATCTTTACAATTATACTTCAAAAAGTTCCTGAGGGAACATACACACTGACTGTAACTGACAAATACAATTGTGTGTTAATACCAAAACCGGTTGGTATTTTAGACGATCCCGATCCCATTGAAATAAAACTGAAAGTTAGACAGAATATTTTTTGTAATTCAGCAAATTTGGGTGAAGAAGGATATGAAAATAAGGCTTTAGCATCCAATGGAAGTTTAGTGGCTTTGGTTACGGGAGGAAAAGCATTAAAAGCATCAGACAATAAAGGCTTACCGTATTATTTTTACTGGAAAAAGCAAGTTTCTAAGGATTTTTGGGAAGATTTAGAAGTAAACGATTCGATAGCAGCTAACCTTCCGAAAGGGACTTATTCCGTTAACGTTAAAGATGCTAACGATATTATGCATGGAACATATACCATGACTGAACAGACGCCTATAGCTGTTGAGCAGTCACTTGTAGAACCAGAGGCATTAAAAGTTGAATTTACTTCTGGAGATGTTTCTTGTTTTGAAGGTGCGAACGGATGGGCTAAGGCGAGTATAAAAGATGCAAAGTCCACCTATAAATTTACTTGGTACGGACCAGATCATAATGGCGTTGTAGGAGAAGAAATAACCAAATTAAAAGTAGGAACTTATTATGTAAATGCTGTCGATACAATTAAAGGCTGTTTTGTAAGAGATAGTATTGTCATAGATGGACCAGATGAAGAAGTAAAAATTACATATTCAACTGTTTCAACTCCTACTTTTTCAGGAGCAAGCAACGGAAAAATTGTTGCGGAGATTACAGGAGGAACACAATTTGATCCAGCAAAAAATAATGGCAGGCTGTATGATTACGAATGGAGAAATTCGGCTGACGTCAAGCAAAATGCAACTACTGAAATAGTAAATGGAGTTTACATTATTACATTAGACAATTTGCCTGCAGAGTCTTATTTTCTAACCATAACAGATAAAAATTATAATAAAGCAACTGGGCAGACGGTTAATTGCTCTATTGTAAAATCTAAAATTAAACTGACCGAACCAGATCCTTTAAAAGTAGTTTTTGAAATTGTCCAGACTATTTCGTGTAATGCGAAAAACGAGTATGGAGACAAAACAGATGTGAATCCAAAAGACGAACAGCGTGACGAATCGCAGGATGGAATTTTGGTGGCGCACGTTACAGGAGGAACAGCACTATTATCAAATAAAAATAACAAGCTTCCGTATTTTTACTATTGGAAAAAACAGCGAGACAATGGCACTTGGGAAGATTTAGCTGTACAAGATTCGATTATCTCAAACCTTTCTCATGGAAAATATGCACTTAATGTTAAAGATGCAAACGATATTATTTTAGGAACTTATTCAAATGGAAATTGGATCGCAAAAGATTCTATTCAGGTAATGGATCAGCCGCCAGTATTATCAGTAAAAATCGAAAAGGGAGATGTTTTTTGCCATGGTGGCAATGACGGTTGGGCAACCGCAACGGCTGAAGGCGGAAGCGGATCTTATACTTACGAATGGTCTAATGAATTTAAGTCCGATAAAAATACCGTTTTAAAAACCGGGACTTATTGGGTAATTGCAACAGATAAAAAAGGCTGTACGGCTTATGCCGAAGTTTTTATTGATGAGCCTAAAAAGCCGCTGGCGATTAACTATAAAGAAGTTTTTAACCCGACATTTTATAAAGCAACAAATGGAAGAATTGTAGTTGAAGTTACAGGTGGAACTATATTTAAAGACAACACCTATTGGTTTGAGTGGAAAAATAGCAAAGGAGTAATCCAGAAGACTACAACAACAAGTTTTGCAAATGATATTTATACGATTTCGTTAAATGGACTTGGAGAAGAAACGTATACCCTAACGGTTCGTGATAAAAATTATAATGAAGCAACAAATAAAACCAGCTGTACGGTGGCAAATTCCGTTACTGAATTAGAAGATCCAGATCCGCTTGAAGTTACTTTTGAAGTTATTCGTACTATTTCTTGTAACGTGAGCAATGAATTTGGAAATGAGACAGATGCTAATCCGAAAGATACCCAAAGAGACGAATCGCAAGACGGTATTTTGAAAGCTCATGTAAAAGGAGGAATTCAGCTTCCAAAAGAAAAAAATAACGGATTGCCATACTTCTACACTTGGAAGAAAAAGCAAAAAGACGGTTCTTGGACTCTTTGGAACAATACAGGAGATACGGCAGAATACCTTTCAGAAGGAACTTATGCTTTGAATGTTGAAGATGCCAACGGAATAAAACTGGGAAGCTATGTGAATAACGTTTTGGTTAAAGAAATAGATGCTGAGAAGTATATTCCGCAACCAGATCAATTAAAGTTGAGTTTTACCAAGTTTGATGTGGGCTGCACAACAGGTGATGATGGTTGGGCAGAAGCGCATGTAACAGGTGGAACTCCGCCATATACATATGAATGGACAAACGGGGCAACTACCCCAAAAATAGAAAACATTACGACCAATAATTATTTCGTAATAGTAACCGATCAAAAAGGATGTGTGGTTCAGGGAAGTATTTTTGTGGGAGACCCTAACGGAATATTTACTACAGAAACAGTAAAAAATCCTACCTGTTATCAAGGAAATGATGGATCGATCGAACTTAATGTTACTGGCGGAAACTTGCCTTATACCTATACATGGAGTACAGGCGCGACTACAAAAGATTTAAATAATCTTGCGGCAGGAAATTATGAAGTTACGATTACCTGTCCAGAATGTTGTGTCTATAAGAAAAGATTCGTTTTAAAAGATCCAGCGCCAGTTATTGTAAATATTGGAGCGGATAGAACGCTATGCATAGACCAAAGTTTAGATTTAGATGCTACGATTAAGGATCCTCAAGCAAAATACAGCTGGACTTCTACAAATGGTTTTACATCAAATGACGCAAAAATCAAGATATCAAAAGCAGGGACTTATCATGTAAAAGTGACTTCGGCTTTAGGTTGTATTGGCGAAGATGAAATCGTGATAAAAACAAGTCAGACTGCAATCAGTGCCGAATTTTTATTGAGTTCTCAGGCTTATTTAGACGAAGAAGTAATCTTGGTCAATACCAGCAGTCCTTTTGGAGAAAGTACAGACTGGGTTATTCCAAATGGAGTAAAAGTGGTAGAACAAAAAGAAAAATACATCACATTAAAGTTTAATGCAACAGGAGTATATTCTATCGGATTAAAACAGACGCAAGGCGAATGTTATGCCGTATATACCAAAAATGTTACAGTCGAACAGCGAAGCGCAATGCCAAATGAAGGTACTGCATCGAAGTTTATTACAGATTTTATGGTAACCCCAAATCCAAACAATGGAAATTTTAAGGCAATTGTAAATTTAGAAAACAATAGTGCCATAAATTTAAGATTGTTCTCATCTTCTGGACAAAACACCATGATTCAGAAACAGGAATCAGGAAAGAAAAAGTACGAAGTAGATTTTAATACTTCATTACAATCTGGTATGTACATTATTGTATTAGAAACAGAACAGCAAACATTGGTTAAAAAAATTATCGTCAATTAAAAAATGAAGAACCTTTTCCATAACATATATTTTTTTGTTCTATTCCTGCTTTTTAATGCAGCTGGATACGCGCAGTTATATCCCGTTCAGCTAACGCCAGTTTTTAATAGTCCGTATAGCGTCAAAATATCCGATTATGCCACAAGCATGGATACTAAGATGCAATTATTGATTAATCCGACAGATATTACGATATCCAATAGAAGAGTGCGTTTAAAACTGTACATACAAGGCAACGGATTGAATATTCAGACCTCAGATTATGCGCAGGAGCAAAGGCCAATCTATATAAATGGGGGAGAACTGCAAACCCTTACCAATGTTGATATTGCATCATTTTTCAGATTAGAAAACCTGCAGGGAATTACTCCAGCGCAATATGCCAATCCTTTGCCGGAGGGGATGTACAATTTCTGTTTTGAGCTGTACGATTTTGTAACCAATCAGAGAATATCGCAGAAAAGCTGTGCTAATCTGTATTTGATATTAAATGATCCGCCAATATTAAACACGCCGCAGAAAAACGAACAAATCGCCGCGACGGAGTTTCCCAATATTCTTTTTACTTGGACGCCGCGCCAGATTAATGCGACAAACGTATCGTATAAATTTGAGCTAAAACAGCTTTTGGACCCAACATTAGATCCGCAGATAGGGTTTCAAATGTCGCCAACCTTATACGAAGAAACGTTGTTTGGAACAGCTGTTCTGTACAACCTGAGCATGCCAATTCTTACGCCAGGCCTGCGTTATGCGTGGCGAGTAAGAGCCATTTCCACAACAGGACTTTCAGAAAATGCCATTTTTAAAAATGACGGGTATAGCGAGATTTATTCCTTTAAATATACCGCCTCTTGTGCTGCGCCAACCTTTTTGCTAAGCGAATCCCAAAGCTCCAAAAGCGTAAAAATCACTTGGGAAGGAGTGCCAGAACACACACGCTACCAAGTGCAGTACAAAAAACAAGGTGTTCGCAACGCGCAGTGGTTTTCATCAAATAGTTTAAACAGACAAAGTTTAATAACCAATTTAGAACCAGGAGTCACCTATGAATTTAGAGTAGGTTCAAGTTGTGATCCAGCAGAAGACGGAATCCAGTCGTTTACCTACTCCAATACAAGCACTTTTACCACGCCTACAGAAACCAGCAGCGTTCCTGCTTACAATTGTGGCATTGTGCCTCAGATCAATATTCAGAACCAAAAACCGCTTACCAATTTAATTCAGAGCGAAACGTTTAAGGCGGGCGATTTTCCTGTCACTATTTTAGAGCTGCAAGGAGAAAACAGCCCCTACTCGGGTCGTGGATATATTGTTGTGCCTTATTTGGGAGATACCAAAATTGCGGTTGAGTTTAATAGCATCGTAATCAATACCGATTATCAATTGATAAGCGGTATTGTGGAGACGAGTTATAATCCAGATTGGAAAAATATTACCGATACAGAAGATTTTGCTGGCGAAGGTGAGGGAGGACAGATTGAAGAAACTGTTCCGTTTGTAATTAAAGATATTGTGATTAACCCTAATGGTGATATCCTTGTAAATGGTGTAGACGGTGAGCAGGTAACTATTCCGGGAGGAAAAGATATCGTAATTACAGACAGCGGTGTTAAAGATGAAAAAGGAAACGTTATTGTACCTCCAAAAGTGTATAACGTAGACAGCCAAGGTAATGGCAGCAATGAAGGAGTTACAACCGCCGAAGGAGGAAAATCAACACCAGAAAATACCGATGGCGTAGATAAAAATGGTCAAGCTACTGAACTTACGGCAAAAGGTGTTACTATTGCGTTTGCCAACAATGAAGACACAAATAAAGGAGCTATAAGCAAGTACGCTTTTGATGTAATGCCAGAAGGGGCAGCTCCGGCTTTGAAAAAATTATACAAACAGGCTAGTAATGTTGCTTTGCCTTATAAAGCGGTTTTAAACGGTGATTCCGATACAATGTTGGCTACAGTAGCCCTTACTGATGCCAAAATAAATCTGGATAGCATTGTTTTTAAAACGCAGAGTGGAGCAAAAATTGACTTTAAAAGAAATGATAAAGTTTTTGTGCTAACCGTAAAAGGAAATCAAAGTTATGCCGAAGAACAGGTATTAGCCACAATAAAACAAGGCAAGAAGTGGAAAGTTATTGGTGCTTTTATGCTAGTGCATATTTCACCAAAAACGGTCAATGTTGCCTTAGTGCCTACTTATGACATTTCAAAAATTAAAGCTGATGCAATTATCTCACGTACTCAGGCAATTTATGAGAAGGTTGGAGTAAAAATTAATTTTACCAAAGAAAACGTATTAAAAATTGACAGCGTAGTTCCCGATGATGTAAAGGAAATTCAAACTGAAAAAAGTACATTAACATCAACCTATAGTCCAGAACAGCAAAGGATAAATGCATTGTATCAAGGTTCAGCTTTTAGTTATGTGTTGTTTGTTACCGATAAAGCTTCAAGCAAAAAGCAGCAGGGATATATGCGTTTGAATGGACAGTTTGGTTACGTGTTTAATTCAGCTGATGATAAAACGCCTGCACACGAGCTAGGCCACGGAATCTTTAGATTGGAGCATCCTTTCGAAACTTATAACACTTCAGAATCTAGTACCAATTTATTGATGGATTACGGCTCAGGTACTGTTTTAAACCATCTGGATTGGAAACAGATTAATGATCCTGCATTTAAATTATATGCGTTTCAGAGTCAGAGTAGTGGGGAGTTATTGAATGGATATGGACTTACTCCAGACTTTAAATTTATTACTGCAGGAAAAAGTAATATTGTTTCTACAAAAGCGAATTTGGTAAATGAAGGTATTTTGTCTGGTTTTCGTGATGAGAGCAATGTTAAATACTTGTGGAATAAAGTCAAAAATGCATATACAGTAAATGGAGAAGAAAATGGCAAAAAGTATCCTGTAGAACCTATAAAGACTTTAAAAGACAATCCAGTAATTTGGCTTATTTATAATTATTCTGAAAATTGTAAACAAATAAAATATATTCATACCAGATATGATCAAATTACTGCAATTATAGCTGAGAAAGATAAAATAGCGGCGCAAGAAAAATTAGAAACCTATATTAGGGCAATTAGCATTATAACGGCTAAAGAAGATCCTAATATTTATTCAGGATTTTTAGGTTGTGATAATGATGAAGGGGGAAAGAGTAATAATGTTTTTGCTATAAATAAATCAACATTTAGTTTGCCAGACGAGTATTCTGTTGTTGCATCTGATGAGAATGAAATTAAAGATAATATGCCGATTATAATTGACAATGATAGGCGAGGGGCAAGGATAGATAATGAGGAACAAGATCGAAGTTCAAGTACAAGTTTGTTGCCATCGAAAAAAAATAATGCAGAGGAAATTTATAAAGAAGTAGCAACCTTGTGGAATAATTATGAAAATTCAATTTATGAAACTCATTTAGCTGTTACAGATTTTGATTCTATTAATAGGGCTGCTTTTGCTAAAGAACTAAAAAAATTAGATGGTAAAAAATTATTAATGCCTTCATTAATTAAAGATAAAACATTGGAAAGGGTATCTGAAAAATTCCTTCAAGATTTTTTTGAAAATAAAATTAAAGGTTTCATGAATACTTCAACTGGACTTTATAATTTATATAATAGTGAAAATAGAATAAATTACGGAACAGCTGGTGCTACTTTACTTCATCATTTTTATCAGAAAGCAGGGGGCGACTATTATAAAATGAAGGTAATAGCTGATGCTATTTATAAAGCACAAAAAGGCAAAGAGAGTATTGATAATATGATAAAATTAATAGATCAAGTTTTTCAACATAAAATGAAAGAGGCAAAAATTGAACTTGATAATAATAAATTTTTGGATAAACCATTGGATAATGCTTGGTTTAGTAAAGGAATTGCCCAGCAAACTTTTCCTAGTTTTGAATCAGATGTTTTATTGAATATAAATTTTCAATCAGGTATGCCACAGACGAGAATTGATGAAGAAGTTTTTGGTCTACTATGTATTGGTGGAACACAGGCGGCGAAAGTAGCCGTGAAAGATTTTAAACCTATAATAGACGAAAATAGTTTAGGTTATGAAGCTACCGTAATACTACAATATTTAGATACTTTCGGTGTATCGGAAGGTGATTTTACAAAAGATTTAAAGGAAAAAGGAATATTAAATCTCAGTAGTTTTAATTATAGAGGAGGAGTAATGGCACAGTGGGTGCTTCAGCACCAATACGGGTATAAACCTTTTGATGATTATTTGACATATATTATAAAAATGAAAAAAACATGGAAAAAATAAAAGAAATATTTAAGCATTTTTATGTCTCAGAAATTCCATTCCTAATTTTATTTACTTATTTATTGGTATTTATAAAACAACCAGGAGAACTTTTTGTTTTATTTATGATTATATATCTGGTTCAATTTTCAATATATAATTTAATCTTAACGATATTATTTTATTTTTTTAATAAAACTGTATCAAAAAAAACATCGCTTATTTTCATAGTTTTATTTTCGGGCCTTTTAATATATCTATTTTGTCAGAAAAATTATTTTGAAGGGCTTTCAATTGATTATTATAATTATCATAGAAAATATATAATTTCTTTTCTTATAACTCATATAGGACAAGTCATGCTCTGGTTATGTCTAATAATAAATCAGTTTTTAGTTAAATTTTACTATATAATTTGGGCAAAAATCATAAAATCACTGAAGAAACATTAAGTATCCTTTAATTTCGAATGTACAGAGATGTTAAAAGAAGATATAAGTTTATTGACTAAAAATATGCTCAACGATTAAGATATAATGAAAGCAATACTAGAAGATATTTTAAACGACAATAATTTGCTAAATATTAATAAAGTTTATCATTTTTTTGAAAGAACAAATGATATTTTAATTATTAAGTATGATGGAATTAGAGATAAAAATAAATATACGATAATTATAATTGGAAAAGAATCAAGATTTGAAACTATCAATGTCGAAAATGATGATTTGCAAATCGGACTCAGGAATGTACTTGTTAAATATAAAAATCATGTTATTTAGTAAGGTATTGTGTTGAAGTATTATATAATTAAACATGATTTTTATATCTGCAATCATTCTATATATTAATAAAAAACTATGAAAATAACATACTCAATAATTTCAAGAGGGCATTTGATAATTAATTATGGTGATATGTCTGTGACTATAACTGGAGAGCTTATTTTAGATCCTCCTACATTTTATGCAGATATAATTGCTTTAAAGGCATGGGAAGTGCCAAATTATCAGGAAATAACAGAAGAAGAAAAGAAAGACATGATTGATTATATCACAAATAGAAGTTTTGATGAAATAGGCACAAAAATAATATTCGATTGAGAAATTTAGTTGTTTTATCATGTTGTTAACGCGAGTATTTCATTCGTGAACACAAAGTGATATATAAATTAAAAAACGTTCATTGAAATAGAATAAATACAATCTTGCAAAAGATTGAAAAGTACGAAGTTTGAAGATTTGGTAGCGCGTGTACGAGCGAGACGCTCGCACCAGCGTGAGGGGAATTTTGATTTTTGATTACTCATTTGAATTAACTCTTTCTGAAAAAATAAAGTTTTATGGAGAATAGAAAAAAAATATTAAATGAATTAATGATTAGATTAGGTTTAATTGTAACAACTATAGTGCTAGTTTTTTTCAATAAGTTTTGCAATTGATATATTTTCTGATTTTTCTATTTATTTAAATAGAGATGAGTATAAACGTGGAAATATGATCGTTACTAGGATTGGCGAAGATTCATACGAAAGTCCGCATCTATTTGCAAATGGAAAAGTGGAGAATATTAAAACTTCTATATATTTAGGATTAGAAAAAGAAGTTGAGATTAAAAATTATTACCCTATTTTATATAAACGAGATGGAAAGCAATCTTTTTTGATCACTAAAGATTTCAAAGAAGCTCAGAAAGCGGGGAAATTAGATGAAATGATAGAAGCTTTCGAGATTTTTAGAAAAAATAATATTAAAAAACCATGTTTATGAAATTAGATAGTCAACACTTTTATAAAGCTTTAAAAAGTAATACAGAAATTATAGCAACAGAATTAGAAGAACTTAATTATGGTCGAATGTTTTGGAAATTCGATTTTCTTGTAAATAATGAAAAAATCGATATTCCATTGTTGCAATGTGAATTTGAAGGACTTTTTGTAAATCTGGATCATTTTAAAATGGAGTCTGAAAATGGAAGATACATTTACATTCCAAAATATAACCCTGTTATATTCAATACAGATTCTAAAGAATTTATAGAGTATAAATCTCCTATTGAGCCTCGGAATAATGATTTTGTGAGAAATTATTTTTTTGATAACAATTTGATTATTCTTCACGAAAGAAGTGTTTATAGAATCAATTTGGAGACAGGTGATATTGCACATATTTCATTCGAATTCGGAAGTGTTCTGTTGAATGATATTTATTTTTTAGATGGAAAATATGTACTAAAGTTTAAGAATTTGAGCAATTACGAAGATGAGGAAAAAGAAATTAAATTGTAGTATGATGAAAAAAATTGTAATTCTATTTTTTGTATTGCATTCGTGCTTTTCTTATTCACAATGCCTTAAGTTTTTGATGGAAGATTTAGCAATAAATGGTAAAGAATTTAAAGCGCTCGTTAATGAAAATTCAGGTTTTAAGGCTTGGCAAGTTTTAGCGCAACATGCTCCATCGCTTCGTACAGATTTGAATGAGTTAAATTTAGTATCTAAAAACTTAGAAGCTATTGAAAAAGCTGGAGGTTATACGAAATGGAAAGGATTGAAAGGTGTTGGAGAAACTAAAAATCTTAGTAAATTAATTACAAAGTATGAATATGGAGAAGTTTTTGTGTTTCTCGAGGATGGAGTTAGTCAGGTAGGATACGGTTTTTTGGAGGGAAAATATATTAAGTTAGAAATTAATGTAAAAATTGGAGATGAAGGTGCTAGACTTGCAAAAGGATCTGATGTATTTAATGAGTTATTAAAAACTATAAAAGAGAATGCCGTTAATATGGAAATAAAGGGAATTTCAGGTACATGGATGGATGGACTAGCCGATAATTTAAATACGTTTAATGATCTGATTCTAACAAAAGTGAATAAGGGATTAATGACAGAGAGTGAAGCCGCTCTAAGTACGTTTACTGGAAAAATGGCAAGCAAAAATGGCTATACAAAAGTTGAGAGTATAAGTGGACCAAAGAATGCAGATGGTTCATATAAATATGTTACATCAGTAAAATTCGTAAAATAATGTTTGAAGTATATGTAAGTAAGCAGAATAATGATCATTTAAAAAGATTTATTATACCTAGAAATAAAGGATATAATATTTCTACTTGGATTTTGATAACTATTAAAGGGAATAAAGAATTCCTTATGGAAAGATTTTTTGAAGAACTGGAAATAATAGAAGAAGAATGGGAATTAAAATCAAATTATGCTTTTCCATCAGCACTTATGAATGAGTTTTTAAGGTTAGATTTTGATGATGAAAATCTTAAATCTTATTTGTAATATGTATGGTTGATGGAATTATTATCCTGAAAATTATAATGCTATAAAGTTTAAGATAGCAGAATATACTCCAACAGTTGAAGAAGTAGTAGATAAAGCTTTGATTTACAAAACTATTCAGTTATAAAAAGAAAAATATTTGCTAGTGAGGATGTTGCTCGTGAACGCAAAGGGATATTTTAATTATAAATACGTTCATTGAAATAGAATAAATGTTTTTATTAGAGATTAGAAAGAGTATATAGTCAGGAGACTGCGCATAGGAGGAGTTATGGCACAGTAGGTACTTCAGCACCCATACGAGTATAAACCTTTTGATGATTTTTGAGATAAATTATAAAAATGAAAAAAAAACATGGAAAAAATAAAAACACAATTTATTATTAGTAATAGTGTAGTTCTACTTATTTCATTGCTAGGCTATTTTGGGTCTAATTCTTCCCTCAAAGAATTAATATTCCCACTATTTATTTTTAGTGTTTTTATAAACTTAATATTATTATATCTTATATACTATTTAAATGGTATTAGTTGGAGCATGCTTTCAGTTTTTCTTTTTATATTGATTTTGAGATTGATGTTCATTATTAAGATAAATTATGATGAATATACTAATTATGAAAATTGGCAATACTACAATCATAAACAAATAATATCGTCTAAAGTGGATTTGATTATTGCTAAGAATTTATTAGGCATACAGTATTTTCTCTTTATGATTTGTCTTAATTTACTAACAAGTTTTATAATGTCGATAATTAGATTTTTAAAAAAAAGAATAGAAAAGAAAAAAGAATAATTTTCCCCTGCTAGCGCGAGCATCTTGCTCGTAAAAGTAGAGTGTATTTAAAATATAAAACGTTTTTTATTTGAGCAAAAAAATGATTTTAAATAAATATGAATAAGTAGTTTTTTACTTACTAGAAAAAGTTAATTTAGCGGCCTAAAACTGTAAGAGAAAAATTGAATATGTTTGATAGTTTTTAGGAAGAGATAGTCTAAGTGAAAAGTAAAATTTAATAAATAAAAGTGCCAATTTGCTTAAAAAGTAAAAGGTGAATATTTGATAAAAAAGAAAAAAAATAAAAATTTACGCGTGAAAAAAAATATTTTAACCCTAATAATAATGCTAATAAGCATTTGTGGGTTTGCACAAAAATTAAAAATTGATAAGGGAGAAATAAAACTTGACGATAAAACGATAGGTTTTGTAGAGGGTAAAAAACCGCTTTTTACCATTTTTAGCCTAGATAAAAATTATTCAATTACAGCCGAACTAAAGAAAGCGCCAAACGAGGAGTCTTTAGTATTGCCGTGGATTGAACTTAAAGTTCAGACTACGGGAAAGAGCAACGAAATTGAATTTAGAAGTAGAAAATTCAGTGCCTTCAACTATGACCGCAGTGTTGTCTACGAATTATTAGAGAGAGATATGATAGGAGCAGAAGGTTTGAACAAAGAAGCAATTGAAAGTTTTATAAATGGAGCATCGGCAGGTATAGCCGCAAAGCGTTTAGGAGTTCAGGGAGAAGTGGATAATGCGAACAGAATTGCAGATACTTACCAATTATCGATTGATGATTATGGCACTATTTTTAGCATTAAAGCTCAAAATCAAAATCCAGACGACAAAAGAATTGGATTTATAAGAATGACTTCGCCTTCTTCAAACGGAGATTTAAAATATGAGGTTGTAGATCTTGATAATAACTTGATAGGAACATGGTTTGCGAGAGGAGGAATGTACTCTGGCTACGAAAAATTATTAAATCAAGAGGTTATCACATTTAATGGAAATGTGTTTAAAGCGGCCTTTGAGAATAGAGGAAATCCAATAGGTTATAAAATGAGTCAAGATGTAACAGCTATGAATATTGTTAGGGTGTTGGTTGGCAATGGCTATACTTTAGGAAGTCAGTTTAAATAAAATAATGAATTAATATATAAAATGGTAAAAATGAAGAAAAGAGTTTTATTAGTAGCAATGCTACAGCTTTTTATGGTGTTAGGTGGGTGTAGTTCAGATTCAGGAAATGATTCAAGTTCTGTGGATAAACAAAAAATAACTGCTGATTATGTCGCTGATGTTGCTAGCACAAGTGATTTTGTAATATCAAATGATAATAGGGTTTATCTATATGGAGAAAAAGATTTCGAATTAAAAGAAATTGATTTAACAGGTAAAGTCACTTCGCTTAAAGCTTTTCTCGATGCAAATTTTTTAAATAGCAGACTGTCAATTTCAAAAACTGGCGAGATTTTTTTAATTAGCCCAGAGAGTGATTTGAACAAGGATAAAATATTTCGTTTTGAGAATAATTTCAAAGAACTGAATATTTTTTACACGATGAAACCTGTAAGCTCTCCTTTCGCAACTAAAATTAAGCTTACTTCAATTGCTGAAAACAAGGATAATACGTATTTCGTATATGATTTTAACAATAAGCAGATGAAAAGATTTATACCAGAATTAAATGGGGATGTCTTTGTTGCAGGATCGGAAAAAAGAGAAATAAAAGATGGAACGGGATTAAATGCTGGGTTTAGTATAGTAACTAAAATACTTTCGCAAAATAATGTTTTATATCTAATTGATAATTTCGATCCAGGAAACAGTGAGAAATCGTTTAGTTCTAATATTAGAAAATTAGAATATGTTAATAATGAGTGGAAAGTAACAACTCTACTTTCGAGTACAACAGAAACTTTTATTGATCTTGCTTTTGACTCTAAGAACGAATTCTATGTTTTAATTAAAGATAAAGGGATATCAAAATTAAATCTTCAGAGCAACACTTTAAGTGCTTTTAAAGAAGGGCAATTTGAAGTTAGAAAAGAAAATCATTTTTATGGTTTTCCTTCTAAAGATATTCAATCAATGAAAATTAAAGGCGACGATATATATATAACGTATGCTAATTATTTGATCAAAATCTCTGATTTCCAAACAAAGTTTGCTGCAGCAGAAAAAAAATAAAATAAAAAAACACTGCAGTTTTTTAATAGCTGCAGTGTTTTAAAATGCCCTGAATGAAAAAAACTTTACTCTTATTTTTACTTATTGTTATTACTTCATGCTATCAGGAAACTGCTATAGCCATAGATGGTGATTTTACGACTTCGTATGTTGATCAGGATGAATCGATACCCGTTATTATTAAAATTGATAGTAAAATAACGGGTGCAGATACGTATGAATGGACATTTGAAGGAGGAAATCCGTCTGTTTCAAGCTCTAAAAATCCGGGTGAGATTTTATATAACAAGCAGGGTACCTATACCATTAAGCTAACAGCAAAAAATGTAGATGGTGAGAGCAGGGAATTTACAAAAACCGTCGTAATAAAAGACGGAATCAATATTGATTTTACTCATGAAATTGTAAAAAGCAATTATTCGCCTGTTGAAGTAATCTTAAAGAATGCCACTGCTGGAGAAGGACTGACTTTTAAATGGGAGTTTCAAGACGGATCGCCAGCTTCTTTTACAGGAAAAACTCCGCCCAATATTGTATTTACGACTCCAGGAGAACACACCATAACTTTGACTGTTTCTAATGGTTTTGAATCTGATAAGCAGACTAAAACGATTACTGTTGCGCCTTATCTAGTAAGTTTGTTTGCCTATGAGCCAAAGTTTGAAGATGACGATTATGAAGCTCCTGTAACCATTAATTTCACTAATAAATCAGTTAGTGCGACAAGTTATAAATGGAGTTTCGAAGGCGGAAATCCTGCTGTTTCGACAGAAAAAAATCCAACAGTTATTTTTGCTAGCGCAGGCACTCATGAAGTTACTCTGGAAGCTATTAATGACAAAACTAGCCAGATTTTTAAATCGACAATTACGGTGCTGTCAGATACAAACCTGCGCACATTCGTAAATGTTAAATTAGGAATTAACTCGGCACACAACGGAAATAATATCGGAGCAATGTTCTCGACTGTTACGCGAGAAGTTTACAAAGCAAACGAAATTAACGATCAGAATAGCAGTTTAATAGATATTGTATTTCAAGGTTTAAACGGCAATTTTACATACAACAGATTCATTTCTCCCGATCAGGCAAACAATTATGGTTTCTTGGCATTAAAAAATGCACAAAGCACCATTTTTGTAAACTCTCAAAATTTATGCAATTGCGGTCTAAATTTTACAGAAGCACAATTTGACAGTATGGTAAATGATGCGCCTTTAAAATCATTAAGTATAAATTATACAGCGGGAGGAGCACAGGAATTTGGTTTTACCTATCCCAGAATCATTTTATTTAAAACGCAAGACGGCAGAAAAGGTGCCATTAAAATTAAAGAAATGGTAAAGAACAGTACCAGTTCTTATATTTTATGTGACATCAAAGTTCAAAAACAATAACCAATAAATGAAGATAGAAAAGAATAGAATCTTGTTTTGGTTATGTATTGTTTTTGCCTGTTGTTTTTGCAGGAAAGGATATGCGCAAGATGTAGATTTGGAAAATTTTTATAAGCCTAATTTTAAAGTTACGGGTAATATTAATGCCAATATGATGTATTATAATTCGAATGTTGAAAATGGGCGTGAACCTTTTACGTACCTGTTTTCGGGAAGTTTAAACATCAGTGCTTTTAATTTTAGCGTACCATTATTTTACAGTTTTACCAATCAGGGAAATAATTTAGGCTATACCGCACCATTTGATTTTAATAGGTTGAGCATTATGCCTAAATACAAATGGGTAAAAGCGTATATCGGAAATGTAAATATGACTTTTTCTCCTTACACCCTAAGCGGTTACCCTTTTAAAGGAGTTGGATTAGAACTTACTCCAACAGGTCCTTTTAAAATTGCCTTAATGGGGGGACAGCTGCTTAAAGCTGTTTCAGAAGAAAATGCTATGGGTGGAGTTCCAGTATACCAGCGTTTTGGTTACGGGGCAAAAGTAGGTTTCGAGAAAGCACAATATAAATTAGGATGGATTGGTTTTTACGCCAAAGACAATGCCAACTCATTAAATATGGTAAATGATAATGGGGTTACACCAAAAGAAAATTTCGTAAACAGTTTGATTTTTAGTACCTCTTTAGTCAAAAACTTAAATTTAAATGTAGAATATGCTTTGTCCGTATTAACAGATGACACTAGGAGCAAAGCCATTTCGGGTGGAGGGTTTCGAGACAAAATATTTTCTAGCAAAGAAAGTACAAGTTATATGAATGCCGTAAATGTCAATTTTGATTACAATATTCAAAAGAGCACTGTTGGATTAACATACGAGCGCATCGATCCGAATTACAATACACTTGGAGCATTATACTTTAATAATGACTTGGAAAATATTGCATTGCGTTTTGCTAGACCTTTTTATCATGATAAAATAACTGTTTCAACCAGTTTAGGATTCCAGAAAGACGATTTGGAGAAAGTAAAAAAGCAGGATACAAAGCGTGTAGTTGGCTCTATTAATATGAACTATAGAGTAACAGATCAAATAAATATTACAGGAAGCTATTCTAATTTTTCAACTTACACTAATAAAAAATTAGACCAGTTTGAACTGATAAACAATCCAAATGTAGTGCAGGCAGATACATTAGATTACAGGCAATTATCGCAGAATGCCAATGTCAATATGTCTTATGCTTTTGGAAAAAAGAGAAATCAAAATTTAAATTTCAACTATAGCATTGCCGGACAGGCCAATGAACAAGGAGGAATAATAAGAAAAGGGCAGGCAAGCACAGTTCAAAACTATAATTTAGCTCACACCGTTAGTTTTCTTGCCACTAAAATTGCCTTAAATAGTTCGCTTAATTATACCAGCAATGAGGTGAGCAGAAATAATAATTCTTCGATGGGAGCTTCAGTTGGGGCTTCAAAGAAATTATTCAAGGACAAGTTAAACACCAATCTTGGGTTTCTGTATAATAACACACAAGGAAACATGAATTCAAGTTCTGTATTTGGTATTAAGTTCAATAATAGTTATGTCATGCTCGAAAGACATAATTTCAGCCTAAATGTTATTTCGATGTTTAGGAGCAGTACGAATACTCAGAAATTTAACGATTTAACGGCAACTTTAAATTACACTTGCTCACTGGATAAGATTAAAATGCCAGCCAAGAAAGAACATAAAAAAGAAAAAGAAGAGGTCTTAGACCCTATTCTAAAAATAAACTACAAAGAGAAGACTTACCAAGGTACAAGAAACGAAATTATTAAGCAATTGCAGGATATGCAGTCAGCGCTTCGCCCAATGCCAAACGAAGATTCAGATGATTTGCAGCATTTGCTGACGCTGACTACTTTGACCCCAGATGAGGATAGTTTTAAAGAGAAAGCTTTAAATTATTTAAAAGCCTATGATTTAAATAATGGCATCTTAGATAAATATGACAATTACATTCTAGAAACTGCAAAAAGTTTAAAAGAAGAAATGATTCGTAAAGACGAAGGGTACGAAAACGATTATGTGATGGCTCTAGGAAGGGTAAATAAACATAAGATGCATGGTGTAAATGAAAAAGACGTAACAGACAAAGTCAGTTATAATTCGTATTTAAAACTCGTAGATCGAAAAAATAAAAAGTTGCAACCTTTAATGGTTCATAGATGGATGTTCAATGAGATAACTATACTTTCAAATACGCCGGTAGATCAGATTTCTAAGAATGAAAATCTTTCTGCCTTTAGCAAAGCAGAACTTGGACATTTCTTTAAGATGATGAAAGAGAAAAAAACGGATGCAGCACTAATTGAGGAAATAAAAATCAAATTGATTCCATTCTATCATGATTTAGCGCTTAAAAATGTAAAAGATGAAGATGTTGATTTTAAGTTTTTAAAGAATAACTAGTAGTCAAAAGAAAATGCGCTATATAGCCAAAGAGCGCATAAAATATAAAAGAAGTTAGTATGCTTTATTTTTCAAAAAAACAGAATGATTTGCTTATGAAAAAGAATTACAAAATACACTTTGCAGCCTTACTGATCTTATTGTCGGTTGTTTTTTCTTATGGGCAGGATATTGCACCTCCTAAAGAATTAAGTGCGGCTTCGAGTTCTATACAAAAGATTGAAGCTTCTGACCGATGGGTAGATAAATTTTCGAATGAAGATTTGGTAGAGCTCCCAATTGGTATTAGAAAAACCATAAGTAACGTTCAGTATTCTATTGGAGTTACAAAGGCTACTTTTACGCCAGAATATACCACTTTGACTGTTTTCTGTCGAGTTGATATTCCGCAGAAAGATAAAAACGGACAGCCGATGCAGCTTTTCTTTGGTGCAAATAATGTTAAGTTATCGCATCAAGGAGGTATTATAGGCGAAGCCAAATTAGTATTGCTAGGCAATGTCGATATTCCTTTTAGCGACAATAAATGGCAAGTATCTCTATATGGCGGTTTTGATATGGCAACTGGCAATGTGAATGATGACTTAACCTATGTCACAATTGACTGCGACGGTTTTAAAGAAATGAAAATTTCAGGAGCAGTTGAGTTTTCAAGGGATTTAATACTTCCAATTGATCCAGTAACCAAAACAGTCGATGAGAAAAAAGCAACAGTTCCTAAAACCTATTATAACGGAAAAACAGCTCAGATTCCTAATCGTGTTAGAGGAGAGTTTAACTTCTTGGCAGGCAGTTGGAATGATATTTTAGTCAATGTGACGCTGCAGCCTTTTGTTATGAAAGACAAGCGCAACGGGAAAGATTTTGAAGGTAATTTTCAGTTTTTAGTCAGTAATGCCGTTTTAGATTTAAGCGATTTAAGAAATAATCCTACCGTAGTTTTTCCGGAGTATTATGCAAAAAATGCACTTTTAGCACCAAGTCAGGAAGCATGGAAAGGAGTATTTGTCCAGACTTTTGATGTAGGCCTGCCAAAAGAATTTCAAACCACAGATACAGCTTCAAGTAAAGAAAGAATTCATGTAGGGGCCCAAAATCTTATTATTGATAAGTTTGGAGTTTCGGGAACTTTTTATGCAGATAATGTTTTTCCGTTAGATCGCGGTATTACGAGTCAGGAAAAATCTTGGGCTTATTCATTAGACCATATCGATGTCACTATTGCGGCCAATACTTTTGTAAAAGCAAATTTAAGAGGTCAGATTCTTTTGCCAATTAGTAAAGTCGCGCAAGAGAAAAAAGAAAAACCAGCGACTCCTGCACCTGCAACTCCTGCAAGTGCCGCAAAACCTGAAAAAGCCCCGCAAACGAATAGAGCGGGATTAGAATACAATGGTTTTATATCAATGGAGGAACAGCAGTTGGTCGTAGTGACAAAAGATTCAATTGCTTTCGATATTTGGAAAGCGAGAGCACTGCTGCTGCCTAATAGTTCTATTGAATTAAAATTAAAAAACGGAAAATTTTTGCCTAAAGCCAATCTAAACGGATCCGTTTCATTTGGTACGAACAAAGCCGCAACAGATGATGATGCTGTAGAAGGGAAAAAGACCGTCGATTTTAAAGGAATTTCTTTTGAAAATCTGCAATTGCAGACCGTTTCGCCAATTATTTCAGTTCGAAATATGGGGTATAAAGGTATGGTTACCTTTGGTAATTTCCCTGTTTCCATCGGTAATATAAATGTGGCCATTAATGGAGATGATTCGAGAATCGATTTTGATTTGGGAATCAATTTGATGGATGAAAATAGCGGTGCTGGAGCTACCGCAAGAATTGGGATCTTAGGCAAAATGGTTGATGATGGGTATAGGCAGCGCTGCAAGTATAACGGATTGGATGTTTCGGCTATAAGCGTTAATTGCAAGTTTAGCGGACTTACCATTAACGGAAGTCTTATCCTCATGGAAAAAGATCCTGTTTATGGAAACGGATTTAATGCTGATCTGGAAGTTGATGTTGCAGAGGTAGTCAATGTAAAGGCAAAAGCTATTTTCGGACGCACGAGTTTTAGATATTGGTATTTTGATGCGTCTGTAAAAATTCATACCACACCGTCGCCTTTTATGATCAATGGTTTTGCTGGTGGCGCCTACTATAAAATGCGTCGAAATGAGGACATAGCCATTAGTGAATTCTCTCCTTCAGGGCTAAGTTATCGACCAGACGAGAAAATAAATTTAGGGGTTAAAGCCTTAATTTACTTTTTTGTCGGTTCTGAGAAAGTTTGCAATGGTGAAGCTGGATTCGAAATCGCTTTTAACTCAAAAGGAGGTGTAAACAGGCTAGCGATTTTTGGTAAAGCAAAAGTGATGGCCGAAATAGAAGGATTGGGAGATATGGCTTCTTTAGTCCAAAAAGTAAAATCTAATTTGACTGCAAAGAAGAGCCTTTTGAATATGAGTACAGGTGAATTGGTAGGTTCTTTTGTGAGTGCCTTTCTTCCGAAAGCAAAAGAAGCGATACCAGAGCCCTTAACAGATGCAGTAGGAATAAAAATGGCATCTGCTATCGAATTTGATTTTCAAAACCATTCGATGCATGGGACAATGGATGTATATATCAATACGCCAGGTAATTTCCTTTCTGGAATTGGAGAAGGCGGAAGAGCAGGTTGGGGAGTTTTCCATAAAGATCCGCAAGATTGGTATATGTACATGGGAACGCCAGATGATCGATGCGGTGTTAAAATTGGGGTAGCAGGAATGTTCTTAAAAACCACAAGTTATTTTATGGCAGGAACATTGCTTCCTGGAAGTCCGCCGCCGCCCGCAAAAGTAGCGAATATTTTAGGTGTCGATTATAAAGAGCTCGACTATATGCGTGATGAGAATGCATTAGCAAATGGAGGAGGTTTGGCCTTTGGAGCAAGTTTAGATTTTGATACTGGAGATTTAAGCTTTTTACTGTTTTATGCTCGTTTTCAAGCAGGAATGGGATTTGATATTATGCTTAAAGATTATCAAGAAGCCAGATGTTCTAACACTGGAAAAACTGTGGGGATAAATGGCTGGTACGCCAACGGGCAGTCTTACGCTTATCTGCAGGGAGAACTTGGAATTAGAGTTAAATTATCATTCTTAAGATTAAAAGTTCCTATAATTTCAGGAGCTGCCGCTGTTTTATTGCAGGCAAAACTCCCAAATCCAGTTTGGATGCGAGGTTATATGGCCGGAAACATGAATATTTTAGGAGGATTGATCAAAGGAAAATTCCGTTTTAAATTTGAAATTGGAGAAGAATGCCAATTTGAAAATGCATCGCCGCTTGGAGGCATAAAACTGATAACAGATGTAACTCCAAAACAAAGTTCTTCAGATGTAGATGTTTTTGCCGTACCGCAAGCCGCATTTTCTATGAAAGTAAACGAAGCCTTTGTAATTCCTGAAGATGCTGGAGATGTGACCTATAAAGTAATTTTAGAGAAATTTAAAGTGTTTGACGGAACAAAAGAAATTCCTGGAACCTTTGAATGGACAAGTATGAAAGACAGAGTCAATTTTGTTTCAACAGATATTCTTCCTCCGCATAAAGAATTGAAAGTTCAGGTTGAGGTGAGTTTCCAGAAAATGGTAAATGGTTCTTTTCAGCCCATAAAAGTAGACGGTAAAGTAGCAACCGAATATGAAGAAAGAATTTTTACAACAGGTGGAGCGCCAAACCATATTCCGCTTACTAATATTAAATATTCATATCCGATTGTAGATCAGAAGTATTTCCTTGAAGAAGAATATCCAAAAGGATATATTCAGCTTAAGCGCGGGCAGGACTACTTGTTTGAAGATTCAAGTTGGGAGACCAGCATTAAGATGGATCAAGATGGAACTTCGAACTCAAAAGCTGTAGCATTTAATTATGATACAAGCTCGAATGAAGTATATTATAACTTGCCAAATATCGATCAGGAAAAGAAATACAATTTTTCAATCGTAAGTAGTTTGAAGCAGAATGCAAACAGAAACACAAGTTCTAGTACAAAAACAAATACGATTAGCAATGAGGGTAATGATATACAAATAAAAGAAAACCAAGCCGATGCTTTATCCAAAGCAGAAGGAACCATTGACCGTTTAAGCTATTCATTCAGTACGAGCAAGTACAAAACTTTTGGATCTAAAATGAATGCAATTAACACGCAGAGCTACAACTTTGGAGTGCTTTACTCAGACGTAATTTATTTGAGCAATACGATTTCTAGTCAGGAAGCATTTGACATAGTTGAGCTTGTAGGAGTAGCTTATAGTGATAATAAACCTGTCGTAACAGCAGAATCTAAATTAAATGACCAGTATTACACAACAGATATTTATCCGTATTTGTACAAAGATTATCCTTTAAACGGTAATTTCACTATAACCAATAGAGATACGAGCGAGTTTGGAGTTATTCCTGCCAAAGCAATACCGCTTAGCGCCTATTATATGACTAGTATAGAGAACGATATTAATCAGTCATGGACAAAAGGTAATTTTCCGTACAAATATAATATGCCATTGCTTTATAAGCAGGATTGGGTTGATTTGAACAATCAGATAGTTAATTCTTATATTAATGGAGAGCCTAGCATTGCAGCGCTTGCTCAGAGATTTATAAACAGCAATTTCCAATTCATGCGTTATGGAAATTACGAAATACTAATGAAGTACAATCTGCCAGGAAATAAACAGGCAAACGAATTCGTTTATAAGTTTAGAAACAATAATAACTTTAGGTAAATTCTAGAAGAGAAATTGTAACCCTATGGTTGTATTTTAGCATAAAAACAAACCCCGTTTGATAACGTTCAAACGGGGTTTTGCATTTTAGCAGCTATTCATTTTTTCTTAATTGGCCGTTAAGAATTATCGTCCCATACTTTAATTAAAACCTTCTCTTTTTAATCGCATCAAGAAGGTTTACGTCATTCTTTCAAAAAGATAAAACATTTAAAGAAAATTTGTAAATTAGTGTTTTGTAATCGGTTGTTTGTTAGGTGAATAACTTAAAAATAGCCGATGGATTTAAAAAAAATAAAGTCTGAATATTATTTCCCCGTCTATCTACGGTTTACGTTCTTTCTGCTTTTTTATGGTTTTAGCTATGTTTCATTCGTTTAAATGATAACTTATGTATAAAAAAAATCAATTCTATTGCCTAACACCTGAATGGCAGGAAGAAATGGCCCGAAAACTTCAGGGAAAATTTATTGATGACAAGATTATAACCTTTCCCGAAACTTTGGGTCGCGGATCTACCTTTTTTATTCAGATTGTTCCTGGTATTGCTGCAGTTCTAATGGATTTTGTATTGGCAGCTCCCTTAAAAATTGATCGGATTGAAGACGAAATTGAACGATATGTTTTTCATTTTGATTTAAGCGAAGGAGAAAACAATATAGCTATTCGCAATAAGAATAAGACAGTTGGAAACGCTGTAAAACTGGGCTTGTCTATTTTTAATAATCAGCAGCAGTACTATTTTGAACCTGCAATAGGATCAAGAGTTTTTGTAGTTCGGCTTTTTGTGGACAAGAAACTGATGAATGAGCTAATAGAAAACAATCCTGAAAGCGAAAATATGCTTCAAAAAATTAAATTCTCAAAAAAGAAACTTTTCTATTCTTCAGATATTGACAGTGAAAGTTTGCTGATGCTGGCCAATTTACGCGAAATCCCTGTTACAGAAACTTCTTTCGATGTACATATTAAGGGCATTGCTTTAAAGTTGCTAGCCAATGTTTTGCTTATCCTTGCAAAACCACAAGAAGAGAGTAATGAGATGACGGTTTCAGAAAGAGAAGGCATATTAAAAACAGGAGAGTACCTGTCTGAAAATGTTCATCAGTCATTTCCATCCATTCAGTTTCTCGCAAGAATAGCAGGCGTGTGCGAAACAAGATTTAAGATTTTGTTTAAAAAACTTTTTCAAACAACCTCGCATGACTTTTTTACCCAAGAAAAAATGATACTGGCCAACAAGCTTTTACAAAGCGGAGATTATAAAACTTTGAATGAAATTATCGAAGAATTGAACTACTCAAGTTCAAATCAATTTACGGTCAAATATCTCAAATTTTTTAAAAGAAAGCCAAGTGAAGATTTTATAAGAAAGTATGATAAAATTAAGGAGTAAGGTTAGCAGAGCTGCAAAATTTAATTAACATCATTTGCCGTTTTATTTTACGCTTTTCTAATAAAGGTGTAAGGAGAAACGCCATAGTGCTTTTTAAATTTTGAAATAAAATAGGAGTAATCTCCAAAATTCAGTTCATCAACTACTTCAGAAATAGTTCGCTTTTCTTCCGATAGAAGTTCCTTCGCTCTATGCATTTTGTTGGTCATAAAAAAAACATTTGGCGTAAGGCCGGTAATTTTGCAAAAAAGTTTTTTAAATTTTGATTCGGACATATTAGCTTCTCTTGCGATCGTGCCTATTGACGGAAAAGGTTTATTGCCATTTTGTATTAAAAAATCCTGAGTTTGTATGATACTTAAAAAATCGATTTGGTTTACTTTTTCTACAATAATGCTATTCTTTAGCATTTGGTCGAGATAGTCAGAAACCAATAAATGTGCAGTAGCAATTAAGCTGAGATCAAATGTGCTGCCCAATGGTTTAGCCTTACGAAACTCTTCTAAAATAAGATTGCTTTTAAATGAAATCCTGTCAAATTTTATAAAAACATTTTTTTCGGGATCCATAATCTTATCAATTTGATCTCGAAAAAGATGATGTTTCTCGGCATATTTTTTTATGTTAATTTTTTTTATAAAAATGCAGAGTGCAAAAGTTCTTGTTCCTTCTTTTACATGATACTGCGTATCCAATATGCTGTCAATAATCGACAAATTATAGCCATAACAGCCAAGATTGTATAAAAAGTAATTATTACTGATGTTGGCTTCTCCGTGAGTAAGATCATAATAAATTCCGACAAAATCATCTTTTGTGTTTTTCTGTAGAAAAAGAATTTCAGTATTATACTTTACATCAATATAGAGTGCAGTAACACCGTCTCCGCAGTCTAAAAAATATCTCACGCCAGTATTAATTTCTTCTGGAACGACAATAAAATTACCTTCTATTTTTCCGTTAAGACTCTCAGTATATGGTTTAACCCAAGTTAAATCTGCACCAAACGAATGTTCAATTGTTTTCATCTTTTCTAAGCCTTTTGACATACAATATAAAAAGTTTAAAACTCAACTGCATAAAAAGATTCTAGGGCAATATTACAATTGTTATAAATTTTTAATAATGGAGAGATATGCTCGCATATTATTCTCAAATTTAGTAAAAATATAAATATAAAGTATTGATTATTATTGATTTATGTTCGATTAAGAATAGGTTTTAAACTATTTCAGACATACCGTGATACAAGGAGGTGTAAATTATTGTGTTTTTCATTTTAGATTTCTAAAAGAATAAAGATTGGCTTATTTCAAAGTTATGAATAAAAGTTGTGGTTATTTTTTAAGTTGTTGGTAATCAATGTATTTTGATTGTTTTTTTGTAAGGTTTTGGTTATATGTATTTTTTATTTGGACTTATTGCAATGTTTTTATGGCTTAATTCTAGACTCTTGAATTTTAGGTACACCTTAAATTTGCCCTTCAAATAACAGCAGATTTTTTACTAATTTTTTTTATCCTTTACTATAGCCGCCCCCTATGTAAAGAATAAAAGCAAGTTTTTTTTCTAAAAATTTATGAAAAGAATTACTCAGCATTATGGGGCGGACTTAGAATGGGTGCATTCTGTCGCAAAGCAATATGGAGGAAAGGTAAAAGGAAATTTTATTGTCGTTCCAGAAGAAATTAGCACTGGACCACGATATTATTTAAAATGTGGAAAGGGAATTGTTGCATTATATTTAGATCTAGAGTATAAGTCTGACTTATGCTTAATCCAAAAAAATCTCAAACATGATTTTTTAGGATTGTATTTTAATCTTTCACAATCGGAAGCGAAGTTTTCATGTGGAGACGATTCTGATACTGTCGGTTCTTGGGCGTACAATCTAGCTTGTATTGATAGCTCTTCAACGTTTCAGTTTGAAGTTAAGGCCGGAAGCCGAGTTTTTTTGTTTTGCATTTTCATAAAAAAAGAGGCAATAGAATTACTCATAAAAAAAAATGGATTAGGCCTTAAAAGTAAAGGAATAAGCAAAATATTAAATCCCTCAAAACAAGATTATATTGAGTGGGATCGAATGAATAATGTCAGTTTCCATATCCTAGATGATTTGCGAAACCAAGAAGTAGGCGATATTCTTTTTGATCTTAATATGATTGGTACTGTGAATATCCTGCTATCAGAATATTTAAGTAAGCTGTCAAACAATAGAATTGTAATTAGGAGCATTAATGAAAAAGACTTACGCAACATTATTCAAGCACAGCGCTATTTGGTTGAGAATTTAGAAAAAAAATTCCCTGGAATAAGTTTTTTGGCATTGGAAGCAAGTATGTCAGAATCAAAATTCAAGAGACTATTTTATCAAATGACAGATATGTCGCCAAATTCCTTCTTTATAGATAACAAACTTGTCAGAGCAAAACATCTTCTGGAAGAAAAAGAGTTGACGGTAACCCAGATTTCAGATCAGTTAAACTTTGGAAGCCTTACTTTTTTCAGTGCCCAATTCAAAAAGAAATTTGGCATACTTCCAAAATTATACTCACTTCAATTGTAATATTATGAAAGAATTAAAACATAGCTATTCGCATGACATAGATTGGTATCATAAATGTGCAAAAGATATTGATGCGAACGTTATCAACGATAAAATTATCATATTCCCTCCAGATATTGGTTCTGGGACATCGTATTTCTTGCCAGTTACAAAAGGAGTTTCGGTTGTGGTCATAGATGCAATATTTACAAATGATATAGTTGTAAAAAGATTAGATTCTCATAATGATTTGTATATCCTGCATTTTGATTTAAGCGAGAAAATAAATCGTGTCAATTTGATAAATGACTCGTCTTGTGAGTTAGGATTGAATGTTACATCAGGTTTTTCTGTTTTTCATAGCGCTGTAGGAAGTGTTCTTCAGCCTTTAAAAAACAGGAGGATTTTTACCGTGCGAATATTAATAGACAGAAGTAAGCTCATAGATTACCTTATAAAAAAAGATAAATCCTTAAAGAATATTGAAAAAAGGATTTTGTTTTATAATCATCTTAATGCGCAAAGCAAAATTCTAATTAATACGCTCAAAGTCAGATCTGTATTTGATACCGATTTTGAATTATATTTAAAAGGGATAACAATGAAATTATTGGCAAACTTCATTGATACCTATACCCATCCAACTAAAAAAGAGATGCGTAGTTCTCAAAAACAGGCACTGAGAGATACCCATGATTTTTTAATTAAGAATGTTTATGGAAAATTTCCAGGCTTGAAAGCCTTAGCCCGAATGTCTCGTACATCTGAGAGCTTGTTTAAAATGAACTTTAAAGCTTTGTACGACGAAACCCCATATAGATATTTTATTAAGGAAAAGATGCTTCAGGCTAGCAAACTGCTAAAAAGCGGGGCTTTTTCAACCATTCGGGAGATTTACATAATGCTCAATTTTGAAGATTTAAGTTGCTTTAATGCTAAGTATTCCGAAATTTTTGGAAGAAAAGCTTCTGCCGATTTTGTAAAAAAAGCAGAAGGAAAAATCTAAATTTAAAATGTAAAAAATCAAAAAAATTAACCCGACAATTTTTTTTGCCAAAATCTCATATTTTTTCATGAGTCAAACCTTACTATAGATAATAGTGTGGTGCAGTGTGTTGTGGTTGAGTTGTTTATGTTTTTAAAGACAACGGTTTTTTGCATCCAATCTAAAATAATATTGTGCCTTATCCTTATTTTTTTTCGCCCGATGTTAACCATCTCGAGCTCTTCATTGGTTGTAGTTTTGCCGAAGTATTTGTAAGAGAGTGTGGAAGTTATGATTCTGAAAGATAAATAAAGAAATCATAATGGGCACCATAAAAAGATTAAAAATTCAGACTTAAAAAAGTCATAGCGCATATTGAAAAGAATATTTTTTAGAAGTAGAAGTAAAATCAATTATAAATGAAGAAAAAGTACATAAGATGAAAGTGATAAATGAAAATAAAAGAGATGTTTTTAATAAGCAGTTGCAGATTTGTAGAGCGGTGTGTTTGAAGGCGGTTGAATATATTATTAAGTAAAGGGGGTAAATTGATACTATGAAAAATTACAATGTTTTTAGGTTTATTGCTGCGTTAGGCTTGTTTTACAGCTTCGAAACCCATGCTCAGGTAAAAATCGGGAGCAACCCTACAAAGATAGATGCAAATGCTAATCTTGAGGTAGAAGGGGCTAACGGCTATAAGGTTTCTGTAAACAGACAAGGCAAACTAATAATTAAAGACGGCTCTGAAGGTGTTGGAAAAGTATTGCTTACAGATGCAAATGGCGTAGCCACATGGGTTAGGCTTATAGAAAACCAATCTGGCAAAACGGGTGCGCCAGATCTGCCAGGCTCAGGACTTCCAGGCGCACCCGCAGAAGGCGTTAATTTTGTAACAAACGACTCCGGCCTGTGGATCTATAATCCGGCTGATAAAGCATGGTCTCTTGTAAAGGGGGCAAAGGGTGATATTGGCATTAGCGGCGGTAATGGAGCGCCTGGAACGGCGGGTTCTGCCGTACCGGGCAATTCAAATTTTTATATTGATCAGTCTACAGGCACTGTATATATACTTGCACCAGGTGCAGATCCTTCTAAACCTGCAAGCTGGCTGCCTATTAATGGCACAAATGGCATTGATGGCAAAAACGGTATCAACGGAGGAAACGGAATGCCGGGAACTTCAGGCACTCCAGCTCTTGACGAAACGGTTCAAATGTATATTGATTATTCGACAGGTATCGTATACGTAAGAGATCCAAAAGATAAAAATAAATGGGTTCCTCTAACAGGAATTAAAGGAGACACAGGAGTCGACGGAAAATCAGCGTTTGATATCTGGAAAGAAATTCCAGGCAACGAGAATAAAACGCAGGCTGACTTTGTTTCGGGAATTACTGGTGCAGCAGGAGCTACGGGTGCGGACGGAAAATCAGCATTTGAAATCTGGAAAGAAATTCCGGGCAACGAGAATAAGACACAAGCTGACTTTGTTTCGGGAATTACTGGTGCAGCAGGAGCTACGGGTGCGTGATCCTGCAGATGTAAATTTGGCATCTGTTAATAATGAGTTTAGTCCAAATGTTGGGGCTGGAGTTTATTTGCATTCTGATAAAACATATATCGGAATATCAGTTCCGGCTTTTTTACAAACCAATAAATATGCAGATAATGACCGTGCAATTTATCTGGACAAAATGCATTTCTACTTAATTGGAGGGCACGTTTTTGATTTGTCAGATAACGTTCAATTTAAGCCTGCTTTTTTATTAAAAGCCACTCAGGGTGCGCCTTTACAGCTTGATTTATCCGGTAATTTTATGTTTAGCGAAAAATTTGTTGTTGGAGGTGCTTGGAGATGGGGAGCAGCAGTGAGTGCCATGGCCGGTTTTCAGGTTACTAGAGGTATGTTTATAGGATATGGATATGATAGGGAAACCACCAATCTGACGCATTACAATTCAGGTTCGCACGAGTTGTTCTTAAGGTTTGAAATATTTAAAAAAGGAGTAGGTTTTGTTTCACCAAGATTCTTTTAAAAACGCTATAACATTATGAAAAAATCAATAAAGTATTTAGCAGTAGCATTCTTATTTGCTTATGGTTCTTACGGACAGCAGAATCAAATGAAAAAAGGAAATAATGATTACGAAAAATGTGCTTATGTAGACGCTGTTAAAGTATATGAAAAAGTATTTGAGCGGGGCTACAAATCAGCTGATATGCTGAAGAAATTAGGGAACGCTTATTATTTTCAGGCAGATTATGCAAATGCAGCCAAGTGGTATGGCGAACTTTTTGCGCTGCCGGACAGCAAGGAAGCAGAATATTACTATCGCTACGCGCAGTCCCTCAAAGCTACCATGAATTATGCTAAGGCAGATGAAGTTTTAAAAGAGTTTTCAAAAATGGATAAGCAAGATTCCAGAGCAGTAATGGCTATGGATCAAAAAAATTATCTTGATGCCATCAAAAAAAACTCTGGCAAGTTTACCGTTAAAGATGCAGGAATTAATTCTGATAAATCGGATTATGGAAGTGCCGTTTTAGGCAAAAAAATAATATTTGCTTCTGCACGCGGGAATAACAAAATGAATGAATGGAACGGTGAAAATTGTACCGACTTATATGAAGCCGATCTAAAAGATGACGGTTCATTTGGTACTCCGTCTAAATTTGGAGGCGACTTGAATACCAAGTACAATGAATCTACTCCGGTATTTACAAAAGACGGTCAAACCGTATATTTTACCAGAAACAACTATATGAATGGTAAAAAACGCATGAACAAGCAAAACATAATATTGCTTAAATTATACAAAGCTACCAAAGTTGGAGACAAATGGGGAAACGTTAAAGAACTTCCATTCAATAGTAATGATTACAGTGTAGCGCATCCTGCTTTAAGTCCAGATGAAAAAACACTATACTTTGTTTCGAATATGCCCGGAACTCTAGGAGATTCGGATATTTTTAAAGTAAGCATCAACGGAAATGATATGTACGGAACTCCGGTAAATCTGGGGTCAGGGATCAATACCAAAGGAAGAGAAAGTTTTCCTTATGTTACAGATGCAAATGAAATTTATTTTGCATCAGACGGACATCCGGGACTTGGAGGATTGGATATTTTTTCCGGAAGTATTGATAGCAAAGGTGCCGTAAGTAACATTCAAAATTTGGGAGCTGATATTAATTCGGCTCAGGATGATTTTGCATACATCATCAATACGGTTACAGGAAAGGGATATTTTTCTTCTAACAAAGTTGGAGGAAAAGGTTCTGATGACATCTATAGTTTTGAGAAGAAAAAATGTACACAGGAATTAAACGGAGTGATCACAGATGCCGAAACTGGAATTATCTTGCCGGGCGCAAAAGTTAGTCTGTTTGAAATGAACGATTTATCATTGAAAAATTCAATGCTGGCTGATGCCTCAGGAAAATATAATTTCACGGTAGATTGTGGGAAGCACTATAATGTAAGGGCCGAAAAACCAGAATACACTACCAAAGAAGTGGCTATCGCAATACCTGAGATAAGCGGAAAAACAAGTTTATCACTGTCAATTTCACTTGAAAAATCAAAATGCAGAGTTGTTGTCGGAGATGATTTAGGAAAATGCTTCAATATAAAAAACATATACTTTGATTTGGACAAATCAAATATTCGTGCTGAAGCCGCTTTGGATTTAGAGAAAATTTTGGTAGTCATGAATGAAAATCCAACAATGGAACTCGACATTCGCTCGCATACAGACTGCCGTGCTTCGAAAGCCTACAATATGGCATTGTCTGACAGAAGAGCCAAATCAACTATTCAATGGTTAATTAAAAATGGTATTGCACCAAACCGATTAACAGGTAGAGGATATGGCGAATCGAAATTGGTAAACCATTGTGAGTGTGAAGGTAAAGTTGCCACTCCTTGTACTGAAGAGGAACATCAGGCCAACAGAAGAAGTGAGTTTATCATCACAAAAATTTAGGAACTAGGTACTTTTATTGATGCAATTTGGTTTGCATTATCTTTCTAAATTAAACAATAAAAAGCTTCGATTTAATATCGAAGCTTTTGTCATAATATTTTTTTTATTTTAAAATTTAATGTTTTGCTAGTAAGACGTTTATATCATAATGTGTTTGGTTTTTTTAAGTTTAAATTTAAACATAGAAGGCTAATTCATTACGCTTTGTTAACTGCTGTCATTTTGTTGCAAATAATTGTTATCGCAATTTGGTACAGCGAAAAAGTTAATCAATCTAAAACAGAAGAAGCTTTAGATTCTGCGAGCACTTTGAATAAAATAGCTCATTTTACAAATAAGATAAATCGTTCATTTATTAATTCTCAAAAGAATTTTAACGATTATAAAGTGCAAAATGATAAGAAATCGTTAGAAAAATATATAGCTTCTCTTAACGGATTAAACAATCTGATTGATAGTTTAAATCTAATATCGAATAACAATGAAGAATTTGCGAAAATTTTAATTGAAAGGAATAAATCGCAAGTAAATATTCAGGTATTAAAAGCAAATATTGATTCTATTATCGATTTGCAGATTAATCCTGATAAAAATAAGATATCAAAATTATTTGTGCTGGATAAATTTGAGTACAAGAAGATTTTAGATAGCATTAAAACAGAATCTTATGTAAAAACAGACAGCGTTACAAAAAAAGGACTGTTTGCAAGATTAGGAAATGCATTAGCAGGAAAAAGTGAAGTTCAGAAGGAACAGGTAAATACAACTATTACAATGAAGTATAATAATAAAATTGTAACCGGAAGTATTGAAGAGCAAATGGCGAACATATTTAATACGACTTACGATTATTATGGACAGCAATTTAAAAACCTAAAAAATAATTTTGCCAATTTAAGAAACCAGGATGCAAGATTAATGGAACTCAATAACCGCTTGCTTACTATAGAAGGAAAATTGTTGCCAACTTACAGCGATTCGATTAGTATTCTTCAAGATAATAATCAAAAACAATTACAGGATAGCTCAGACTCCAATAAAATAGTCAGAAGTTACACGATTGCCATTTTGATTGTAATAATGTTAGTATTATCAATTTTAATTTTCAGTTTTACCACAATTTCATTTCAATATGAAACAAGACTTACTGCTGCTCATTTGAAAATAAAAGAAAATCTAAGTTTTAAAAACAGAATTGTGGGTATGATAAGCCACGAAATTAGATCTCCACTGAGCATAATTTCTATGTATAGTAAAATGATAAGTTCTTCTATAAAAGATCAGGAAATTCAAGAATCCTTTAAATCGATTCAGTTTACAACAAATTCATTGCTTCTGCTCACAAATCAGATTCTGGAATATTCAAAAGATGAAAATCGTACATTGAAATTAAACAAAACAACATTTAAATTAGTAGATGAAATTGATCAAATTATTGTGTCAATAAGTTCCCTTGTAGAAAGCAAGGGAAACAAAATTGAAGTAGAATCTAACTTACTATCCAATTACGAAATCAGTTCTGATCTTATAAAGATTCATCAGCTTTTTTATAATCTGATTGGAAATGCAAATAAATTCACAAAAAACGGATTAATATCAATTGCTGTTGATTTTGAACTTATAGAAGATAAAAAACTTAATCTGAAAGTTGGAATTAAGGATAACGGGATAGGAATCTCAGAGAGTGATCTAAAAAATGTATTCCAATCTTATTATCAGGGAACTGTTTCAGAAAATGTCAAAGATTTAGGAGTAGGTTTGGGGCTAAATTTATGCAAAGAAATAGTTGAATTATTTGATGGAGAAATTAATATTGAAAGTCAGATTGGTATTGGAACAAAGGTTATTTTCAATTTGATTTTGAATGTGGTTTAGAACTGAAGTTTCTTCGGCGAAAAGAACAGTTCTACTAATGTTTTTTTATTAATTTATCTGTAATGCTTACTGTTCGGAACTAAAATAATTCTCTTCAGATTTTTTTTGCGTAACGTAGAATTTGCACTACAAAAACATAGGCTTTTGATCTATACCAGACTGTTTTTTTTATACGCTATTTTGCAAATTAAATTGGTCATTATTCTGTGATTGAAAAAAGTATTCCACAAGAATTTTTGGGCAATGAGAAATAGTACTAGTGACTTTGCAATTAATAGTAAAATGAAATGAAAAAAGAGTTTCAGAATGATGTTCAAGGTTTAGATCAGAATGTTTCAATCCTTAGGGAGCCAATGAAGCAGAGTGAAAAAGGCCTTTTGGGAATTTTCAGTGCAGATAATAATTCTTACAGCTACTTTGTAGAAGTTGAACAGGACATAGGAGTGTTCTATATAGATGAAACCTGCACCGATACAATTCAGTTAGCAAGTAAAAGTTCTAAAGATGATTTTGTGTGTCTTTATTATACTATTTCTGATGAAAATTCGGAACTAGTATTTAAGATTGGGTCCGAAATCATAAAAGGATGGGGATACAATTTTTTTAGCACTAATAGATTTTTGAAAGTTGAACCGAAAAACAAAGAAACGAAAGTCGATGTGTTGTGTATTTTTATGAGAAAAGAAGTGATTGCTAGACACCTTGAGAACATTAAAGGCTTTGAAAAAAAAACGTTTTTTAATGAATATTATAGTCAGAGCAATGCTTTAAGATATGAGCAGATCAGTGGCGAAAGTTTTCAACTTCTCAGAGATCTCCAAAAACTTCGACAACAGGGAGGTTTTAATGATTTTGATGTCATAGGCACTGTTTATCTGCTCTTTGCCGAGTATATTAAAAAAATGTCAGAACAAATGCTTAAAAATTCATTAATCAGCAGAAGAAATGAAGAAAGAGTAATCAAAGCACAATATTATATGCTCAAAAATATAGATAAACAATTTCCAGGAATTGAATATCTTTCGCAGTACTGCGGTATTTCGAGTAGTCTGTTCAAAAGATCATTTAAAGAAGTTACAGGATATACATCCTATAATTTTTTTATAGAAAATAAGCTTTTTAAAGCAAAGGAACTTCTTGAAGAAAGCGATTTAAGTATAGCTACAATTTCAAATGAGTTAAATTTTAGCAACCCATCCTATTTTAGTATTATGTTTAAAAAAAAATTTGGAATGCTTCCTAAATACTACAGGAAATAAATTTCAACTGCTTTGTTATGGCATTTTCGAGCAAGCACTTATAAAATTCAAATTATAGAAAATAGTGCTTTTGGAAGGATAAATGTGCATTTAAAGTATCCTAGAAAAAGATAAAGAAAGGTAATTATAATTCAAGTTTCATTCTACAATGAATTAAAAGAGGGACATTTAGTCCCTCTTTTAATAAGCTCTCCACCGAAAGCGGAGAATTATAGCGCCACTTTCTATTTACTTCATCATAATATCAAAACAAATGCTAATTATTGGAGAAATAAATTAGCATTCCTAATAAAATCATCCATTGGCCTCTTATTAAATTGTTGAAAATACCTTCTGTTTAATGTGCTAGAATTGCAATAATTAAGATCGTTGCTTATCGTATTAAGTGTTGCAAAATTCCCGCTGGTAAGAAGCTTTTTGGCAAGTTTCATTTTTTCAGCTATGAAAAATTTAGCTGGTGAAGTAAAGTTTTGCTGTTTAAAAGCTATTTTGTATTTTGATGTAGACATTCCAGCCATATTAGCCAATACTTTAATAGAAGGAAAAGAATCATGTAAATTGGAAAGCAGGTAAAACTTGGTTTTGTCGACCGCTTCCTTATTCTTAGACATAATTTTAGCAGCATAAGGCGAAGTGCCTCTTTTTAATAAATTAGCCGTTAGCTTCAGTGTAATTCCCTTCAGAAAAGAATCAAAAGATATGTCATGAATGTTTTTATTCTTCAGCTGATGCAGCAAAATAGTGCTATCAATGTCTGTTTTTCCATAGAAATTAAAAATGTTGTGTACAGCAAAAGAATCGTTCAAAGACTTGATTTTTGCGCAATGGTTTTCAAAATCTGGAAATAATCTTTTGTCAATTAAAAGCTGAAGAACAAATGTTTTTTTGCTCAACTGCGGCTCATAGCAATGAGGAATATTATTGTCTGTTATATTATAGTTAGGTTTTTCATAAAAACTCATCTGAACATCTTCATCTTTATCATTGATGTTAGTATCTGTATCGCTTAAATCGTAAGAAACAATAAAAAAGTTTCCATCCGATATTTCTCTGCTAATAGTAAGAGGCGTTTTAGCGTTTAAATTTAGCAAAGAAACAGAAATTCCAGAGATAGCCTGTGTAAAATACAAGTACCCATCGGCTGTATCTTTCGGAAACGCAATTATGGTATTTTTTAAAACCTTGGCGTCTATTTGCTCAGCCAGCTTGTCCAGCCATTGAGGAGTTAAAGTGAAATTGTATGATATTGTTTTCATAATTATTGTTGATTGATTAAAAAAAAAGTATTGTAGCCTTTTGTTAATTTTTCGGACTCTTTATTTATTTTCACTGTATATTAAAAGTAAAATGAAATAATAGTAATATTTGTAGTAACATTTAGAAAACTAATGAAGCGCAAATGCTACACGCTTTAAGTTAAACTGAGCCATATAGACGCTGTTCTAAAAATTAAACAGTATTCAATAGGAAGGGAATGTCATATTTCAAGGAGAGTTGTGGGTAAAATAGGTTATCCTTCGGTTTCCTAATGATTCTATAATCATTTAATACATTAATATGATTCTGATTTAGTAAAATTTCGAAGGATTGTAATGCTGCTTTTTGTTTGAAATTTACTTTTGTAAGTAAAAACTTTATTTTTGCTTAAAAACTTTAAAATGTAAATGCTATGTTATCAGAAAGTTAAATAAAATTTTGAAAAAAAGTCAAAAAATAATCATCAAAAGTCTTGTGCAAGCAAATAAACTGACTACCTTTGCACCCGCTTTGAAACACAAGCGAAGACAGAAGAAACAACGTTCGTAGACATATTGAATTGACAGCCGTCTTATCTGAAAGATAAGGCAACAAAAGAATAAGAGTAATGGAATCGAGAGATTCGAAAAGAACCGATAGGAAAGGCATCGATAATATAATATTAAAATATACGATGAAGAGTTTGATCCTGGCTCAGGATGAACGCTAGCGGCAGGCTTAACACATGCAAGTCGAGGGGTATGCCGATTTATCGGCAGAGACCGGCGCACGGGTGCGTAACGCGTATGCAATCTGCCTTCCACAGAGGGATAGCCCAGAGAAATTTGGATTAATACCTCATAGCATCATGTTCCGGCATCGGGATATGATTAAAGTCACAACGGTGGAAGATGAGCATGCGTCCCATTAGCTAGTTGGTAAGGTAACGGCTTACCAAGGCTACGATGGGTAGGGGTCCTGAGAGGGAGATCCCCCACACTGGTACTGAGACACGGACCAGACTCCTACGGGAGGCAGCAGTGAGGAATATTGGTCAATGGACGCAAGTCTGAACCAGCCATGCCGCGTGCAGGATGACGGTCCTATGGATTGTAAACTGCTTTTGTACGGGAAGAAACACTCCTACGTGTAGGAGCTTGACGGTACCGTAAGAATAAGGATCGGCTAACTCCGTGCCAGCAGCCGCGGTAATACGGAGGATCCAAGCGTTATCCGGAATCATTGGGTTTAAAGGGTCTGTAGGCGGTCTTGTAAGTCAGTGGTGAAAGCCCATCGCTCAACGGTGGAACGGCCATTGATACTGCTGGACTTGAATTACTGGGAAGTAACTAGAATATGTAGTGTAGCGGTGAAATGCTTAGAGATTACATGGAATACCAATTGCGAAGGCAGGTTACTACCGGTGGATTGACGCTGATGGACGAAAGCGTGGGTAGCGAACAGGATTAGATACCCTGGTAGTCCACGCCGTAAACGATGGATACTAGCTGTTGGTGGCAACATCAGTGGCTAAGCGAAAGTGATAAGTATCCCACCTGGGGAGTACGAACGCAAGTTTGAAACTCAAAGGAATTGACGGGGGCCCGCACAAGCGGTGGAGCATGTGGTTTAATTCGATGATACGCGAGGAACCTTACCAAGGCTTAAATGCAGACTGACCGATTTGGAAACAGATCTTTCGCAAGACAGTTTACAAGGTGCTGCATGGTTGTCGTCAGCTCGTGCCGTGAGGTGTCAGGTTAAGTCCTATAACGAGCGCAACCCCTGTTGTTAGTTGCCAGCGAGTGATGTCGGGAACTCTAACAAGACTGCCAGTGCAAACTGTGAGGAAGGTGGGGATGACGTCAAATCATCACGGCCCTTACGCCTTGGGCTACACACGTGCTACAATGGCCGGTACAGAGAGCAGCCACCTCGCGAGGGGGAGCGAATCTATAAAGCCGGTCACAGTTCGGATCGGAGTCTGCAACTCGACTCCGTGAAGCTGGAATCGCTAGTAATCGGATATCAGCCATGATCCGGTGAATACGTTCCCGGGCCTTGTACACACCGCCCGTCAAGCCATGGAAGCTGGGGGTGCCTGAAGTCGGTGACCGCAAGGAGCTGCCTAGGGTAAAACTGGTAACTAGGGCTAAGTCGTAACAAGGTAGCCGTACCGGAAGGTGCGGCTGGAACACCTCCTTTCTAGAGCCTGAAATGTTAGCCGGAAGGCACGTTTGGGAAATGGGATGCCAAGACTGCAGGTTTTGGATCTTGAAATTGCATTACTCTTGCTGTTAATTTAAAGAAATAAACTTTTAAGTAAAAAAAAAACAGAGTCTCGTAGCTCAGCTGGTTAGAGTACTACACTGATAATGTAGGGGTCGGCAGTTCGAGTCTGCCCGGGACTACTTTTTAAAGCTTAAAGAGAAGGAAATTCTGGATGCTGGGATTCGCCAAAAGAAATTAGAGAAGAATAAGAAATCTAAAATCTGAATTCAAAAATCTAAAATTGAAAATGGGGGATTAGCTCAGCTGGCTAGAGCGCCTGCCTTGCACGCAGGAGGTCAACGGTTCGACTCCGTTATTCTCCACCAAGGGCTATAAGCTATAAGCTGTAGGCCGTAAGCTGAGAAAGCCTAAAGCATACTGCTTTAAGCCTAAAGCATAAGAAAGTTCATTGACATATTGGGATAAGAAAATAATAAGAAAGTAGAAAGCGTTTTTATTAGCGATAATAAAAACAAAGAAAAACGGTCATAAATGATTTTATGATTGGTGCAATAAGCAAAATAAGGGCGCATGGGGAATGCCTAGGCTCTCAGAGGCGATGAAGGGCGTGATAAGCTGCGAAAAGCTGCGGGGACGGGCACACACCGACTGATCCGCAGATACCCGAATGGGGCAACCCGCTATATTGAAGATATAGCACACCGATAGGTGGGCAAACCCGCTGAACTGAAACATCTAAGTAGGCGGAGGAGAAGAAAACAAAAGTGATTCCGTAAGTAGTGGCGAGCGAACGCGGATTAGCCCAAACCAGAGCTGTTACGGCAGTTGTGGGGTTGTAGGACCGCGATATTTCATGCATAAGGAACCGGAAGCTTCTGGAAAGGAGCGCCATAGAGGGTGACAGCCCCGTACGGGCAACAAATGTAATGGATAGCGGTATCCTGAGTAGGGCGGGGCACGTGAAACCCTGTCTGAATTCGGCGGGACCATCCGCTAAGGCTAAATACTCCTGAGAGACCGATAGTGAACCAGTACCGTGAGGGAAAGGTGAAAAGAACCGTGAATAACGGAGTGAAATAGATCCTGAAACCATGCGCCTACAAGCGGTCGGAGCCCTTTAGTGGGGTGACGGCGTGCCTTTTGCATAATGAGCCTACGAGTTAACGCTGCTGGCAAGGATAAGTGGTTAAGCCATGGATCCGCAGCGAAAGCGAGTCTGAATAGGGCGCTTTAGTCAGTAGTGTTAGACGCGAAACCGTGTGATCTACCCATGGGCAGGTTGAAGCTGTGGTAACACACAGTGGAGGACCGAACCGGTTGACGTTGAAAAGTCTTCGGATGACCTGTGGGTAGGGGTGAAAGGCCAATCAAACTCGGAAATAGCTCGTACTCCCCGAAATGCATTTAGGTGCAGCGCATAAATAAGTTATATAGAGGTAGAGCTACTGATTGGATGCGGGGGCTTCACCGCCTACCAATTCCTGACAAACTCCGAATGCTATATAATGTTTCTATGCAGTGAGGGCTTGGGTGCTAAGGTCCAAGTCCGAGAGGGAAAGAACCCAGACCATCAGCTAAGGTCCCCAAATATATGCTAAGTTGAAAGAACGAGGTTTGTCTGCCCAGACAGCTAGGATGTTGGCTTGGAAGCAGCCATTCATTTAAAGAGTGCGTAACAGCTCACTAGTCGAGCGGACGAGCATGGATAATAATCGGGCATAAGCATATTACCGAAGCTATGGATTTGCATGTATTTGCAAGTGGTAGGGGAGCATTCTGACAGGGCAGAAGGTATTCCGTAAGGGGTGCTGGACCGGTCAGAAAAGAAAATGTAGGCATAAGTAACGATAATGCGGGCGAGAAACCCGCACACCGAAAAACTAAGGTTTCCACAGCTATGCTAATCAGCTGTGGGTTAGTCTGGACCTAAGGCGAACCCGAAAGGGACAGTCGATGGCCAACGGGTTAATATTCCCGTACTTCTTATTGCTGTGATGGGGTGACGGAGTGATGAAAGCGCCGCGAACTGACGGAATAGTTCGTTAAAGCACCTAGCTATATCTTTTATAGGCAAATCCGTAGAAGATGGCGAAATGCGATAGTACTCGGAGTCTTCGGACAAAGAGATAGTGCGCCTAAGGGCTTCCAAGAAAAACCTCTAAACTTCAGGCAGTAAGAACCAGTACCGTAAACCGACACAGGTAGTTGAGGAGAGAATCCTAAGGTGCTCGAGAGATTCATGGCTAAGGAATTAGGCAAAATAGACCTGTAACTTCGGGAGAAAGGTCGCCCCGAGCAATCGGGGCCGCAGTGAAGAGGTCCAGGCGACTGTTTATCAAAAACACAGGGCTCTGCAAAATCGCAAGATGAAGTATAGGGCCTGACACCTGCCCGGTGCTGGAAGGTTAAGAGGAGATGTTATCTTCGGAGAAGCATTGAATTGAAGCCCCAGTAAACGGCGGCCGTAACTATAACGGTCCTAAGGTAGCGAAATTCCTTGTCGGGTAAGTTCCGACCTGCACGAATGGTGTAACGATCTGGACACTGTCTCAGCCATGAGCTCGGTGAAATTGTAGTAACGGTGAAGATGCCGTTTACCCGCAGTGGGACGAAAAGACCCTGTGCACCTTTACTATAGCTTAGTATTGACCTTGGATAAATGATGTGTAGGATAGGTTGGAGACTATGAAGCGGCGTCGCCAGGCGTTGTGGAGTCATTGTTGAAATACAACCCTTTGTTTATCTGAGGCCTAACCCCGCGATGTGGGGGACAGTGCTTGGTGGGTAGTTTGACTGGGGTGGTCGCCTCCAAAAGAGTAACGGAGGCTTCTAAAGGTTCCCTCAGTACGCTTGGTAACCGTGCGTAGAGTGCAATGGCATAAGGGAGCTTGACTGAGAGACATACAGGTCGATCAGGTACGAAAGTAGAGCATAGTGATCCGGTGGTTCCGCATGGAAGGGCCATCGCTCAAAGGATAAAAGGTACGCCGGGGATAACAGGCTGATCTCCCCCAAGAGCTCATATCGACGGGGGGGTTTGGCACCTCGATGTCGGCTCGTCACATCCTGGGGCTGGAGAAGGTCCCAAGGGTTGGGCTGTTCGCCCATTAAAGTGGCACGCGAGCTGGGTTCAGAACGTCGTGAGACAGTTCGGTCTCTATCTACTGCGGGCGTTAGAAATTTGAGTGGATCTGATTCTAGTACGAGAGGACCGAATTGGACAAACCTCTAGTGTATCTGTTGTCCCGCCAGGGGCACCGCAGAGTAGCTACGTTTGGAAGGGATAAGCGCTGAAAGCATATAAGCGCGAAACCCACCACAAGATGAGATTTCTTTTAAGGATCGTGGAAGATGACCACGTTGATAGGCTACAGATGTAAAGGCAGTAATGTCACAGTCGAGTAGTACTAATAATCCGTAAGCTTATGCACAGACTTTTTCCTCCCGGGCAATCGGGAGGAAGGAACTTTCTAAAAAATAAAGCTTATTTGTTTCTTTATCCCAGTATGTTAAAATATTTGCCCGTCGCGGGCAGTCTTTAAGCCGAAAGATTAAAGCCAAAAGCCGAAAGGCTTTAAAACTTTAAGACTTGTGACTTTGGACTAAAAACCTTAAGGTGGTTATTGCGGCGGGGCTCACCTCTTCCCATCCCGAACAGAGAAGTTAAGCCCGCCTGCGCAGATGGTACTGCAGTATTGTGGGAGAGTATGTCGTCGCCTTTCTTTTGAAAACCCCATCCGTTACGGATGGGGTTTTTTTGTATGCGGAATTTTGGCTCTCCGCAAAAAATGCTCTTGCAGCGCCGCAGGCCCGAAATCCCCCTGCCGCAGGGCTGCGTTAGGGATGGGAGCGGCATCCTTTTGCGGGATATGCAGGACTTCTTTTCCCCGCAGACCCCGACCGCAAAAGATACAGCGGACAGCCCGGCCCGAAGGGAAACGCTATCAGCATTTGAAGCTTGATGCTACTTGAATTTATTTGCCAGTCAATTTTAGAAAGTAATCTTATATTTTTTAGATTTTTTCAAAATAAAACCTAAAAGAGAGGTCCACTGTATAAACCTCTCTTTAATTATATCTTTATCGATAAATCTTTCTAATTTTATCTGTACTTTATATTAATGCTAATAATATCCGAAGTCATATTAGTGGTTCTGGTATAATGACCGTAACGTATCTCTAAAGTGTTCCAGTGTTTAAGGCCAAAAATACCATTTGGCGGAGTAAATTTCATTCCCATTCCAAAGAAACTACTGTCAAACTTTGACAAATCATAATTGCTGGTGTAGAATTCGTCAGCTGCAGTATGTTCTCCATAAGGTTTGAAATACTTGGTTCCAGTTTGGGTGTAATATCTGTAAAAAGGACTTATTGAAAAAGCTTGGGTAAGCTTTACAGGAATTTCCAAATCCGCTGTGTGCGCTTTCAAATTCCAGTCATCAGTATAATATCGATAATATGCTCTAATGATCATATTATCACCCAGAAAATAGCTTGCTCTGATGGCTAGAGGAATTTTAAGTCTGGTGTCGGGCATTTTCTCTTGATGCACGGAGCCATCTAAAAAGTAAACTCTGTGAAATGGAAGACTTAAATAGCCGTTTTGGCTAATTACATCTCCAATTAGCATTATCTGGAGGTTTTTATTTATAACCTGAGAATAGCTTAAAGTTCCTGCAAAAGTATTTCGGCTGGCACTGCCATATCCTTCATTTCCTGAAGGACGAAGCTCAATAGGTTCAATCAGTTTTAACTGATCGATAAATGTCTGGAATTTGGCGGTAAACTCTCCATTTTTGTTTCTTGTTTTCTGAGAGAAGGAAATATTCCCTCCAAACGACTGATAATCAAATTCGGTCGAGGATGAAATCCCTATAGCATAAGCTCTTCCTTTTTCTTCATTCTCTCTTAAATAAGTCAGCGAGGGATAAAAACGATTGTCTGAAGAAGAAGCTGATGAATTGGCACTTAAATCAATCATATCTGACGACGCAGAGGTATAATGGTCAATTCCTGCTTCAATATCAAAAGTATGTTTGATTCCAGTTTCTCCATATTTAATCAATCGAACATCTATTGTATTGGCAATATCAGTAAGATGCTCAGTACCAATTCCTCCTGTAACGGCAGAATTGTTTCCATCTTGCTTATAGTAGCTTGACACTAGATTGACTTCTTCGAGTTTTAATTTTTTGCTTTTATAGCCCGTAGAGTCTGTCGGGACATTCTGTGCTCTTGATTGGAACAATGCCAGAAGAGCAGCTCCTGTAAGGATTATTCTTTTCATTTTTTTTAATATGAAAATTAGTTGCAGCCGCAGCCTCCGCCGCTTTTTCCTGAATTTGCCCCGGAAGCCCCTTCGCGGTAGGATTGGGAGCTAAGTTCCGTTTTTTCAATTTTCCTGTTGGAAAGGACCATTTCAGAATCGTTGAGTTTTCCTTTCTGATATTCCTTTACACTAGTACAGGAGGCAAACAGCAGGCCGGCAAGAGCAGTACTGCATAATAATGCAAATTTTTTTTGCGTTGGCTTTTTCATTTCAGACGTATGTTTTTGGATGTGTAAATTTTGTTGCTATCGTCAATTATAATGCAGTATAGATCAGGTATCTGATCTATTAAAAATAAGCCCGCTCTAATTCCCATAACGGCTATTGGAGTAGCCATTGCATCTGCAAATTCTGCATTTGAAGCGATAATGGTCACGCTTTTGATTCCGGTTATGGGAAGGCCTGTTTTTGGGTCAATTGTGTGCGAATATTTTTTACCGTCAATGGTTATAAATTTTTCGTAATTTCCTGAAGTTGCCACTGCTTTGTTTGATATCTCCATGTAGGAGAAAGCAGCGTTTGGAGAGTTTGGATCTGCCACTCCAATGGTCCATTTTCTGCCGTCTGGCTGCAGTCCCCAAGCAGAGAGATCGCCGCTGGCATTAATGATGCCGCTTTGGACATTGTGTTTAAGCAGGACTTGCTTGGCCATTTCAGCAGCATATCCCTTTCCAATGCCGCCAAAACCAATCCTCATTCCTTTTTCCTTCAGAAAGACAGTTGTATTTTCCCTGTCAAGTATAATATTTCGATAATCAATAAGATGTACCATTTTTAGGGCAGTTGCAACGTCTGGGAGTTTGGTCATGGTTTTGTCAAAATTCCAAAGACTTTTGTCGATGCTTCCATAAGAAATATCAAATGCTCCTTGGGTTATGCGGGAGATTCCGATAGATCTTTCGATAAGATTAAAAACTTCCAAATCTACTTTGACAGGCCTGATTCCTGCATTCTGGTTGATTAGATTCGTCTGGCTGTCTTCTTTGTAAGTCGTCAGAAGTTTTTCAATACGTCTGATTTCTTCAACGGCGAGATTGATATTCTCATTTCCTGTTTTTTCATTGTTGGCAACAACTGTAATGGTAAAGTTGTTTCCCATTAGTTTTAGGGACTGAGAGTATTTATGGCTTTGGCCTATACTATTTTCGGCTTTCACAGATTGCTTTTATTTCGGCTGTCCATTGTTCTGGTGAAGATTCAGGTTTTCCATACCAGGTTTTAATTACTTTACCTTCAGAATCAAGAAGAAGTGTCAAGGGGAAATTTCCTTCTTTATTATATATTTCGGCTAAATCTTCGTTGCGCTTTACCTGCTGGTCTGTTCCAATATTTTTCTTTTTTCGGGGAAAATCAGCGTTAACCAGCACCAGGTTTTCATTTGCCATAGCAGTGAAAACTTCACTTTCAAAATAGTCTTTGCGCAAGACGATGCAAGGTCCGCACCAGTCTGAACCGGAGAAGTTCAATAGAATTAATTCGTGTTTTTCCTTTGCAGTTTTTTTTGCATTATTAAAGTCAGGTTCCCAGTTAATTGGCAGGACTGTCAGTAAAAGGAATAATGTAATTAGTTTCATTTAGCAGTCTGTTTTTAGATATATACGAAATAACGAATTGCATTGAATCTTATTTTCCCATCTTGCTTAAGATTGAATTAATTTTTCTAAGCAGTCTGAACCCCAAAAATGTATCCCACCAAGGCTGATGCTGCCATTGCGAAAGTACCCCAGATACAGATGCGCAGAACAGCTTTCAAAATATTTGATCCTCCTGCCTTAGCTGCTAAAACTCCTGACAAGGCCAAAAAAAGTATCGAAAAGCCATATTGATAAAATACCATATCTTTAATAGGCGCAAAAATAGCAATCAGCAGAGGAAGCAATCCTCCGACGATAAATGATACTGCAGATGCGAGAGCAGCTATTAAAGGATTTGCTCGGGTAACTTCGGTAATTCCAAGTTCGTCTCTGGCATGAGTTTCGAGTGCATTATGTGCAGTTAATTCTACTGCAACTTGATGGGCAAGTTCTTTATTTAGGCCTCTCTTAATATAGATGTCTGCTAATTCTTTCAGTTCCTCCTCGGGCATGGTTTGGAGTGCATATTTTTCTCTTTTTAAATCAGCAGATTCCACATCTGACTGTGAACTTACTGATACATACTCCCCAGCAGCCATAGAAAGAGCTCCCGCAACCAATCCTGCTAAGGCAGCAAGTAAAATAGGCTCTCTCGTCACGCTTGCTGCTGCAACACCGATGGCTAAACTTGTGGTGGAAAGAATTCCGTCATTTGCGCCAAGAACTGCAGCTCTTAGCCAGCCACTTCTGTTGATATAATGGTTTTCAGTGTGCATAGCTTAAATTATAATGATTTAATCGAGTTGGGAATTCTGGTATTTTTCTGCGCTTCTCCAAAATTAGATTTTACTTTTCCATTTTTGAAAATCATAAATATGAATTTGGCGTACATTTGGACTTATACTAAAGGAAATTTTCAAAATAGAATCCCTATATTGCTATAATTCATTTAAGACAGATAGGTTAGTTTTTCTGTAAGACTCTTATCCCAGAAGTTTTTTTGATTGTCTATAAAAAAGTAATTAGGCTACTGTTAGGAAAATCCTTCTTATTTAATTAGGAAATAATTAAAAATACTAGAGATATGCCCCAAAATTGACTTGGGGCGCTTTGCTTTACATTTTTGTAATGATGAATTCGCTTCGGCGGTTGACTTGATGCTGTGCTTCTGTACAGGGAACTCCGTTAGAACAATTATTAAGCAGTTGGGTTTCTCCATAACCAATGGCACTTTCTATTCTTTCGGGAGCGACGCCTTGAGAAATTAAATAATCTCTTGTGGCTTTGGCTCTTCGGTCAGACAATTCCAGATTGTATTGGTCATTGGCGCGGGAGTCGGTATGCGATTCGATTTTGATGACGACAGTATTGTACTGATGCATTAAAAGAACCACTTTGTTTAGTTCGATTGCGGCATCATAACGGATTTCTGATTTATCTAAATCAAAGTAAATAATTCCGATTTTTATTTTTAAAAGACCATTTTCGCGAACAACCAAAGCTGGATCTAAACCAACTATAGCTTCAGTTCTTCCTGAGCTGTTTGCTGTTGTAACGGCTTTAGCATTATTGTTATAATTTTCTTTTGAGACTTCGATTGTATACGGCGTATTGCAATTTACATTGCTATTAAAATCGTATTTTCCGTCGAGTTGAGAAACAGTTTCAGCGACTTTTATTCCGTTTGCATTTTTAAGCGTTACCATAGCTCCGGCAATTCGGTTATTTGAAATTGCATCAAAGACATAACCGCTTATCGCTTGATTGCACGATCTTTCAAAAGAATAAATATCGTCATCGCCTTTTCCTGTTTTTCTATTAGAGCAAACAAAGCCTCTATTGGTAGCTTCGTTTACAATGTAGCCAAAATCGTCCCTGTTGCTGTTTAATGGCGCTCCGAGATTGGCTGGAGCATCAAAAACGCCGTCATTTATTCGGCTTTCAAATACGTCTAAACCTCCTAGACCCAAGAATCCATCAGAAGAAAAGTAAAGTGCCTGATCGGTAATGTACGGGAACATTTCGCGTCCTGTTGTATTTATTTTTTCGCCTAAGTTTTTTGGCTGTGAGAATTGATTATTGCCTAAAATATCCACTACAAAAATATCTGTAGAACCAATTGTTCCAGGCATATCCGATACAAAATATAACTTTTTGCCGTCTTTGCTTACCGACGGATGCCCAACAGAATAGCTGTCACTATTAAAAGGCAGTTCCTGAATATCTTTCCAAGAAACTGTGCCATTGCCGTTTTCAACTGCTGTAGCAGAAAAAATCTTTAGATTATTGATGCCTTTGCTGTCGCGTTTTAATTTTCCGTTATAATTGTTTCGGGTAAAATAAATCGTTTTTTCGTCTGGAGAAAAAGCGATGCAGGCTTCGTGATATTTGGTGGTAATATCCTTTCCAAAGCGTTCTTTAAAAGTGACATTCGATTGTGTTTCGCTTATTTTTCCTAATTGCATATTAAGGTAAGGCTGATCATTCCAACCGTATTTTTCAGTTTTAAAATATGAAGAATCAATTGTCGTAGAGTAGACTAAATCTCCTCTGTAAAACATTGGTCCAAAATCTGAATAGGCAGAATTAATGTCCAAATTTTCAAGGACAAAAGATGGTTTTATATTTTCAATATCTTCTAATGTCACATTTTTAAGAGAAAAGTTCTTGGCTCGTGCGTCTGTCGATTTTTGTTTTTCAGCGAAGCTCTTCATCCATTTCTTGGCAAGTTCATAATTTTGAATCCCTTGCAGCGACTGGGCATAACGAAATAGATACTCAGACGAAACTTCATTAGGATATTCCGCAATCAGTTTGCCGTACCATTTTGATGCGCTTGACATTTTTGTATTAAAATAATAAGCATCTCCAAGCCGCTGAAGCGTTTCTTTTGATGCGTCTCCATTATTGATGGAAAGCTCGTACGATTTTGCGGCTTCCACATAATACATCTTATCAAAAAGAGCATCGGCAGTTTTGTTTTTGGTTTGTGAATGAATCAGCTGTATAACCAATAATGCGAGTATAGTAATTGTTCTTTTCATAGACTATCCGTATTAAAAGAATCTTGGTGATTTTAATCCTTTTTTGCGTGAAACCAGTTCAAAACGAAGCATAATTTCATGTGTGCCGCTGTTGTAATTCTGCAAAGCAGTTGTCGTATAATCATAAGCGTAGCCAGCCATAATCATTGGTGTAATCTGGATTCCGACAAGACCGCTTACAGAATCTGAAGTACGATAAGAAGCTCCAAGTGTCAATACATTATTGAACATGAAATTGGCTGAAAAATCGGCAATCATAGGAGCTCCTGCAACATATTTTACAAAAACGGCAGGTTTAAATTTGGTATGTGCCGAAAGATCAAAGACGATACCTCCAATAAGATAAACGTGTATTCTCTGATTGACTAAATCTTCGCTGATATCGTCATAAGTGTAGCGTTCTCGGGTCATGAAATTCGGAATAGAGACTCCTATATAATCTCTTTCTCCATGCCAGTACAACCCAGCGCCCACAACAGGCAGGAATTTGTTGGTAATGTTTTCACGAAATTGCACATCGGGATCTTTATAGCTTCCTTTAGACCAATCGATATTGATGACACGCCCGCCGCCTTTTAGACCAAAGGAAAGTTTGTGCGTTTCGCCAGATTTAATGGTATAAGAGAAGTTGGCATCTAAGTATTGCTCGTCTGTTGGTCCAATTTCTTCGTTTACAATGGAAATTCCAAGACCTACATTTTTTCCGACAGGAGTGTCTAATGAAAAACTTTGGGTATCTGGAGCGCCTTCTATACCAACCCATTGCGTTCTGTAAATGCCTGTTATGGCCAGATGTCCTAACGAACCCGCGTAGGCAGAGTTTACGGTGAGTGTATTGTACATATATTGCGTGTATTGCGGGTCCTGCTGTGCAAAGGCTCCACATATCGAGAATAGAGTAATTATCGCGAAAACCTTTTTTATATTTTTAATCATAGCCAATTCTATTTTGGTTAATCCTATTCTTAAATTTTTCTTTTTTTGGATGGCTTATTTGAGGTAAACCCATCCAGAGGTCTTTTTAGATCCGTCTCCTAAATCAAGAATATAGAAATAGGTACCCTCAGGAAGCGTTTTGGCAGAGCCGTCTGCTTTTCCATCCCAAGTATTTTTATAGCCTTTTTGGTAGTAAACCAAATTACCCCAGCGGTTAAAGATCTCCAGCTGATTATTTGGATACCTTTCGATACAGTCAATATAGAAGAAATCGTTCTGGCCGTCGTCATTTGGTGAAAACTCATTGTAAATTTTCAGACAGTTTGGCGAAACGGTCGCACTATCCTGATTGTTTGCCGAATTGGTATCGATCTGATCCAGTTTTGTTAAATGTGCTGTGTTCAGATAATCATTAAAATCAACCACTTTAACCGTTATGGTTAAGGTCTGCAGAGTTCCTGCATTAATAGAAGGAATGCTCCAAATACCAGTTTTAGCATCATAAGATCCTGAACTCATAGTTGAACTTACAAATGAATATCCTTTTGGCAGCGCATCTTGAACTTCAACATTTGTGGCTGTTATGCTACCTCGATTTTCTGCTGTAATGGTAAAGGTTACCTGAGAGTCCATTGGAACATCGGTTTTATCTACTTCCTTGTTGATGGCTATATCTGTTGCAGGGACATTGATAAATTCAGAATCTTCATCATCTTCGCTTTGATCTCCGTTATCGTTATTTGGAGTAGAATCCGGATCAAATTGATTGCTGGCAGTTACCTGAGCAATATTCACATAATCTGTACTTTCCAATCCAAGCGGATTAACAACAGTGGCTTGGTAGGTTAATGTAATGCCTCCTACAGGAACAGCGAGATTAACCCATTTTATTTTATTGTTGCTGAAAATTCCGCCATTGTTGATATTAGAAATGTTTTTGAGACCGAGAGGAATTATATCTTCAACGGCAACTCCAGTCGCTACACTTGGCCCATCATTATTAAGCTGAATCGTGTATGTTACAACTTCGTTTACATTTGCATTTTTATTGCTCACAGTTTTTTCAAGACTTAAATCTGCCTGAGAGATTTTGATTGTCAGACTGTCGTAATCGTCTTCTGTTGTAACTCCATTGTTTGGTGTTGAATCAGGGTCGGGAAGGTTGCTGGCGATCACTTCGGTAATGTTTGTGTATTCGCCCGCTGCACCCGTCGGTTTATTTACGGTAGTGTAAATATCCAGTGACTGATCGGTTCCATTTGGAATATTGCCCACATTCCAAACACCTGTAATATAGTTATATAAACCGCTTGTCGGACTGCTGGTTTGATAGGCAAATCCTGGTGGAAGCAAGTCTTTTACGCTTACGCCAGATGCATCTCCAGGCCCGTCGTTGGTTACTGTGACCGTAAATATAACGGTTGACCCCACATCATATACTGCGTTTTGATTTAGTGCAGTTTTATTGATAGACAAATCTGCCATTACAATTACAGGCGTAACCGAAATACTGTCATAATCATCTTCAGTTGTAATACCGTTGCCAGGGGTACTATTAGGATCAGATTGGTCAGCGGTCATAATTTCTGCAATATTCAGATATTCGTCTGGTGTTCCAGTTGGGTTTTTTACTGTAGCTGTTACAATTAAAGTATGGCTATTTCCCGGAAGTATAATTCCCGGTGACCATATTCCTGTTATTGGACTATAGCTTCCTGATGTTGAATTGTAAAAAACATACGTATAACCCGATGGAAGAATATCTTTTATAGTAACGCCGGTCGCAATGCTTGGACCAGAATTTCTTACAGTTACCGAGAATGATATTCGTTGGCCTACAGCAGGAGTGAGTTCGTTGTTTACAACTTCTTTTATTAGCGAAAGATCTGTTAGTGCCGCTACTGGAATTATAAAAGCAGAATTCATATCATCTTCTCCTTCAACCTGATTGTTTGGAGTCGAGTCAGGATCCAATTCATTTGAGGCATAGACTTCAGCAATATTTCGATAATTTCCTGTCGAGTTAACTATTGCAGATATTAATAAAGATTCTGAGCTTCCGTTTGGTATTGTGCCGATATTCCAAATTCCGCTTGTTTCAACGTATTGACCTTTTGTTGCGCTATAGACTAAGTACTGGTATCCGCTTGGGAGCTGATCTATTACTTTAACGCCTGTTGCGTCTTGCGGTCCGCTGTTTGTTACTGTTACCTCAAAAGTGATGGTTGCACCAAATATTGGATGAATATTACCGCCGACAATTGTTTTTGTAAGAGATAAGTCAGCCATATGAACTGTAGGAACGGTTCCAATTTCGGCATAATCATTTTCGGTAGTAACGCCATTTCCAGGCGTTGAATTCGGATCTGGCAGCGCGCTTGCTGTTACTTCGGCAGTATTCAAATAATTTCCTGTCGAATTTACAACAGCAGTTATTCGCAATACTTGTGAATCTCCGTTGATTAATGAACCGATAACCCATTTACCTGTTGCAGCATTATAAGTTCCTTTTGTAGAGCTGTAGTTAGCAAATGTGTATCCAGAAGGAAGCAAATCGGTAACTTCGACTCCTGTTGTGTTTTGAGGCCCGTTATTAGTCACAATTAGCTCAAAAATAACAGAAGAACCTATTAATGGTGTTGCATTATTAACGGTTTTAGTTAAAGATAAATCTGCTGCTTGTGCATTTGGAGTAACCGTTGCGGTAGCATAATCGTCTTCTGTTGTAACTCCGTTGTTTGGCGTTGAATCAGGATCAGGAAGAGCACTGGAAGTAACCTCGGCCACATTTACATAATTTCCTGTTGGGTTTACTATCGCTAAAAGTTGCAAAGTTTCTGATTTTCCATTAATCAAATTGCCGACTGTCCATACGCCACTAGTAGGATTGTAAGTTCCTGTAGAAATGGTAAAATTAGAATAAGTATAACCACTTGGCAATAAATCTGTAACGGTAACTCCAGAGGTATCCTGAGGACCATTATTAGTTACAATTATTTCAAAAGTGACTAGAGAGCCAACTAGCGGGTTATTATTATTTACTGTTTTGGTCAATGATAAATCTGCAGTTTGAGCTATAGGTGTTGTAGTGGCCTCAGCATAATCATCTTCTGTTGTAACGCCATTGTTAGGAGTAGAATCAGGATCAGGCTGGCTGCTTGCCGTAATTTCTGCACTATTAGTATAGTTTCCTGTGGCATTTACCAAAGCAGTTATTTGCAATGTATAAGAATCTGAAACAGGCATATTGCCAACTGTCCAAATACCTGTAGATGGATTGTAATTTCCTGTTGTTGCGCTGTACGATACGTATGTGTAGCCTGAAGGCAGCAAGTCTGTGACAGCAACTCCATTTGCTTCTTGCGGCCCAGAATTGGTCACTTCAATACTGAAGGTTACCTGTGCGCCCACAAGCGGAGTAGCATTACTTACCGTTTTGGTTAGAGATAAATCTGCTGATGTTGGAATAGGTGCTGTTGTAGCTTCTGCATAATCGTCTTCTGTTGTGATTCCGTTGTTTGGCGTTGAATCAGGATCAGGAAGATTGGCTGCGGTTACTTCGGCTGTGTTTAAATAAATGCCGCTAGGATTAACTCGCGCAACAATCTGAAGCGTTTCAGAATCGCCAGTCACTAAATTGCCCACATTCCATATTCCTGTTGCGGTATCGTAAGTTCCGGTAGAAACCGTAAATCCAGTGAACGTATAACCAGACGGAAGCACATCTGTTACCTGAATGCCAAAATTATCCTGAGGCCCATTATTGGTAACCACAATCTGGAAGGTAACAATAGAGCCGACTAATGGTGTCGGATTATTGACTGTTTTGGTTAATGACAAATCTGAAGATTGCGGAATAGGAGTGGTTGTTGCCGTTCCGTAATCGTCTTCAGTCGGTATGCCATTATTTGGTGTCGAATCTGGATCAGGAGTGTCGCTATTAGTTACTTCGGCAATATTAGTATAATCTCCTGTTGGATTTACTATGGCATTGATTTGCAATGTTTCAGATTCACTGCTTTCTAATATATCCAATGTCCATAAACCAGTTGCGCTATCATAGGTTCCGCTAGTAGCATTAAAACTGCTGAAAGTATAACCAGAAGGCAATAAGTCGGTTACCTGAACTTGAGCTGCGTCTTGCGGACCGCTGTTTGTTGTAATAATGCTGAAAGTCACTGTAGAGCCAACTAGAGGAGTAGCATTGCTAACCGTTTTTGTCAATGATAAGTCTGCGGATGGAGGTATAGGTGTTACAATAGCATTATCTTCATCATCCTCGCTTTGATCGCCATCGTCATTATTTGGCGTACTGTCAGGATCGGGCAAATCACTAGCGGTAACTTGCGCAATGTTAAGATAATCGCCCGTAGGCAATACTTTAACATCCAAAATAAGAGATTCAGAAACGCCAGAATCAACCGTACCCACATTCCATATACCTGTTGCACTGTTATATAAGCCAGCAGAAGAACTATAGTTTACATATTGATAGCCTGAAGGAAGCAAATCGGTTACCTGTACTCCAGTTGCGTTGTTCGGGCCGTCATTCTTAATAATAAGTTCAAAAGAAATCTGGCTGCCCACTACCGGGGTCGTATTTCCAGCCACCACGTTTTTAACTAAAGACAAATCAGCAGATGGACCAATAAAAATAACTTCAGCATCATCTTGATCGTCTTCAGTAGGAACATTATTATTTGGGACGCTATCAGGGTCTGGCAAATCGCTAGTGGTTATTTGCGCTGTGTTGACATAACTTCCTAACGGATTGACAAATGCATTAAAAGTTAAATCTATATTCGAATTGGTAGGCAGAGAAAGATCCTTCCATTCCAAAGTAGCGCTTGCTACCTGATAGGTGCCGCCGTTTGAAACAGAGCCGGGTATTAAAGTATAGCCTACAGGAATAATATCTTTTACAGTTACTCCAGTTGCATTTCCAGGGCCTAAGTTGGTCACATTTATAGTAAAAGTAACTTGTTCTCCGGCCGCGGCAGAAGTAGGAGTGACAGATTTCGTAAGTTCTAAATCTGCTGATTTTAAAGAAACTGATACTGTGGAGATATCATCTTCTGGCAATCCATTTCCAGGAGTACTATCTGGATCGAGCTGATCTGCGGTCTGTATTTCTGCCGTATTAAAGTAATCGTTCATTGATGTCACAACATTTACTTTAGCGGTAATCTGCAAAGAAAGTGTATTTCCATTGTTCAAGTTGCCCACATTCCAGATTCCTGTAAGATTATTATACTTTCCTGCTCCATTGTCACTCACGTAGGTGTATCCAGGAGGCAGTTTATCGGAAACTGTTATTCCAGTTGCATTATTTGGCCCGCTATTAGTTACTGAAATGGTAAAAATCACATTGTCATTTATGCTAACTGTAGTCGGAGAAACCGTTTTTATAAGTGATAAGTCGGCTACATCAAGAACTACTGTGGCACTGTCTTGGTCATCTTCGGAAGGGTCTTGGTTGTTAGGCGTACTATCCGGGTCAAATTGATCTGAGGCAATCACCTCTGCAGTATTTACATAAGATCCTCCTGAAGGCAGAATAGTAGCTTTAAAAGATAAATTTAAAATACTGCCACTTGGAATAGTTAAACCGCTCCAAGTAATGGTGTTGTCTCCAACATTGTAAATTCCTGCTGAAGTGACAGATCCCGCTACAAGTGCAAACCCAAGCGGAATATAATCGCGTACGGCAACATTGGTAGCCGTAACCGTTCCGCCTTGAGCGTTGTTATTAAAAACATTAATATTGAAAGTGACTACGTCGCCAGCGCTTCCTGTAGTTGGTGTTACTGTTTTGGTTAATTCTAAATCAGCAACAGCTAATATTCTAAGAGTCATTGTGTCTGATGAAACAGCACAATTTCCGTTTGTTACATTCCATTGAAGCGTATAAAGGCCAGGGATGGTTCCAGTTACGGCTGTTGTTGGGCTAGAAGGATCAGTAAAGCCTATTGTGCTAGGGCCTGCAGTCTGTGTCCAGCTTCCGGTGCCGACTGTTGGAGCAACAGCGTTCATGCTGATAGGTGAAAACTGAGGAACAATCTGATCTGGTCCTGCATCGGCAGTCGAAGGATTGGCATATATCGTTACTAGAACAGAATCTTCAGAGAAACATCCGTTTGAGTTAGTTGTGGTAACAGTCCATTTAAATTCATAAGTTCCTGGTATTAGTCCTAGCATTAAAGAATTTTCATTGTTCGGCGATGCGATACCGGCTGTATTCGGACCAGAAACCTGCGTCCATGTACCTAAACCAGATGTTACTGCTGCAGCATTCATGGTAGCGCTGCCAGGATCGCATAGTTCTTGATCGGGACCAGCATCTGCTATAGATGGTGGCACATCGTTAAAAGTTATTTCTACCTGATCTGAAGTAGGCTGGCAAAGAGAAGGATTCGTAAACGGACCATTAGTTACGGTCCATGTTAAGATGTAGGTGCCCAAAACATCAATATTCGATAAGGTAGTTTCAGGACTGTTCGGATTGTCAATAACAGCATTTCCTCCGGGAGGCTGGGAGAAAAATGTCCAAGTACCTATACCAACTGCTGGAGGAACCGCTGCGGTTTTATAAGTAGTTTGGCAGGCAACAGTATCATCAGGCCCCGCATCGGCAGCACTTGGAGGTGCATTCATCTCAATTCGGACAATATCGGAAAGAGTTCGGCAATTATTGCTTTTGAATACCCATTCAAGAATGTAAAGTCCAGGAACGGTTAGGTTTGAAACTGTTGTCAGTGGTGCCGATGGGGTATCGATAACTGCTACGCTTCCTTGCGGCTGATAGACAAATCGCCATTCAAACGTAGTAACATCTGGAGGAGGGACATTTCCGCTCATTGTGGCAACACCGCCAACATCACTGATACACAAAGTTTGGTCTGGCCCTGCATTTGGATCAATGCTCGCACCGCTGAAAATGGTAATATTTACAGAATCTGAAGTTGCTGTACAAGTCGCACCGTTTGGAAATGTAGTGGTGCTGGTGGTAAATGTAAAAACATAATCATTTCCGGGAACCACAGTCGCATTGGCAATGTAGCTATTTGATGGTGACTGTGTAATGATTACATCTGCAGGATTTCCAGTTGTACTGGTCAGTGACCATGTTCCAGTTGAGTTTTCATTGGCCATAAGCTGTACGCTGGTAACATCGCAATAGGTTTGGTCTGGTCCTGCATTTGCGGCTGGATCAACTACAACAACCACATCATCAAAACTGCCCGGACATAAAAAAATGCTTTTTGCAGTTATTGTCCATCTAAATGTATAGGTGCCCGCTATAAGACCATTAATTGCCGTATTCGGTTTAGAAGGATCTACAATTAAAGGCTGATTAGGAGAACCTGTAAGTACAGACCATTGGCCTGATTCGAAAAAGCTGTCATAGGAGCTACCAGCCATAACTGCGGTAGTGTTGTTGCAAATGTTCTGATCTGGACCTGCCGCAGCTGGATGAGGCGGAAGCCCGATGGTAAGATTGATATCGTCAAATGCCTCGCCGCAGATGCCGGCATCAACCGTCCATCTGAATATATAATAACCGCTATAGTTAAAGGTAAAAACAGCATTTGGGTCATGAATGTCGCTAATGGTATAATTTCCAACACCAGAAATCCTAGTCCATGTACCTGTTGTTCCAGCGCTTTTTATTGCTGCCATAGTTACGGTACTGCCGCAAATTTCTTGATCTGGACCCGCATCTGCAATTGGCGGAGTTTCAGCAACTGTTACAGAAACACTGCTTTCGCTAGGAAGGCAGGTTCTCAATATTGAAATAATTGACCATGTAAAAATATAGGTTCCGTTTCCGGGAACGGTCACCATTGTATTTGGATCATTTACGTCTGTAAAAACAACTCCAGCAGATGGTTGTACGCTCCAAGTACCAGAATCGGTAAGCGCTGGCGTGTTTCCGCTAAGATTAAAAGTTGTTGTGCCTGAAGAATAACAGGCATCTGGTCCTGCATCTGATGTTGTAGGCGCATTATTGTTATTGGTTATAATAGTTACGTTATCAGAAACTGCTCCTCCGCAAGAAGGTCCGGGATGCGAATAAGCAACTGTCCATTGCAATTCATAGGTAGAAGAAGGTGTCAGAAAACCAGAAGCAATAGCATTTGGATCATTTACATCTGAAAAAGTAATGATATCTGGACCTGAAATTTGGCTCCAAGTACCAAATTCTCCACGAGGGGCTTGAACAGCCGCAAGGGGCACTTGCGAACCAGCACACGTTACTTGATCAGCTCCTGCATCGACATTGCCTATTGAACTGTCTGAAACATAAACAGTAACTGTTGCTACCGAAAAACCGCAGGTAGCACCACCGCCTTTTGTAATGTACTGAAAAACATATGTACCCGAAATAAGATTAGTGACAGGCGTATCTACCGCAAAATTATCCGCAATTGTAGCTGTATTGGGACCGCTCAGCTGGCTCCAAAAATGCAAGCCGTCATCTGTGCTTACGCCAGAAAGAACAGTACTCGTGTCGCCGCAAGGCAGACTGACATCGGTTCCTGCATTAGATGGAGTAGGTTCGCCAGAAACCAGTATATTGAGAGTATCAAAGCCAAAATCACATTCAACAGCTAAGGCTCCACTTTGTTTTCTGATAAATTCAACAGTATATTCACCCGGGGCAGTAAGGGTTAAGGTAAGAGAATTTCCAACATCTGCTAAAGCAGTCGGAAAAGGCGCTAAAGGAGAGAGTGGAGGACCGCTTACAATACGGTATTGATTGGAGCCTGTTCCAGTTACCGTAAGCGGAATTGTAAATACAGTAGCATTACAGCTTCCAACAATATCCTTTCCATCATTTGCAACAATAGTCCTAGTTGGGCCATTATATTGCACGATGTAATCTTTGGTAAAAACACAGCCCGTATTATTATTTGTAAGGGTATAGCGAAAACGGTAAGGGTCTCCTCCCTGAAAAATATTGGTAACAAGTGTGGTAGGATTTGTCGGAGAAACAATTACAGCGCCAGTATCTCCCGAAACCTGCGACCAAGCAACAGTTTCACCTGCATACAAAGGTGTCTGCGCGACAAGAGTAACTTGATTTATAGTATTATCGCAAAAATATATATTTTCATCCCCGCCAGGAAGTTGTGTCACATCCTGAGTTGCAGGCGGTACAGTAATTACCACAGTATCATTTCCTGAGGCGCAAGGCCCCGTAACCGTCCATCTGAAAGTATAAGTTCCTTCAACCAGATTTGAAATGCCTGTATTGTAGGCATTTGAGTTGCTTATAGTTGGAGTATTTGGTCCGCTAACAAATGTCCATTGTCCATTTTGTCCGTTAAGTCCGCATCCGCCATAAGTTCCACTTAAGTTAGTAGACTGCGTAGTGGTATAGCAATTGCTTAAAGTCTGATCTGGCCCTGCCGAAACAGGTTCTACACCTCCATAATTGGTTACGGTTATTTGAGAAGTGGTTCGGCAACGCTGCCCAGGGGCATATTCTGGTCCTTCAATAACCCATTGAAGCGTTGTAACACCGCAGCTGGTTGTTGGCAATGTTATTGTTGAGGTAGCTAGATTTGGAAAATTGATGATAACTCCTGCATTGTTTGCGCCTACGATTTCCCAGTATCCTGTTTCTCCAGTATTTTGAGGAGTGTTTGCAATAATGGCTAATGTCCCATTATTATTAGGGCAGCTGGCAATATTGGCACCAGCATTGGCTATTGTTATGGGTTTTACATTAACCACTTTATCCTGATAGGATTGAATCCCATCGCTGCAAGTTGCGCTATATCTGAAAATATAAGTATTGCCTCCTGTATAGCCTGAAACTGTTGTGCTTACGCTAGTCGGCGAATCAATAGTTACTGCAGGTCCTGAAATTTGAGTCCATTTGACCGTGCCGATAATCGGTGTCGGATTATTTCCAGTCAAAACTAAGGCATCAGTTTCACAAATAGTGACATTCAGTACTCCGGCATTTACAGTACAGTTTTGCGCATTTATAGCGATAGAGGTTAAAAACAGCAGAATAAGGAGAGAAAGTTTTCTGTTAAAATTTTTAATCAGCATGAGAAGGTAAATCTGAACCATAAGCAATCAGGATATGAAAGACAGATTTAAAAACTGCCTTATATTAATAATTACAATGTTGCATTTAACTTGCAGTGAAGGTTTGTTAATTTAGACAGGGGGTATTTCAAAATTAGAAAAATAAAAGACTGATTTTTTGTTTTTTATGTTTCAGATTCTAAAATGAAACAACAAAAATGCAATTTTTACCAATAGGGTAGTTGTCTGTAAAAAACTTAAAAACAGTACTTTAAGGTGGTTTTATTTGCTTGGTGAAAGAAATGCACCTATTTTGTAAGCATTTTTTCTAAATAAAAGGATTTTTTAGCAGCGTGTAGACTTATTTTTTTGTTTTTAAGTTTTTTGCTGGCTTATGGCTTTGGTTTCAAGATTTACTTTTATGCTAGAGGTCCTTTATGATTGTCGGCAGCGATTTATCACTAAGGAAATGATCATGGCAACAGTTTCAAACCTAAACGTTTTTGACCTTAATTTTGCAGGATTTCTGTTTTCAAAAACTCAATGTGCCACGATTCAGTCATAGAGATTTTGAGCAGTTAAAAAAATATGAAAAACAATATAAAATAAAAAAGCCTGCAGATCCAAAGATTTGCAGGTTTTGTGGGGAGAGCAGGATTCGAACTATATCATGAAGTCCTGTCTAAACTATGTTTTATAAAATGTCTTTGTACAAAGTGCAATTATTCTGCATCCAAATTCAGATTTTATTATTTCAACATTAAATCATACACAAAATTTAAAAGATGTAACTGTTTGAATTATAGTAGTGGTGTGCTTTTTTGTGTCACAAATGCATTAAAAATATTGAATATTCTGATTAAGAAATTTAATTCTCTGATGTACAGCCCCGAAAGATACCAACTCCATAGTATATTTGATTTTAGTTTAAACTGAAAATTCGGTTTTTTGTGCTATTCCTAAATATTTTACGATTTCATTGCTAATGTTTTCAGCGGTAAAGCCGAATTTTTGATCTAAAACCGATGCTGGAGCTGAGTAGCCAAAATGATCTAATCCATATACAATTCCTCGAGAACCTGCTAAACTTTCAAGATTAATAGGAAGCCCTGCCGTTAAACCGAAAACCAATCCATCTTTAGGAATAATACTTTCTTGATATTCTTTTGGTTGAGATCTGAAAACGCCTTCAGAAATTATAGAAGCAACATTTATTTTTAATTGTTTTGTTTTTTCCAATTCAGAGGCTGCTTCTAAAAGAGTGGCAACCTCAGATCCGTTTCCGATCAAAGTAAGATCTGGATTTTGGTTTTCTTTAATTAGATATCCCCCTTTTTTAGCTTGTGATGCAGTTGCAAATTTTGGATCCTTGTACGGAAGATCTTGGATGTTTTGTCTTGAAAGGATTAATGCGGTAGGAGTTGTTTTATTTTCAACTGCCATTTGCCAAGCTACCGAAGTTTCAGTCGCATCGGCTGGACGCAGTGCCAAAAAGCTTTGACGGCCAGAATGGTTTTTAATTTTTTCTAAAAGCCTGATCTGAGCTTCTTGTTCAATTGGCTGATGTGTTGGTCCGTCTTCTCCAACTCTAAAAGAATCATGCGTCAATACATATTTTACAGGAAGTTCCTGAATTGCAGCAAGACGCATGGCTGGTTTCATATAATCAGAAAAAACAAAGAAAGTGGCTACAACAGGAATTACTCCGCCATGTAAAGCCATTCCGTTTGCAATTGCGGCCATTGTAAGTTCGGCAACACCAGCTTGAAGAAATGCTCCACTAAAGTCGCCTTTTTGCATTACTGAAGTCTTTTTCAAGAAACCGTCCGTTTTATCGCTGTTAGATAAATCTGCAGAAGAAACAATCATGTTTTCTACTTTTTCAGCCAAATAGCCTAAAACCTCCGCAGAAGCATCGCGTGTTGCTGCATTAGCTTTTTGAGTTATAGAACCGAAATCCATTTCAGGAAGTTCTCCGCTGAAAAACTGCTCTATCTTTTTAGCAGATTCAGGATTTTGTTTTTCCCAAGCCAAAATTTTTGATTTCCTTTCTGCAGCATCCTTAGTTTTTTGTTCTAAAACTTTTTTATAATGGCCTTCAACGCTGCTGTAAATGGCAAAAGAATCTTTTGGATCAGCGCCCAAGTTTTCAAGTGTTTTTATAAAGTCAGCTTTTGTTGCTCCAATAGGTTTGCCATGAAGTTCGCACTGTCCTTCGTATAGTGTTCCGTCAGAAGTAACGCAGCCTTTTCCCATAATTGTTCTTCCAATAATAAGCGTAGGTCTTTTTAATTCGGCATTTGCGGCGTTTAATGCGGAGCGTATTTGAGTATGATTGTGAGCGTCAATAGTGATGACCTTCCATCCCCAAGATTCATATTTTGCGGCCGTATTTTCACTCGTTACTTCGTCAGTCATAGAAGATAACTGCACATCATTAGAATCATAAAACATGATAAAATTGTTTAATCCTAAATGTCCTGCAATCCTTCCTGCTCCCTGCGAAATTTCTTCTTGAATACCTCCGTCTGTTATAAAACCATATATTTTGTGATCGAATAGATTATCGAATTTTTCAGATAGGAATTTAGCGGCAATGGCAGCTCCAACACCCATAACATGGCCTTGTCCCAATGGACCAGATGTGTTTTCAATACCTCTCTTTACATCAACTTCAGGATGGCCAGGCGTTACAGAACCCCATTGTCTGAAGTTTTCAAGATCTGTTTTTTCATAATTTCCCAAAAGATAGTACTGAGCGTACATTAAAGCGGATAAATGTCCAGCGTCCATAAAAAAGCGGTCTCTGTAAATCCAGTTCATTTCGGTTGGATCATATTTCAGATATTCAGAATATAAAATGTGCATAAAATCTGCTCCTCCCATTGATCCTCCAGGATGGCCAGAATTGGCTTTCTCAACCATTGATATTGCTAAAGCTCTAATATTATCTGCTGATAATTGGTCTATTGTCTTATTCATTTTTAGGTTTTTTAATAAATGCTAATGATATGCCTTTGACTAAAATTAAAATCCAAAGGCGCTAATGATTAATTATTGTTCTATTTCTAAAGTTTGAATTATACTATTGCTTTTTGTTTGATTTTTTTCATTAGGCTGTGAACCTCCAACTGCAATTTGAATTTTGCTTTCATATGGTTTTAAGGTTCCGTTCTCGGTTACATAAGAAAGGTCTTCTGGAGATAGAGTAAAATTGACCACAGTACTCTGACCAGGCTTTAAATTGAACCTTTCAAATCCTTTGAGGCTTTTTAAAGGAGATTTTATGGATGCATTGGGGGTAATTAAGTATAATTGCGCCACTTCTTCTCCTTCCATTTTTCCTGTATTAGTTACTTTAACAGAAATATTGGCTGGCTGACCCTTTTTTATTTTTGCAGGAGCTTTTACTCCGCTGTATTTAAATTCAGTATAGCTTAAACCATACCCAAATCCGTACAGAGGAGTGCCTTTAAAGTAACGATATGTTTTATTGTCCATTTTATAATCAACAAAAGAAGATAAATCAGAATCGTCTTTGTAAAAGGTAACTGGAAGTCTTCCTGCAGGATTGTAATCGCCAAAAATGACATCGGAAGAGGCCGTTCCAGCAGATTGTCCGCCATACCATATGTTTAGGATAGCTGGAATGTTTTCTGCTTCCCATGGCACAGCTATTGCGCTGCCGGTCATCATTAGAAAAACCACTGGTTTTCCAGAAGATTGAAGCGCTTTTAGAAGTTTTGTCTGTACTTCTGGAAGTAGGATGGAAGTACGGTCTCCACCATTAAATCCAGGCGCATCAACAGGCATTTCTTCTCCTTCAAGCTGAGGAGAAATGCCTCCTACATAAATAAAGGCATCTGCATTTTTATGACGCTCAATTAAATTCGTAAAATCTGTTTTTATAAAATTCCCTGTTTGCAGAGCCACTTCAGCTTTTCCTTCACCTTGCCAATATTCCAACACTAATTTATAAACTGAATCTTTTTTGGTTTGCAGTTTGTAGGTTTTTGCTCCCCATCTGTTTTTTTTCCAGGCATCTATAACTTCTTTACCGTCAACAATAAACCTATAACCGTCATCTGCGGCTACTTCAAAAGTAATAGAACCATCTTCATCTGCTTTAAAATTGGTAGTATAGCGTACCGAAAAATGATTTGCTTTGATGTTTTGGGTAATCATTTCTCCTTCCTGCCAGAAATTATTTATTTCAGATTCAGTTGTTGTAGTTTCAGGTTCGCCAGATAGTGCATTGTTACTAAAATATTCAGCTTTAAAGCCTTGTTTTCCTTCATAAGAATAACAGCTCTTTAGATCTTTGTAAACCAGTAATGTATCATTTGTAAAGGTGATGGCTTTTTCGTAAACCACTTCAGTTTCAGGGCTAACTTTCTCTTTAATGCCTTGTAATACTGTTGTTAGTTTTGATGGAGTTCCATTGTAATTTCCAAGTATTGAGATTGAATTATCTGCATTTGGACCTAAAACAACAATTTTTTTCAGTTTTTTGCTTAATGGAAGCGTATTTCTTTCGTTTTTAAGAAGTACTATAGATTGTCTGGCCATTTTAAGAGCATGATCCTTATGCTCATCTGATTCTAGAACTGAATTTGGAGTCTGTGCATATTTAACCATTGAAACAGGATCAAACATACCCAGTCTAAAACGGATCAAAAAAAGACGTTTTACAGAAGCATCAATCTGTTTTTCAGTAATTTGCCCGTTTTTAACAGCTTGAACAAGCGATTTATAAGCATCAGTTCCGCAGTCAATATCTGTTCCATGAAGTACTGCGTCGGCTGAAGCAGATGCAGCATCAGAATGTGTTTTATGATTTTTGAAAAAATCATCAATAGCCCAGCAGTCAGATGTGACATAACCAGTAAATTTCCATTCATTTCTTAGAATGTCATTCATTAGGATATCACTGGCGCAACAAGGCTGGGTTCTAAAGGCATTGTAAGCACACATAACTCCTGCGACTTTAGAGCTGGTGATTAATTTTTTAAAAGCAGGCAGATACGTGTCCCAAAGTTCATATGGAGTTACATCCACATCAAAAGTGTGGCGTAGAGATTCTGGCCCGCTGTGTACAGCATAATGTTTTGCACAGGCTGCAGCTTTAAGATATTTAGGATCATCTCCTTGAAGACCTTTGACAAATGCATCGCCTAAAATAGCTGTCAGATAAGGATCTTCTCCATAAGTTTCTTGTCCGCGTCCCCATCTAGGATCTCTAAAAATATTAATATTTGGGGTCCAGTAAGTAAGTCCTAAATAACGTTCGTTGGTTCGATTAAGTTCAACAGCTTTATTGTAAATGGCCCTGCCTTCTAGAGCTGAGTAATCAGCCATTTTGAAAAGTGAATTTTTATCAAAAGTAGCAGCCATTGCAATCGCCTGCGGGAAAACGGTTGTTTTAAAAGGAGTTCTAGCGACCCCATGAAGCGTTTCGTTCCACCAGTCATAAGCAGGAATTCCCAGTCGCGGTATAGCAGGCGCCGCATTTAGCATTTGTGCTACTTTTTCTTCTAATGTTAATTGCTCCACTAAGTTTTCTACTCGTTCTTCAAAAGTGAGATCAGTATTTTGAAAAGGAAATTTGGAATCTTTATTCTGTGCAGTGCACCAAAGAGAGATTAATATCAGGATCTGATATTTTATTTTTTTTGTTTTCATATAAATAAATTTTACTGATGTTGCGACTGATGAAGTGCTGTGTTTTTTATTTTAAAATAAATTGCAACCGATTGTGTAAAGAAAAGAAAAATAATTTAACTTTAGAGTGTTATTTGATAAATAATGCCATTTTACTGTTTTTTTTAATTATTTTTGATGATAAATGTTTACGTTTTCTATTGGTTATAAGTAAATTTGTTATAAGTAAATTTGTTATGTAAAACGAAAACAGGCGGTATTGAATTGCTGTACTAACTTTTTAAATTAGATTCAAAATTTACGACTAATCATAATAGTAATGGAAGAAAATAAATATGTAACGATTTATGATATTGCTGAGAGGCTTAATCTGGCAACATCTACTATTTCACGAGCTTTAAAAGATCATCACACGATAAGTGATAAGACGATTAAAAAAGTGAAAAAAACCGCTGAAGAAATGGGTTTTGTCCCGAATACTTTAGCGGCAGGCTTGCGTGGAAACAAAACCAGAACCATTGGCGTTTTGATTCCTACTGTTACACAGCCCTTTTTATCTTCTCTGATTAGCGGAATCGAAATCGCGGCTCAAAAATCGGATTACACCGTAATTATTATGCAGTCGCACGACTCATATGAAGAAGAAGTAAATATGGCCAAATCTTTATATAGCAATCGCGTAAGCGGCGTCATTTGTTCTCTGGCAATGGAAACAAGCGATACAGCTCATTTCCATCAGTTTTCAAATAATAATATTCCGTTGGTTTTTGTGGATAGAGTTCCAAAAGGATATAATACTTTTAGAGTTGTAATTGACAATTATACAGCAGGTTACAAAGCAACTAAACATCTTATTGAACAAGGTTGTATCCGTATTGCCTATTTTTCAGCTGGTTCAGAATTAGGAAACTTGTATAACGAAAGGAAAAGAGGTTATATTGAAGCCTTAAAAGATCATAATATCGAAGTGGAAGAAGAATTAATTATCAACTTAAATTCGGTTACATATGAAGACGGGGTAAAGGGCAGCAACGCTTTATTTGATTTAAAGCCAATTCCGGATGGATTGTTTGCACCAGGAGATATTTTGGCTGTAAGCGCAGTTCAAACTGCAAAAAAACGCGGAATCAGAGTCCCCGAAGAGTTTAAGGTAATTGGTTTTAATAATGATCCAATTTCGCAGATTATTGATCCAAATATATCGACTATTACGCATCCAGCAGAAAAAATGGGAAAAGCAGCAGCTGAAATTATCATTAAGAATTTGAAATCGTCTAAAAATGACGATGCGAAAGAAATCACTTTTTTAAATACAGAAGTACTCGCAAGAGAATCTACCCAGAAATAATTATTTTTTAAGATACGACAGAGCAGGATAGTTTTTGTAATTATCCTGCTTTTTTTGTTAAATAAATTATTTTTTTGAAAAAAAGGCATCCAAAATTTTTTTCTTAAACAACAATCCTATATTTTTACGCAACCGATTGCAATTATTGTTTTATTTAGAATAATGCATTTTTCGGTTCAAAATTTTATTATATGCTTTTAATAAGGAGTAAAATATTGATGTTGTAAAAATGAAATTGTAAAGAATAAATTAAAGCCAATGACTTCATTAAGATTTGTTTTCCTGTTTCTTATTATTTCCTTTTCGACTGTAGCGCAAAAGGATTATAAATTGTGGCTTCAGTATAATACAGTTGCCAATTCAATAGTAGCTTCTGAATACAAGAACAATCTTAAAGGTATTGCAGTATTAGGAAATTCTGAAACCATTAAAATTGCTGAAAAAGAACTCAAAACTGGATTTGTGGATATGTTAGGAAGTATTCCTGAAATCAGAAAAGACGCAAAAGGAGAGAATAATCTAATTGTTGGCTCACAAATGAATTTAAGTTCCGAAATCAAAACAGAATTGCAAGCTGATTTGAATAAAATCAATAATGAAGGTTTTATTATCAAATCCATTTCACTTAAAAATAAAAAGCAAATAGTCATTACAGGAAAGAATGATATTGCTGTTTTGTATGGCGTTTTTCATTTCCTGAGAATATTGCAAACCAATAAATCGGTTAAAGATTTAAGTATTGCTGATTCTCCAAAAACAAATATCAGAATCTTAAATCATTGGGATAATCTTGACAGAACGGTAGAACGTGGTTATGCTGGATTTTCGTTATGGAACTGGCAGAAACTTCCAGATTTTATAGACCAGCGCTATATTGATTACGCTAGAGCGAATGCCTCAATTGGAATTAACGGAACGGTTTTAACCAATGTAAATGCAAACGCTTTAATTCTGACTCCGCAGTATTTGGAAAAAGTAGAAGCATTAGCCAATGTTTTCAGACCTTACGGAATAAAAGTCTATCTAACGGCAAGATTTTCGGCGCCAATTGAAATCGGAAATCTAAAAACAGCCGATCCAAAAGATCCTGAAGTGATTAATTGGTGGAAAAATAAGTCGGCTGAAATCTATAAACGAATTCCAGATTTTGGCGGATTTTTGGTAAAAGCTAATTCAGAAGGTCAGCCAGGTCCTCAAAATTATGGACGAGATCATGTTGACGGAGCCAATATGCTGGCCGATGCCGTTGCACCTTTTGGCGGCGTAATTATGTGGAGAGCCTTTGTGTATTCTGAACATGATGCCAATGATCGCGCCAAACAAGCTTACGCAGAATTTCAGCCGTATGACGGAAAATTCAAAGATAATGTAATCGTTCAGGTAAAAAACGGAGCGATTGATTTTCAGCCAAGAGAGCCGTTTCATCCGTTATTTGGTGCGATGCCAAAAACGCCTTTAATGATGGAATTTCAAATCACACAGGAATATTTAGGTTTTAGTACGCACTTGGTTTTTCTGCCTAAATTATTTCAGGAAGTTTTGGAATCTGATACCTACCAAAAAGGAAAAGGTTCAACTGTAGCCAAGGTTATTGATGGCACTTTATATCCAAATAAACTAACGGGAATTGCCGGTGTTGCTAATATCGGAAACGATTTAAATTGGACAGGACATCCTTTTGCGCAAGCCAATTGGTACGGTTTCGGAAGATTGGCATGGAATCCGTATTTAGATTCTGAAGATATCGCTGAGGAGTGGTTAAGAAGTACATTTTCTAATGATGAAAATTTTATTAAACCAGTAAAAAATATTATGATTGAATCGCGCGAAGCCGTTGTCAATTATATGACTCCGTTGGGTTTGCATCATATTATGGATACGGGACATCATTACGGGCCAGGACCTTGGGTTTCCAATTTATCAAGACCAGAATGGAATCCAACTTATTATCATAAAGCAGACAAAAATGGAATTGGTTTTGACAGATCGAAATCGGGTACAAATGCCGTTTCACAATATGCTCCAGAAGTTGCCAGACTTTTTGATAATTTAGAAACCTGTCCAGAAAAAGATCTTTTATGGTTTCATCATCTTTCATGGGATTATAAATTGAAAAACGGACAAACGCTTTGGAATGGTTTAGCGCTAAAATATCAGGAAGGTGTAAATCAGGTTAGAGAAATGCAGAATGTTTGGGACAAAACTGAAAAATATATAGACAGTGAACGCTTTAGTGAAGTGAAAATGTTGTTAGAAATTCAGCATAAAGAAGCAAAGTGGTGGCGCGATGCCTGTTTGCTGTATTTTCAGCAGTTTTCAGGAAAAGAGCTTCCTGCTGGAGTAGAAAAACCGACACAGACATTAGGGTATTTTAAATCATTAAAATTTCCTTTTGCACCGGGAAATGGATAAATAAATTGGATAATTGTAACATCGATGACGCAGATTCGCTATTGCGAAGACACAGGAAAAAACGGATTTTTTCCAATTAAAATGATAAATAAAAAATCTGTGTAAATCAGCGTTTTTGCAACAGTGAATCCGTTTTATCAGCGTACTAAAAATATAGCATAAAAATTATGAGTAAGAAAACGGCAATTGTAACGGGAGGAAATTCGGGATTAGGTTTTGCAACGGCAAAAAAACTTTGTGACAACGGAATCACAACTTATATAATTGGTAGATCGAAAGAAAAAACAGAAGACGCCTGTAAAGAAATTGGAGAAAATGCCATTCCTGTAATCTTTGATTTAAATGATTTGAAAGGAATTCCGGCAATGATTGAAAGCATTACCAAAAATAGTCCGATTGATATTTTGGTCAACAACGCTGGAATCAATATGAAAAAAGAAATTCCGGAGGTAACTAATGAAGATTTCCTTTCGATAATTCACACCAATTTATTGAGCGTTTTCGCCGTAAGCAGAGAAGTCATTAAAAACATGAAAGAAAACGGAGGCGGAAGCATCATTAATATCAGTTCGATGGCATCGCAATATGGAATTCCAAAAGTAATTGCGTATTCGTCAAGCAAAGGCGCTATTGAAGCGATGACGCGTGCTATGGCTGTTGAATTGGCTCAATTTGGTATTCGCGCGAACTGCATTGCTCCAGGATTCATTAAAACCAAAATGTCATCAACAGCACTTGATAACGATCCGGAAAGAAAAAATAAAGTATTGGGAAGAACGCCAATGGGCTATTTAGGTGAACCTTCAGACATTGCAGATGCGGTTTATTATTTTGCTTTAAGCGAATCAAAATATACTACAGGTACAGTTTTACCTGTTGATGGCGGAAATAGTATTGGGTTTTAATTGAGAAAATGCCACAAAGGCGCTAAGTCACGAAGTTTTATTTTAAAAAACTTTGGAGAGAAAAACTTTACGTCCTAGCGCCTTTGTGGCATTAAAAAAAAGAAGTATGATAAAAATGCAGCAAACCATGCGTTGGTTTGGACCTCAAGACAACGTAAAACTTATCGATATTAAGCAAGCGGGTGCAACGGGAATTGTAACAGCATTGCATCAAATTCCTGTCGGCGAAATCTGGACTGTTGAAGCAATAAAGGAAAGACAGGAAATCATTGGCACTTACGGATTGGAATGGACTGTAGTTGAAAGTCTTCCTGTTCATGAAGAAATCAAACGTGCTTCTGGAAATTATTTGCAATATATTGAAAATTATAAAATCAGTTTGCAAAATCTTGCGGAGTGTGGCATTAAAATCATAACCTACAATTTTATGCCGATTCTGGATTGGGTGCGAACGAACCATAATTTTATAAACGAAGATGGAAGCAAAGCTTTATTTTACAATCAGGATGCATTTACGTTTTTTGATGTTTTTCTTTTAAAAAGACCCAATTCAGAAAACGATTATGCTGATGCTGAAAAAGAAAAAGCGTTACAGTTTGGAAATCAATTATCGGAAGAAGAAAAAGCATTATTGTTTAAAAATGTTTTGTTAGGACTTCCGGGAAGTAAAATCAATTTTACGGCAGAACAAATTTTGTCTCTTTTAGAAAATTATGCTGAAATCGACAATCAAAAGCTAAGAGAAAACCTGATTTATTTTTTATCAGAAGTAACTCCGATTGCGGAGAAAAATGGACAAAGATTAGCCATTCATCCGGATGATCCCCCGTTTTCGGTTTTAGGTCTTCCAAGAATTGTCTCAACAGAAGAAGATTTGAAAGCGATTTTTGATGCCGTTCCATCAACAGCAAACGGATTGTGCTATTGTACAGGTTCGTTAAGTGCCGATCAAAAAAACAATCTGGAAAAAATAATAGACGATTTTGGAGACCGAATACACTTCTTACACCTGAGAAATACCATCCGCGAAAGCGAAACTATTTTTAGGGAATCAGAGCATTTAAACGGTGATGTTAAAATGGAAGTGATTGTTGAGAAATTGTTGATGCTAATGAACAAAACCAAAATAAGCCTTCCAATGCGTCCAGATCACGGTTTTCTGCATAGAGTTGATGAAACTACGGAGACCTATCCAGGCTATTCGTTGACAGGTAGATTGAAAGGTTTGGCCGAATTACGAGGTTTGGAAATGGGAATTGGATATAAATTGAATTTGTAATTAAAGTTTTCTAAATCTAATGTGATGAGAATTTCTCGCAAAGTCGCAGAGTCACAAAGTTTTGTTTTGAAAAAGCTTAAAAAAGAATTGCTTTGCGACTCTGCGATTTTGTGAGATTAAATAAAAAAGTTTGTGACGATATGTGTTCAAAAATTAAAACTTCATACCTAATCCTACTATTTTTCCTAATCGGATTAAGCACAAATTCGTATGCCATAAATCCAGAGAAATATGTAGTCAATCAGGCTTCTAGTGAAAATTTTCCTTTAGTAAGTAATGGGAAAACAGCTTCAATTTTGGTTAACGATAAAGATTATGCAGGAGTTCTAAAAGTGACAGGACATTTAGAAAATGATCTTTTTAAGATTTCCGATTTACATTCGAAGAGAATAAAAAAGATTTCAGAAGCAGAAGATTTTGTTGTTATCATTGGCACGCTTGGAAAAAGTGAAATTATCGATCAATTAGCTAAAAAAGGAAAAATAGACGCGAATCAGCTTCAGGGAAAATGGGAAAAATTTACCACGCAGATAGTTGAAAATCCGTTTAAAGGAATCAAGAAAGCGCTGGTAATTGCAGGTTCAGATAAACGAGGGACGATTTATGGAATCTACGATTTGTCTAATCAAATTGGCGTTTCACCTTGGTATTATTGGGCAGATGTTCCGGTTAAAAAACAATCAGAATTGCATATTCTGCCCGGAATTCATTCACAGGGAGAGCCAAAAGTAAAATACAGAGGAATTTTTATAAATGATGAAGCTCCAGCACTTACAGGTTGGGCATTTGAGAAATTTGGCGGATTCAATTCGAAATTCTATGATAAAGTTTTTGAATTGATTCTGCGAATGAAAGGCAACTATTTATGGCCGGCAATGTGGGGCAGAATGTTTTATGTAGAAGATCCGCAGAATGCTGTTTTGGCCGATGAATACGGAATTGTAATGGGAACTTCGCATCACGAACCCTTAACGAGAGCCCATGCCGAATGGGGAAAATCTAACGGGAAATGGGATTTTACTGCCAATTCAGAAGCTTTGATTCAATTCTGGAAAGACGGAATTAAACGTATGGGAAACAAGGAAACCATCGTTACCATTGGAATGCGTGGCGACGGCGACGAACCTATGACGGAAGGAACTGCGATTGAGTTATTAGAAAATATTGTAAAAACACAAAGAGATATTATTTCACAAGTTACGAAAAAGCCAGCGGAGGAAACTCCGCAAATATGGGCGCTTTACAAAGAAGTTCAGGATTATTATGACAAAGGAATGACAGTTCCCGATGATATTACGCTTTTGCTTTGTGATGATAATTGGGGAAATATCCGCAAACTTCCAGAATTGGATTCGAAACCCAGAAAAGGCGGCTATGGAATTTATTATCATTACGATTATGTTGGCGGCCCAAGAAATTACAAATGGATCAACACGAATCAAATTGAAAGAGTTTGGGAACAAATGGATTTGGCGTATCAATACGGTGTCGATAAAATCTGGATTGTAAATGTGGGAGACATCAAACCAATGGAATTTCCGATTGAATTTTTCTTGAACATGGCGTGGAACCCTGAAAAGTTCAATGCTGGGAATTTAGAACAGTATTATGCAGATTGGGCTAAAAAGAATTTTGACAATCAGTTTACAGCTGAAATTGCAGAGATTTTGAAATTATATACAAAATATAATTCACGAAGAAAGCCTGAATTATTAGACTCAAGAACATATAGTATTACAAATTATAATGAAGCAGATAGGATTGTTGCAGAATATCAGAGACTGGTTGAAAAAGCTAATTCGGTAAATGAAAAATTGAAACCAGAATACAAAGATGCTTTTTATCAGCTGGTTTTATTTCCTGTTTTGGCAAGCGCTAATTTAAATGAATTGTATGTAGCGCAGGCTAAAAATCAATTGTATGCAGAACAGGGAAATGTCGTTGCAAATGATTATGGCGTAAAAGTAAAGGCGTTATTTGAAAAAGATGCCGAGCTCACAAATTATTATCATGCCCAAATAGCCAATGGGAAGTGGAATCACATGATGTCGCAGACACATATAGGTTATGATAATTGGCAGCAGCCTGAGAAAAATGTGATGCCGAAGACTAGAATAATCGAAAGTCCCAATCAAGTCAAAGCAGGAATTTCTGCTAAGAATTCTGCAAAGGAGGAGATGTTAGATGCTAAAAATAGAGATTCAGATCATATTAAAGGTTTTGTTGAAGAGAACGGTTACATTTCAATAGAAAGTGAAAATTATTCTAAAGCAATAAATTCAGATTCTGTAAAATGGACGATAATTCCAAATCTTGGAAAAACATCATCAGGAGTAACTTTAAAGCCTTCGAATAGTAAACCTGTTGAGATTTCGGAACAGTCTCCAAGGTTAGAGTACACTGTTTGTTTTTTTAGCAAAGGAAAAATAAAAGTAAATGCCTATTTTTCGCCAACAATCAATTTTAAAAAGGGAGACGGATTAAAATACGGAATTGCTTTTGACAATGAGAAACCGCAAATCATGAACCTCAACTCAGATACTTCGGAAAAAGCTTGGGCAGAATCTGTTGCGAATAATATTAAAATAATAACCTCAACTCATAAAATTGAAAAAGCAGGAAATCATGTTTTGAAAATTTATGCCATTGATCCTGCTTTAGTGCTTCAAAAAATTGTAATTGAAACCCAAGAAGGAAAAGTTTTACAGTCGTATTTGGGACCGCCGGAGAGTTTTAGGAAGGAATGATTACTATCTCCGTTAAGAAAAAAAACTATTAACTATTTAAACCAAAAAATATGAAATGCATTAAACCTTATTTAGTTGCCGTCACAACTTTGCTGGCTGTCAGCTGTACATCGCAAAAAGAAACTGCTTCATTAAAAGATGCTTACAAAGATGATTTCTACATTGGAACCGCTTTAAGCGTTGATCAGATCGAAGAAAAAGACAAAAAAGTTGATTCTTTGATTCGAAAAGAGTTTAATGCGATTACGGCCGAAAATATCATGAAATCTATGTTTACGCATCCGCAAAAGGACAAATACGATTTTACTTTGTCTGATAAATTTGTGGCGTATGGAGAGAAGAATAAAATGTTTATTCATGGACATACTCTGATATGGCACAGCCAATTAGCACCTTGGATGGAAAAAATTGCTGACAGTATAGAAATGAAAGCGTTTATGCAAGATCATATTACGACAATCGTTTCCAAATACAAAGGCAGAATCAACTCTTGGGATGTTGTAAACGAAGCTTTGAATGAGGATGGAACTTTAAGACAATCTGTTTTTTTGAAAGCATTGGGCGAAAAATATTTGGTTAACGCTTTCAAACTAGCAGCAAAAGCAGATCCAAAAGCAGAATTATATTATAACGATTATAATATCGAAGAACCTGCAAAAAGAGCAGGAGCGATTGCTTTAATCAAAAAAATAAAAGCCGAAGGCGGAAAAGTTTATGGAGTTGGAATCCAGGGACATTGGCGATTGGAAAGTCCATCAATCGAAGAAATAGAAAAAAGCATTTTAGAATATTCGGCTTTAGGACTTAAAGTAGCGTTCACAGAATTAGATATTACGGTTTTGCCAAATCCGTGGGATTTGAAAGGAGCAGATGTCAATCAGAAATTTGAAGGAAATGCAAAAATGAATCCATATCCTGAAAGATTACCCGATTCTGTCCAGACACAATTGGCAGAACGTTACGCATCGATTTTTAAACTATTTTTAAAGCATAAAGACAAAATCAGTAGAGTTACTTTTTGGGGCGTTCATGATGGACAATCTTGGCTAAACGATTGGCCGATTAAAGGAAGAACCAATTATCCGCTTCCGTTTGACAAGCAATTAAAGCATAAACCAGCTTACGACAGTATTTTAAATCTTAAAGAAACTAAATAATAACTGCTAAAAAGAGTTGAATTTTTATAAATTAATTAACAATCGGTTGTGATTTGAAAAATAAATTAAATAAAGAAAAGTAAATTTGTAAAATATGTTTTTTTGTATAATTTTACACAACCGATTGTTTTAATGAAAATTGCTATGATATTAGCAGTTAAAAGGATGAGAAATGATCAAAAAAATTGAATAACTTTATTTTTAGAAACCACTTTTGCTTACGTAACTAATCAATAAAATGACCACAAACCCACGAATGACTAACATTTCACAAAAACTATCCATCAAAGAAAAAATCGGATACAGCTTAGGTGACTTAGCAGCCAATTTAGTTTTTCAAACTTTGATGACGTATTTGGCGTATTTCTATACCGACATTTACGGCTTATCGCCAACAGATTCTTCGATCATTATGCTGATTGTTGGATTAGTAGCAGCTTTTATTTTTAATCCGATTATTGGGGTTTTGGCAGACAGAACCAGTACCAAATGGGGAAAATTCAGGCCGTGGATTTTATTGACAGCGATTCCGCTTGGAGTAGTGGCTTTATTGGCGTTTTCAACTCCCGATTTCTCATACAAAGGAAAAGTAATTTATGCAGTTATCACCTATACTTTGCTGTTGCTTTTTTATGCAGGAAACAACCTGCCATATTCTGCTTTAAGCGGAGTTATTACGGGTGATATGAAAGAACGAAATAGTATGTCATCCTACCGTTTTGTTGCGGTGATGTTTGCCCAGTTTTTCGTTCAGGTTTTTATGCTTGGGATTATCAAAAGTGCCGGAAACGGAGATAAAGCGATCGGAATCGAAAAAGTAATGACTGCGTTGGCCATTATTGGAACAATCATGCTTTTAATTACTTTTTTAACTACAAAAGAAAGAATAATTCCCAAACCAGAACAAAAGTCAAGCGTAAAAGAAGATTTAAGCGATTTAATCAAAAATAGACCGTGGGTAATTATGCTTTCCCTGACGACTTTGGTTTTTGTGACTTTGGCAATGAAAGGCGGTTCGTATGTATATTATTTTGAGAATTATGTAGATAAAGAACAATTGGCTGCTTTTATTCAGCCTATTTTGGATTTTCTAACCAATATTGGGTTGAATCATTTTGGGAATGATCCTGTTTCAGCAGGTTTCGGACTCTTTAATGCAGGCGGAATTATCTTTATGATTGTCGGAATTACATGGTCTAAAAATCTGGCAGACAAATACGGAAAAAGAAATGTTTTTGGGGTGTTTTTATTCATCTCGACTTTATTCATTATTGCATTCTATTTTTATCCCTCAACATCAATTAGTCTGATGTTTTTCTCTCAAATTCTGCACGGATTTTTCTACGGAATTACAATTCCGATTCTTTGGGCAATGATTGCCGATGTTGCCGATTATTCAGAATGGCTCAATAACCGTCGTGCAACAGCAATTATTTTCTCTGCGATGATGGTTGGACTAAAAACAGGATTAAGCATTGGAGGTGCTTTAACCACTTTATTTTTGGGTTATTTCCATTACGTTCCAAATGCACCAGAGCAGTCTCAAACTGCCATAAATGGAATCAAATTACTGGTGAGTATTTTTCCTGCAATTCCATTTTTAATTGGAGCCGGATTGCTGTTTTTCTATAAAATTAACAAAGAAATGGAAGTGCAGATCGAAACCGAACTAAAACAAAGAAGAGCTTAATCATTTAAACAAAATATTACTATGCCTGAAGATAGCATTGAACACATTAATTTTGAGGAAATTAATGACCTGGCGATTTCAAAGCCTTTAGTGTCCCATATGTACACAGCCGATCCTTCGGCACATGTATTCAACGGAAAAATTTACATTTATCCATCACATGATATTGATGCCGGAATTCCGTTTAATGATAATGGCGATCATTTCGGAATGGAAGATTACCATGTTTTTTCTATGGAAGATATTTCATCAGAAGCAATAGATAATGGTGTTGCGCTTCATGTAGATGATGTTGCTTGGGCTGAAAAGCAAATGTGGGCACCTGATGCAGCTCATAAAAACGGAAAGTATTATCTGTATTTCCCAGCTAAACGAGCTAACGGAATTTTTCAGATTGGCGTTGCCATTTCGGATTCGCCAGTTGGGCCTTTTCTTCCTGAAAAAGAAGCAATAAAAGGAAGTTACAGCATAGATCCTGCTGTTTTTGAAGATGAAGATGGTAAACATTATATTTATTTTGGAGGAATATGGGGCGGACAGCTTCAGAAGTACCGTAATAATCAGTACGATCAAAATAACGAAGAACCTTTGGCTGAAGAAAAAGCTTTAGGGCCAATAGTAGCTTTGTTAAGAGATGATATGTTGGAATTTGCGGAAGAACCAAAAGAAATTCAAATTTTGGATGAAAACGGAAAAGTGATTTTGGCAGGCGATAACAATCGTCGTTTTTTTGAAGCTTCTTGGGTTCATAAGTATAACGGAAAATATTATTTCTCGTATTCGACAGGCGACACGCATTTTATTTGTTATGCTATTGGCAACAATCCGTATGGACCATTTACATATCAAGGAAGAATTTTGAATCCAGTTGTAGGTTGGACATCACACCATTCAATTTGTGAAGTAGAAGGTGAATGGTATTTGTTTTACCACGATTCGAGTTTGTCAAAAGGCGTGACACATTTAAGAAGCATGAAAGTGACCAAAATTGATTATTTGGAAGATGGTTCGATTATTACGATTGATCCATACGGAATAAGAAGATTAATTGATTAGGGCTTTTTGCGTAAAAAAATTTCGCAAAAATTACAATCGGTTGTGTTGTGGTGTCTCGACTGATTTTAACGAATTGGGAACCAAAGCAGCGGCATTTATTACGCATGACGAAGAAACAAGGTTTTATGTGCCGACAAAATTAATAATAAGAGAATCATTATAGTATGTATTATATCGGTTATGATATTGGAAGTTCTTCTGTCAAGGCAGCTTTGGTAGAAGCAGAAACGGGTAAAAAAGCAATCGTTTTGAATGAGCCTCAGAACGAAATGGAAATCTTGTCTATTCACCCAGATTGGGCAGAGCAGGATCCTGAAATCTGGTGGAAGCACATTTGCACCGCAACGAAAAGAGCAATTAAAGAGTCAAATATTGATGCATCTAAAATTCAGGGAATTGGCATTTCGTACCAAATGCACGGGTTGGTGATTGTAGACAAAGAAGGCGCTCCGCTGCGGAATTCAATTATCTGGTGCGACAGCCGCGCGGTTGAAATCGGGAATAAGGCTTTCGCCGAAATTGGGCAGGAAAAATGTATGGAGCATTTGCTGAATTCGCCAGGAAATTTCACGGCTTCGAAACTGAAATGGGTTAAAGAAAACGAACCGGCAGTTTACAATAAAATTGCCAAATATATGCTTCCTGGAGATTACATCGCTTTGAAACTGACAGGCGAAGCAACCACTACCAAAAACGGTTTGTCTGAAGGAATGCTTTGGGATTACAAAGAAAACAAAGTAGCCGACTGGCTTTTGGATTACTACGGAATCGATCAGTCTTTGACGCCAAATATCGTTGAAAATTTCACGAATCAGGGAGCTGTCACTGAAAAAGCTTCTGCAGAATCTGGACTTCCGGCAGGAATTCCGATCGTATACAGAGCAGGAGATCAGCCCAATAATGCTTTGTCATTGAATGTTTTGAATCCGGGCGAAGTGGCGGCCACAGGCGGAACTTCGGGCGTTTTTTATGCGGTAAGCGAGATGTCTTCCGGAAAAAGCACTAGAGTAAATAATTTCGTTCACGTAAACTACGAATTGGAAACGCCTAGAGTGGGTAAGCTTTTAAATATTAACGGAGCAGGAATTCAGTACAGATGGCTCCGAAATAATATGGGCAGCGAGAGTTACGAGGCGATGAACGAAAAGGCTTCGAATATTGAAATCGGATCAGAGGGCGTTGTGGTAATTCCGTTTGGAAATGGCGCTGAGCGTATGTTCAACAATAAAACGATCGGAACCCATTTCTTAAACCTCAACTTAAATATTCACAACAGTGCACATTTGTTTAGAGCTTCTCTTGAAGGAATTGCTTTTTCGTTTGTGTACGGAATGGAATGTCTGAAAGAGGATAACGCAGCGATAAATGTCATAAGAGCCGGAAATGATAACCTTTTCCGTTCGGAAATTTTCTCCAATACCGTTGCGACTTTAATCGGTCACGAAATCGAGATTTACAACACAACAGGAGCAGTCGGCGCAGCGCGTGCAGTTGGCTTAAAAGATGGCGATTACAGCAAGTTTGGAGCTCATGTAAGCGACAACGACCATGTCATGACGTTTTTACCGCTTCACAACAAAGAACCGTACGAAGCGGCTTATCAGAAATGGAAAAAAGAATTAGAATTAATATTAACTACTAAATAAAAAAAAATCAAATGATAGTTTTAGGAGATAAAGAATACTACAAAGGCATTAGCCAGATTAAATTTGAAGGGGCAGCATCCGATAATCCTTTGGCGTTTAAATATTACAATCCAGATCAGGTTGTAGCTGGAAAAACAATGCGCGAGCACTTTAAATTTGCTATCGCTTACTGGCATACGTTCTGCGGACAAGGGAGCGATCCATTCGGACCGGGAACTCAAAACTTTGCATGGGATGCTTCGTCAGATCCGTATCAGGCTGCAAAAGATAAAGCAGATGCAGCTTTTGAATTCATAAGCAAAATGGGATTCGATTATTTCTGTTTCCACGATTACGATTTGATTGCTGAAGGAGCCACTTTCGCAGAATCAGAAAAACGTTTGGCTTTTATTACTGAATACTTAAAACAGAAAAAAGCAGAATCTGGAATCAAATTGCTTTGGGGAACTTCAAACTGCTTCTCAAACCCTAGATTCATGAACGGTGCGGCTACAAATCCAGATTTTAATGTAGTGGCAAGAGCGGGTGGACAGGTAAAACTGGCTTTGGACGCAACAATCGCTTTGGGCGGAGAAAACTACGTATTCTGGGGTGGTAGAGAAGGTTATATGTCTTTGCTGAACACAGATATGGGAAGAGAATTGGACCACATGGCGCAATTTTTAGCGATGTCTAGGGACTACGCAAGAGCGCAAGGTTTCAAAGGAACTTTCTTCATCGAGCCAAAACCAATGGAGCCATCAAAACACCAATACGATTTTGACTCGGCTACCGCAATTGGATTCTTGAAAGAATACGGTTTAGACAAAGATTTCAAAATCAATATCGAGGTAAACCACGCTACTTTGGCTCAGCACACTTTCCAGCACGAATTGGAAGTGGCGGCAAAAGCAGGAATGTTAGGAAGCATCGATGCCAACAGAGGAGACTACCAAAACGGTTGGGATACAGACCAGTTCCCAAACAACATTCAGGAGACTACTGAAGCGATGCTGGTTTTCCTAAAAGCTGGCGGACTGCAAGGTGGTGGAGTTAACTTTGATGCTAAAATCAGAAGAAACTCTACAGATTTAGAAGACGTTTTCTTAGCGCACATTGGCGGAGCAGATACTTTCGCAAGAGCTTTACTGACAGCTGATAAAATTATTGCTTCTTCTCCTTACGAAAAATTAAGAAAAGAAAGATACAGTTCATTCGATTCTGGAAAAGGTAAAGATTTTGCTGATGGAAAATTAAGTCTAAAAGATCTTTACACAATCGCGCACGAAAATGGAGAGTTAAATCTTCAAAGCGGTAAACAAGAATTGTTTGAAAACATTATCAATCAATATATCTAATTGCTTTAGATTTTAATATTAAACCTAACAGGTTTTAAAAATCGGTAAGGTTTCTTAAAATAACTTAGTGAGAAATAAATTAAGAGCATCTAAATTTTAAATATGATAGTTATAAAACGTTAATATTAAAAAGAAGGATTCTTCTAGGTGAAAACTTCGAAAATGTGTATTAAGATTATGGCTTTTTTGAATCGAGATTTACGAAAAATAGATTGAAGGTTTAGTTGCTATTTTTTGAAAATTGAAACGAATAAAAAGTCAGTTTGATAAAATAATAGGGAGTATTTTTTATTGAAGGTTTTTTGAAGAGCAGAATCAATCGAAATGCACATTTTTGACTCACTAAAATTTAGATGTACTGCAGTGCGTTTCTCCAATTAATCACAAACCAAAAAAACTTATGAAATTTTTTATTGACACTGCCAACCTTCAAGACATCGAAGAAGCGCAGGCTTTAGGTGTTTTAGACGGTGTAACCACCAATCCGTCTTTAATGGCAAAAGAAGGCATTACAGGAAAAGAAAATATATTAAACCATTATCTGGCTATTTGTAATATCGTTGACGGAGATGTTTCGGCTGAGGTAATCTCAACCGACTTTGAAGGAATGGTAAGAGAAGGCGAAGAGCTTGCCGCTTTGCATCCGCAAATTGTTGTCAAATTACCCATGATTGGTGACGGTGTAAAAGCTTGCAAATACTTTTCTTCAAAAGGAATTCGCACCAATGTAACTTTAGTTTTTTCTGCTGGTCAGGCTTTGCTTGCCGCTAAAGCTGGAGCCACTTACGTTTCTCCATTTTTAGGAAGATTAGATGATGTTTCGACCGACGGAATGCACTTAATTTCTGAAATCAGAGAAATTTATGATAATTATGATTATCAAACTCAAATCCTTTCAGCTTCTGTAAGACACACCATGCACATTATCAATTGTGCGAAAATTGGATCAGATGTTATGACGGGGCCACTTTCTGCAATTAAAGGTTTGCTGAAACATCCTTTAACAGATATTGGTTTAAAACAATTTGTAGAAGATGCGAAGAAGATGAATCTTTAGTGTTTTTATTTCCTTTTTATAGCTTTAAAACTCTCTTCTAGTTATTTAGAAGGGAGTTTTTTTTTATGGAATATAAGCAACCGATTGTTTGTTTTTGGTTTTGAATGAAATATGTTTTTTTATACTCAACTTGTTGATTTATAGTTTGCAAGATTGGAAAACTCTTATTTTATATGGAATTGTGATGGTTTTTGTTTGAAAGATCTTTTATAGTTTTACTACAGCGGTTTAGTATTTTTTCAAAAAATATTAAATTTTAACTTTTTATATTTTTTTTAAGATTTTGAAGTAAACGATTTATTATCTCTAACGTTTTCGTTGTATTAAATCCTGTTTTTAATAATTGTTTAATATTTTGGCAGTATAAAAAAGGAATCTGTTTTTTTAGGAAGGTATTTTTTTTAAAATGACAAATAAAATTAACGCAACCGATTGTGTGTTACGAGTATTTTTTTATATTTGTAATAAATACACTTATAAGGTTAATGGTATATTTAACTGTTAAAGTATTTTGAAGAACTAACCAACAAAAACCAATTTTAATAATTAAATCAGTTTTTATGAATAATTTTTTTATTGCAAGTAAATCAAAGCATATAAAAAGCTTCGGTTTTTTGATCTTATTGTTTTTGGTCTCAATGCAAATTAAGGCACAAACAACAGTTACAGGAACAGTGTCGGACGCGAATGGTCCAATTCCTGGTGTGAATGTCAATCTAAAAGGAGCAAAAAACGGAGTAAGTACAGGTTTCGATGGCAACTATGTTATAAGTGTTCCTTCAAATGGTGTTCTTGTCTTTAGCTTTATAGGTTTTAAAAGCCAAGAGATTAGCGTGAATGGAAAGGCAAAGATTAATGTGCTTCTGGAGGAAGATTCAAATAATTTGAAAGAAGTAGTTGTAATCGGATATGGTACTCAGATTAAGGAGGCTGTTACCGGATCGGTTGCTTCATTAGGGGGAAAAGAATTAAATGAAGTGCCTGCCGCTAATATTACCCAAGCTTTACAAGGAAGACTTGCAGGGGTCGAGATGACGCAAACTTCTTCTAAACCTGGTGCCGCAATGCAGATAAGGATTCGCGGTACAAGATCTCTTACCGGTAGCAATGATCCTTTGGTAGTGCTAGACGGAGTTCCGTTTGCGGGTTCGATAGGAGACATTAATCCTGCAGATATTAAGTCTGTGGATATCTTGAAAGATGCTTCTGCCACCGCTATTTATGGTTCTCGTGGAGCAAATGGTGTAATCTTAGTGACTACTTTAAAAGGAAAGAAAAATCAGAAAGCTACATTTTCATACAATGGTTTTAGCGGAATTAAACAGGTTTTCTCAAAATATCCTATGATGGATGCTACTAAATTTGCTGCTCTTCGTGACTATACAGGTTTATATGTAGATGGTGTTGACGAGAAAAGAAATGTAAATACAGATTGGCAGAATTCATTGTACGGCTCTGGAGAAATGATCAGCCATGATGTTAGCGTTTCTGGAGGAACCGAAACAGGCGCTTACAATGCAGGTCTAGGATATTATAAAGAAGAGTCAGTTCTTCCTGGCCAGAGCTATGAGCGTTTTAGCCTTAGAGCAGGTTTAGACCAGCAGATTAATAGATCTATTCGCATTGGATTTAATACCAATAGCAACTACAGTATTACAAATGGTGATAATATCGGAACAGGAACTATACTGCAGACTTCACCTCTTGCTAATCCGTACAATGCAGATGGCTCTTTGAAAAGAACAGTGAGCATGGCAGCAGATGACCAATGGGTTTATACTAGAAAATCTATTGAAAATTTAGGAGATGCTTATGTTAACTTAAATAGAGCTTTCAGTTCTTACAATAATATTTTTGCGGAAATAAAAATTCCTGGTGTTGATGGTTTGAAATATAGACTAAATACAGGTTTAAACCTACGTACATCAAATGCTGGATACTATGAAGGTCAGGGAGTTTTTGACGTAAACCCGACAACACTTTCTAATGCTGCAATAACAAACGGCTGGTCTACACAATGGCTGTTAGAAAATTTGCTGACTTATGATAAAACGTTTGCACAGAAACATACAATAAATTTTGTTGGTCTGTATTCTAACGAACAATATACCGGACAAAGTTCGAGAGTGACTCGTAACGGAATTACTTCTGATGCTTTCCAATTTTATAATTTAGGGCAAAGCGAAGAAGAAGCTGTAATTAATCCTGCAGATCAGGATTATACGCAATGGGGATTAACATCTTATATGGCTAGGTTAATGTATTCTTATGATAATCGTTACTTTATATCTGGAACAGTTCGTTCTGATGGTTCATCAAGATTATCTCCTGGAAACAAATGGGTAACTTATCCTGCTGTATCTGCTGGTTGGACACTTTCAAATGAATCATTCCTAAAAGATGTGAAATACATTGATTTATTGAAATTGAGAGCTGGATATGGAGAAACTTCAAATCAAGCGGTATCTCCTTATGCAACGTTGGGAGCTTTAAGCACAAGACCATACAATTTTGGAAGCAATAATTCAACAGGAGTATATGTTACTGAGCTTCCAAATCCTAATTTAGGATGGGAGTTTTCAACTACATGGAACTATGGTTTAGATTTCGGATTTTTTAATAACCGTTTATCAGGTACAGTTGAATATTATAAAACAAATACAAAAAATCTATTGCAGCGTGTAGGACTTCCGGCAACGTCTGGTGTAAGCAGTTATGTGGCTAACGTGGGAGAAACTGAGAACAAAGGTTATGAAATTTCATTGAACGGAGTTATTCTTGATAATCCTAAAGGTGTGACATGGTCTGTGGGAGTTAACTTCTATAAAAACGAAAACAAACTTGTTGCTTTGGCATCAGGTGCTAGCCGTGATGAAGCAAACAACTGGTTTGTTGGATATAATATTAATTCAATCTTTGATTATGAAAAGATTGGAATTTGGCAAGAAGGCGATCCATATATGTCAATTCTTGAGCCAGGGCCAACAGGAATTAATCAGCAGGGAACAGTCGTAGGATCTATCAAAGTGAAATATACAGGAGATCATGATGCTAACGGTTCGCCAACTCGTGCTATTAATGCAAGCGATCGTCAAATTATAGAAACAGATCCAGATTTTCAGGGAGGTTTCAATACTAATGTAACTTACAAAGGATTCGATTTTAACGCAGTAGGTGCCTTTAAAAGCGGAGGTGTATTAATAAGCACATTATATGGAGGAGCAAGCTACATGAACCTTTTAAACGGACGTAGAAGCAACGTTGATGTTGACTACTGGACTCCTGATAACAGAGATGGAGAATTTCCTAACCCGAGAGGTATCAGAAGTGGTGATAACCCTAAATATATGTCTACTATGGGGTACTTTGATGCTTCTTATGTAAAAATTAGAGCAATGACTCTTGGATATACTCTTGATCAAGACTTTACAAGAAATTTAGGCATCGATAAATTAAGACTTTATTTCACAGTGCAGAATCCGTTTGTTTTATTTTCTCCATATCATGATAAATCTGGAATGGATCCTGAAACGAATTCATTTGGTGACGAAAATCAGGCTGTTGCCTCTTATCAGAGAAGATTTTCTGTTATCGGCACAAACACTCCTGCAACCAGAAATTATTTATTTGGACTTAATTTAACATTTTAATCAGAACAGATATGAAACTATATATTTTTAAAAATTTAATCATAGGATCAACCGTTTTACTTTCATTAGCAGGCTGTTCCGATATATTGGAGGAAAAACCTCATGATTTTTATGAACCAGGTTATTTTAAAACCGAACAAGGCGTTAAACAGGGATTGACTTCCCACTATGCTCATTTGCGCTGGATTTACGGACAGGCTTATTTTTACAACGCTTGCCAAACAGGGACAGATGAAGCAACGTACGCACAGAGTGCAGACGGGAATTTTAAAGATCACGATTTATCTGGTGTGGGTATTATTAATCCAACTTCAAGCCGTTCAGATGTTTTATGGAATAACTCTTATTATGATATCAATACTGCTAGCGGTATTATCGAAAATGGTGCAGCCGTTGGAGTTGCTAGCAGTTTAATCGCAGAATCTAAATTTTTTAGAGGGTTTGACTATTTTCTTTTAGTGCAGACTTTTGGAGGCATCCCTTTGGATTTAGGCGCTGGGGAATTAAAGTTTAACAGCAAGCCTTCAAGATATTCAAAACGTAATACAGTTCCTGAGGTATATACAAAAGCCATTTTTCCAGATTTGGTTACAGCGGTTAAGGATCTTCCAGATGCGCCTAGATTGACTGGTACGGTAACTAAAACTGTAGCGCGATTATTTTTGGCAAAGGCATATCTTACTTATGCTTGGTGGTTAGAAAACCCAAATAATATTCCAACTTATCCAGATGCTCCAAGAACAGATCCAGATGGACATAATGCGCAATGGTATTTCCAGAAGGCTTATGATCTGGCTGTTGAAGGAATTAATAACCCAGGGTCTTACGGATTGCTTGATTCTTATTATGATGTTAATGCAGGAGCAAATGACAGAAATAAAGAAGTGATGCTTTTTGCAGATCATACGCAAGAAAGCGAGTATTACAATGGAGCTAGCCTTACGTACGGTAGCGGTGGTGCTCCAGATAACTTCTCAGGTTGGATGGTGACTTGGAACTATACTGCTATAAGAAGTAAAAACGGAACAGCGGCAGTTTCTTCAGTACAAAGAGAGGCAAATCAATTTTTAGGACGTCCATGGACAAGAATGGCTCCGCCTATTGAAGTTTTTACGAATACTTTTGCAGATAAAACAAATGATTCAAGATATGATGGAACTTTTACAACAGTATTCAGAGGGAATTGGAACCTTCAAGGGACAGGTCTTACTGGCGTGGCAACATTAACTAATGCAAATGGTCTGACAATTAAACCAGGCGACGCTGTTTTAAGCTTCCTTAATGATGAACCATCAACTGCAATCACTTATCCTTCTGGGCAAGGTGACAGCGGAGTAGGTGCAGGAGTATTGCCAGGAAGAGCAGATTATGTGATTTCTCCAAAAGGCATTAGCAGAATCGTATATCCAGGTTTCTGGAAACTTGGGCCATATAGAACAGACAATGCCGGAGGATTAGGACAGCCGAATGCCGGAAGCACAAGACCATTTCCAGTAGCAAAATTCTCTGAATTATATTTGGTTGCAGCCGAAGCAGCTGTTAAAGGAGCTACAGGATCTTGGAGTGCCAGATCGCTTGTAAATGTATTAAGAGCTAGAGCAGGAAAATGGAAATGGGATAATAATGGTAATACTGCTAAAATTCAGGATAATAGTGCTGCTATGACCAATGCGACTCCAGCCGTAATTGATATTAACTACATTCTTGCTGAACGTTCACGCGAATTTTTTGGCGAAGGTTACCGCTGGTATGACTTGGTAAGAACACAAAAATGGAATGAAATTGCAGGGAAATATTCTATAGGAGGATCCAACTACGGACAGCATACGCCAGAAGTAGTAACCAGAACAATTGATGCGCATCATTACCTAAGACCAATTCCGCAGGGACAAATCGATGGAATGGAAATGTCTGCTGATGAAAAAGCAGCTTACCAAAATCCGGGATATTAAATTTTATTTTTCTAAAAACTAATGCGAAGCAAATAAGATCAATTTTATAAATTATCTTATTACGGTTTATTAATTAGTTTTAAACAAGCCGGGAGAAATCCTCTCGGCTTTTCAATATTTTTCGAATGCACTTTAACAAACCTATAAAATGAGTAATAAAAAAAAGATTTTTATATCAGCTGCTGTTCTGTTTTGCTCTATACTTACGCAGGCTCAGGAAAGCAGTATACAAAAAAAGAAAAGCAGTAAAGACCCAATTTTTTCAAATGCAACTTACGTGGGAGATGATCAGATTTATAAAAATAATCCGTTAAAAGAAGATGAGTTTTATTCTCCAATTCTGCAGGGATGTTATCCTGATCCAGCCATTACAAGAAAAGGTGATGATTATTACATGGTTTGCTCTTCATTTGCGATGTTCCCTGGGGTGCCCATTTTTCACTCTAAAGATTTAGTAAACTGGACCGATTTGGGTGGAGTATTAAATAAAGTTTCAGAGTTCAATCCTCATGATACGGGAATTAGCGCTGGGGTTTATGCTCCTGGCATTACATACAATCCTCACAATGATACTTTTTATATGATTGTTACTGCTTTTACAGGCGGTTTGGGGAATATCATTGTAAAAAGTAAAGATCCTAAAAAAGGATGGGGAAGTCCAATTAAATTAGCTTTTGATGGAATAGACCCTTCTATTTTTTTTGATGACAATGGAAAAGGGTATGTCGTGCATAACGATGCTCCTGATAAAGGAAAAGAATTGTACCAGGGACATCGCGTAATTAAAGTTTGGGAATATGATTTAGAAAAAGATCAGGTTATTCCGGGAACAGATAAAATTATTGTAGATGGCGGGGTTGATCTTTCTAAGAAACCAATTTGGATAGAAGCTCCACATTTGTATAAAAAAGACAATCATTATTATTTAATGTGTGCCGAAGGAGGTACAGGAGGAAATCATAGCGAAGTTGTTTTTATTAGTGACAGTCCAAAGGGGCCTTTCAAACCAGCAAGCAATAATCCAATCCTAACGCAGAGATATTTCCCTCAAAACAGACCCAACAAAGTTGATTGGGCAGGGCACGCAGATGTAGTGCTTGGTCCAGACAATAAATATTATGGCGTGTTTTTAGGAATTCGTCCAAACGAAAAAGATAGAGTAAACGCAGGGCGTGAAACTTTTATGCTGCCAGTAGACTGGTCAGGAACTTTTCCTGTTTTTGAGAATGGTTTAGTTCCAATGGGACCAAAACTTAAAATGCCAAACGGTGTTGTAAACAAAACAGGCAAGGATGGTTTTTTCCCTAATGGCAACTTTACATTCACTGAGAATTTCAAATCAGAAAAATTAGACTACAGATGGATTGGATTGCGAGGGCCAAGAGAGCATTTTATTTCTATTGTTAAAAAGGGTTTACAGATAACCCCATTTGCGGTAAATATTAAAGAATTAAAACCAACGTCGACATTATTTTACAGACAGCAGCATAATACTTTTTCTTTTTCAACTACTTTAGAGTATAAACCAGAATCAGAAAAAGATTTGGCAGGAATAGTGTGTCTTCAAAACGAACACTACAACTATGTTTTTGGTGTTACGAAGAAAGGAAAAGATACTTACATACTGTTGGAAAGAACAGAAAACGGACAATCGGAAATTGTATCAAGCGCAAAAATAGAAATTAAAGGAGCATTACGCTTGCAAGTTAAAGCGACAGGCGACAATTATCAGTTTAGCTATGCTTTGAATGGTGCTGATTTTGAAAATCTTGGCAATCCTGTTTCAGGAGATATTCTCTCAACAAATGTCGCTGGCGGATTTACAGGAGCTTTGGTAGGATTATATGCCACTTCATCTAATAATTCACATCCGAAATAAAAATTTAAAACTCCCATTTATTTCAATTAAAAAAATGATTTATGGGAGTTGTTTTTTAATAGCAGCATTCATCAAATTTTAGTAGAAATGATAAAAAGATATTTAAAATATATATTGCTTTTACAGCTTTTCACTTTAATAATAGGATGTAAGCCCAATCAGCCACTAGCAAATTCTTCCGAAAAAGCAGCCACTGAAAATTGGGTCGGATCATGGGCTTGTGCGCCAATGCTTGTAGAGCCAAACAATATGCCTCCAGCTCCAGGTTTGGCCGAAAATACACTTCGTCAAATTATAAAAGTTTCGATTGGAGGAGAGCATATTCGACTGCGTTTCTCAAATGTATTCAGCGATCAGCCTACAGTTTTAAAAAAGATAAGCATTGCCAATGTTCTTGATGCTCCCACGATTGACAAAAACACACAAAAAAATCTCAGCTTTAATGGAAATCAAGAAGTAACATTAAACCCAGGTCAGGAAGTATTTTCAGATGAGCTGAATTTTCATTTAAAAACAGGTCAACTGCTAGCCATAACCATTTATTATGGAGACGCATCGCAAAAAACAACCGGGCATCCTGGATCGAGAACAACGTCTTATATTTTGTCGGGAGACAATCTCAATAATGACGTTTTCTCTGAGGCTGTAAAAACAGATCATTGGTATTCTATAGTGGGCGTCGATGTCGTGGCATCAAAAGAAACATCAAATATTGTTTGTTTAGGAAACTCCATAACAGATGGCCGTGGATCTGGAACAAACAAACAAAATCGCTGGACAGATATTCTAGCGGCTAGATTGGCAGCCAATAAAGCAACTCAAGATATAGGAGTTTTAAATTTAGGCATAGGCGGAAATTGCGTTGTAAAAGGCGGACTAGGTCCAACAGCATTGGACCGTTTTGACCGTGATGTCCTTTCGCAGAGAGGCACAAAATGGCTCGTAATTTTAGAAGGAATAAATGATATTGGCGGAATTAAACGTGCAGAAGATGCACCTATAAAAGCACAGGAAATTATAGACGCTTACAAAATTATGATAGAAAAAGCACACGCCAAAAATATAAAAGTATATGGCTGTACAATTTTGCCTTTTCAAAAGTCGTTTTACGATGCACCTTTTAAACAGGAAGCAAGAGATGTTGTAAATGCATGGATACGAGACAACCATTTTGATGCAGTAATAGATTTTGATAAAGAAATGGCTTCGGAAACAGACGCTAAAACCATTTTGGCAAATATGCATGACGGTGATTTTTTGCATCCTAATGAATTGGGATATCAGAGAATGGGCGAAGTAATAGATTTGAATTTATTTAAAATTTAATTTAAAACACATAGAAACATAGATTTTTATTGCTTTGGTTAAGATTACCAAAAAAAGCAAGCTTTAACACATAGCTATGTGAATTGAAATTAGTGAAACGCCTTTTTAACGATGCTTCGGGGCTATGTTTCTATGTGTTAAAAGTAATTTCATCCAACGGGGTAATCATTATTTAAAAGATATATTAGCCAGTTTGTTCTGGCAGTAAAAACAACTTTAATAAGAAATCATGAAATCAATAATTAGATTTTTCGCAATAACAGTTCTTTTTTTAACGGGACAGAATGGATATTCTCAAGATCCAAATTTTCATGTTTATTTAAGTTTTGGACAGTCCAACATGGAAGGCGCTGCTCCGATAGAAGCTGAAGACAAAATAAATATTGATCCTCGTTTTCAGGTTCTGGAAGCTGTAAACTGTCCTGATCTGAATAGAGAAATGGGAAAATGGTATACCGCAATACCGCCATTATGCCGATGCAAAACAGGGTTGACACTAACAGACAATTTTGGAAGAACAATGGTTGCCAATCTTCCTAAAAACATAAAAGTAGGAATAGTAAATGTGGCTGTCGGAGGGTGTAAAATAGAACTTTTTGATAAAGATAACTTTGAGAACTACATGAAAACAGCGCCAGATTGGATGCTGGGCATGATCAAGGAATATAACGGAAGTCCGTATGCAAGACTTGTTGAAATGGCAAAAATTGCGCAAAAAACAGGAGTTATAAAAGGCATTTTACTGCATCAGGGAGAATCTAATACAGGAGATACACTTTGGCCTAAAAAGGTAAAAATAGTATACGATAATTTAATGAAAGATCTGAACCTCAATCCTAAAAAAGTGCCATTGCTTTCTGGAGAGACCGTTCATGAAGAACAAAAAGGAAAATGTGCCAGCATGAACAAAATCATTGCAACATTGCCTCAGACCATTCCAACCTCTTATGTGATTTCATCAAAAGGCTGTGCAGTGGCTCCAGATTTCCTGCATTTTAGCGCAGCGGGATACAGAGATTTAGGGAAGCGTTATGCAGAAAGAATGCTTTCGTTATTAGGCTATAAATCAGATAGTCCAAAGGAGCCATTTATAGTTCAGGCACCATTTGGATTTGACCAGTTAAACCCGGCAGTTCCAGCAGGAAAAGTAGAAACGGTAAGCTATGATTCAAAGACAGTTGGAACAGTAAGAAAGGCAACAATTTATACACCACCCGGATTTGGCAAAAACAAAAAATATCCAGTTTTATACCTTTTGCACGGAATTGGCGGAGATGAAAAAGAATGGCTTAACGGTGGAAGTCCGCAGATTATATTAGACAATCTTTACGCAGAGGGAAAATTACAGCCTATGATTGTGGTAATGCCAAACGGAAGAGCCATGAAAGATGACAGCGCTACTGGAAACATAATGGCGCCAGACAAAGTGCAGGCATTTTCAGACTTTGAAAAAGATTTATTGAAGGATTTAATTCCTTTTATTGAAAAGAAATATAATGTTTACAAAGACAGAGAGCATCGCGCCATTGCAGGATTATCTATGGGTGGCGGACAGTCTCTCAATTTCGGATTAACCAATTTAGACAAATTTGCATGGGTAGGCGGATTTTCGTCGGCTCCAAATACAAAGAAAACTGAAGAATTAGTGCCTAATCCTGAAGAAACCAAAAAGAAGCTGAAACTGCTTTGGATTTCCTGCGGAGATAACGATTGGCTGCTTGAAAACAGCAAACGAACTCATGATTACTTATTTAAAAATAATGTACCGCACATTTATTATCTAGAGCCAGGAGTTCATGATTTCAAAGTATGGAAAAACAGTCTATATATGTTCTCACAGTTATTGTTCAAACCAGTTGACGAATCAAGTTTTGCAAAATATACGGTTTTAGGGACCACAGCTCAAACCAACATACGTAATGCAAAATATCCTCAGATCCTGCCTGACAACAGAGTAATTTTTAAAGTAAATGCGCCTGAAGCATCAAAAGTGCAGATCGATTTAGGAAGAAAGTACGATATGCAGAAAGACGGTCAGGGAGTTTGGAATCTTACAACCGATGTGATAAACGGAGGATTTAATTATTACTCCCTCTTGATTGACGGTGTGGCAGTTGCAGATCCGTCAAGCGAGACTTTTTACGGAATGGGACGTATGGCCAGCGGAATAGAAATTCCGAAAAGAGATGGTGATTTCTATGAATTGAAAACCGTTCCGCATGGTGAGATAAGAATAATGAAGTACTTTTCGAAAGGGACTAATTCATGGCGCGAGATGTATGTTTATACGCCGCCGGGATATGAAACTTCAACTGAAAAATTCCCTGTATTATACCTTTTGCATGGAGGTGGAGAAGATCAAAGAGGATGGAGCACACAAGGAAAAGCAAATTTGATTTTGGATAATTTAATTGCCGAAAACAAAGCAAAGAAAATGCTTATTGTAATGCTTGACGGCAATATGGGAAATGCAGGCGGTATTGCTGGTTTTGGCGAAGAAACATTAAAAGCATTTGAAAACGAACTGAAAAATGAAGCCATACCTTTTGTAGAAACTAATTTTAAAATTGCAGCAGGCAACAAAAATAGAGCCTTAGCAGGTTTATCAATGGGAGGGCTTCAGACACTTTACGCAGGAATAAAAAACTCAGATATGTTTTCAAGTCTGGGCATTTTCAGTTCAGGCTGGTGGGCAAACAATCCAAAATTATCAGATCCTCAATATGAGTTTATAAAAAAAAATGCCTCATCTATTAATGCTAATCTAAAAGACTTTTGGATCTCGATGGGAGGAAAAGAAGATATAGCATACGAGAACTGTAAAATTATGATGCAGAAATTCGACCAGCTAGGCATTAAATATAGCTACAGCGAGTATTCTGGCGGACATACATGGCCAGTATGGAGACATGATTTAATGATGTACTCACAGTTATTGTTTAAATAGCAAAATGTATTGTTAAATGAGAAAAAGACATGAAAAAGTATTCATTTAATCTGCTGTTTTTCTTTGGGATTTCCATATTCGCTCAAGCGCAATCAGATCTTAAACTTTGGTACAAAACTCCGTCAGGTGATGTTTGGGAAAACGCATTGCCAATAGGAAATGGTTTTCAGGGCGCCATGGTTTATGGGAATGTCGGAAAAGAAATTCTTCAGTTAAATGAAAGCACCGTTTGGAGCGGAAGCCCTAACAGAAATGATAATCCGCTGGCAAAAGAAGCTTTGGCTCAGATAAGACAATTTCTTTTTCAGGGAGAATATAAAAAAGCCGAAAAACTCATCAATGAGACTATCATTACCAAAAAATCTCACGGCCAGATGTTTCAGCCTGTCGGGAATTTGGAACTGAATTTCCCAGATCAGAAACATTCCGATTATTATCGTGAACTGGATATTGAAAATGCAGTTGCAAAAACAATGTACAAAGTAAATGGAGTGACTTTTACGAGAGAAGCTTTTACCTCTTTTACAGACAGAGTTTTAGTTATTAGACTTTCAGCCGATAAGCCTGGACAGCTATCATTTGCAGTTGGTTTTACATCAGAACATAAGAAGCAAAAAATTATAATTAATAATAATGAAATTTCACTTTGGGGAAAGACAAGTGATCATGAAGGAGTAGAAGGAAAGGTTCAGTTTAATGCATTGGCAAAGTTAAAAGTCGAAGGCGGAAATATAAGTGCAGTTGATAATACTTTAAAAGTCGATAAAGCAGATTCAGCGGTAATCATGGTTTCTATAGCTTCAAACTTTGTAAATTATAATGATTTAAGCGGTGATGAAAATAAACTCGCTAAATCTTATCTCGATAAAGCGTTTGTCAAGAATTATGATAAGATGAAAACCGCCCATATTGCTGCGTATCAAAAGTATTTCAAAAGAGTAAAACTTGATTTAGGAGCTACAGAACAAGCTAAATTGCCTACAGACGAGAGACTATCCAATTTTAGAAATGTTTCAGATCCTTCTTTTGTAACCTTGTATTATCAATACGGAAGATATCTGCTAATTTCTTCCTCACAGCCTGGAGGTCAGGCTGCAAATCTGCAGGGAATCTGGAATCGCAGCATGACACCGGCATGGGACAGCAAATATACCATCAACATTAATACCGAAATGAATTACTGGCCAGCCGAAAAAACAAACCTTTCTGAAATGCATGAGCCTTTGCTGAAAATGATTCAGGAGCTTTCAGAGACAGGACAGGAAACCGCCAGAGTAATGTATGGAGCGAGAGGCTGGATGGCGCATCATAATACCGATATTTGGAGAGTTAATGGCGCAGTTGATGGCGCTACGTGGGGAGTGTGGAATGCGGGCGGAGGATGGCTGAGCCAGCATATTTGGGAACATTATTTATATACTGGCGATGCGGCATATTTAAAGTCTGCTTACGAAATATTAAAAGGAGCAGCTCTTTTTTATGCTGACTTTCTTGTGGAAGACCCTGCAAACGGATGGCTGGTCATAGCACCTGGAAATTCACCTGAAAATACGCCAATAGCACATCAAAATTCGGCAATGACAGCAGGTTCTACCATGGACAATCAAATTGTGTTTGATGTTTTTAGCACGCTGATAAAAGCTTCAGAAGTTCTACAGAAAGACGCAGCATTTGCAGACAGTCTTAAAATACTGAGAAAGAAACTGCCTCCTATGCAGATAGGCAGATACAATCAGCTTCAAGAATGGCTCGATGACGTGGATGACCCAAAAGATAATCACCGCCATATTTCACATTTGTATGGTTTGTATCCGTCTAATCAGATTTCGGCGTATAGAACTCCAGAGCTCTTTGCCGCTGCAAAAAATACACTGCTGCAAAGAAGCGATGTATCTACAGGATGGAGCATGGGTTGGAAAGTAAACTGGTGGGCAAAAATGCAGGACGGCAATCATGCCTACAGCTTAATTCAGAATCAGCTGACACCGCTTGGCGTAAATCACGAAGGAGGCGGAACCTATAATAACCTTTTTGATGCGCATCCTCCTTTTCAGATCGATGGTAATTTTGGCTGTACTTCTGGAATCACCGAGATGCTGATGCAGAGTTCAGATGGAGCAATGCATCTGCTTCCTGCTTTGCCAGATGCCTTAAAAGAATACGGACAAATAAGCGGTTTAAAAGCGAGAGGAGGTTTTGAAATAAAAGATTTAAAGTGGAAAAATGGAAAAATAATCGCTTTAACTATTTATTCTAATCTGGGCGGCAATCTAAGATTAAGAACTCCTAATGAGCTTATACTAAAAAAAAGCAAAGATTTGAAAATAGCATCAGGAGAAAATCCAAATCTATTTTTTGCAGTGGAAGAAACCGAAAAACCAATTATTTCTAAGGAATCAAACCTTCAGCTTCTAAAAATTAACACATCTTATTTGTATGATAGGATGACTGAAAAAGGGAAAACCTATACTTTTTACTTTCAATAACTTCAAACTCAATTTATAATGAAAAAGACAATTTTATTTTGCCTATTCGCCCTATTGATAGGAGCCAAATTATCGGCTCAAATGAAGCTATTTGATTTAAGCGAAGTAAAATTAAAAGAAGGGCCATTTAAAAATGCTCAAGATGTAGATCTAAAGTATATTTTAGCTTTAGATCCAGATAGACTTCTAGCACCTTATTTATTAGAATCTGGGCTTCCGCCAAAGGCAGATCGTTATGGCAATTGGGAAAGTATAGGATTGGATGGGCATATCGGCGGACATTATCTTTCGGCTTTAGCTATGATGTATGCATCTACAGGAAATAAAGGGCTTAAAGATAGATTAGACTATATGCTTTCAGAATTGGCGCGCTGTCAGGCTAAAAATGGGAACGGTTATGTTGGGGGTATTCCGCAAGGAAAGGTTTTTTGGGATCGTATCCATAAAGGAGATATTGACGGAAGCAGTTTTGGACTCAATAATACTTGGGTTCCTATTTATAACATTCACAAACTTTTTGCTGGTTTAATTGATGCTTATCAATACACTGGAAGTGAGCAAGCGAAAGATATAGCAATAAAATTAGGAGATTGGTTTATGGAATTAATCGGACCGCTTTCTGATGAACAGGTCCAGAAAGTCTTAGCTACAGAGCATGGAGGCATAAACGAAACTTTTGCCGATTTGTATATCATTACCAAAAACAAAAAATACCTTAAAACCGCCGAAAAATTATCGCATAAAGCCTTATTAAATCCCTTATTGCAAAAAGAAGACAAACTCACAGGACTTCACGCTAATACTCAAATACCAAAAGTGGTTGGTTTTGAAAAGATTGCCAATATTTCTGATAATAAAGAATGGTCAGATGGTGTGCAATATTTTTGGGATAATGTCACCCAAAAACGCACAGTTGCCTTTGGAGGAAACAGTGTTGGAGAACATTTTAATCCTGTTAACGATTTCAGCGGCATGATCAAATCGAATGAAGGGCCAGAAACCTGCAATTCGTACAATATGGAACGTCTAGCCAAAGCTTTGTTTCTCGATAAAAATGATGTGCGTTATCTGGATTTTTACGAAAGAACACTTTACAATCATATCCTTTCGAGCCAGCATCCCGAAAAAGGAGGTTTTGTATATTTTACGCCTATTCGCCCTAATCATTACCGTGTTTATTCTCAGCCTCAGACAAGTATGTGGTGCTGTGTGGGAACGGGACTTGAAAATCACACCAAATATGGAGAATTAATTTACAGCCATTCGCAAAATGATCTTTTTGTAAACCTTTTTATTCCATCGGTTTTAAAATGGAAAGAAAAGGAAATAGAGGTAGAACAAACCACAAAATTTCCATATGAGAATCAGACAGAATTAGTTTTAAAACTTAAAAAATCAAAAAGTTTTGCTTTGAACATTCGTTATCCAAAATGGGCTGAAAGTTTTGAAATATTAGTGAATGGAAAAGAACAAAAAATCGAATCCAAACCATCTGAATATATTACGATTTCAAGAAAATGGAAATCAGGAGATAAAATAAGTGTCAGATTTAAAACGTCAATACATTTAGAAAATCTACCAGACGGTTCCAATTGGAGTGCATTTGTCAAAGGGCCAATTGTGCTGGCGGCCAAAACTTCGACAGAAGGATTAGACGGATTGTTTGCAGATGACAGCCGAATGGGACACGCCGCAAGAGGCAAATTTATGCCACTTGATAAAGCCTATGCATTGGTTGGGGATAAAGTAGATTATGTATCGAAACTTAAAGAAATAGGGAACTTAAGATATAGGTTAGATTCATTAGAATTGGAACCTTTTTTTGAAGTGCACGATGCCCGTTATCAAATGTATTTTCAAACCTACTCCAAAGAAGAATATAAAGAAAAGCAGGAGTTGCTGAAGAAGCAGGAAATTGAAGCTATGGCGCTTGAAGCCAAAACAATAGATAAAATAAATTGCGGTGAACAGCAGCCAGAAGTCGATCATTTGTATAAAGGTGAAAAAAGCAATTCTGGTTACGAGGATGGAAAGTTCTGGCGAAATACGCGCTCTTATATTTCGTATCAAATGCTGAATAAGAACAGTAAAGGTCAGTTGCTGCAAATCAGTATTTTAGATGAATTCAACAGCGATAACATTATTATTCTCATTAATGAAAAACCAGCTGTAATAACATTATCTAATAAAAAGACAATCAGCATAAAAATAGATAACAAGGAAGTGCTGAATATTAAAATTCTGGCAAAAGACGGAAAAATCAGTCCAAAGTTTTCTCAGCTTAGAATTGTAACAGAGTAACACATCATATTTCCTTTAGAAATGCCAAAAATCGAAACCGAAATGAAAACAAAAGATTTTATATATGCTGTTCTGATAATTTTATTGAACGTATTCACAAGCCAAGCTCAAAAAGACAAAGCCCATAATCCCATTATTTTTGCAGATGTTCCCGATTTATCTATAATTAGGGTTAATGATGCTTATTATATGAGCAGTACTACCATGCATATGAATCCTGGGGTGCCAATTATGAAATCCAAGGATTTAGTGAATTGGGATCTTGTTAATTATGCCTATCAAACTTTAGAAGATCATGATGACCGACTGAATTTAGATTATGGCAAAAATGACTACGGAAGAGGTTCATGGGCAAGCAGTCTGCGTTATCACAATGGTGTGTATTATGTAAGCACTTTTTCGGGAACAACGGGTAAAACTTATATTTTTTTTACAAAAAATATTGAGAAAGGGCCGTGGAAGAGAACTGTTTTAAACAATTCCTATCACGACCATTCTCTTTTCTTTGATGATAATGGAAAAGTGTACTTAGTTTGGGGAGGAGGAAAAATTCAAATTGTAGAATTAAAAGAAGACTTGTCAGAAGTTAAAGAAGAGACTAAGAAAGTTTTAATAGAAAATGCCAATGCTCCGGCGCAGAGTGATATCATGCTGCCGGCAGAAGGATCACAGCTTTTTAAAATTAACGGAAAGTATTATTTATTTAATATCTGCTGGCCCAAAAACGGTATGCGCACTGTAATTATACACAGAGCAGATACTATTGCTGGACCATGGGATGGAAAAATTGGGCTTCAAGATCAGGGCGTTGCCCAAGGCGGGCTTATTGATACTCCAGACGGCAGATGGTTTTCGTATTTATTTAGAGATGCAGGAGGTGTAGGACGTATTCCTTATCTGGTTCCTGTAAAATGGGAAAATGGCTGGCCAATATTGGGCGAAAATGGTAAAGTGCCTCAAAATTTAGATCTTCCTGCCAATAAAAGCTTAATTCCTGGAATTGTAAATTCAGATGAGTTTAATAGTAAAAAAGGACAAAATGATCTGCCTTTGGTTTGGCAATGGAATCATAACCCAGATAATGCAAACTGGTCTGTAAAAGAAAGAAAAGGCTATTTAAGACTAAAAACATCCAGAATCGATAGCAGTTTCACGCAGGTAAAAAATATTTTGACACAGAGAACCTTTGGGCCTGTATGTTCGGGAACTACTATGCTTGAGCTTTCAAATATGAAAGAAGGAGATTTTGCCGGACTTTCATTGCTCCAAAAAGATTTTGGTCTGGTTGGAGTAAAAGTAGATCAGGGAGCAAAAAGAATTGTGATGATGGATGCTGAAAAGGGAAATCCAAAAGAAGTTCAAAGTATTCCATTAAATCAGGACAAAATATATTTTAAAGCCGAATGTGACTTTAGGAATCAAGCAGATCAGGGAAGATTTTATTACAGTTTAGACGGCAAAAAATGGATCAGCATTGGAAAATCTATTAAGATGCCGTATACCATTCCGCATTTTATGGGCTATAGATTCGGGTTGTTCAATTACGCTACTAAAACTGCTGGAGGTTTCGCCGATTTTGATTATTTCAGAATTGATGAAAAGATTTCAGAAGCGAAATAGTCCTCATAAAACGCATAATAAAATGAATATAAAATCTACATTCAGTTTAGCTTTGTTTCTGTTTACGATTGCCTATTCGTATGGACAGAAAGCAGTTTTGACTTCTCCCAATCAAAAAATAGTGGTTGCATTATTTGACAGTCAGAATACTAATTCTGGAAGCTGGTATTTGCAGGTGAATTACGGCAATAAAGACAGACATGACGCAATAATTCCAAAAATAGATTTGGGAATTGTACGAAACGACCAGACCTTTTCAAAAGACTTAAAATTAAAAAAGATTGGCAAAACTGTGCTTATTAAAGAGCAGTACAAAGCATTGCACGGCAAAAAATCGGAACGCTCCAATACGGCAAATGAAGTGGTTTTGTATTTTGAAAATGAATCGAAATCCCTTTTAAACATAATTTTAAGAGTGTATAATGACGGAGTCGCATTTCGTTATGAATTTCCAGAAAAACAAGGAACTTATACCATTTCAGATGAGTTAACGGCTTATTCTATTCCTGAAAGTACAGAAAGATGGCTGGAAAAGTTTGATTTGTCCAATGAAGGGCTTTACAATAGCATGAACAATGGTGATGTACAGCAGGATTGGTGTTATCCAGCGTTGTTTAAAGCAAAAAATAGCCCTTGCTGGTATCTGATTCATGAAGCCGATTTAGACCGAAATTATGCTGCTTCTAAACTGGCTAATACCCAAAATAAAAACCAGTATAAAGTAGCGCTTCCTGGAACAGAAGAAGGCGTAGGAGAGCCTTTTGCTAAAATAACATTGCCTTGGAAATCGCCTTGGAGGGTTGTAATTGTGGGAGAACTTGGAGATATTGTCAAATCTACATTAGTGGATGATGTGTCGAAACCTTCTGTTTTAAATAATACAGATTGGATTCAGCCGGGTGTTGCGTCATGGAATTATTGGTCGAATAACCACGGAACAAAAGATTTTAAAACGGTGACTCAATTTGCCGATTTAGCAGCGGCCATGAATTGGCCTTATACACTTTTGGATTGGGAATGGGATCAGATGGAAAATGGCGGTAATTTAGAAGATGCTATAAAATATATTCATTCAAAAGGAATCAAACCTTTAATGTGGTATAATTCAGGTAAATTTAAATGGATCACTTCTACACCTGTTGACCGAATGCTGACTCACGAAAACCGAGTTAAAGAATTTGAGAAGTTAAATAAGCTTGGCGTTTACGGGATAAAGGTTGATTTTTTTCTAAGTGAAAAACAAGAAATCATAAAGTATTATTTGGATCTTTTAGAAGATGCTGCGAAGTATAAAATCATGGTCTATTTTCACGGATGTTTGGTGCCGCGCGGATGGCAGAGAACTTATCCGCATCTTATGACTTATGAAGCTGTCCGTGGTGCCGAATGGTACAACAATGGGCCTGAATTAACTACGACGGCACCAGAACATAACAATACATTGGCTTTTACCCGTAATGTCGTAGGATCAATGGATTACACTCCTGTAACGTTTACAAATTCTCAATTTCCGCATATCACCTCTTATGGACATGAACTGGCATTAAGTGTTGCATTTGAATCAGGTATACAGCATATGGCTGATAGACCAGAAGGATACTATGAATTGCCAGATGCGGCCAAAACTTTTCTAAAGAGCGTTCCCGCATCTTGGGACGATACAATTTTAGTTGATGGATATCCAGGGAAATATACGGTTATCGCTAGAAGAAAAGGAGCAGATTGGTTTATTGGCGGTATTAATTCAGGAAGAAAAGAAAAAATCCAGAAGTTGAAATTTGATTTTTTACCAGATGGACAAACGTTTAAGCTCACCTTAATTGCCGACGGGAATCATGATAAAGCTTTTAATACCCAATATTTATTGGTAAGCAAAACAAGTTCTGTTGATATTAAAATGTTAAATCAGGGAGGTTTTGCAGCGATGTTAGTAGTAAACAAATAATGAATGTTATATGCTTTTTAAACTTAAACTTATAGCTCCTTTTTTTCTGATATTTTTATTTGGTTTTAAAAATATAGATAAAAGTTATATTCTAGAAAAAGACCGTCTTTTGATTCCGTTAAAAGAAGGAATGCTGCATATCATTCCTATAACGGAGAACTCTATTAGAATTCAGTTACGTGCCGAAAACACAAAAGAACTGCAAGAGCTGATTTTGATAGAGAACCTTGCTGTTCCCGTTTTTAAAGTTGCATCAATAAACAGCAAGGATCATTTCCTGAGATGATAAAGCAACGCAGATTTAAAATTATAAAAATATCTTCAGATCACTTAGAATCAGGTGCATCTGCAAAAGAATTGGAAAAAATAATTAGTTATAACGGAAATCAAATTTCGGTAAAGTTGTAATGAATAATAAAGTATCAAATCATATAATTCAAAATTTTTTAAATTAAATATTATGAATAAAAGCACCCATAAAATTATAGTTTTCTGCTTTCTTATAATGCTTTCTTTTCAAGGAATTGCCCAAAGCGATATTAAGCAAAAGCCGATAATCCAGACAAAATATACTGCTGATCCAGCTCCAATGGTTTACAAGGATACTGTTTTTTTATATACTTCTCATGATGAAGATGATGCAAAAGGTTTCAAAATGCTTGACTGGCTTTTGTATACTTCCACAGATATGGTAAACTGGACCGATAGGGGAGCTGTAGCCTCTTTAAAAGATTTTAGCTGGGCAAGACAAGACAACGGAGCTTGGGCAATCCAGACTATTGAGCGTAATGGGAAATTTTATCTATATGCACCAATGCATGGAAATGGAATAGGCGTTTTAGTTTCAGATAGTCCTTATGGGCCTTTTAAAGATCCATTGGGAAAACGATTAATAGATACTGATCATAAATGGAATGATATTGACCCATCTCCTTTTATAGACGATGATGGACAAGCTTATTTGTATTGGGGTAATCCGGATGTTTATTACGTAAAATTAAATGAGGATATGATCTCTTATTCGGGCGATGTGATAAAAGAACCGACTAAACCGAAGAATTATCAGGAAGGACCATGGATTTACAAAAGAAAAGGAAAATATTACCTGTCTTATGCTTCAACCTGCTGTCCGGAAGGAATTGGATATGCTATGAGCAATTCTCCAACAGGACCGTGGGAATACAAGGGAATGGTCATAGAAGCCAGCGAAAAAACAAGAGGGAATCATCCGGGAATTATTGATTATAAAGGAAAATCGTATGTTTTTGGGCATAGCTATGATGTCATAAAAAGACAAACTTCTACATTTTATGAAAGACGCTCGGTGGATCTGGATGAAATCATTTATAATCCTGACGGAACGATAAAAACACTGTTGTATTTCTCCGTTGATGGACCTACTGCTGTAGGAGATATTAATCCTTTTAGCCGTGTTGAAGCCGAAACAATTGCTTGGAGTGAAGGAGTGAAGTCAGACAAAAAGGATCAAAAAGGAGTTTTTATAACCCAGATTGACAATAATGATTACATAGAAGTTAAAGCAGTTAATTTTAAGAAATCACCAAAAGAATTTTTTGTAAATGCATCTTCTGTTTTGGGAGGTAGAATAGAAATACATCTAGATGATAAAGATGGAGCACTTTTAGGAGTGTGCGATATAAAAAACACTGGAAGCGTGAATAATTGGAAAGATTTTGCCTGTAAGGTTAAAAACGTAAAAGGTCTTCATAATGTCTTTTTTGTATTTAAGGGTGAGGGAAAATCAATGTTTAATTTAGACTGGTGGACTTTTAAATAATTTTTAGTTCTAGTTTAAAAAGTAAAAAATAAGGAAGATGTCAATTAAAATTTATTTAAAAAATTTAAGGTTTTTAACAGCATTTAGCATTTCTGTATGCGGTTTTGCCCAAAACCCTATTGTACAGACAAGCTATACAGCAGATCCGGCGCCAATGGTTTACAATAATAAACTGTATTTGTATACTTCGCATGACGAAGACCATTCTACTTGGTTTACCATGAACGACTGGAAATTGTACACTACAGAAGATATGGTAAACTGGACAGATCATGGAGCGGTATTATCGTATAAAGATTTTAGCTGGGCTAAAATGAATGCTTGGGCAATTCAATGCATAGAAAGAAAAGGGAAGTTTTATTTGTATGCGCCAATTACAGATAATCAAGGGCGAAATGGCATTGGTGTTGCAGTATCTGACAGTCCGTATGGGCCATTTATAGATCCGTTAGGAAAACCTCTGGTGCAAAATAGTGACGCAGATATTGATCCAACCGTTTTTATCGACGATGATGGACAGGCTTATTTATTGTGGGGCAATCCGGTTTGCCATTATGTGAAATTAAACGAAGACATGATTTCTTATACCGATGAGGTAAAGATATTTCCAAACACAATTGAATCGTTTGGAAAGCGTACCGGAAAAGAAGATCCCCGCAGACCTACCACTTACGAAGAAGGGCCGTGGCTTTATAAAAGAAACAAATTATACTATCTATTTTTTGCTGCTGGACCTATTTCCGAGCATATAGGGTATTCTACAAGCAAAAGTCCGATTGGGCCGTGGAAATATCAAGGAGTTGTAATGCCAACACAGGGAGAGAGTTTTACCAATCATCCTGGAGTAGTAGATTTTAAAGGAAAAACATATTTCTTTTACCATAATGGAGCTTTACCAGGAGGCAGCGGTTTTACTAGATCTGTGGCAGTTGAAGAATTGTTTTTTAATTCTGACGGTAAAGTCAAAGAAATGAACATGACAGAGGGAATTAAAAAAGGAATCGGAACTCTGAATCCGTATGCTAAGTCAGAAGCAGAAACGATAGCTTGGTCTAAAGATGTAAAATCTATGCAGAATAAGGAAGTTGGCGTTTTTATTACAGCTATGAAAAACAATGCCTTCACGAAAGTCAGAGATGTTGATTTTCGTGAATCGGGTGCTTCAAAATTTATAGCTCGTGTAGGTACTACGCACAATGGAAATGTATCAATGGAAATTAGACTTGATAGTCTGGAGGGAGAATTGATAGGAACAGTAAAAGTTCCTATGACGGGAGGAAATGATAGGTGGGCTCTCGTTACAGCAGATATCAAAAAGGTTTCTGGAGTGCACGATCTTTATTTTATATACAAAGGCAATGCCGCTGAAAAAATCATGTATTTTGATTATTGGATGTTTTCGAAATAACATTTTTAGCTAACCCTACTTCAGTAAAAAGAGTGTAATCATTACAAAAAGAAAAATCTTCAAAGTTTATGAATCTTAAAAAAATATTATTCTTGTGTTTAGTTAGTTTCTTTAAACTAAACGCCCAATCAGTGGTAAAAAGTCCGGATGGAAAACTTGCCGTGTCGGTTTCTGTAAACAACGGAATGCCCCAGTATAGTGTAACATTCAATGAAAAAACGTTTATAGAAAAATCGCCATTAGGTTTAAAAACAAATGCGGGAGATTTCAGCTCTGGATTAACTTTGGAAGCAAATAGCATCCAAAATAAAATTGACGAATCGTATCAGCTTCGCAACATCAAAAAAAGCAGCGTGCATTATACGGCCAACGAAGCTGTTTTTTCGTTCACAAAAGAGGGCAGACCGGCTCTTGATGTGATTTTTAGGGTGAGCAATAATAATCTGGCATTTAAATATAAAATATATCCGCAAAAAGAGACGCTTTCCTGCGTGGTTCAGGAAGAGGCTTCGGGATTTCTGATGCCAAAAGGAACCACGACATTTCTGTGTCCGCAAAGCAATCCGATGACCGGATTCGCAAACACAGCTCCCAGTTATGAGACTTCCTATACGCTGGGTGATGCCGTCGGAAAAAATGGCTGGGGAAATGGATATACGTTCCCGTGTCTGTTTAAAGTAAACGACGGATGGGTCTTAATTTCTGAAACGGGAGTCGACAGCGGCTATTGTGCCAGCAGGCTGATCGGACATGAGAACGGATTATATTCAATCGGATTTCCGATGCCGGGAGAAAATAACGGAAACGGGACGACATCGCCGGGAATCCCGCTTCCGGGAGAAACGCCATGGCGCACCATTACAATTGGAGAAACGCTTGCTCCGATAGTGGAGACCACGATTCCGTTTGACCTGGTTAAGCCAAAATATGAGGCCTCTAAAGAATACCAGTACACAAAAGGCACTTGGAGCTGGATTATCAAAATGGATAACAACACTACGTTTCCTGTGCAGAAGCAATATATTGATTTCAGCGCTTCACTGGGATATGAAACCATTTTAGTCGATGCGCTTTGGGATACGCAGATTGGCCGCGATAAAATAGAAGAATTAGCGGCATACGGAAAGCAGAAGGGCGTTGGGCTTTATTTATGGTACAATTCAAACGGGTATTGGAATAATGCTCCGCAAGGCCCGAGAGGATTGATGGATAATGCGGCGATCAGAAGAAAAGAAATGGCTTGGATGAAAAGCATCGGAATCAAAGGAATAAAAGTAGACTTTTTTGGCGGCGACAAGCAGGTGACCATGAAACTGTATGAAGACATTCTGACGGATGCCAACGAATTCGGAATAATGGTTATTTTTCACGGCTGCACCCTGCCTCGAGGCTGGGAACGAATGTATCCGAACTACGCCTCCAGCGAAGCGGTTCTGGCAAGCGAGAATCTGCATTTCGGACAGCAGAGCTGCGATAATGAAGCTGTAAATGCAGCAACGCATACTTTTATAAGAAATGCGGTGGGAAGCATGGATTTTGGCGGAAGCGCTTTGAACAAATTCTACAATAGCGATAACATTCCCAACAAAGGCTCTAAAAGAATGACTTCAGATGTATTTGCTCTAGCAACTTCAGTGCTTTTTCAGAGCGGTGTGCAGCATTTTGCTTTGGCGCCTAATAATTTATATGATGCTCCAGACTGGGCCGTAAAATTTATGAAAGAAGTGCCGACAGTCTGGGATGAAGTCCGCTTTCTGGAAGGATATCCAGGCAAATATGCTGTGATGGCCAGAAGAAAAGGAGCAAAGTGGTATATAGCTGGAATTAATGCTGAAAATAAACTGTTGAAGATAAAAATAAAGTTAGAAATGCTTAATTCTGGAGCGACAGTAAATTATTATGCTGATGACGATCAGTTAAACGGAAAAGTAAATAAATTGATAGTAGGCAAAAACAAAGAAGTTGAACTAAAAATACCGAAAAATGGAGGTATAGTAATCACAAATTAAAACGTTTTACTGCTCCATTCTTATATAAGCCAGCTTATTGGTTAAGCTGGCTTTTTCTTTCCAAGTAGCATCCATGTTTTTTGATGTGATGCAATTATTACAATCGGTTGTTTTTAGCTTCTAAATTTACTTTCTATTGAATCTATTACGCTTCAATTTTGGGCTAATGTACTGATTTTATGAATCTATTGTGGTAATATGCTTACAATGTAGGACTGCTTAGAATATTAAGTGTAAAATATACAATTGTTAATAATTTTGAGGATTAGTTGAAAAACCAATATTGTTTCTAGTTGAAACTGTTTTTAAATTATCAAATATTCATAAAATTGTAATAAAAAATGTTTAATGCGTTTTTATTTATTCATTTTTTTATTAAATAATCAATGAAATTTCAAACAATCGGTTGTGTAATTCGTTTTTTTATATATTTTTGTTAACATAAAATTCACATTCATTTCTCAAAAGCAAACCGAAGATTTCATTAATCAAATAATGGAGTCAGATGAACTATAAAAAACTTACTAACCAATCTTTTAAACCGCAAAATAATGACTCACAATTCGACATGAAGCAATGATAATTATAAGCAGCTATCTATTGTTCGACAGGAGAAGTTTTTTCCTTGTATTTATACTGCTTATCAATTAAGGAAGAGATAAATAAATAATTAGTTCAAACATCTTAATTAATATGAGAATAAAATTACGTGGAATTTTTATTGGCTTGAAGTATCTGCCTTTAGGAGTTTTGTTTCAGTTTTTGTTTACAGGTGCATTGCAGGCTGCTGAGAAGGCGAAACCTTTCGAAAAAGCAGTATTCCAGACTAATCAAGAAATTATAATAACAGGACGTGTAACCTCTGCCAATGACCATTTGGGAATTCCGGGGGTAAATGTTGCCGTAAAAAACGTGCCGAATGCGATTGCTGTTACTGACATAGACGGTAAGTATGTTATAAAAGTTCCGTCGTCAAAATCGATTTTGGTTTTTACAAGCGTAGGGTTTAAGCCATTGGAGATAGCCGTAGAAGGTAAGTCTGAAATTAATGCAGAAATGAAGCAAGATCAGACCGATTTGGGAGAAGTAATTATTGTTGGATACGGAAAACAGAAAAAAGCAAGTCTGGTTGCCTCCATTGCACAGGTTTCTGGTAAAACGCTAGAACGTGCAGGAGGGGTTAACAGTATTGGTGCTGCCTTGACAGGTAATGTGCCTGGATTAATCACTTCTGCCAGTACTGGTATGCCAGGTGAAGAAGATCCGCAGCTTTTTATTCGTGGAGCCAGTACTTGGAACAATGCACAGCCACTTATTTTAGTAGATGGGGTCGAAAGATCAATGAATAGTGTCGAAATCACTTCTGTAGAATCTGTTTCGGTTTTAAAGGATGCCTCTGCTACTGCAGTTTACGGAGTTAGAGGGGCTAACGGTGTAATTCTCATTACGACCAAACGAGGCCGTTCTGGTGCTGCACTAATCAGAACCACTGTCAATACTACAGTAAAAGTGCCTTCAGAATTGCCAGCCAAACTGGATGCTTATGATGCGCTTATGGTTAAAAATAGGGCAATTGAATACGAATTGGCGTTAAGTCCTTCAAGCTGGAACGATTATCTGCCACAGGCTATAATTGATAAATACAGATATCCTGCTAATACTGCTGAAGCTGAACGCTATCCGAATGTTGACTGGCAGAAAACGCTTTTTAAAGATTATGCAATGTCTTACAATGCAAGTTTGAATGTAAGCGGAGGAACCAAATATGTGAAGTATTTTGCCAGTGCCGATTTTGTAAGTGAAGGAGATCTTTTTAAAAAATATAACAATAATAGAGGATATGATGCGGGATACGGTTATAACCGTTTAAATGTTAGAAGCAATTTAGATTTTCAGATTACGCCAAGCACTGTCTTTAAAGTTGGACTTGCCGGTTCTCATGGTGTTAAGAAAAGCCCTTGGGGAGCTTCGGGAAGTGAGTATCCAATGTGGGATGCGGCTTATTCGACAGCTCCAGATGTGTTCCTGCCTTTTTATGCAGACGGTTCTTGGGGGTATTACGCGCCAAATCAGGGAAAAGCTTCTAACTCTGTACTGAATTTAGCGATAAGTGGGGTGCAATATGTAACCAATACAAAGTTAAATACCGATTTTACGCTGGAGCAAAACTTAGATAAAGTAGTTAAAGGGCTTAGTTTTAAAGGAATGATTGCTCTTGATAATACTTTTGTGGAGAATAACAGAGGGGTAAACGATTTATATAATGATGTACAGCAGAAATGGATAGATCCAAACACCGGACTGGTGCTTTATAAAAATAGTTTTGACTTTAATAACCGATTTGATTTTCAAGAAGGGGTTAAGTGGTCGCCTAGTGCAGGTACTGTAAATGATGGGGCTTCAGTTCGTAATCTTTTCTATCAGCTGCAATTAAATTATCATACCAAAATTGCCCAGAAACATGACATTGGTGCTTTGGGGCTTTTTAACAGATATCAGACTGCTACAGGAAGTGAAATTCCGCACTTCAGAGAAGATTGGGTTTTCCGTACCACTTATAACTACGCCGACAAATATTTTATTGAATATAACGGAGCCTACAATGGATCGGAGAAATTTGATAAAGAAAATCGTTTTGCATTTTTCTCTTCTGGTGGGGTAAGCTGGATCGTTACCAAAGAAAATTTCATGAAAGGAACAGCATCATTTCTAGATTTGTTAAAATTGCGTGCCACTTATGGAGAGATTGGTGATGACAACGTTAACGGAAGATGGCTATATATGTCGCAGTGGGCTTATGGAGGCAATGCACTGATGGGAGTGACAGGCGAAGCTGCAGAACAGAGTCCGTACACTTGGTATAAGGAAGCTTCAGTCGGTAATCCTGATGTTCACTGGGAAGTAGCTAAAAAGAGTGATATTGGGGTTGACTTTGGGTTTTTCAAAGGATTGGTTTCAGGTACCTTTGATTGGTATAGTGAAGACCGTAGCGATATCTTATTGGACGGTCTTAGAAGAGCAATACCTTCTTATTATGGTGCAGTAGCTCCAGTTGCCAACCTTGGACAGGTTCAGAATAGAGGTTATGAGCTTGAGCTTAAATTTAATTATACTTTTGGAAGTGGCCTGAATCTGTGGCTGAACACCAGCATTACGCACGCCAAAAACAAAATCATAAGTGCCGATAATCCCGAGTTGCTGCCAGATTACCAAAAAGGAGAAGGAAAAGCAATTGGACAGAGTTACTCGTATGTTAGCAATGGCTTCTACAATACATGGGATGAATTATACGCCAGCACTATTCATAGCACAAATGATGGACAAAAATTACCAGGCAATTATAATATCCTAGACTTTAATGCAGATGGTGTTATAGATGCGAAGGATAATATTCCGTTCGGATATTCTGGGACACCCCAAAATACATACAACACCACTTTTGGAGTAAACTGGAAAGGCTTCAGTGCATTTGTTCAGTTTTACGGTGTAAGCAATGTTACCAGACAAGTGGTTTTAACCAGTTTGTCCGAACAGAATCACGTGGTTTACGATCAAGGATCTTATTGGTCAGCTGATAATACAAATGCCGATTCTCCAATGCCTCGCTGGCTATCTACTGCAAGCAGTTTTAATAATGGAAGCAGATACATGTACGATGCCTCATACTTGCGTCTAAAGAACGCTGAGATTGCCTATACATTTGACGGGAAATCTAAATGGGTAAAATCTGCAGGTCTGCAAAGTATTCGAGTATATATAAACGGAAACAACTTATATCTATGGTCAAAAATGCCAGATGATAGAGAATCTAATTTTGCAGGAACAGGATGGGCGTCACAAGGAGCGTATCCAACTGTAAAGCGATTTAATCTGGGAGCCAATATTATATTTTAAACTGAGAATTATGAAAAAATATATAAATACTATAGTAAAGTACAGCATTGTCTTAAGTACGCTTTTAATTTCAGGATCATGCGAGGATTATCTTGAAAAATCATCAGATTCTGATATTTCGTCAGAAGAGGCATTTAAAAATTTTGAAAATTTTCAAGGCTTTACAGAAGAATTGTACCATTGCGTTCCTGATTTTACAAATGCCTATTGGACCAATTCATGGAATTGGGGAGAAGATGAAATTCAGTCTACAGCTCGTGATTTTCATTTTGTATGCAAAATAGATAAAGGAGATTTCTGGGGATGGCAGACTGAATTTGACGGATGGCAGGCAGGCTGGATGAACAGAAGAAATGTAAGCACAAATAGCGACCGTTTTGCTAAAGATTTGTGGACTTTAGGATGGGCAGGAATACGTAAAGCTAATATAGGACTGGCCAACATTGATAAAATGACCGAATATACAGAGGAAGAAAAGAAAATGATAAAAGGGCAGCTTTTATTTTTTAGAGGCTGGTTTCATTTTCAATTCATGCAGTATTTTGGAGGGCTTCCTTATATTGATCAAGTGCTTCCTAGTGATAAGCCCTTAAAATTGCCAAGACTTACCTATCAAGAATGCGCAGATAAAGCAGGAAGCGATTTTAGAGAGGCTGCCGATTTACTGCCGGTAAATTGGGATGATACTACTGTTGGAAAGAGAACTTTAGGAAAAAATGATCTGCGCATTAATAAAATAATGGCTCTTGGTTATTTGGGAAAAAATTATCTATGGGCAGGAAGTCCGTTAATGAATAAGGTCTCTACAGGTAATGCTGGTTATGATGCCGAATATTGTAAAAAAGCGGCAAAGGCTTTTGCTGAACTTCTGACTATAACAGAAAGCGGTGCGTCTCAGTATAAATTGGTTCCATTTAGCAAATACAGTGATAATTTTTACACAACAGGAGGTAACTGGAGAATGCCTGGATCAACAGAAGCGATTTTTAGAGGACCTTATTTTGGCGCAAACGGATCGAATTGGGGAACTTCAAAACAATATCAGCCGGCTCCTCAAATTTGTGATGGTGATGTGAAGTTTTTGCCAACAGCAAATTATGTTGACAATTACGGAATGGCAAATGGAATGCCGATTAAAGATATTACGAAAGCGGATCCAGAATCAGGATATGATCCGCAATATCCTTGGAAAGGAAGGGACCCGCGTTTTTATAATGATATTGTATTTGATGGCGTAAAATGTGTTACAGGATCTATGCCTGCAAACGAAGAGCAAAACAGATATGCCAATCTTTATACTGATGGAAGCTATAGAAATATCAGCTCAGGCAGTAGAACGGGATATTTGCTGTATAAATTCATTCCAAGAACAGCCAATAAATTTGATGATGGTTTTGGGTACGGAAACAATCTTAATATCCACCTTCCATGGATGCGCCTGTCAGATATCTATATCATGTATGCAGAAGCTGCCGCAGTAGGTTACGGCGGTGCAGCAGGAAAAGATCCGCAATTTTCAAAAACAGCTGTTGACGCCATAAATGTGATTCGTGACAGAGCTGGCGTTGGCCATGTTGCAGCTGTATTTACAGGTGGTTTAGATGCGTTTATTGGAGAAGTAAGACGTGAACGCGCAGTTGAATTGAGTTTTGAAGGACACCGTTTTAACGACTTGCGCCGCTGGATGCTTTTAATTGATAGTCCGTATACTTTAAAAAAGTCAATTGAATTTGATAGAGCTGGTCCATTAGATGTAAATAATCCAAGCCAGAACAAAGTGCTTAATATTCGCGAGGTGGTCATATTGGAGCGAAAATTTTCTGAAAAGCATTATTGGCTGCCATTAAAAAATGCAGACGTAAATATGTATATGGAGTTTTCACAGAATCCAGGATGGTAGTTCATAGACTATTTTAATAAACTAAAAAAAATATAGAATAATGAAATTTATACAGCTTAAAATAGTGCTATGTTTTGCAGTATTAACTTTGTTACCTGCTAAAATCCTTGCACAAAATAATCAAAAAATAAATTTAACAGGGATTATAACTGGAGCAGAAGGCAAACCTATTGAAAATGCGACTTTAGTAAGTAGTTCGGATAATGTTTCGGTAACGACAGATGCTACAGGAAGCTATTCGATTACAGTAACACCAGATGCCGATTTAGTAGTGCAGGCGCCAGGATATCAATCGCTTTCGGTTAAAGCTTCTACCGGAATAGACGATTTAAGTCTTAATCGCATTGCGGCAGACCAAGTGCAGATTGCTTTCAAGAAGGAAGATGCTCAGAATTTAATGGGAGGCGTTTCATATATAAATGTGCCTCAAATAATAGACAAAAATTATACGACTTACAGTCTTGATGGAGTTCAGGCTCTTGTGGGAGGTTATAATGGAAGTATATGGGGCATGGGAGGCGATTTGGTATTAGTAGATGGCTTTCCAAGACCGGCCAATTCAATACTTACTACTGAAATAGATCAGATTACTTTTTTGAAAGGAGCATCTGCCGTGGCACTTTACGGAAGCCGTGCCGCTAAAGGAGTGATTTACATTACAACCAAAAAAGGTAAAATTCAAAAACAGCAGATTACATCAAGACTAGATAATGGCGTGTTTATTCCAAAGAGCCTCCCTAAATATCTGGGATCAGCAGAATATATGCAGTATTACAATCAAGCGAGAGTTAATGATGGTTTAGATCCTTTATATTCAGATGAAACGATCTATAATTTTGCTTCGGGGAAAAATCCGTACCGATATCCGAATGTTAATTACTACGCACCTGAATACATAAAGAAATTTTATTTTAATTACGATGCCAATGTCGAAATTACTGGTGGCAATAAAGTAGCTAGATATTTTACAAATGTCAATTTTCTATCTCAACAGGATCCTTTGCAAGATTTTGGTGAAGCTGCCCATAATAACATGAATAGATTTAATATTAGAGGTAATGTAGATCTTAGTGTTAATGATAGAATTTCTGCGACTATAGGTGCTAATGCCATTTATTCAAACACAAGAGGAGTGAATACAGATTATTGGCAAAATGCGGCAACTTTAAGACCGCATCTGTTCAGCCCTTTATTGCCAATTAGCATGATTGAGCCAAATGATAAGGCAACATTGGCTCTTGCTAACAGCAGTAATTATATAATAGACAATCAATATCTTTTGGGCGGTACGCAGCTTAATCCGACAAATCCGTTTGCAGCAATTTATGCCGGAGGATATAATACCTTCACAAGCCGTCAGTTCCAATTCAATACTGGCGTTGACGTGAAGTTGGGAGATTTATTGGAAGGTCTTTCATTTCACACTGATTTTGCTGTAGATTATGCTACCTCTTATACTCAGTCTTACAACAATTCATATGCTACTTATGAGGCAAATTGGAATACCTACGCAGGATTTGATCAGATAACATCTTTAACAAAATACGGAAAAGATGCAAAATCTGGAGTGCAGAACATTAGCAATAGTGCTTTTGATCAAACCGTGGCTTTTTCAGGACAGTTTAATTATGTAAAAAAAATAAAGGAGCAGCATAATATATCGGCTATGCTTACAGCTTCAGGATTTCAGCAATCACGATCTGAAGTGTATCATAAAACCAGTAATGCTAATTTGGGGTTAAACTTAGGGTATAATTTCAATCAAAAATATTTTGCAGAATTCAATGGTGTATATGTTCACTCAGCAAAATTTGCTGAAGGAAACCGTGGGGCATTTTCTCCAACGATGTCTGTTGGATGGAAATTATCAGAAGAGGAGTTCATGAAGAGTGTAAGCGCGATCGATTATCTTAAATTGACAGCTTCTGGGGGTGTTTTAAATACCGATCTAGACGTAAACAGTTATTATTTATATCAGAGCATCTATACTCAGACAGATGGTGCTTGGTTTAGCTGGAGAGATGGTGCGCTTAACAGAAGTACAGACTCAAGAAGAGGTGAAAATTTAGGCCTTACTTTCGCAAAAAGAAAAGAGATAAGCTTTGGTCTTGAAGGTTCGTTCTTCGAGAAATTAATAACATTGAACAGCAATTTTTTCATTAATAAATTTGAAGGAAATGTTATTCAGGCAGCAAGTTTATATCCTATCTATTATACGACAGGCTGGCCAAACACTTCGTTTATTCCTTACATCAATTACAATGATGATAAACGTATAGGCTTTGATTTCGATTTGAGATTTAACAAAAAGGTCGGAACTGTAGATTTAGCGCTTGGCTTTACGGGAACTTATTTAAATACTGAAGCTTCAAAACGTGCAGAGCTTTATGAAGACTCTTATCAAAACAGGCAAGGCAAACCTTTGGATGCTTTATGGGGACTTAAAAATGATGGCTTTTTTAGAGATGCAAATGATATTCAAAACTCGCCTTCTCAGACTTTTGGACAAGTTAAACCAGGAGACATCAAATATAAAGATCAGAATGGCGATGGTATAATTGATGTGAAAGATGGGGTTTATTTGGGTAAAGCAGGATGGAACGGAGCTCCGTTTACTTACGGAGTTAACTTTACGGCTAAGTGGAACAACTTTACATTCTTTACAATAGTTACAGGCCAGACTGGTGCTTACGGCATGAAAAATAACTCTTACTATTGGATAGATGGAGAAGATAAATATTCTGTAAATGTTCGCAACAGCTGGACAGAAGAAACAAAAGATACGGCAACATTCCCTCGATTAACGTCATTGAATAGCGATAACAATTACCGCTCATCAGATTTCTGGATTTATAGCACCAATAGGATTGATCTTTCTAAGGTTCAGATTACATACGATTTTCCAAAAAAAGCGCTGAGTCAGACTTTCTTCAATGGCCTAAGTGTTTATGCGCTAGGAGCCAATCTTGCAACCATAGCAAAAGAGAGAGAACATATGGAATTGAATATTGGCAGTGCTCCGCAAACTAGATACTTCAATCTAGGTCTTAAAGCATTATTTTAAATTTTAGAAACACTTAATTTAATTAATATGAAAAAAATAAAACTATTAACTTTTATATCAATTGTGTTTGTTTTTTGCAGCTGTGATGACTTGATTGAACCTGCTATAGAAAATAACAGGGGATTGAAAGATATGTACGCGGAAGCAGAATATGCTCAGGGAATTCTTTTAAATGCTTATACAAGATTGCCTGGAAATTCTTGGTCTTTCAATGATGTGGCTACAGATGATGCTGTTACCAACGATATCAATAGCAACTATCTTAAAGTGGCAACGGGGCAGTGGACCGCCAATTTTAATCCATTAGACCAATGGACAAATTCAAAAAGCGCAATACAATATCTAAACATATTTCTTGCGGAAGCCGATAAGGTAAAATGGGCAAAGGATGATAATGTTAGTGTATTGTTTAGAAATCGACTAAAAGGCGAAGCTTACGGTCTGCGTGCACTTTATATGTACTACTTATTGCAGGCACATGCAGGTGTTGCAACAAATGGTGAGTTATTGGGAGTTCCGGTTTTATTAGAGCCTCAAACTTCAACTTCAAACTTCAATGTTGGCCGCAGCTCATTTGAGGATTGTATGAAGCAATTGTACGCCGATGTTGCAAAGGCTGTTGAGTTGCTTCCGTTAGATTTTGAAGATGCTACGGCTTTGCCTCCTGGATATGATAATTTAGCAGATTATAATCGTGTTTTTGGGCAGTACGCTAGACAAAGAATGTCTTCTAGAATTGCGCAAGTGGTAAGAGCTCAAGCGGCTTTATTGGCGGCGAGTCCTGCATTTAGCTCTGGAAGCACTACTACTTGGGAAAGCGCAGCTAAATATGCAGGGGAATTATTAAATCTGAATGGTGGCATTGCAGGTATCGATCCGAACGGTTTAAACTGGTATAATAATGCGGCTGAATTGAGCAGTTTAGGAGGAGGAGTAAATCCGAAAGAGGTAATTTGGAGATCAGATATTGCAGAAAGCAATACTTTAGAAAGCGATAATTTTCCGCCAACACTTTTTGGAAAAGGGCGTGTTAATCCAACTCAAAATTTAGTGGATGCTTTTCCTATGGCGAATGGATATCCTATTACAAATCCGGCCAGTAATTATAATGCTGCCAATCCGTATGCTAATCGTGATCCGCGTTTGCAGAAATTTATCTTAGTCAATCAGGCTACAGCGGGTGTAAACAATACTGTTATTACTACAGCAAGTGACGGAAGCACAAATGACGCACTAAACAAAGTCGGTACATCTACGCGAACAGGCTATTATATGAAAAAATTATTGCGTCAGGATGTTAACTTAAATCCAAATGCAGTTAATAATCAAAGGCACTATAAGCCTCGTATGAGATATACAGAGCTGTATTTGATTTACGCTGAAGCAGCAAATGAGGCATGGGGGCCTTTGGCTAGTGGTTCTGCAGGATTTTCGGCTTACGACGTAATTCAGGCACTAAGAAAAAGAGCAGGGATAAGCCAGCCCGATTTGTATTTGGAATCTATTAAATCAGACCAGTCTGCGATGCGCAATTTGATTAGAAACGAGCGTCGATTGGAATTATGTTTTGAAGGTTTTAGATTTTGGGATTTGCGCAGATGGAATTTAAACTTAACCAGCGCAGCAGAAGGAATGAAAATTCAAGGAGGTGCCTATCAAAAAATTACTGTAGAAAATAGACTTTTTCAAGAGTATATGAATTATGGCCCTATACCATATTCTGAAGTTCTTAAGTTTAACGCTCTGATTCAGAACAAAGGATGGTAGAATTATTTCTACCTAAAATGTCTATTATATAAATGTATAGAAAAATGAAAAACAAGATATTTTTAATGGCCGCGGTTCTCTTTGGCTTTTTGACAGCATGCACTAACGATGATCAAAATTTTGATGATTACGAATATTCAGCAGTTTATTTTGCTTATCAGTTTCCTGTTAGAACCATAACTTTAGGAGAAGATATATTTGATACATCGCTAGATAATGCGCATAAATGCAAAATTATGGGAACCTTAGGCGGGGTTTATGAGAATAATAAAGACGTAACAATTGATGTTTCGGTTGCCAATTCTCTAACATCAAATCTTCTGTTTAAAAGCGGAGGCGATCAGATTGTTGCCATGCCTTCAAATTACTACACACTTTTGAGCGATAAAATTGTTATTCCGAAAGGTCAGATTTCTGGAGGAGTCGAAGTGCAGTTGACAGATGCTTTCTTTGCAGATCCTCTTGCCATAAAAAAGACCTATGTTATTCCGCTTCAAATGACGAAAGTTATGAATGCCGATTCTATTTTATCAGGAAAAGCATTAGTTGCAAATCCATTAAGACCCTTAGCTTCCGATTGGAGTATAGCTCCCAAAGATTATGTTTTTTACGCTATTAAATATGTAAATCCTTGGGATGGATTTTATTTAAGAAGAGGTAAAGACACTTTTGTTGGAAATAACGGAAACACCGCGCTTAATAGAGTAGTAACCCGTCACAGCCAATATGTTGAGAAAGATCAGGTTAACAGGATAAATACCTTGTCAATGAAGACTATAGATTTTCCTGTTACTATTAAAGATAATACGGGAACCAATATTAATTTTAATCTGGTGCTCACATTTGATGATAATAATGCTTGTACTGTTTCTGGAAACAATAGTGCTCAGTTTACAGCAACCGGCACAGGTAAATTTGTGAAAAGAGGGGAAAAAAACAGCTGGGGAAGCAAGGATCGCGATGCACTTTATTTGGATTATAAAGTGAATTTTCAAGATTTTAGCCTAACAACCCAAGACACATTAGTACTTCGTGATAGAGGCGTAACTGCAGAATTATTTACGCCAGTTGCCAAATAATTGAAATTATTAAAAGTATAAATTTAAACGATATGAAGAAATTATATAAAATGGCGCTACTGTTCTGCACTGCCGCAGCAGTCTGGTCCTGTGCTAATGATAGTGTTTTAGATTTCGAATATGCCAAACCAGAGTCCATTGCCAATCAGGAGAAAATAGATGCTTACAAAGATTTAAAGACCTATGTTAACAGATCTGGTAATCCAGATTTTAAACTAGGTGCCGGAATTTCATTATCAGATTATGTTTCAGGTGGAATTGTTAAAAGGCTTGTAGATCGAAATTTCGACGAAATCACCACAGGATACGAAATGAAGCATGGGGCAGTAGTTAAAAATGATGGCACGTTTGACTTTTCTGGAATTGAAAAACTGCTTGCCGCTAGCCAGCAATCTGGAGTTACAGTATTTGGACATACATTATGCTGGCACGCCAATCAAAATGCAGCTTACTTAAAGGGCCTTATTGCTCCTGTAATCATTCCATCAACAGGAGGACCAAGTTGGGATCTTGTAACAGGCAATGATTTTGAATCAGATAACACATCCAATTATCAGGTTAATTCAAATGTAACGATGGCATATACTGCAGCTGGCGAAGGTGCAAATGGAGTAGGCAGAGCGCTTAAATTAACCAATGCCGCAGTTCGTGCAAACGACTGGGAGGCACAGTTATTTATAAAATTTTCTCCAGCTGTTCAGGCAGGTGAAAAATACCAGTTGTCAATGGATGTCCGTTCAGATGTAAATGCTTCTTATTCTACGCAGGCGCATGTAACGCCAGGAGCCTATAAGCACTGGGATTTTTTCGGAACAATTTCTTCAACGCCAACTTGGACAACCTACACAAAAGAGATTACCGTTTCGGCTGAGCAGGCAACTTGTGGAGCAATAGCCTTTAATCTTGGAAAAACAGCAACTAATTACTATTTTGATAATATTACATTAAAGAAGTACAATCCGACAGGAGGAAGCACAATCATTGAGAAGACTCCAGAAGAAAAGAAAAATATCATTAATCAAAGTTTGGAGAAATGGATTTCAGAAATGGTGAAAAAATGCGCACCTGCAGTAAAAGCTTGGGATGTGGTTAATGAGCCGATGGATGACGGCAAACCTTACGAATTAAAAACAGGTATTGGAAAAACTTTGGCAGCAGACGAATTTTTTTGGCAGGATTATTTAGGTAAGGATTATGCGGTAGAGGCATTTAGATTGGCAAGAAAATATGGCAATCCAACTGATAAATTATTTGTAAATGACTATAATCTTGAATACAATTTGGACAAATGCAGGGGGCTTATTAAGTACGTAGAGTATATTGAAAGTAAAGGACAGAAAGTTGACGGGATTGCAACACAGATGCATATTAGCATTAATTCGAATAAAGAAAATATTGCAGCAATGTTTCAATTATTGGCGGCAACAGGCAAGCTTATTAAAGTTTCAGAATTGGATATTGCAGTAGGAACTGCAGATGTGACCGAAACTATGCTTCAAAAACAAGCTGAAATGTATAAATATGTTGTAGATATGTATTCAAAGTATATTCCAGCCAAACAAAAATATGGCATTACGGTTTGGGGAGTTAGCGACAGCAAAAAAGATTCTTCTTGGCTTCCTGGCGAAAAACAAGCTTTATGGGATATCCAGTTTACCCGTAAACCAGCCTATGCACGATTTGCAGATGGATTAAATGAAATGAAGTAAATATATTTTTAAGTGTTTTTTGTAGCCCGATGCAATTGCATCGGGCTTTTTTATTAAATAGGGTTTGTTAGTTTAAAAAAACGGCTATTTTTTTAACAACCGATTGTTATTTTGACTTTTTCTATTCCTTTTTAAATCAATATCAGTATAAGATAAATTGCAAAATCGATCATTTTAACTAATTTTAGTAAATTTTTACTGATATTTTAGAAGTTTTTTAAGGATTTTACTCTCTTTTTTCAATATTATATTTTTTGTAGAAAGTTGGTCAGTTAGCCGCTGAATTATAATTATTTATTTTAAAAATTATTTATAAAATGAATAATTATTAATTTTTTTAAGATAAAAATATTTTTAATGTTTTTATTTGTATTATTTTTTGAGTTTTTTTTAAATAAATTATTAAACAACCGATTGTTTTACGAGTTGTTTTTTTATATTTGTTGATGATATGTTGTTTCTAAAATTGATTCATATCCAAATAGTCTTTTTTACAAAAAAAGATTTTAAGCATAAACAGAATAAAAGAATACATATGAACCTTTACTAATTAAAAAAACAAAAAACCATTAACTATTTAAACCAAACAAAAAACAATTAATATGAAGTTAAAACTCAAAATTGCACTAATCGGACTGCTGTTAGTTGGCAGTCATAGCATAATGGCACAATCAAAGACCATTCATGGCGTGATTACCGACCCTTCAGGATTTCCGTTGCCGGGTGCCAGTATTAATGTAGTAGGTACGCAGAATAGCGCATCAACAGATTTTGACGGTAAATACTCTTTAAACGGAGTTAATCCTACCGATAAAATAACGTATTCATATGTTGGCTTAGTTTCGCAGACTATTACTGTAGGCGAAAGAAGCTCAATCAATGTGACTCTTGTTCAAAACACACAAAATTTAAATGAAGTTGTAGTAGCCTATGGTACTCAAAAACGAGCTAAAGTTACAGGAGCGATTTCTACGGTAAGTTCAAAAGATATTGCCGCAGTGCCTATTACCAATGCTGAATCTGCTTTGCAAGGACGTGCAGCAGGGGTTACAGTGGTAAATGGCGCGCCAGGTTCTAATCCTACAGTTAGTATTCGTGGTCTGGCTACAATGGGAAACAGTGCTCCTCTATATGTAATTGATGGAGTTTTGACTGGGAACCTTTCTGGTTTAAGCCCGAATGATATCGAGAGCATTTCTGTTTTGAAAGATGCTTCTACAACCGCTTTGTATGGTTCTAAGGCATTTAACGGGGTTATTATGGTTACTACCAAAAAAGGGAAAAAAGGCCCGGGTCAGTTAAACTTTAGCACTTACGTTGGTGGACAGGAAGTGACAAAAAGATACAATGTTTTAAACACGCAACAATATTTGCAATATGCTAAAGATTTAGGAAGCGACTTAACAGCAAGGGCAGCTGAGTTTGGAAATATCAATACCAACTGGCAGGACCAGATTTTTCAAACTGGAGTTATGCAGGATTATAACTTGAGTTTTTCAAATGGTACAGAAACTTCAACAGGACGTTATTCTGCAGAATATATGAAACAGGATGGAGCTATTATCAATACGGGTTTCGAGCGTTATTCTTTTAGAGCTAATAATACACAAGATATTGGCAAACTAAAAATAGGAAGTAACATGGGGGTTTCTTTCAGCACCATTAATCCAGAGCGCAGTTCAGGTGGAAGAACTTTACTTGAGCATGCCATTAAAATGGCTCCTTATTTGCCAATTTATAATGAAAATAGTTTAGGCGGTTATCAAGGGCCTAGCGCCATTGATGGAAATGATGCTGAAAACCCAGTGCGTGTGGCTAATTTAGGATATCAAAAAATCAACAACCTGTCTATTATCGGAAATATTTATGCAGAATTAGAAATCTACAAAGGTTTGAAATTCAGATCGCAAGTTTCTTTAGATTACTTTACAAGTAAAGACCATACTTTTATTCCAAGCTTTCAAGATGGCTCTTATCACAAACAAGCATTTTCTTCAACCAACGAAACAAATTCTCAAGGGCAAACTATCGTTTTTGATAATAGTTTAACGTATAAAACAACTATTGCTCAAAAGCACAACCTTGAAGTATTGGGAGTTATTACTAAAATTGACGGAAAAGGACAAAGTTTAGCAGCAGGTAGCAAATACTACATTTCAAACGAAATTGATCAGTTAAGATATAATGAGGGTAGTTTAGGGTCTTCTAATTATGAAGAAAAAAACTTAGGATATATTGCTCGTATCAACTATGATTATGATGGCAAATATCTTTTAGCAGTTTCAGGACGTAGAGATGCATCTTCTCGTTTTGGGGCAAATAACCGTTGGGGGAATTTCTACTCAGTGGCTTTAGGTTGGAATATTGCGAAAGAAAACTTTATGCAAAATTCTATTTTCAGCACCTTAAAACTTAGAGCTAGTACAGGAACAACAGGAAATGATAGAATTGACAATTATCAATACAGCGCTACTTTATTGGCAAATTACAATTATCCAATTGGAGGAGAAAATGCACCAGGTGTTTCTTTAGGTGTTGCGGCTAATCCGGACTTGAAATGGGAGTCAAAACTAGATAGAAATATTGGTGTTGATTTCGGTTTATTTGATGATGCGCTAACAGGTTCATTTGAATATTTCAATAATAAAAGCAGCGATATTCTTTTTGCAGTTCCTTTGGCTGCTTCTGTTGGATCTGCAGGCGGCGGAACTCAAATTCAAAATATTGCAGACGTAAAAGTAAGCGGTTTTGAGGTTTCTATTGGCTACAATGACAGAAAAGGAGACTTTACATGGTCTGCCGTTGCAAATTTAGGAACAAGTAAAAATGAAGTGGTTGGTTTAGCACCTGGAGTGACCAGCGTATTAGGTGGCCCATCGCCAAGAGCAGGTTTAGAAAATTTCTCTAGATTAGAAGTAGGACAACCATTATTCTATTTTTATGGATACCAGACTAATGGAATTTACCAAAATCAGGCAGAAGTAGATGCTGTTTTTGGACCAGGTCAGACTGCTATAAAACCGGGTGATATTAAAATTGTAGATCGCGATGGCAATAAAGTGATTAATTCAGATGATAAAACAAATATCGGAAATCCGTATCCTGACTTTACTTATGGTTTAAACCTAACTGCAGCATATAAAAACTTTGATTTTAATTGCTTTATCACAGGAGTTGCAGGAAATGATATTTATAATGCAAACACTTTTGACCTAAAAGGAATGAACCGTTTGTTTAATGCCAGCACTGATGTTCTCGACAGAGCAATTGTTCAAAACGGTGTTGTAACAAATCCGTCAGCGACTTTGCCAAGAGCACAAGGAGCAGATATCAACTGGTCTTCTGCAAACCAACGCTATATTGAAGATGGTTCTTTTACAAGATTAAAAAACATCGCTATAGGATATACATTAACAGGAGATGCTTTTAAGACCTATTTCTCAAAAGCAAGGTTCTATATAAGCGGACAGAACCTTATAACAATTACTAATTACTCTGGTTTAGATCCAGAAATTGCACGTGCCGATGGTAATGCAAATTCTGCAGGTATCGATTTAGGAAGATATCCACAGCCAAAATCGGTAATTTTTGGAATTGATGTTACATTTTAATATTTAAAGACGATGAAAAAAATTAAATATATACTTATAGTACTGTCTGGAGCTTTAACTCTAACTTCATGTGACAGTAGCGAATTAGAATTGACTAACCCCAATACTTTATCGCCTGAAACTTTCTTTAAAACCGAAACTCAGGTGCAGTCTGCCGTAAACGCTTCGTATGCAAATCTTCAGACAAGAGGGCTTTATGGAAGAAATCTTTTCTTTGCGATGGACCTTATGGGGCATGATGCTTTAGGAAATCCGCAGTTAGAGGGTAACAAAAAGCCTTTTCAGGATTTTTCTTTTAACGCAGGAAACGATATTATTCAATACTATTGGGAGTCTTGTTTTACGGGAATATCTAGAGCTAATTTTGTGTTGGATAATGAGCCTAAAATCAATGCTCTTCCCAATAATGTTTTATCTCAGGAAAAAAAGAACAAGTATTTAGGAGAAGCTCATTTTTTAAGAGCCTACTATTATTTCCTATTAGTAAGACGTTTTGGCGATTTGCCAATTTACAAAACAGGTACTATTGTTGGAAATGCAAGAAGCCCTAAAGCAGAAGTATACGCTTTAATTGAAGAGGATCTGGTATTTGCAACACAAAATCTTTTGCCAAAAGGATCAGAATCTGCAGGAAGAGCCAATAAAGAAGCGGCTTATGCGCAATTGGGTAAGGTATTATTGTACCAAAAGAAATATGATGAAGCTTTAGCAGCGCTTAACAATGTGACTGGTTACAGCCTTGAAGATAAAGGTAATTTTTACAACAACTTCATGCAAGAAACAGAACATGGTAAAGAATCTATTTTTGAAATTGAGTTTGATGAAAAAAATGGAACTGGTGATCAGTGGGGAGCTGTTGGAGATAGTGGAGGAACTGGTTTTGATGAGTCAACACTTAGAGGTCAGGAATACGGAAATCTTAGCTGGTACAATGTTTACCCATCAGATGATCTTTTAGATTCTTATGAAGCAGGAGATAACCGTTTTGGAGATACTTTTTATGTGCCAGGATCATCTTATTTAAAAGGAACTAAGGTTATGGTCGCAAGCAATTTTACTACTTCTGCAGGTATTAGAAGAGCGGGGTGGAAAAAGTATCAAAACTATTACAATAGAGAAGATGAAGCAACGCGTTCAAGCATTAACTTTAAAGTGATGCGTTATGCAGATGTATTGCTTATGAAAGCAGAGTGCGAAAACCAGAGAAATGGCGGTTCGCAGACAGCAGCGATTGCTTATATTAAAGAAGTTCGTGACAGAGCAAACTTGGCAACGAGTATTACGGCATCAAAAGACGCAGTTTTTGCTGCAATTGTTCACGAACGTCAGGTAGAATTTGCTGGAGAACAATCTCGTTTTGATGATCTTATAAGATGGAACATGGCAAGTACAGTATTGCAGGGTACAGGTTTTACTCCTGGTAAAAGTGAGCTATGGCCTATACCAAACAGAGAAACATCTTCTAATCCTAAAATAAAACCAAGCGATAACAATCCTGGTTATTAAGATATTTAAATTTTGGTAAGTTTAAGTTAAATAAAGTCAAGTTAAGTTAAGTCAAGTTAGTTTTTTTATAAACAGCGCATTTATTGCGCTGTTTATTGTTTACAGAAAGTGAATTGCAGAAAAACTGACTTCATTTTCGAAATTATTTCAATTAAATCATATAAAATGAAAAATACAGGTAAAATTTTATGTGTGCTCTTTTGTAATTTATTTGCAATAAACATAGAAGCACAAAATCCTATTATCAAAGATATTTTTACAGCCGACCCAGCACCTCTAGTGCATAAAGGCACTTTGTATTTGTATACAGGACATGATGTAGCTACTCAGGAAGATACCAATTATAAAATGGCCGACTGGCACGTTTTTTCTACCACCAATATGAAAGATTGGAAAGATCACGGAGCCCTTCTTTCTCCAAGTGCATTTTCTTGGGCAACTGGCGATGCGTATGCAGCCCAGTGCATAGAAAGAGACGGAAAATTCTATTGGTTTGTTTCTACATTTCATAAAAAAGATGAAGTAAGCCAGGGAGGCGCTGCAATAGGCGTGGCAGTTTCAGACAGTCCAACTGGGCCTTTTAAAGATGCAATAGGGAAGGCGCTTATTATAAATGAAATGACAACAGATATGAAATATGGTTGGGATGATATCGACCCTACTGTATTTATAGATGATGATGGACAAGCGTATATGTTTTGGGGAAATGGAAGCTGCAAATGGGTGAAGCTTAAGAAGAATATGATAGAATTGGATGGAGAAATTACCACTTTTAAACCTAAAAATTATATTGAAGGTCCGTGGGTGTACAAAAGAAAAGGACTTTATTATTTAGTGTATGCCAGTGCAGGCACAAAACCTGAAATGATAGAGTATTGTACAGCGAAAAGTATAACTGGACCATGGAAGTATCAGGGAATTATTCAGGAGAATGTCCAAAATAGTTTCACCACGCACCCTGGAATTATTGACTATAAAGGAAAATCGTACTTCTTTTACCACAACGGAAGTTTGCCAACAGGAGGCAGTTACAGACGTTCAATTTGTGTAGACTATATGCATTATAACAAAGACGGAACTATTCAAAAAATTATACAAACCACAGAGGGAGTAGGTTCCGTAAAATAAAATCTCATTTTGTTTTTTCTTACGAATAAATACTATTAAAAAAGATAAATATAATGGTATATAAAAAATTAAGCATTAAAATTTCGGTTTCTATGATAGCATTCATGCTAACAATTCCATTATCGGGAATAGGGCAGAGCAAAAAGAAAACCGCTAAAGCAGAATCTGAAAGGCCTCAATACAAAAATCTCTTTAAGGAAGCAGGTTATAGTCAAGATGAAATAGACAAGAAACTAGCTAAAGCCTATTTTGATATATTCGAAGGCCCAAACAAAGTATATTTTAAAGAAGGAGATGATCTAGGATATGTTTCCGATGTTAAAAATAAAGATGCCCGTACCGAGGGAATGTCTTACGGTATGATGGTGGCTGTCCAGCTCGACAAGAAAGATGTTTTTGATTGCTTATGGAGATGGTCTGTAAAATATATGCAGCATCAGGATGGACCAAGAGAAGGCTATTTTGCATGGAGCGTAAATCCGGTGACCAAAAAGCAGAATTCTCCGGGTTCGGCTTCAGATGGTGAATTATATTATGTTACGAGTCTTCTTTTTGCTTCTAACAAATGGGGCAATAGTACAGGAATTGACTATTACAAAGAAGCTAGGAGAATCCTGGATGCCATGTGGAAAAAAGATGGTACAGGCAATGTGCATAATATTATAAATATTGAACACAAACAGATTTCATTTGTTCCCGAGGGAGGTGGCTATAACTGGACAGATCCTTCTTATCATGTCCCTGCATTCTTCGAAGTTTGGGCACTGTATGCTAAAGATGGACATGAGCAATTTTATAAAGAATGTGCAGAGGTTTCTCGTAATTTTTTGCATAAAGCCTGTCATCCCGTAACAGGTCTTAATTCTGATTACACCGAGTTTTCTGGAGAACCGCATCCAACACCTTGGATGCCTGCGGGATTTCGCTATGATTCATGGCGAGTTCCCATGAATGTGGCAATGGATTATACTTGGTATGGGAAAGATAAAAAATGGCAGGAGGAATATGCGAGGCGCTTTCAAAATTTTCTTAGATCTAAAGGATTAGACAAGTTCGAAGATCAATTTAATCTAGATGGCTCAACACCTGATTTTATCCTTCAAGCCGGTCCTGTAAAAAAGCTTAGGCATTCTATTGGGTTGGTAGCCACTTCAGCAGCAGCGTCATTAGTTAATCCCGATAAAGAAAGTTTGGATTTTGTTCATGCCCTATGGAATGCTAAGCTTGAGCCCTACGAAGACGGTTACTTTGATCCATACTATGATGGGCTGATGTATCTTTTTAGCCTAATGCATCTTAGCGGAAAATATCAAATTATTGTTCCAGAAGTAAAATAACTTTTAAAACAGAAAACATGAAACAGTATAGAATTGTTATCTTATTGGTTTTATCAAGCTTTGTTGGTTTTGCACAGACAAAAACAACTTCAATTATCGAAGATTTTAAACCTTCAGTGGTTAATCAGCCAGGACAGGAATATCCAAAAGTTAATTCTCAAGGCTATGCACGATTTCAAATTTCAGCACCAGAAGCAAAATCTGTTGTAGTAAGTCTTGGATTGGGAGGGGCCAAAGGCGGAACTGTTCTTACAAAAGATCAGGACGGTTATTGGAGAGGCACTACAGAAGGAGCAATGGATGAAGGTTTCCACTATTATCACCTTACAATTGATGGCGGAATTTTTAATGACCCTGGTGCGCTCAATTTTTACGGATCTACACGTTGGGAAAGCGGTATTGAAATTCCGGCACACGATCAGGATTTCTATGCATTAAAAGATGTTCCGCACGGAAATGTGCAGCAGATTCTTTTCCCTTCAAAGAGCACCAATACATCACGTAGGGCTTTTATATATACCCCACCTTCTTATCATAAAGATAAGGACAAAAAATATCCAGTGTTGTATTTACAGCACGGCTGGGGTGAAGATGAAACCGCTTGGAGCAATCAGGGGCGTGTAAACTTAATTATGGACAATTTAATTGCTGAAGGCAAAATAAAACCATTCATTATCGTCATGGCGTACGGAATGACAAACGAAGTTAAATACGGCGGATTGGCAAGCTTTAAAATAGAACCATTTCAAACGGTTCTTGTAGAGGAATTAATTCCGTACATCGATTCAAATTTTCGTACGATTTCCAATCAGGCAAACCGTGCTATGGCTGGTCTGTCAATGGGCGGAATGGAAACGCATTCTATCACGCTTAATAAACCTAATATTTTCTCTCATTATGCACTTTTAAGCGGAGGAATTTATAAGCCAGAAGAAATTGAAGACAAGTCAAAGCTTAAACTTATTTTTATAAGCTGTGGCAGCCGCGAAAGGCCCGAATCAGTACAGTCTGCGGTAAAAACATTGAAAGATGCAGGGGTTAATGCCGTTTCTTATATCTCTGAAAATACGGCTCACGAATTTTTGACTTGGCGAAGAAGCTTCAAAGAATTAGCTCCGCTATTGTTTAGATAGTACTTAAAAACAAGATGCTTTTTGGATGTTTATTCTGGTATTGGATAGAGTAAAGATAGGAAAGCCATTTTTCGCTGTATGCAGATTGTCTTTGAGATTTCTTCCTGATTATTTTTTAAAAATACCGGTAGCAGAAAATTCATCTCGCATTTTAAACGCCAGCCAATGATTTATGTAAAGGAAGGCTAGGTTTGGCTGCAAAGTTATTGGCTGTTCGTTAAATTTGAAGTGAAAAATAAAACCACTATTTTAAATAAAATTTAAAGTAGTGGTTTTTGTATTAATAAACAATAATGGATAAAACTATAAAGTTAGTATCAATATTAGTATCTATTATTTAAGAATAGGCTATTCAATTACAATTTTTTTGGTTGTTGCAGTTGAATTTTGAAGAATCTTCGCTAAATATATACCTCTAGGAAGTTTAGTTCTTATAACATGATTAGTGTTAGATTTTAGATTTTTGGTTTCGTATAATGGCGCACCAGTAATTGAGTATATAGTCAGAGAATAATTTTCGTCTGATTGTGAAGCGCAATAAATATTAAACTCTCCATCTTTTGATGGGTTCGGATATACTTGAATAGTAGTATCTGCTTCAATATTATCTGCCAAAATAGCAACATTGGCACTTTTTGCTGTAGCCTCTATTTTATTGAACTTGAATAACTGGCACGAAGTCCCGTAATATTCCCAAAGCTGAAGATTTGCGGTGCCATCCATATTGCAATTGGAAGTGTCCCAGCCTTTTGAAGTATCTACGGCTGATTTTACGCTGTAATAGCCATTGCCAACATCTGTTACCAGCCATTTTTGGGCATCATTGCTATAGTCATCCCAAAGTCTAATCGATTTTCCATTTGTTGGATCTGCGCTTTCAAGATCTATTACGCGTCCTGTAGAACTTGCATTTGATTTAAATCGCCAATAGCCGTTTCCAGCATCAATGGCAATCCACTGCTGCGCTGTTGCTCCTGATCTATCCCAAGGACGAATCGCCGTGCCATTTGCATTAGTTCCGTACTTAAGATCTATTACCTTATTTGAGTTTGTTTTAAATTCAATTTCATAGACACTATTATTTATTAGTGTAGTGCAGTTTTGCGATGGGATGTTACTGTTTGCATATGCAGAGAACCATTGTTTGACTGGTGCAGCACAAGCCTCCCAATTGTTGTTGAATGCAGTTGTAACATTGTATGGATCTGCATTGGTTATAAGGCCTTCCGGTGCGAGCAGATTCCAGCTGCAATTTCCAGTAGCATCAATTCTTCCTTTCAGATTGAGACCAAAACCGCTTGTCGTGCCAGTGCCCCACGTTCCATCACCTGTGGGAGACCAATCCGTTTCTGTTATCATAATAGGAGCAACGTTTGCAATAGGCTGGACATTAGCATTCCAAGCGTTATTAAAACTGGTGGTGTTTTCTGCATTTGCTCCCCAATAGCCAGGATAAACATGAACAGCATAACCAATATTGCCGCCTGTTATCAAATGGTTTGGATATCCTTGGTAATGGGATTGATATCCCGTTCCTGGTATCCAGCAGACATTATTTGCACCATTGGCTCTAATTTTATTTACTAAATCCTGAAAGTAATTATGTAAAGCGGCAAAATGTTCATCGCCCGTAGCTCCCCAATTTCCATTTGTCCCAAGTATTTCTATAGGCTCATTGGCTATTTCAAACATCACATTATCTACATTTTTTAAATTTGGATGGCCCGATAGATATTGCCACACAGTTCTTAGATAATTATGGTAATTGTCTCCATAGGCAATTCGATTAGGACATACTCCAGGAGGGCGAAGGACAACATAAAGTCCTCTGCTTCTGGCATGATTAATTAAAGGAATTATAACTTGATTTACATAAGTTACCAATCTGTTGTAATCAAAGCAGGAGATATCATTTTCTCCCGCTGAGCAGCCTGGCGTATTGGTCCAGTAAGGATCAATATGAAGCCTTATATAATTTAATTTCCATCCGTTACTTGTGTTGGTAAGCGCGTCCATAACAGCATTATTATAGTTTAGGCAGCCTTGAACATTATAATTATCCCAACGGCATTGGTTATACGAGCATCCATTAAACCAAGGACTGGGAGTGATGGCAACGCCATGAAGCAAAACGTTTTTTCCGCAGGGATCCTTTAAATTTTTACCTTCGATATGCAATGGAGGCAGAGGCATTCCGGGCCAGGCAAATAATTGCATTAAAGGAATAAACATTAAAAATAGAAAAAGTAATTTTTTTAATCTTTTCATAACTTAAATGGTTTTAATTAGTTAGTAAATCTACTCTTTGTTTAGAGTAAGTTTTTTACTGCTAATTTAATAATAAAAGACATTAAAAAAAACAACCGATTGTGTTATTTGTTAAGAAAATATTTTATTGGAGGATTCTGAGTAAAATTTTGATAATCAAATGTGGAGCGGTCTATGCGTTTAGCTTTTGTCTTATATTGCCTTATGCAAGCTTTTTTAAAAGGGCAAGATCGATTTAAAAAGTAAGTATATAACAGTTAACTAGGAAAGTCGGTAAAAATTATGTAATTGTATGTTCATTTTTACAGCTTCAGATTAATACTGCTTTAGCTTTTAGCCGTAGAAAAAATATCATCTCAGTCTGTCGGGATGCTTGACAAAGCAATGATCCAGCATAACTGAATGCCAATCAATAGCGATGTGCATTATATTGTTAGGGATGGGATTCGTTTAGGAATAAACAGAAATCATGTGAATTGTTACAATTTATAGCAACCGATTGTTTATATTTGAGAGGCAGGGCATTCCGTAACTGATCATTCAAACATTAGTGGCAATAAAATAATATTAAATCATATAAAATTAAATCATGAAAAAGCTAGGTCTCTTGCTAATGATAGGGATGATTCCTGTGACTGCTTTTAGTCAAAGAGCAACTAAAGTATGGGAATCGGATTCTTTATTTCTCAAACCAGAATCGGCACTTTATGATTCTTCGAAAAAGATTGTGTATATCTCCAATATAAATGGAGAATACTTAGCCAAGGACGGAAATGGATTTATTTCTAAAATTAGAACAAATGGACAAATAGAAGTTCTAAAATGGATTGATGGACTGGACAATCCGCAAGGAATGGCTTTATTTAAAAATAAACTGTTTGTGGCTGATATTAATAAAGTTTTGCAAATAAATACCAATACGTCTAAAATAGAAAAAGTATATAAAGCTGATTCTGCAAAATTTTTCAATGATGTTACATCAGATCGCAATGGAGACATTTACGTATCGGATTGTTTTGACAATAAAATCTATAAAATATCTGATGGAGAAATAAAGGTATGGCTTGAATCTGATTTTCTTTCTATGCCGAATGGATTATTATCCAGAAAAGATGAAGTTTTAGTGTTGAATATGAAAAGCCGAACTGCTTTTGCGGTTAATAAATCGACAGGTAAGGCTTATGAAATTTTTAATGGAATTGATAATTTAGACGGTATTGCCAGTGATGGAGGTAACGGGTTAATAGTATCTGGAGCATGGCAGGGAGAAGTGTTTCATATCGATGCAAAAGGAAATAAAAAACTCATTATTGATTTAGGAAAAGAAAAGATTGCTGCTGCAGATATTGAATATATCGCAGAGAAAAAGCTATTGATAGTGCCGACTTTAAATAAGACTGTAATGGGATATCATTTGGAGTAAAATTATTTTTATCGCAAGCTGTATTTGATACAGCAGTGAAAATACAACATCTATGGCATTAACTGCCTCAAATGTGGCATTCTATTTTTTTATATAAAGTTACTTTTAGTCCTTAATAGAAACTAAATAATAACTAAATAACATTTCATGAAAAAATTAAGTCAGGTTGCCTTAATGCTAACATTTGCTGTTGGATTTTCTTCTTGCTTTGAAAATTCAGGCACAGAGAAAAAACAGGATGGGATAAATGCAGACACGAAGATTAATAAAGCCGCAGAATCTGATTGGATAAAACAATTCGAAGACACTTTTGAGACAGATATCTCGCTTTCAAAGTGGACAAAAGTGCAGCGTACCGACTATAATTCTAAATATTGCGATTACAAAAGTTCGGTGCCTTCAGTGCAATCTAGAGACGGAAGAGGATGCCTGGAAATTAAAACAGCCAAGCTCAGCGCAACCAAATACCAGTCAGGACTTGTGAAGTCGCTTTATGAGTACACGCCTGAAAATAATACCGAATACAGATTGTCTGCCACGATAAAATTACTGGCAATGGACGGAGCCAATTATAAGTCATTTGCGCAAACATATGGCGCATGGCCGGCTTTCTGGACAGTTCAGGAAGATGGATGGCCTACACATGGGGAAATTGATATTATGGAAGGCTATTCTTTTGCTCCAAATGCCTCCCGATTTGCCTCTAATCTTTTTTACGGAACAGCGGTAGGGGCAAATCAATTGGAAAACCTGGCAGAAAGGCAATATCCAGTAAGTTTTAATATTGATGGAAACAATGGATGGCATTTGTATGAATGTTTTATAAAAATGAAAGATAATGCGCTAACCATAACAATAAAAATTGATGATAATATTGTTGCAGCTTACGCAAACAGCAGCGTATCAAAACTGAATTTGAATAATTTCAAAAAGCATAATATTGTTTTAAATATGAATGTTGGGTCAAATCATTCCAGTTTTATAAATCCTGATAAAATAAATTTGTTTACAGCTGCAATCATGTGGGTAGATCAAGTTTCGGCCTATAAAAGAGCACTATAATAGCCCTGCCGTTTTTCATATCGTTATTAACAAAAAACACCACTCATAACGAAGTGGTGTTTTTTTGGCAGATGGCTGCCAATCTAATTCAAATTTGTTTTTGATTTAATCTAAACCTTCTAAAAATCCGGTATGTGAACTTTTGACCGCAAAATTAGAATCGTACAATAAAGGCCAGTCATTGCCTGGGTGATTCAGTTCAGTGCTGAACGGAATCCATGATTCATTATCTCTCATTCCCCAAATTGTCAAAGCGTATTTGTTTGCCGCTGGAAGCGCATTATAAATCTGCACCATCTCTTTATATTTTGCTTTTTGAGCCAGTCTTCTTTCATTAGTAAATGCAGAGATATCGTTAAACTGGTTTACCTGTATATCCAATTCTGAAACATGAATTTTTAAGCCTTTTGCAACAGCCTTGTTAAGATCTGTTTGTATTTGCGCTTTGGTTGGGCTTAAATAGGTATTGTGCATCTGAAAGCCAACACCGTCAACAACTTTAGCAGCTTTTAGATCATCCAGTAAGCTAAAAACTTTGTCTTGTTTTGCTGTATTAGTTGAGGTAGCGTAATCATTATAGAATAATAATAAAGAAGCATCACCAGCAGCAATTGCGGCATTTCTTGCCCATTGAAAACAGTCTTTTACATAGTTAGGCCCCATTCGCTGTAAGAAAATAGTATTTTTCATGGCGCCACTGTCATCTACAGCTTCGTTAACCACATCCCAAGATTTTACTTTTCCCGCATAATGCGTTACCACATCAGTAATGTATTTTTTAACTTCAGCTGCAAATTCAGCATCTGTTCCAGAAAAATCTTTTAGCCACTGCGGCACTGCATTATGCCAAACTAGGGCATGGCCGTGCACGTTGATGCTATTGGCATTTCCGTAAGCCACAATTTTATCGGCTACAGTCCAGTTGTAAACACCGCTTGCAGTTGAGATCTGATCCATTTTCATTTCGTATTCGGCAGAAATGCTGCTGAATTCATTTTTCAGAATAACATCATAAGGACTTCCGCTTGTCAATTGTGAAGCTTTTATCGCCATACCAACAAAAAACGGATTGGCTAGCTTATTTACTTTTACCTTTAAAAAAGTGGGATCTTCAGGAATACCGCTTGAGCCTGTTGTAACAACCGCAATTACATTTGAATAATCAGAAATTTGCGTTTCGTTTTTGGCTCTCACTCTGTAGTAGTATTGCGTTCCTCCGGTTAAACCTGTTACAGCATCATTTAAATCAGTAATTTCTTTTGCATTGTAATTTGGGACAAAAGAGGTGAAGTTTTCTGTAGTTGAAATATCCAGGAGATAGCTTTTGGAATGCGAAACATAATTCCATTTGGCTTTAAAACCATGATCATTTATATCTTTTGGAGCATTGGCAACTGGCGTTTCCAGAGTTTCAACAGTTTCGTTATCGTCCTTCGAGCATGCATTTAAAAAAAAGACGAGGCCAGCCAGCATTAATAAAAATTTACTTTTCATACTGTTTGTATTATGGACATTCTTTTTTCATAGAATGTCCTTATTTATAGTTATTTATTCGATGTAATAAAGAGGCCGTTTTGACCACAGCCTCTTTTTTAAGTTAAAATGTCAGATTAATTATTGATAACGGATTTTAATATTATCAAATTTAATGGCACTGGGGTTAGGGGTATCTCCCTGAGCAATTCCAACTTTAATTTCGTTGATTTTAGATGGATTTAAATTAGCAGCTGTATTAGATCCAAAACCGTAGTTGTCTTTAAAATCTGCAATAGATATGGTTTTTGTCATCCAGTTTACATCCGTAATTTTAAAATTATAGCCATAGTTTACTCCGTCAATAGTATTTAACTGGATTGCAAATTGGGCACCCGTAACATTTGCACTTACGTCAATGTCAATATAAGCTTTTGCTGCATCTGTATTAGAAGCACTTAGGAAACTGGCTCCTCCGCCGCCACTGCTTCCGTTATAGCCATTGGCAGTTGAACCTGCCCAAACCAATGTGGTGTAATTTCCAGTCGGACCTCCAGCTGTACTGGTGCTGAAACTTTCTACGTCTCCATAAGATGTCCAATCTTTTCTAAGGCCATTTCCGTCAAAATCAGATACCAGAATAATGGTTGCAAAATCAATTGTCTTTTTTGCTGTTCCTCCAGGTGTAGTAATGGCAAGTTCTGATCCAGAAGCTGCATCTGCAGGCAAACCGATAATAATTGAAGAAGACGATTTTACTGTATAGCTTACCGCTTTTCCTGCTAAGGTTACAGATGAAATATTATAAAACCAAGTTCCTTCGATTTCTAATGGAAATCCTGGAGTTGCAACAGTAGGAGTGGTTTTGGTAATTGTTGGTACAGGCTGTAAAATCTCAATGTTTTTAGTAACAGAGCCATTTGCAGCTGTAAAAGTAATAGGCTGCACACCAAATCTGCTTCCTAGCTTTTCATCAAAAGGAATGGTGAAAATAAACGATTTGTCTGAATTGTAATTAGGATTAAAAGCAATATTGATAGTATTATCTAGTGTAATCTTTTTTAGTCCCGTTAAACCTTCCCCTTCAACTCTTACTTTATTGTTTGGAAAGGCCTGATTTAGTAAATCCCCCGGTTCGGCAACCATTGCATCTATGTTTGCGCTGGCTGCATCATCATTCTGGCAGGCTGTAAAAGAAGCCAGCATAAAAAGCAGTAGAATGCTATATTTTATTGTATTGATCATAGTTTAGTTATTAAAGTTAAAAGGAACCGGAGCTTCTAATAATGATGGATTGGTATCTATGGCAGACTGAGGCAATGGAAGTTCAAAATAATTGCTGCTAGGCGTTATTTTTCTTGAAACCAATTCTGTTCTGGCATCATCAGAATAAAAACCTACTTCCTGCTGTGAGATAATCGCAGTTGCTTCAGCCAGACCGCGGCGTTTTAAATCAAAGAAATATTGTCCTTCCAAAGCAAATTCAATCCTTCTCTCATTAAACAGATCATCTCTTGTAAGGACTGTTTTAATTGGCAATCCCGCTCTTTTTCTTACTTCGTTAAAAGAGCTTAAAGCAGCTGCAGAAGTAGTGGATGGCGCTCCTGCCAATAATGCTTCAGAATTCATCAGTAAAATGTCCGAATACCTTAGAATGATTGTATTTTGCGAGGTTCTCATAAAGAATACGTCATTTCTTTCCGCAGCTGACCCTACTATGTATTTTCTGAAATTTGCGGCTGTAGAAGAATATATTTTTTTGTATGTAAAACCGCCTTGACTTTTTAGTAATTCAGGGTAAAAATCGCCATCGGTCATAATGGTGCTTTTCTTTCTGATATCTTTTGGCTCAAATCCATTTTGCAGAGAAATTGATGGAAGGTAAACTCCCCATCCGTCACCACCGCCTGTAATTCCAGTACCTCCTGGAACTATATACGCCTGATTGGTATTTTGAGTTCCCCATTCTGTAGCAATAGCTTTCCATTGAAGCGCAAACATACTCTCTGCACTATTATTATTTTCCGGACTGCTGAACAGATTTCCGTATTCTTGAATTAAAGTATACTGATTTCCGATAATTTTCTGGGTTAAAGCTGCACATTGGGCATATTCATTTAAAGTCAGATGCACTTTGGCTAAAATTCCCATTGCGGCATATTTAGTCACATACCCTTTCTTTAATCCTTTTTCCGGTAAATTTTCTGCCGCATATTCTAAATCCTGCTTGATGAATTTGTAAACATCTTCAACAAGATTTCTTTTTGGCTGTGCAGCAGAACCCGCTTTATTGATGATAGGCACGGCTCCAAAAGTTCTAACCAAATAGAAATAGGCATTGGCCCTCATGAATCTTGATATGGCAATTGCATTTTTATAAGATGCCTCAGGGAGTTCGCTTTTTCTGGCTTCAACCAGACTCATTAAGTTATTAGACTGGTCGATAACCGAAAACAAGGCTACGTATCCTTCTGTAAGAATCGGATTTTGAGATGTTACCTGAGCATCTTTAAACTGCGCATAAGCGCCGTCAAATGTAAAGGCGTTTCCGGCATACATATCTCCTACAGCAATTAGGAATTTATCGTTAAAAGCAAACCAAGGCTTAAAGTACAAGCTCTCGGCGATTCCGTCAAAAGCGGTAACGCCTTCAGGCAGATCGCTTGGCGTCAATTGGTTTTCAGATGGTGCATTCAAAAACTCATCTGAGCAGGAAAATAAAGACAGCAATGGTATAAGCATTCCCATCAAAAAAAGTTTAAAAAGTTTTTTCATAACTATATTTTTATGTTAATGACTGCAAGTCATTAAGTTGAATGTGTTTTTATAAAGCTTAGAATTCTAAATTTACCCCTATGGAAGTTATTCTTGGCACAGGATAACGCCCCAAGTCGATACCGCTCAGTGTTATATTCTGATCTAGGTTTCCAAGAGCTGGATCAAATCCGGTATATTTTGTAAACGTGTACAAGTTTTGAACGTTTGCATACAATCTTACTTTAGATATAATGGAATTGTCGAAAATCTTATTTGGCAGATCGTAGCTTAAAGAAACATTTTGGATTCTTAAATAAGAACCGTCTTCAACAAATCTGTTCGAAATTCTTCCGTTGCCATTTGGATCATTAAGCGTAATTCTCGGAACATCGGTATTTTCATTCACTCCAGGTTCAAAAGCCTGCATGGCCTGTGTGCTTACGTTTCCAAATCGGTCTCCAAAGCCAGGATAAATTCCGTCAATATAATGGCGCGTAAAGTTGTAGATCTTGTTGCCTTGACTTCCTGTTAAAGAAACCGAAAAATTGAAGTTTTTGTATCTAAGGTTATTCGTAATAGCGTAGGTAAAATCAGGAATGGCATCTCCTATGGCTGTCTGGTCTTTACTGTCTATTTTTCCGTCACCATTAAGATCTTTAAATCGAATGTCTCCCACGCCTGTTCCTGCTTCTTGAATTGGTCCAGCTGCCAGTTCTGCCGCATTTTTAAACAAACCATCTGTCACATATCCGTAAAACTGTCCTACAGGCTGTCCTTCGGTAGTTCTGGTAACATTGTATAAATCAAACTGCACTTTTCCTAACAATGATTTGCCCTGACCTTGAAAACGAGTCAGTTCATTATTGTATTTTGAAAAAATGATCGTGGTATCCCAGCTAAAATTTTCTGCGGCGATGTTTCTTGTATTTAAAGTAAGCTCAATACCTTTTGTTACAATTTCACCTGTATTCAGATAATAGTTAAGGGCACTTTGATTGGATTCATCGTTGATTTGTTTGGTCAGGAAATCTGAAGAATTTTTAATGTAATAATCAAAATCTAATTTTACTCTGTTGTTAAGCATTGCCAGTTCAAAACCGGTATTGAAAGATTTAAGAGATTCCCATTTTATGTCTGGATTTCCCAAATTGTCGATCGTTGGCGAAACCCCGCCAAATGGCGATGCTAGCAGCGATAAAATAGTCTGGTATCGGTTTGCTGGAATGTTTTGATTTCCTACAAGACCGTATCCGGCTTTGAATTTCAGATAATTGACGCTTTTTGACAAAGGCTCAAAGAACTTTTCGTTGCTCACTGTCCATCCTCCTGAAAATGAAGGGAAATATCCCCATTTGTGGTTTGGTCCAAAGTTGGATGAAGCATCCGCTCTTAAAGAAGCAGAAAAAGAATATCGGTCAGAAAAACCGTAGTTTAATCTTGAAATATAAGAAGTCATAGACCAGCGTCCAGAACCGTTTCCGTTTAGGGCAGTGGCGATATCACCGATATTAAGATTGGTGAAATCTTTATTTAGGAAATCGCCTGTCCTGTAACCGCTTAAATATTCATAATAGCTTTCCTGCGCTTCCTGGCCCAGTAAAAAAGTAAAATTATGCTTCTCGTTAAGCGTTTTGTTGTAAGTCAGATAGTTTTTGATATTCCAGTAATAGCTCTGATCTTGCTGTTTGAACGATTTATTTAAAAGCTCCGTTACGTTTCCTAAAGTATATTTAGGCACAAAAGTGCTGTTTTTTGAGAAATTCAAGTCGTATCCTAATTCTGATCGGAAAACCAATCCTTTTAAAATAGTAAAATCAGCAAATAGATTTCCATTGATTTTAAATCTTTCTGTAGTGGCATTATTGTATTCAGATAAGGCAATTGGGTTAGTGGCTTCATTTGCCGATGATCCCAAACCAGATGTTGGTCCCGCATAAGAACCGTCTGCAGCTCTAACCGGTAATTCTGGAGACTGTCTTAAGGCGTTCATAACCAATCCTCCTCTGTCATCATTTCTTACCACTTGCTGAGATGATTTGCTTATTGAGAGGTTATTGCCAATTTTTAGCCAAGATTTTACATTAGAATCTACATTTAAGCGCATTGCCAATCTGTTGAAATCTGAATTTAAGACAATACCTTCCTGATCAAAATAATTTAAAGAAGTATAAAAGCGTGTTCCATCTTTTTCTCCAGAGAAAGAAAGCTGGTGATTGTATATGGTTGCTGTTCTGAAAAGTTCGTCCTGCCAGTTTGTGCCATTTCCAAGCAGATTCGGTTTTTGATATTGATACGGAACAGGTTCGCCATTTAGCTTGTAGATTTTTGCCTGATAAGCCGCATATTGAGGCAGGTTTAAAACATCAACCGTATTGTTTATCTGTTGTGTTCCTAAATAGGTTTCGTATGTAAATTTAGATTTTCCCTTTTTTCCTTTTTTAGTGGTAATCAAAACCACTCCATTTGCACCGCTTGAACCGTATATGGCTGTTGCAGAAGCATCTTTTAAGATATCGATCGTTTCTATGTCTGAAATATTCAAACCGGACAAAGCAGAATTTTTAGTCTGTCCGTTTCCTCCGCCTAGAGCGCTAAACGAAAAGGAGTCATTGTTCTTGTCTGCAAAGACAGGCGTTCCGTCGATCACATATAAAGGCTCATTCCCGTTAATAGAGGTAATTCCTCGAATCTGAACCGAGATTCCCCCTCCTGGAGTACCGGAGTTCTGCGTAACATTCACACCTGCGGCTTTACCCACAAGAGCCTGATCAATGGAAATAAAAGGCTTATCCTGAATTTCAGAAGCTTTAATAGAAGATACAGCGCCATTTATGTCTTTTCTTTTTGATGTCCCGTATCCGATAACCACCACTTCGTTTAGTTTTTCGAGGTCGCTCGCCATCACCACCTGCATATTCGGTTTAGCTTCAAGGATTAAATTTTTGTATCCTATATAAGTGAAAAGCAGCATTGCTTTTGGTTCAATATTATTCAATACGAAACTGCCGTCAAAATCCGTGACTGTTCCATTTTTGGTTCCTTGTACTATTACACTAACGCCTGGAAGACTGTTTCCCCCCGATGTTACTTTACCTTTAACAGTTTGAGCGAAGAAAAAATTTCCCCACAAGCATACTATTAAGCACAATAGTCTTTTTAATGTTTTTTTCTGCATAAAGTTTGGTTGTTTAGTTTAAATTGAAATAATTAGTAATTCGTTAAGTTTTAAGAAAAACATTTAAAAATTTGGGAGTTTGGCCAAGAGATTGTTTTGAGTTAGAGCGGCTAAACTTTTTTCTTAAATATTTCTTAACGAAAGTATATTCTAGAGGTGTTGCATTGTAGCACAGATGATGCATATTGTGCAACAGATGATGCAAAAAGCGCTTCTGAATCCCTGTAAATGCTAAATTGAAGTCCTATAGGCATTAAAACAGCTGCTGAAGTATTGATAATTTTTTAGACTAAAAAATATTGTTTGTTCAAAATATTAAGGGTTTAATTTTTATAAGCTGAATTTCAGCTGAAAATTAAAAGCTTGGATTTTGAAAAAAATCACTGACAAAAAAAGAGCTTCGGTTTAAACCGAAGCTCTCTGCCATTTGATGTTTAATTATGGATATTCTGCTATTCTTTCGTTCTTTTTTCCTGCGTGGGCAAATGTCCATATTTGATTTTATAGCACTTGGCAAAATAGGAGGGAGAAGTAAAACCGACTTTGAAGCTTATTTCGTTGATATTATTATTGCCCTGTTCTATGAACTGTTTTGCTTTTTCTAGTCGCACATTTCGGATAAATTCATTGACAGAAACACCCGTTAAGGTTTTTATTTTTCGATAGAGCTGGCTTCTGCTTAAAAAGATCTTAGATGAAAGGAGTTCTACGGTTAGTTCAGGCTCACTGATGTTTTCATTAATATAATGCAGAATCTTTTGGATGAAATCATTATCAAGCGAAGTTGTTTTTTCTTTTCCCTGTTTTGTGATGCCGCTGTAAAATTTCTTAAACATGATCTGTCTGCTTGTAATAAGCTGAGCCAGACTGGATTTTAGAATATCCAGTTCAAAAGGTTTGCTTAAATACATATCAGCCCCCGAATCGATGCCTTCCAGTCGGTCTTTTACCATTGCTTTGGCAGAAAGCATCAATAAAGGAATATGGCTTGTTTTTAAATCGCCTTTTATGTTTTTGCACAGTTCCAGTCCGTCCATTACTGGCATAATGACATCGGTTATGATTAAATCGGGCAATTTCTGCACCGCAAGATCGTAGCCTTTTTGGCCATTTTCGGCCGTAATTACTCTGTATGACTTGCTAAGTTCCTGTTTTAAATAATTTCTCAGTTCTGTATTGTCTTCTACAATTAAAACGGTATAGGCTTTTTGAGTTTCTGCTTCAGAATTAGATTCAATCTCATCTCGAACAGGCTCAGATAGAAGTTCGTTTTTGCTCTCTATTTTATATTTCTCCTCAATGATTTCACTTCCTTTATATAGCGAGCTGCCTAACGGAAAAGTTATTTTAAAACTTGTGCCTTGGCCAACTTGGCTCTCAACTTCAATTTTTCCTTTATGAAGTTCGACAAATTCCTTTACAACCTCCAAGCCAATTCCTGTGCTTCCGTAATATTCCTTATTGAGATTATTGACCTGGTAAAAACGGTCAAAAATTTTATTCAAATCTTTTTTTGGTATTCCCGAACCTGTATCTGCAATGGTTATCGAAAACGATGGGACTTTATTTCCGTCAATTATCAATGCATTTTCGGTTTCTGATGCGTTTATGGAAATATGGATAGAACCATTATCAGGGGTAAATTTAAATGCGTTCGAAATAATATTAAACAGTATTTTTTCCAGCATTTTAGGATCCAGCCAATCTTCGAGCTCATCTATGGGCGATTCAAAATTAACAGCAATGTTTCGGGCAGCAGCTTCTTCATAAAAGTAGCCTATAACGGCTTCGGTAAACGATACTACTTCAACTTTCTTGGCTTGAAGCGAAATTTTATTAAACTCTAATTTGTTAAAATCCATAAGCTCATTAATTAGCCTAGAGAGTCTATCAGAGCTTTTGTGCACTATTTTTAATTTATTGTATATCTCCGGAGATATTTTTTTACTTTTTAAAATGTCTTCCAGAGGATTGATAATCAGTGTTAAAGGAGTTCTGAATTCATGCGAGATATTGGTAAAAAACTGAAGTTTTTTATTGTTTAATTTCTCCAATTGAATGTTCTTTTCCTTTTCCAGAATGATAGCCTGCTTCGCTTTGAAACGGTTTTGATAGATCTTGTTAAGATAGAGGATCAGGAAAATTAAAATAGAAGAATAGATTAAATAAGCCCAAATGGTTTTCCACCATGGGGGAAGCACTTTTATTTTCAGTTCTAATTGATTGCCGCTCCAAGTGCCGTCTGCGTTGGCAGATTTTACTTTAAAGGTATAATTTCCCGGCGCCAGATTGGTATAGGTTGCTGTTCTGTTATTTCCTACATAGTTCCAGTCTTTTTCAAAGCCTTCCAGATAATACGCATATTGGTTTTTCTTAGAATAATTATAATTGATTCCTACATATTCGATGGTAAAAACAGACTGCGTGTAATTAAGCGTAATTTCTTTAGTCTGTGAAATTACTTTGCTTAATGGCGAGCCTTCTTCATTTGGCTTTACTGATTTATTGAATAATTTAAAATCACTGAAATAAAGGCGCGGGGCTTTTTCTGCTTTTTTAATTTCGTTTGGATTAAAATAGTTTACTCCTTCATAACCTCCAAAATAAAGTTCTCCGTTCCCGTCTTTATAAACAGCATTGTTATTAAAATCGTTATCAATAAGACCATCATCTTTATTGAAGTTGGTGCTTTTTCGGTTTTTAAGATCAAGTTTTGTAAGTCCAGATCCACCGCTTAGCCATAAAGCGCCATTATTGTCAGAAATGATAGCGCGAATTGATTTTTCTTTAAATCCAGGAAAATCATCATAATTGGAAAATGCCTTGTTTTTTTTATTGTAGCTAAACAGCCCTTGAGCATCTGTTCCTATCCAAATTGTTTTATCATTAGATTCATAAATAGATAAAATAATCTGAATGCTATTGTTTTTATTAATGCCGCCAAACATGGCATCGCGCATTTTTGTGACCTTAAAGCCAGACTCGTCCTTTATATTTATCTGATATAATCCTAAGATAGTGCCGACCCACAAAACATTATCAGAATCCACAAAAACTTTACGGATGAAAGCATTGTCTAGACCGTTTTTGGCAAATGGCTCAGAATCGCAATGTACAAATGTGCTGCTTTTATTATCAAAATAATGCAGTCCTTTTATAAAAGTTCCTATCCAGATTCTGCCTTTTGAATCTTCAGAAAAACTGAAAATTCGATTTGATTTTAATCCTGGTGTATTTGCTGTATTATAGTTGACAAATCTTGAAGTTCCGTTTTTTAAAAAGTAGATGCCGCGGTCCCAGCTTCCAAGCCAGATGTTTTGTTTGCTGTCTATAAAAATGGCTTGAATATCGAGAGCATCTAAACCAGAGTAGTAACTTTGATTTGTTTTATTTACATGAATGAAGCTTTTATTGGCAAGGTTATATATGTCAAGTCCGCCTCCTTCGTTACTGATAAGCAGGTTTCCTTTTTTGTCTTTTGCAACCGAAGTGACATAGCTAGTTTGAAGGGAATTTTCATTGTTAGCAAGCGATTCAAGAGCATTGAATTTATTATTTGGCTTGTCAAAAACGCCAAGTCCCTTATTGAAATATCCTAGCCAGAGTCTTTTTTCTCTGTCCTCGTACAAGGACCAAACCGAATTGGATTTTAAGCTGGCGCTATTATACTTGCTGTGCAGGTATTTTTTTAGCACTTCTCCCTTATAATTTACAACCAGTAATCCGTCATTTTCGGTGCCGCAGACAATGTAACCCAAACTGCTTTGTACGATTGATAAGATTTTATTTTTGGTAATGGGATAGTTTTCAAACTGATAATTATCTGTTTCAGGCTTGATTTTTATGAGTCCGTTTTCTGTTGTGCCCATCCATAAGTATCCAAATTTATCTATAACAAGACTTTCAATGTCGCTAGTTAGAGGTTCTCGTTTAAATTTGTCTTTATAAACCTGTTTGACTTTTCCATTAGTGTCAATTTCTAAAAGTCCGTAACTGGTTCCCAAATAAATAATTCCCTGTTTGTTTTTAACCGAGGATTTTATCAGAAAATTGGGTTTGTCCAGCACTTTTGAATGCACCAGAGAAGCTTTTAGAGTTTTTATATTAAGTTTGAATAATCCAAAACCATAAGCGCCTAAGTATAGATTGCCATTATTGTCTTCAATAATTGTTTTTATCGTAATGGGCTGCGTGTATCCTTGTGTTATGGCATCTTCAATATTGATTCGGGTAAAGTTATCCAAATCCCTGTTATATAAGCATAAACCCTGATCGGTGCCCACCCAAAGATTATTTTTGGAATCGATAAACGTCGAATAAATAAAGTTGCTGTTTACCGAGCCGGGTTTGTTATCGTATTTATATCCGAAATAATTTACGCCATCGTATCTATATAGGCCAGCACCGCTTGTACCAATCCATATAAAATCATTTTTATCCTGAATGATAGAAGAAACAGCTCGTTTTGAAGCAGTTTCTTGTATGCTTCTAAACTGGTAGCTGTCAAATTTGCCTTGCGAAAACAGCGAGTTTGAAATGGTTAAACAGCATAAAAGGATATAAATTGTTTTTTTCATGTAGATGTAACGGTATGCATTATTTGGTTTGTATAAGTGGATTTTTCAGGATATGGGAAACAATATTAATAAAACTAATTTGAACACTTATTTTTTTTTATTCAAATCTGTCTTATTGCCAAAATCCTGAGTACGATTATGAACCTTATTAAGGAATTATCGTACTCAGGATATAAAAAAATAAAAGATATTCGATTCTTGTTAAGACAGAATAATCCTTTTGGGCTTTATTTTTGGGCTTTTATTTTAGCTCAAATTTACCGTTAAGTCCATTGTTGGAATTCCACCCAACCATAATATTAAATTGGCCAGGTTCTACTAAAAATTTACCGTTGTTGTCGAAGAATCCAAGTTCATTATTTGTCAATGTGAATTGAACTGTTTTGGTTTCTCCCTTTTTTAATTCGATAAGCTCAAAGCCTTTTAATTCTTTTATAGGTCTTGCAATGCTGGCAACAGGATCATTTATATAAAGTTGGACGATTTCTTTTCCATCAAAGTTTCCTGTATTGGTCACATCAACAGAGACTTCGATTTTTTCTCCTTTTTGGAAAGAAGCTTTTGAAATCTTCAGGTTTTTATAGTCAAAAGAAGTATAGCTTAATCCGTAACCGAATGGGTATAAAGGAGTTTTTTCGACATCAGAATAGTGCGACCAGAAAACATTATTGTCTTTGTTTATAGGTCTTCCCGTATTGTACAGATTGTAATAGATAGGGCATTGGCCTACGTTTCTTGGAAAAGACATTGGCAGCTTGCCGCTCGGATTATAGTCTCCGTATAAAACCTGCGCAATAGCATTTCCAGATTGCGTTCCTAATTGCCAAGCTTCAACAATAGCAGGTATATGTTCTGCCGCCCAAGGTATAGACAAAGGACGTCCGTTGTTTAATACCAGAATAATATTTGGATTTTCTTTATAAATTTCCTCCAATAATTGCTGCTGATTTCCTGGCAGCCCTAATTCTGTTCTGCTGCGCGCTTCGCCGCTTTGAAAACCTATTTCGCCCAGCACTATTACCACAATTTCAGCCTCTTTGGCCACTTTTTTTGCTGCTTCAAACCCAGAAAAATCAGTGGTATTGACTTTCACTTCATCTAAAAAAGATTGTTTGTTGGTGGCAACATCGGTTCCTTTTTCATAAACTAATGCGCTGTTTTTATATTGCTGCATTCCTTCCAGAACTGATACCGCAGTATTATCATCAGCGGCGATTCTCCAGCTTCCCAGAGGGCTGTTTTTATCATTGGCCAAAGCGCCGATTAAAGCAATTTTAGCGCCTGATTTTTTTAAAGGCAGAAGGTTTTTATCATTTTTTAATAGCACAATCGATTTTTTGGCCATGTCCAGAACATCGGAATGGTTTCCTTTGCTTCCTATATTTGATTTTTCGCGAGCTTCGTCACAATATTTATAAGGGTCGTCAAAAAGACCCAGTTCAAATTTCACGCGAAGGATTCTGCGCACGGCATCATCAATCACGCTTTCTTTTACCGATCCATTTTTTACCAGTTTAGCCAGTTCTGTAACATATATATTCGATTCCATATCCATGTCAGAACCTGCGAGAGCCGCTTTTTTAGCTGCATCCGCACCATCTGCTGCGTAGCCGTGAGTAATCATTTCGGCTATTGAGGCCCAATCAGAAACCACGAATCCTTTAAATCCCCAAGCGCCTTTTAGAATATCTCTCTGTAAAAATGAATTTCCAGTCGCTGGAATTCCGTTTAAGGTATTGAATGAATTCATAAAAGTGCGGATTCCTGCGTCGCTTGCCGCTTTAAAAGGAGGCAGCACCGTATTGTATAGTTTAGAATTGCTCATATCTACGCTGTTGTAATCTCGGCCTGCTTCTACAAAACCATAACCGGCAAAATGTTTTGCACAGGCGATGATTTTAGTATGGTCAAAATGCTCGCCTTGAAAACCTTTAACTCTTGCTATCGCAATTTTACTTCCCAAATAAGGGTCTTCACCGGCGCCTTCCATGACTCTTCCCCATCTTGCATCATTTGAGATATCGACATTCGGGGCAAAAGTCCAGTTTAATCCAGAAGCAGATGCTTCCAAAGCAGCTACGCCAGCCGATTTTTTTATGGCTTCCAAATCCCAGCTGGCAGCTTCTGCTAGCGGAATAGGACTTAAGGTTTTGTAGCCGTGTATGACATCAAAACCAAAAAGGAGCGGAATGCCAAGACGGGTTTCTTCAACAGCAATTTTTTGCACGGCTCTTACTTCTTTGACGCCTCGAACAGTTAGCATAGAGCCTACCCATCCTTTTTTGATATTATTGTATTTTTCTTCATTAGAGCCAGATTCTGGTTTAGGTCCGGTAACATCCCATGAACCGTTATACTGATTCATTTGGCCAACCTTTTCTTCCAATGTCATTTCTTTCATTAAAAGCGAAATTCTCTCTTCTATCGGTTTGGTTGGGTCAAGATATTTTTTTGCCTGTCCGTAATTGGTTCCATAAACAATCAGCAGTAAAAATGCATATCGTTTCATTTGCTTTTTCATCATTGTGGTTTTAATTTTATTATTGAGATTAAATTAGGTCACTTTCTAATGCTGTTTTTCTGTGCAGTTTATATTCAATGCCAAAAAATCATCTTAGATGGCATGGACAGAAAATTAAAGGCTGTAAATGTACTTTTAGCAAAGCAGTCTGGGTAATAAATTTGAAGCATTATGTGCGACAAATGATGTATTTTCAGCCTTCGCGATAAGCAAAAACAAAAGATATGCGGCATTAGACCGCATGAGTGTTTTCTAAACTATGCTTTTTATAAAATACCAGCGTAATGATAAAAAAGAACCGAAATAGACTAAAACAAAAGGCAGTGTAAATCTACACTGCCTTTTGTTATGCTCTTAGACTGAATAATTTAATGCACAAGGGAATTAATGCGCAGGAAATGGCAAGAAATATAGCAACCCTGATATAATTGAGCGTCTGCCAAAGGGAAATTCGCTGTGTAAGATCTTCTGTAAAAGTTGAGTTTTCAGCCATTCTTTGAAAATCAATGATGTTTGGCGCAAAATAGGAGAGCGTCCATGCTCTAACTGCAAAATGTGCAGCAAATAAAATTAAAAGCCAGTTTCTGATAGGGTCAATTTTCCAGCAGAAAATAATGGCAAGGATAAAGGCGATTTCATGCAGAGAATGAAATATAATCCAGAAAACTTTCAGGCTTGCGCCTTTATTTTCTCGTGGATATTTTTACCACGATTTTGCCACAGAGATTTTGAGAAGTTAAAAAAATATGAAAAACAATATAAAATAAAAAAACCTGCAGATCCAAAGATTTGCAGGTTTTGTGGGGAGAGCAGGATTCGAACTTTATGTGTTTAGATCCCGTCTTTGCTACGTATTTATAAATGTCTTGAACCTAATGCACCGATTCTGCACCCAAATTCAATTTTACTATTTCAACAAATCATGCACAAAAATTAAAACACTAACGAATAACTGACAGTACTATTATTCTTTTTTGTACTACAAATATACCAAAAATACTTAATATTTACGGTTAAATAGAATTGTCACTTACACAGATTTTTCAGATTGAACTTTTCATTAAACATATTTACAGTTTTAAATATGATTACATTATTTCAAGATTTGAAAACGAAAACTCAAGAGGAAAAAATTATATATATACCAATTTTTTGAAGTTTTTTTTTAAAGATTGGGTGATTACAATATGGAAATTTAATTTCTGGATATGTAATTAATAATATTGAATTATCTTAATTTAAGTCCATTTCTAATCTGACTCTTTTTATTCGTTTTTTTACTGTTTAACTAGTACCTAGTTATAAAAAATAAGCGATTTGTATGTCCTGTCGGGGGACCTCGAAGGGACAAATTTCTATACATTTTATGGAAGATTTGAAGAGATTGGCTTACTGGATGTAGGACCTGTCTTAAGATGGCTTCAACAATTTGGTTTAGATGTCCTGTTGGGGATTGATGAAAAAATGTATAGTTTTATATATGATTTTACCATAAATTGCAATCTTATAATTTTAATTTATTTAAAGTAAAATGAGATAGCCCTTAATTTTTTTGTAAAAAAAGATATCAGCTCCATATATGTAAAGTTTTGAGCTGGCAATAAAATGTTAAGCAGAATCTCTTTTACAATCGACTATTATTATTGTATCGCATAGTAATTATATAAAAAGCCCTGAAATTTCAGAGCTTTTTATATAATTGTAATTTATTTTTAGCAAATTACATTTTTGGAAGCAGTACTGTGTCCACTACATGTATAACACCATTAGATTGATTTACATCTGAAGTTGTAACTTTAGCCTTATTGCCGCTTTCGTCGCTAATGTACAAATCTTTTCCATCCATCCAGGCAGTTAGAGTTCCGCCGCTCACTGTTTTTAAAGCAGCTTTTCCTTTACCAGCTTTTATTGCTTTTGCAATATCAGAACTATTCATTTTACCGGCCACTACATGATATGTCAATATGGTTTGTAATGATTTAATATTCTCAGGTTTCAATAATGTTTCAACAGTTCCAGCCGGCAATTTATTAAATGCTTCATTTGTTGGTGCAAAAACAGTAAATGGCCCTTTACTTTGTAAAGTTTCAACTAATCCTGCTGCTTTTACTGCTGCTACCAAGGTGGTATGATCCTTTGAGTTTACAGCATTTTCTATAATATTTTTATTAGGATACATAGCCGCTCCACCAACCATTACAGTTTTTTGTGCAAATGATGTAGATCCAAATCCTAATGCCAGGATTGCCGCTGCTAAAAATTTTCTAGTTTTCATAATTACTTTTTTTAAGTTATAAAGTCATTTACGCTTTAATATTCTTTTTGGTTTTAAAAGAAGTCAAAAAATAAAGTAAAATAAAATCGGACTAAGTAAAAGGTATTATGGATGAGTATTTTGAAGTAATATTTTTTGCGCAATTTACTTTTGTCAAAATAATTTCGCTGTTTTATTCAAAATCAAAGCAAACATGTAATGTATAGCCTAAATTTCTTCTTCTTTATCTTTGGTACTCCAAGTTTTCAATTAAGTAATTTTAATCAATTGATTATAAACTTTAAAAATCAAATGTTATTCTTTTAGCCCTTTTAAGTACTTAAAAGCTGGAATTCTAGAAATAAAGAATTGTGGCCTGGATTTTTTATCAATTTATAAAATAGAATTTCTTCCCATCTTTTAGATTATATTTATTGGTTTAAGATTTAATGTATTATCAATTCTCTCATAACTTTAAAAGTATTATTTTTGTTTAATGTTATTTAATAACTGTTAAACAAAATATGATAAAGTCAATCATTGTAAAAATCGATAATGGTGTAATGAATGAAATTCAGATCGATAGAATTATAGAAATGGCATGGGAAGACCGAACACCTTTTGATGCAATAAAATTTCAATTTCATCTTTCAGAAGCCGATGTGAAAGCTTTAATGAAAAAAGAGCTAAAATTCAGCAGTTATAAATTATGGCGCATTCGAGTTGAAAATTGTAAAACAAAACACGCTGCAAAGAGAGCCGAAACAATAGAAAGATTTAAATGTAACAGGCAAAGAGCAATTTCAAATAATAAAATATCTAAGCGTTAATAAAAATATTCGAAGATGATAAAAAAAGATAAACCCGATAATGTAGTATTTTCTTCTGAGCATGGTTATAATGCAAGCCTATTGCCATATGCTACAAATGTTGGCGCACCGGTAATAAAAGCAGATGATTTAGCAGGATGGAAAGGCATGGGCCTAAATAAGGTAAACAAAGAGTTTGAAAGTAAATTCAATGAACTAAAAATGCAATACCAGGATTTAATCGAAGAATTCCAATGGAATGAATTGGTATACAATGCCAGATTTTCTTTTGAACCTATTGTAGGTGAAATATATCACTTATATAAAGATGCAGACGGTTTTGATTTTCTCTCACTTATAGGACCCAAAGAATGGAATAAGGAACATATTGCTACTTTTAGACTTAACAGTGATAAAAAATGGATACTCATCAATTGAAAAGTTGCATTTTTTAATAAATTTCTACTAATGAAAAACAAAATAAATTTTAAAACCAGTGATCTGGAAAAAATGGAAAAGCAAACTGCCGTGCATTTAATCAATAGTTTAGGCGGTTTTAAAAGTGTGGCATTGGTAGGAACTTCTGATGTACAGGGAAATACTAATTTATCCATTTTTAGTTCTTTTTTTCATATTGGAGCAAATCCTCCATTAATAGGTATGATTTTTCGCCCCAGCCCGCCCGAGCGTGATACCATGAGAAATATTTTAGATACAGGATTCTATACCATTAATCATATCAATGAACAGATCTACAAGCAGGCACATCAGACATCAGCGAGATACAATAAAGAAATTTCAGAATTTGATGCTGCAGGACTCAGTGCGGAATATAAAAATAACTTTCCAGCTCCTTTTGTACTCGAAAGCAACGTACAGTTAGGCATTAAATTTAAAGAAAAAACAGCCATTTCAATCAATAATACTACTATGATTATCGGGGAAATAGTCCAGATTTTTATTCCCGAAGACTGCTTGTCTGAGGATGGTTTCCTCGATTTAGAAAAAGCCAATACCGTTACTTGTTCCGGTCTGGACAGCTATCATAAAACCATGCAGTTAGACCGATTTAGCTATGCAAAGCCCGATAAGGAAATTAAATCACTGCTTAAAAGTTGAATAAAAAAAAGATAAATATTATGTGGTTCAAACGTGATCTGCGTTTTACAGATCACGAACCTCTTTTTATGGCACAGCAGGAAAATATCCCTCTTCTTTTGGTTTATTTTTTTGAACCCTCAATAATGACTTGCGATGATGCTGATGTCCGTCATTGGCGGTTTGTTTATGAATCCTTAAAGGAAATGCAGTCTAAATTAAAATCATTTGCTGCGCAGATTTATTATTTTCATAACCAAGTCCAGACTGTTTTTGAGCACTTATGCAGTCTTTATGAGGTTCAAACAGTGTTTTCGCATCAGGAAATTGGCAACAAAGTCACTTTTGACAGGGATATTGCCATGCAGTTTTTTTTTGATGATCATAAAATTCTTTGGAAACAATCTCAGCTCCATGGTGTTATCAGAAAGCTGCGATCAAAACAAGATTGGGATAAGCGCTGGGAAGAAACAATGCGCGCAATTCCTAAAATGATTGACCTGAATACTTTTAAATTTGAAAATTTAGATCCTGATTTTTATCAAAAACTAAAAGGAAGAGTACTTTCGAATGAAATTACAAACCGAAATAAAAATTTTCAACAAGGTGGCGAATATTGGGCCTGGCGATATTTAGAAAGTTTTGCAAAAGAAAGACACGTAAATTACAGCAAGCACATTTCCAAACCAGCTTTAAGTCGAAAAGGCTGCAGCCGTTTATCGCCTTATTTAACCTATGGAAACATAAGCATGCGAATGGTGTATCAATATACCAATCAGTTTTATGAAACATCATACAACAAAAGAGCCATGCTAAATTTTGTTTCCAGACTTCACTGGCATTGCCATTTTATGCAAAAATTTGAAAATGACTGTCAAATTGAATTTGAAAATATAAACAAAGATTACGATTCCTTGGTCAAGCCAAAAAACGAAATCTATATAAAAGCCTGGCAGGAAGGTAAAACCGGCGTTCCTATTGTTGATGCCTGTATGCGATGTTTAGTCCAGACAGGTTATATCAACTTTAGAATGCGTGCCATGCTGGTTTCCTTTTTTACATTCAATTTGTGGCAGGACTGGCGGGACCTTCATTTCTTGGCAAGACAGTTTTTAGATTATGAACCCGGAATTCATTATCCGCAGATTCAGATGCAGGCCGGTACAACAACAGGCAATACCATTAGAATTTATAATCCCGTAAAAAATTCACAGCAGCACGATTCAGAGGGCATATTTATAAAGAAATGGCTGCCTGAGCTGGCTGAAATTCCACCACAATTAATTCATGAACCATGGAAATTAAATCTTATTGAGCAGCAATTTTACAAATGCGAAATAGGTAGAGATTATCCAGAGCCTATAGTTGACATAGAACAAACTCGAAAATACGCCAGTGATATTGTTTGGAGTTTTAGAAATAAACAAAAAAATGAGAGGAGTTAAAAAACAAAACCTGCCCACTAAAATCTGCATTGTTTGCCAGAGCCCATTTGCGTGGAGAAAAAAATGGGAAAAAATCTGGGACGAAGTGAAATATTGCAGTGATAAATGCAGAATAAGCAGATAAATGATATTTATACTGGTACTAGTTCTTTAACAAAGGTATTAATGGGTAATATATTTAAGAAAGTCAAAAAAGACTGTTTATCAATTTAGAAAGCTTTTGCTTCTTATATTTATTAGTCCCTTAATAGTTATAATGCTTGCATCTGTAGCTGAATCTAAAATAATAAGACCTTCACTATCTAGCATTATTAATGCATCTAAGACTTTTGCCTGATTTGACCTTTGGATAAATAAACTCTCTTGTAGGGATTCATTCAAACAAGCAATAACCATACTGGTTAAATCTTCAAAAGGGCAAGTTTTTTCAGGGCTTTGTGCCAGTATATTAAGAATGATTTCAGAAATAGTAAACTTGTTATACATAAAATAGTTTTACTTAAAATTATGCAAAATAATTCTATTTTAAAACTTTAAAAAGTTACCAAGATAATTAGTACAGAATTAGAATATTAAACAAAATTACTTTCCAGAGTAAATATTTACTTTTTAAAATATTTTTTTTTAACTCTCAAAATCAATTAATAACAAAACATCGAAATAAAAAGCGGGGAATTTAGAATCTAATTGATGTTAGACGTACTTAGGTAAGAAAAGTCGTTTTAAATGTTATACTTTTAACTAACTTTATTAATCGTAAATTATGGATCAGGATATTATATTAGATAAGTTAAAAAAAGCGAAGCAAGAACTTATTTTTAATCACGAAGAATTGCAAAGATGTACTAAAGATTTAAAAATTGCTAATGTAAATTTGAACATCAGAGAAAAAGAAAAGGAGTTGAACATGGAAGAATTTAACAGTGGTTTAGAGCAGATGATGTTTGCAATTTCTCACAAGGTTAGAAAGTCCGTTGCCAATATCCTGGGTCTTTCAAAATTGTTGTGTGAAGATGTAAATCTTGGAAATAATGAGTTGAAAGAAATTTTACTTTTGATTATTCAATCTGCCGAATCACTGAATGCTTCGACAGAAGAATTATCGAAGTTCATTTGTATAAAGAGGCGAACGGATATATGAATGATGGGAGGTCCAATATCTCGATATTGCTATTTTAGTATTATTCAGCCCAGTCATTAATCCAGTTACCAACAGTCTGGCACCACTGGTCGTCGTCATTCAAACAAGGAACGGCCAAGAAATTTTCTTCTCCATTTTTCTCAAAATCTTCTCTGGCACGCATGGCAATTTCTTCGAGCGTTTCTAAACAATCCGAAACGAAAGCCGGTGTTACCACAGCCAGATTTTTAATTCCTTTTGCCGGCATTTTATCAATTTCAATATCGGTATAAGGCTCCAGCCATTTATCTCCAGCCAATCGGGACTGGAAAGTTAAGCTGTATTTATCTTCTGGGAGACCTAATAATTTTACTACTTGTTTTGTCGTTTCATAACATTGATGACGATAACAGAAATCATGCGCTGGTGAAGGTGTGTTACAGCAAGAACCGTCAATTTTGCAATGCGATTTGGTTACATCGGTTTTTCGTATATGACGTTCTGGAATTCCGTGATACGAAAACAATAAATGATCGTATGGAAATCCAGCTAAATGTTTCTGAATTGAATCTGCCAGATTTTTGATATAATCCGGTTTGTTGTAAAAAGCAGCAACATTGGTAAAAGTCATCTGTGGAAATTTCTTCTTTCTGATTTCCTCTGCCTTTACTAAAATGGTTAGAGTAGAAGCCATTGCATATTGCGGATACAGTGGGAAAAGCATTACTTCGCTAACGCCTTTATCGTGTAATTCCTGGAGGCCTTTCTCGATGGTCATGCTTCCGTAGCGCATTGCCAGTGCAACCGGTACATTTACCAATGGTTGTACTTTCTTCTGCATTCGTTCTGAAAGCACTACAAGGGGCGAACCTTCGTCCCACCAGATTTTTGCATAAGCATGTGCCGATTCTTTGGGTCTTTTTCTTAAGATGATGCCTCGGACTAATAAAGCTCTCAATAAATACGGAACATCGATCACGTATTTATCCATTAAAAATTCATCTAAATACGGCTTTACATCTTTTGGTGTTGGACTTTCGGGAGATCCCAAATTTACTATTAATACGCCTTTCATTATTTTTTTGCTTTTTAGTTAAGCTTTAAGCTTTAAGTATTTGTTGTTTGAATTTTTTCTAAAAGTAGCATTTGCTGCCATTTAGAAATATGAGTAATATTATTTTTTATTTATACTGCAATTTACAAAATCGATACTGTTTTAAAATTGGTATTAATCGACATCAGATATTTTTTTGGAGTTGTGGCAAATTTTTTCTTGAATCCCGCAATGAAGTGGCTTCCGGTGCTGTAACCTATTTTTAAGCCCACTTCATTTACATTGTAGCAGCCGCTGTCAAGCAGTTTTCTGGCGCAATCCATTTTGTAATCAAACAGAAAACCATAGACAGTATCACCGTATATTTGTTTGAAACCTATTTTTAGTTTTTTCATATTAAGGCCAATTTCATCTGCCAATTCCTGTAAACCAGGGGGTTCATTCATATTTGCAATAATAATTTCTTTGGCTTTTCTGATTTTCAAAACATTGTCCTGATCAATTAAAAACGGACAATGTTGTGCACTTGGATTCTCAGACCTGTTAAAATACAAACTCAGCAGTTCATATCCTTTTGCTTTGTAATAAAGGTTTTTTATAGAAGGATGAAAGTTATAATGAAACAGCTGGCTTAAAACAATTGCCATCGGGGGACTGATATTTGCTTCAGTAGAATACTTTTGGTTGTTATTATCAGCACTTAATAAAGTAATATAATCTGCTTGAGTAGAAAACAGCGCGTGAAATTTCTTAATCGAGACGATAATAGAAATCACCCATGAATTTGGAGCAAGTTCTAAATGAAGTGATGTCTGCTTTTTAGGATTATACAAAAGCAGGGATTTTTCCTCTTTCAATTCTAAAGTATAACTACCCTGACTGAACAAAAAATTGCTATTGCCTTTCAGTCCGAAATGAAACTGAATCATATCACTTCCCAGCTCACGGTTGGCAAAAAAAGGCTCTGAACTGTCATTCTGAAAGCGTATAAGGGTAAAGTCGTCTTCAATTTTCGTTTCTTCCTCCATTTTTTTTGATATAATGAATAATTGACTTTTTAAGTTTTTTTGGTAGTTATTGTCTGTTTGCTCCTAATACTGCTGCAACTTGAATGTTTATTTTATTAGAAACTTTGCTTTTAACAAGGCTTGGTATTGCAATATTAAAATCACTGGCATTTACACTAAAATCAGATAAAATACTAACTCCTGATATTGATTTGCTTATCCTTGCTGTGGTGCTTACATCCTTAGATTTTCCGTGAAGTTCCAATTTACCCTTAATGATAAAATCTTTAGGATTTACCGTTAGGCTCTGAAGATCAAATCCTTCTATTTTTCCTTTAAAGAATGCTTTTGGATAGCGGTCACTTTCAATATAATTTTCATTGAAATGTTCTTCCATCAAAGCGACTTTAAATCGAAATCCTTTCATTAAGGCTAAACTTGCAATTTCGCCCGTTGCAGGATTCAGGACAAAAGTAACATTAGTATTTGTGGCCTTGACTTCTTCAAAAGAAGCAACGGATGCTTCAAAAGTAATTTTTCCTGATTTACTGATCATTTTTTCTTGTGAGAGGCCAATAGCGCAGACATATAGCATTGCAATGAGTATGTTTTTTTTCATAGTTTTTTGGCTTTACATTGTTTTTAGTGGATAAGATTTATCTGGTTTAGCATTTATTTTAAAACCGCAATAATTTGAACCTTTACCTTATCGTCCAGTTTATACTTAATAAGCGATGGGATAGGGATGCTAAAATCACTGGCATTTACGGCGAAATCAGAAATGATGGTGATTCGCGGCCCCGTCTTGGTAATTTTTGCAGCGGCTTTTATATCTTTAGATTTACCGTGAAGTTCTAACTTCCCTTTTATGATATAATCTTTATAATCTTCTGTTAGACTTTTAATGTCGAACCCCTCAATTTGGCCTCTAAAAACGGCTTTTGGATACTTATCGGTTTCCATGTAATTTTCATTAAAATGTTCTTCCATCAAAGCCATTTCAAATTGGAATCCTTTCATTAAAGCAAGGCTTGCCACTTCTCCTGTTGCGGGATTTAAAACAAAAGTTACATTGCTGTTAGTTCCTGCAACCGGCTGAAAAGAAGGTACTGAAGCTTCGAGCGTTATTGCTGCAGATTTAGTTACTATTTTTTCTTGCGAAAAAACAATAAAAGAAGCCAATAGCATTGGCATTATTATGATTTTCCTCATGATCTTGTTCTAGATTATTTTTCTAATAATCCATCCTGATTCCATTTATTTATAATATCTATAGTGGTTTGAGGTAATCTTGGTCCGCCCTGCGGCATTAAGGAACTATCTCCATTTTCTAAAGAAATTCGTGTAAGCAATCCTCGATTTAAAACTGCATTTTTCACCTGATCATAAGTAACTAAGGACATAGGCGCTCCATTTTTAGGAACTGCTGCATGGCATACAACACAGTTATTATCAATAATAGATTTTACATTTTGGCTGTACGTTGCCAGACCATTAATGGGTGTGGGGTCCATTAAGGTGCTTGGATCATCGTTGGCGCAGCTTACAAAGATTGAAGCTAATGATGAGATAACGAAAAGTGTTTTTAGATTCATAAGATTGGTTTTTAGTTATAAATAAAGGCATGATTTTAAGAATCATCAGGCATTTCAAAATCATATACGTTGAAAAGCATAATACAGATTTAACAAAAGGCATATTTAATGGTTTAAATCCAATAGGTATTTTTTAACGTAGATAATCCAAATACTAAAAAACAGTTATGAGAAAAAAAATACTAACTACAATTTCCCTTTTTATAATAATCGGAATTTTGTCTTTCTTCTACATCTACAAAGGGCATAGGGATATAGAATCAGAAACTGCCGATTATGTTGTAACCGTTAACGAACTAGAAAGAGAGTTTGCTTCAAACGATAGTCTGGCTTACATCAAATATCAGGACAAAACAATTGAATTATCTGCACCAGTAACAAGTATTGATAAAGCTGGTAATGGAATTGTTATGAGCGAAAAAATATTTGTGACATTCAAAAACCGTTTGCCTCAAAATATTACATCCGGGAAAACTCTCAAGATTAAAGGGCGTTTTTTAGGATATGACGAATTGCTCCAGGAATTTAAAATAGACCAATCTTCAGTTGTACACTAATACAAATAACAATTTAAAACTAACCTCATGAAAAACTTTATTCTATTATTTTTTTTATTTCCGCTGTTAAGCTTCTCCCAAACCGATTTGCTCTCTGGAGTAGAAACTCCTTCTACAAAAGAAAAAGTGACATCTGCATTCAAAGCCCTGAAAATTGTTAATCTTGAGTCTACAAAATTGGCCGCAAAAGGTGATTTGTATTTTGTTGTTGCACACCGATTCGGATCCATTAAAGATGGTTTTGAAGGTTTCTACGGACTGGATAATGCCAATACACAAATTAAATTTATTTACGGTTTGACAAATGGACTTAATGTAAGTGCGGCCAGAAGTGAATTTGCATATGACTTTGCAACAAAGTATATGCTATTACCTCAAATAAAAGATGGTTTTCCCGTCACTATAGCCGGGTTCAATAGTTTGTCTATTAATAACACGTTAAAAGAAAGCTTGTACCCTAAACTTGAATTTAAAGACAGGCTTACTTATGTAGCACAGCTGCTGATTTCCAGAAAATTTTCTGAAAAGCTGTCTTTAGAAATTGTGCCGTCATTCTTTCACCAGAATTTTGTTGACGACGTTGACCAAAGCAATACTCAATATGCTATAGGTTTTGGAGGAAGATATAAATTCGCCAAACGCTGGTCTTTAAATATGGATTATGCAGCGCATTTAAACAGGGCACAGAATTCTCTTTATAAAAACCCGCTGTCTATCGGTTTTGATTTAGAAACAGGCGGGCATGCTTTCCAGATGCATTTTACCAGTTCACAGGCAATTGATGAAGCTGGATATCTGGGAAGAACAACAGGCGATTGGAGAAAAGGAGATATATTTTTTGGATTTAATCTTGCCAGAGTTTTCTAGTATCTCCTTTATTATTAAATTATTAGGTAATTTCTGTATTTAAAACGATTCTAAATTGATCAATTTGCAAGTATTTCTAAAACCGCAGCGATTAAGTAGACGTAGATAATTTTAAAAACATAAAAATTATGAAAATTAATAAAATAATCAAAAAGGGACTTTTTATACTAAGCGGAATATTTGGGCTATTTATTGCCATTTTGCTTTTTCACATTATAACAGTAAAACCACCCGTTTATGATACGCCAAATCTGCAGGTAAGCAGAATCGATTTTCAATCAGATATCGATTCTCTGCAGGCCAGACAAATCTGTGCCGATTTAAGAAGTATAAAAGGCCTGACATCTGACTCTATAATAGTTAAAAGAAATGTTGTGGTGTATTTCCACAATAATAAAATTACAAACTCACAGAAAGTTTTCAATGAGTTGATGTCTAAAAGACACTATGATGCTAAGCGTTATATTCTACCTGCAAATTTAGCAAACAAAGAAGTCTGCCCAATGAATCAAAATAGCTTGAGTTATAAATTATCTCAAAAAATAAATCGTTTTTTTAATTAACCCTTTAATACCTTAAATTTATGAAAATTTATTCAAAACTTACACTTAGTGTATTGCTTGCTGCATCTGCAGCTATGATTTCCTGCAGCAGTAATGACGACGAAACCCCTGCACCTCCTGTAAAGGCATCAATTTATGAACGCTTAGGCGGGACTAAAATGGTTTCTGATCCTGATAATTCCGGCCAGATGATTGAGCAGGGACGTTTGAGTTTCCGCAAAGTGGTAAATTCAACTATCGGATTGATTGTTGCTGATATCCAATCGAATGCTTCAGGGAATCTGCAGGCACATTTTGCTCCTTTATTAGCAGAAACGGGAACTACCCAGTCTACCAATATTGCTAAATTATCAGATAATCTGACTGATTTCTTTTCATTTAACACTGGAGGTACCAATGCTGTAAATACATATTCAGGCTTGAGTATGTCAGCGGCGCATGATCCTGCAAAAAACCCTCGTATGGGAACAAAATCCAGCAGTGCAGATTATACAAAATTTGAAGGATATGTTGGAGCTGCAGCCAATGCAAATGGTGTTGCTTCAAATACAGAGCTTTATACTGATATAGTTGCTGTTTTAGAATCATTGAGAACTCCTATAGTTCAAAAATAATTTTCTTCTCAAAACGCTGCCTGAAAAAGGCAGCGTTTTATATTTCAATACTATTACGGTGCCGGATTCTTTACAATATTATAGAATCAGTATATAAATATTTTGAAACTCTCATGTAATGTATAATGGCAGGAAATTATATAAAATTGCCAATTTGAATCAATTTATTCCACAGCGATATATTAAGTCCTTCTAGCGTTGTTATATATAAATTAGTCAGTAATAATTTTTTGAACTTTTTAAGGAAAGCATAAATATGGAAAATTTTAATATGTCCAGTTCCACCACTTTTTACGCATTAGGGCTAAGCTATAAGAAAGCAGATGCAGAAATTAGAGGAAAATTTAGTTTAGATACTCAAGCACAATCTGATTTATTGATGCAAGCCAGAGCAGAAGGCTTAGAATCATTAATCGTGACTTCTACTTGTAATAGAACTGAAATTTATGGTTTTGCCCATCATCCTTATGAACTCATCAAATTGCTTTGCGAAAATAGCAATGGTTCTGTTGAAGAGTTTCAGCAGGCTGCTTATATATATAAGAATGAAGAAGCTGTTAATCATATGTTTAGGGTAGGGACAGGTTTAGACAGTCAGATTCTGGGCGATTTCGAAATTATCAGCCAAATTAAAATCGCTTTTAATCATAGTAAACAAGAAGGTTTGGTAAACACTTTTCTGGACCGTTTGGTAAATACTGTTATTCAAGCGAGCAAAAAAGTTAAAACAGAGACTAAAATTTCTTCTGGTGCAACATCCGTTTCTTTTGCATCAGTGCAGTATATTATACGAAATGTGGCAGATATTGAAAATAAAAATATTTTGTTATTCGGAACAGGAAAAATAGGAAGAAATACTTGTGAAAACTTAGTAAAACATACTAAAAACAGCCATATTACTCTTATAAACAGAACAAAAAACAAAGCCGAATTATTGGCAGGAAAACTCAATATTATTGTAAAAGATTACGACGATTTGAAAGAAGAACTACAGCAGGCAGATGTGCTGGTTGTAGCTACAGGAGCACAAAACCCGACTATTGACAAAACATCGCTTGCTTTACATAAACCATTATTGATTCTGGACTTATCCATTCCACGGAATGTAAATACTAATGTAGAAGAAATACCCGGTGTAACTTTAATACATCTGGATTATTTATCTCAAATTACTGATGACACGCTGGAAAGAAGAAAACAGCATATTCCAGCTGCAGAAGCTATTATTGATGATCTGAAATTAGAACTGAATACCTGGGTAAACGGCCGAAAATGTGCGCCAACCATCCATGCATTGAAAGCGAAACTAAATGATATTGTATCGGCTGAATTTGCTTTTCAAAAAAAGAAAATAATCAATTTTGATGAAGTTCAAATGGATTTAATCAGTTCCAGAATTATTCAAAAATTAACAAACCATTTTGCAGTCCACTTAAAAAATGAAAATAATTCCTTGGATCAAAAGATCGAGTTTATTGAAAAAGTGTTCCAAATTGGACAGTTTACGCAGAAAATAAGCCCTTCATCAGCAGAAGAAAAATATAAAATTAAACTTTCATAAAAATTCTAAAATAATAGGCCTTAATTCTGGAATTTTAAAAGTATAACTTTCTAAAGATAATGCTGATTTAGCAACACTGAAAATGATGCCCAAATTTTTCTAAATGATCACACAGCTGGTTCTGGGAAAATTATTGATAGTGGAAGAAGTTTAAGTATCTAAAAATTTTAATCTCAAGAAAATGTATTATGATAATATACCAGATGTATTGATGGTTAATTATTCTATCTAACATTTAAAGAAAATCATAGATTTATAGTAATATCGCATAAAAATTAAAACAGCCGTTCGCGCTGTTTTTTTATTTTACAATGTCTTAAATCGAAAAAAATGGTTCTGTCGCATTAGGATAACTTTATCTTTATAATTTTAAACCTAGCGAAAAATGAATACCGAAGTTCATTGTTATCCTCAGTCAATTATTCTGCTGGCAGTATATTTTAAAGTTAGGTTTACTTTAAGTTATCGGGATATTGAAGAAATAATGAAGATAAGGGCTGTGATTGTGGTTTATGCTAGGATTCAACATTGCGCTTATGCCGATTTAAATGCACGCAATAGCTATTTTCGGACATTTAGGGATCTTTGTTTTGCTGTCGAAAAAATAAAGTTTTTCTATTTTTGATTGTACAAAAGCCGGGAGCGTTCTGCAGGGCTTGAGTAATCGAGTATTGAGTTAATCAGGCGTTAAGAGTTGTTGGCGGAATTTATTTTGGAGTGGTGAGCATCGTCAATTGTAGATAATATTATTTTTTAGGTTTATTATTATTATTATTATTATTATTATTATTATTATTATTATTATTATTATTATTATTATTATTATTATTATTATTATTATTATTATTATTATTATTATTATTTGGAGCTCTTACCGCTTTATGTTCCAATCTTTTGCGCAGAACACTGGCACAAAAAGATTTTCACTGTTATCAGGGCTAAGGGCCGCCTAAAGGTCCTATTTTATCTTTTGAAAAATGCATATTCGAAGCCAATTGTTGTATTTTTTGTAAATTATCACTTTTTTTAATATCATACGCTGCAATTCTCTTAAAGCTATTAGTACTTTCGGCAAAGAATAAATGAAGAATCTAAACATTGGAACGTATCTTTCAGAACTACTAAATACGCACCTTTTAATACTGATGCAATAAAATATAGCATAGTGCGGCTCTTTAGACTAATAAATTTATAAAGTATAATAAAAAAGGCGTCAATTGTCTTCAATTGGCGCCTTTTGGCAGTGTGGTGACAGGAACGGGATAAATTTCAACAAAATTTATGGAGGTTTGAAGAGATTAGCTTACTATATTTAGTGTCTTTCTTCCATTGGCTTTATGAATTTGGTTTGGATGTTCCGTTGGGGATTGATGTAAAAATTCATGAGCGTAAATTATTTAATTGTCTTTTCATTTAGTTTTAATTGTAGTTCCTTTAACAGTACTTCATTTATACTTTTTAAAAACTTAAGATTTCTTAATATAAATATTTTTTTTAAAATGACTCTAACTTATCGAATGGAATTAATTCAATTTTGTGATCCAAATCTGAGTGTCCAGCATCTTTAATACAATAAAGTGCAGTCATAAAAGTATTTAACAAAAAAGTCATTCTCAAAGATTAAAATCCATATGCCTAGAAAGATTCAGGAGGTTAGATAATGGATAACTATGTTTATATCATTCTGTAAATTAATAGTTTAATTTTAAAATTACTTAAAGGCTTATATTTTATGCTTACAGATTCTATAGAACTTATTATTATAACATTTTACCTCTTTATCAAGATCATTTTTAAGTTATCAAGCCTGTTTTCTGATTAATTAAAAATTTAATAAAAATATCATATTGATAAATAGTAAAGTTAGGTAAGGGCCATATAGTTTTGCAGTAAACTAAAACTAATGTAGTGAACGCAGAATACAATACTTTTTTAGACAAAAAACCTGTTTTCAATAAAGTTTACCAGCAGAACTGGAAAGCCCTTTATTCTTTTGCTTTTAATATTTTGCGTGATAAAGAATCAACAGAAGATATTATTCAGGAAATATTTATTGACTTTTGGGTACGAATGAATGATACTGATATTCAAAATTATACAGCATATTTGTTTCAGGCAGTTCGAAACCAATGCGCTAAAAGGCTTAGATATAAGAAACTAACAGTTTTTGAATTACAAGTTTTAGAAGAATCTATACAATTGATAGATGAGGAAGAATTTTTTGAATTTCCAAAAGAGCAGATCGTTGAGCAAGTCAGACAAAAGGCACATGAAATTTTACCTCCTAAGTGCCTTGATATCTTTAATCTTAGATTTTATGAAAAGCTGAGCATTAAAGATATTGCTGAATATAAAAAGATATCAGTAAGTACAGTTGAAAATCAAATTAATAAGGCTTTAAAAATGTTAAAGACAGAAAATGATTACTTCATTAAATTATTGGCCATCCTTATTTTTTGTTCTTAGCTAGAGTTCTTTTCAAGCTTTTTGTTAAGAATGTTAACAAATTGTAATCCTTTAAAAATTTTATAGGTGCTGCCTGCTTTTCGTGTACTATATAATAAAGACCTTATTAAATAGTCATATGCAAAAACAGTACAAGCATCTTTTTAAAAGATACAGTGAAGAGAAATCTTCTGAAAAGGAAAAAAAAATAATAGATACTTATTTTAACAAAATTCAATATAACGGTATTACAGAACAGAATATTGATAATGTTTTGGGAGATCGTATTTTGCTTAAAATAGAAGAACGTTTAGAAAGAAAAAAGAAAACCTATTATTATAGAATTTCGGCATCTGTTGCGGCTGTTATACTTTTAGGAACGTTGCTGTTTACTTTTAATTCTATTTTTAAAACGAATCATTTTATTACTGTTGCTGCACAATTTGGTGAGCAAAAAAATGTACGATTACCTGATTCCTCAGTGGTTTATTTAAACTCAGGAAGCAGTATAGTTTATCCGGAACACTTTGGAGAAGATTCCAGAGAAATTACTTTAAAAGGAGAAGCTTATTTTGAAGTTGTACACAAAGAAAAACATCCATTTATAATTTCTTCAGCTCATTTTAAAACGCAGGTTCTGGGAACCAGATTTATTGTAACCAATTATGAAAAAGGTCTTGCGTCAGTAACGGTTGTTTCCGGAAAGGTAAAAGTTACAGATCAGCATTCATCTAAATCCGAAATTATCACTAAAAATCAGAGAGTGAGTTATGATGATGTTTCAGGGGCTTTTATAAGATCTAATAATATCGAATCATCAAATTACCTGGCATGGAGAGAGGGAAGAATCTTTTTTGATCACGCTCAGATAGATCAGGTATTGCTAACACTACAGAGAAAATACAATGTGGTACTGAAACTGGATTCAAAACCTTATCAATGCAATACTATTAGTGGAAATTTCTCAGGCAATGACATCGAAAAAATCTTAAGCAGTATTCGTTTCATTAATGATATGGAATATAGCACAATTAAAAATGACACCATAAAAATTAAACTAAAACCCTGTAAAAACTAGCGCCTATGCAAAACTGAAAAACTACTCAAAAAATATAAAAAAAACCCGAACATGGCGGCCACCAATCATCGGGTCACATTAATTGCAAATAATTAACATAAAACAAATATATTCAAATTATGTATCTTGTAACAAATAAAAACAATAATAAAAAGAATATACTTTTCTTTTTTTTGGTTACGTTATGGACACAAGTGACATTTGCGTCAGCATTTACCTCGCAAAGCACAGAATCTACTCCAGTATCAGTTTCAAAAAATGTTTATGAACTCAAAGCTTTATTTAAAGCTATTGAAAGTCAAACTGATTTTTCACTTCTTTATTCTGATGAGGTTGCAAAACTTAAAACTCAAGTTCCTTTTAGTTCAGGAACACAAACAATAGCAGCATTACTTAAGGAAGCTGCTGTTAAATTTAAAGTTGCTTATCAGATAAATGATGGTTTGATTACTTTTAAAATGAATAATCCTGCTAAAGGTAAAAAGGCAGTAAATGTCGCAAAGCAAATAAAAATCTCAGGTACAGTTACGGATAATTTAGGTAAACCAATTCCCGGAGCTACAATTCTGATTGAAGGAACATCAGTAGGGGTGCAAACGGATTTAGACGGAAAATACAGTATTGAGGCCGGAGAAGGAGAAATACTAGTTTTTGTTTATATGGGATTTAAGACCGTTAAACAAAAAGTTGAAAAAGATAGGACAATCAATATTACCCTTGAAGAGGAAGCTGAAGCACTAAACGAGTTAGTAATTACTGCCTTAGGAATTAAACGAGAAGAAAAGGCTCTTGGATATGCTGTACAAAAAGTCGATGGCTCTTCAGTACAAACGGTAAAAGGTGTAGATGTTGCAACGTCATTAACTGGTAAAGTATCAGGTTTACTTGTAAAAAACAGTACTGAATTTGCAGAATCCCCTACTGTTGAAATTCGAGGCGAAAGTGCCTTATTAGTTATTGATGGAGTACCTTATGGAAACATGACTCTCAGGGACATTCCTGCTGATGATATAGAATCTTTAAGCGTACTCAAAGGAGCAACTGCATCAGCCTTATATGGCTATCGTGGCGCCAGCGGTGCTATTGTTGTAACAACCAAAAAAGGAAGTTCTAAAAAAGGCCTTACGGTATCGTTAAACAGCAGTACGATGTTTACAGCGGGTTATCTGGCAATTCCCGAAACCCAAACGACTTTTGGAAGACAGATAGATGCTACTACCAATATGTATAAGGGAACAGGCTCTTGGGGAGTACCAATGGAAGGACAAGAAGTTGTTCAGTGGGATCCGGTTAGTAAATCGTATAAATCGATGCCTTATTTACCAGTAGGAAAGGATAATTTTAAAAACTTTCTGGATCAGGGTTACATTTTAAATAATAACTTAAGTGTAACACAGCAAGGAGAATTCGGGAATCTTAGATCATCTGCAACCTGGGTTAGCAATAAAGGGCAATATCCAAATTCTCAATATGATAAATATACTTATGCATTAGGTGGAGATATTAGTGTAGATAAATTCAAATTATCATCTTCAATATCGATAAATAAGCAAAGTTCGCCAAATATTGGATTTAATGGTTATAAAGGCTATGATCCAATGTATAATATTCTGGTTTGGTCATCTCCGGATTACGACATACGAAAATATAAAGATTACTGGCTTGTAAAAAATGAGTCGCAAAATAACAGTTATACCGGTACAAATAATAATCCTTATTTTGACAGATTTGAAAGATTACACAGTTTAGACCGCAATGTTTTTAACGGTTTTGTTTCGGCAAGTTATGAAATAGCGCCCTGGCTTAATGCTACTGTCAGAACTGGTTTTGATACCTATAATAACAAACAGACAGTTAGGGTTTCAAAAGGGTCTCTGGTTGGTGCCGGTGTCTCTACAGTTATTCTTAACGGGACTGAGATTTGGGGTGAATCTCTAAAAGGATCTTATAATGAAGGCCTAGGAAGTGGTTATAGTTCTAATACTGATTTTATCTTAAATGGAAATAAAAAGATCAATGATTTTGATATTGACGGTCTTTTTGGAGGAACTATTTATTATACACAGGACGAAGGTATTGAGGCCAGAAGCCAGGGAGGACTTTCTGTTCCTGGGTTCTATTCTTTAAAGGCTTCTGTTACTAATGCTGTTGTGAATTCTTCTGTTTATAAAAGACAGGTAAACAGTTTTTATGGAAGACTTGCCGGATCGTGGAAGGGAATGGCTTTTCTTGAAGGTACTTTACGAAAGGACTGGAGTTCAACTCTTCCTGAATCTACACGTTCTTATCTTTATCCATCTGTTTCAGGCAGTTTTTTAGTCTCAGAAGTTTTACCAAAATTTGATTGGTTAACTTTATGGAAACTTCGCGGTTCCTGGACTTCATCTAAAACCCCGGCAGGAGTTTATGATATTAATTCGGTTTACAATATTACAACCAATTCCTGGGGAGGTTTAAACTCGGCATCTTATCCTGATGTTATCCGTGGAAACGAAGTTAGACCCGAGTCAGCCAGTACATGGGAGATGGGAACAGCTGCCAATTTGTTTAAAAAACGTTTGTCATTTGATTTTACTTATTATTCAAAGAGAATGTACGACTTTTTAACCGCTACCAATGTCAGCAGTGCATCAGGTTTTAGCTCAAATTATATCAATATAGATCAGGAAATTACCCGAAGAGGAGTTGAACTTACACTAAACTTTACACCAATAAAAACTTCAGACTGGCAATGGGATGTAATGGCAAACTGGTCTAAATATGCACGCTATTATACCAAGTTGGACAAAGAATTTTCGGCAGATAGACCCTGGGTAAAAGTTGGAAACAGAGTTGATGCTTTTGTTTTAAACGATTTTCAGAAAAGTGTAAATGGTGCTGTTATTTATGAAAATGGGCTACCGGTCTATTCTCCTTATGAGTCCGTTTATGGATATGGTGATCCTGATTGGATTTGGGGGCTGACATCTTCACTTTGTTATAAAAATTTCACTTTGAATATTTCTGTTGATGGACGGGTAGGAGGTTTGGCACAAACTACAACCGAAATGTATATGTGGCAGTCTGGAAACCATCCTGACTCTGTAAATGATATTCGTTACAAAGATATTACTACCGGTACAAGTAATTATGTAGGAGATGGAGTAAAAGTAATTTCAGGTGCAGTAACTTATAATGCTTACGGAAATATTACCAGTGATACCAGACAATATGCTTCAAATGATGTTCCTGTTACTTATGAGAACTATGTAAAAAGAATTCATAAAGGTACAGCCTGGGGAGGTAATTCATCTCCTGCGGATACTTACAGCACTACTTTTTTGAAATTAAGAGAAGTCTCACTTACTTATAGTGTTCCTAAGTCAGTATATAGTTTTATAAAAGCAAAAAATGCTACAGTATCAGCAATAGGTCAAAATTTATTCCTTTGGGCAAAAGATTTTAAATATTCTGATCCAGATGGAGGAGTTGATAATTTTAGCGATCCTTCACAGCGTTTTGTAGGTTGCAATATTAAGCTTGAATTCTAAATTTAAAAGTAAACATAATTTAAAATTATTGATATGAAAAAAATAATCGTTGCAATTACAGGTATGCTAATGTTTTCTGGCTGTAGTAATTTTGATGAAATCAATACCAACCCTAATACGCCTACCCAGGTAAGTGCTTCACTATTAGCTACAAATATAATTCTGAGTATTGCTAAATATCAAGGCACTGATTCAAAAGAATATATTTCTGAAAATGCTTTGCCAAAATATGTTGGTTATGCTAATGAAGGACAATTAGGAACTCAATATAACTTAATAGCCAATTCAAGTTTTAACAAAATGACCATTTTACCTGATATTGATAAAATGTTACTTGCTGCTCAAGGCAGCCCGGCAGAAAACTCATATAAAGGAATAGGTCATTTTATAAGAGCGTATACTTTTTATATCCTTACCATGAAGATGGGAGATATTCCATACAGTGAAGCAAATCTTGGACTGCAAGGCAATTATAAACCAAAATACGACGCTCAAAAAGAAGTTTTTATGGGGATTCTTGGTGAATTGGAACAAGCACGTCTTGAATTCTCACAAGGTTTGACTTTTGATGGAGATCCAACCATTTTTAAAGGAAATCCTCAAAGATGGAGAAGAGCCTGCAATGCATTTGAACTTAAAGTTCTAATGACTCTCAGTGCAAAAGAGAGTGATGCTGATTTAAAAATTAAAGAGAAATTTGCCAGTATAGTTAATGAAAATATACTTCTTCAAGATGATTCTGATTATTTTGGCTTAGAGTATAATACCGTAAACCTTCATCCATTATACAGTACAAATGATATGTTTACCGGAAGAACTATTTTAAGTGATATTGTAGTAGACAATCTAAAAAGACTAAACGATAAAAGATTGTTTTATTTTGCAGAACCCTCAGCAGATCAAATTGCAAAAGGATTAGCTCAAAACAGCTTTATGGCTTATACTGGTGTAAAAACTTCATTAGATTATGGACTAATGAACGCTAATTATGCAGGTGGCAAATATTCTAAAATAAACCTGCGATACCAAACCAAACAAAATAGCGATCCAAGAAGGCTGCTTACCTATGCAGAGCAGGAACTGATTTTGGCCGAAGCGAGCATTAAAGGCTGGATTACTGCATCAAATGCACAGCTTTATTATGAAAATGGAGTGAAAGCTGCCTTAAAAAATCTTATGAGTACAGATGCTTCTTTTGCACATGGAAATCCTATTGTGCAAAATGATATTGATACTTATTTTATCGGTGAAGCAGCATTTTCGGCAGATGCAGCTACGCAATTGAAGCAAGTTTGGATGCAGCGATATTTGCTCAATTTTTTAGTTGATGCTATAATCGGTTTTTTGATTAGTATATATTAGTTATTGTAATACGTATATTTTATAAAAAATGAGAACGACCAAAAAACATAAATTACCTTAAAATAGTTACTTTGTTTTGTTTCTATTTAAAAGTACAAGAAATCTAATTTAGTTACTTAGATTAGTATTTAATAAATAGCTTAAATAGGTCGCTTTAAATCCAATCATTGTAATCAATTGACACAACACATGTAGCTAATACGTTTAGCTAATTTACAACTATTTGATTTACACTATTCGGTGTGATACATTTGTGTATTATATAATCAAAATAGACAATCTATGAGAAAGAACAGAAGCTTTACAAGAACTGAAAATGCAATTCTAAAACAACGCTTTATATCTGATTTTGCATCGGGAAAAACCACTATTGAGGAATTATCTCGTAAATACAATGTTCACAGGCGAAAATTAGTTCCTTGGAAAAATGAACTGTTTGGCACTGGAAGCCTTAAAAGGAAACGTATGTACCAAATGCACATAAGCGGTATACCAACTAGAGTAATAGCTGATTTCTACGGCGTTCATATTGTACAGGTAGGAAAAGGCATTAGAGAAACAAAAAAATTGCTTACAGAGGGCAAAATAACGCTTAATACAGCACCATACGATAATAACGAAATGGTAAAGACTCTAAACTAACAAAAGCCCTCCATTATAGAGGGCTTTGTCTTTTAAAATGGGTTAGATATTTTACACGCCAGCTTTTAGTATTATAAATTTTAGAATACATTACTTTGTGTTTATATTTGTTGAAGAGAGCCTAATACTTCACTTTCTTTAAAGCGTACCTTATTGCCTACTTTATAAGCTTTTAATGCTTTAGATTTTACCCAGTTATGAATTGTAACGATTGATACGCCTAACATTTGAGCTGTTTCATCTCTCGATAGTAGACGGTCGGGGACAGGTTGTTGCTGTGATTTTAATTCTTTGATTTGTTTTTCAAGGCTGTCGAATCTTTGCAGTAATATTTCTGCTGAAATACCATGTATTTGTACGATATAATTATTTGTTTCTTGTGGCTTCATATTAAAGGATTTTTCTGTAAAGGATTATACTAAAAAGGCTAACGGTTTTAACTGTTCTCAGCGTGCTACAATCTTGGTTCAAAATATGCGTAGTCTTGGATATTATTACTTTCATTTTACTCATTATTTTTTATTCTTCAGTTGGTTTTAAAGAGTTAAAGAAGTCCATTATAGATTTTAAATAAAAAACGTCTGTGCCTGTAAGACACACATCACACTTGTCTACATTATCTCCTACATACTTGTAGAAAATTTCATTTATAACATCTCTGTACGGATTAAAATTTCCTGTCCAGTTCTGCATTTCCTGTAGTAAAGCAAGGTTGTGAGTTTGAATATCCTGTGTATTTTCAGTAGTCATGATTAATAGTTTTTTAGGTTGTTGAATAGTGTAATTAGCATCTGTATATTATCGTAATCTGTAGAATCTATTTTTAGCTTTCTTTCCTGTAGTATTGAAGCAGCTTTATTTATAACTGAAACCACGCTGTAGGCAGTATCTTTAAAGTTACCGCCTTGATCTATAAAAGACTGCAATTCTTTTATATTGTGATAAGAAATCAAAAAACTGCTGTTTGTTATGGGTTCATTTTCCTTGATGCTGACATCAAAAACCCGAGAAATAAGCTTTAATCTTTCTGCTCCAATCGGTTTAATGCCTTTTTCGATATTGGCGTATTCAATGCGTGAAAGACCTATAATTTTTCCTATTTCAGCCTGAGTCAGACCGTATTTTTTTCTAATGTCTTTTAGTTCCATATCTATGCAGTTTCAAAGTTTAAAATGCTGTTTCGAACCTGTCTGAAATCGTTCAGACGTGCCACATCACGTATTATCAGTTTATCTGTGAGACCATTGTTCACGCATATAGTTTCTATCTCCTTACGGGTTGGTGCTGTAAGATGATGCCATAAAGCGACACGGGTGTAAAACTCAGGCATTCCCATTTTCTTCTTATCAACGCCTTTTTTCAGGTTTTCAAGCAAATACTCCACACCAGCTATAATAATGCCTGCACCGCCCTCAATACCGTCTAAAATATCCTGTATGTACATCAATGCATTTGCAGAAAGTTTGCTGGCTTCGTCTATGATAAGCAGAGCACCGTCTTTTTTGTTCAGTTCGCCAATAATTGCACGTATCATTTCTACATCGCTGGCAAGGTAATTAACTCCTAAAGCCTTTAAAATATCGCTTAACAACTGTTTGGTTCTTACGCCTCTCATGCATGTGACCAGGTATGTATTTGAATTGCTTTCGTAGTAGTTTTGCAGGGCTGTAGTTTTGCCAGCACCAGCATAGCCTATAATACCTATCATAGTTCGCCTTTTGCGTGCTGTATCGCAGGCATCCTGAACAGTTGTAAAATTGCTGGTTTTTATAAGCGTCCAGTCTTTTGTCTTAAAATAGGCTTTGATTTTCAACAGCATTGTTTCGTTTACACGTTCCCAAAATTCATTCATTATATTGGAAATCGTTGCGGGGCTAACACCTATCATTTCAGCAAGTTTATTTTGGCTGATTTGTTTCTGCTCTAAAAAGTTGCTTAACATTTCGGCAACTTCCTGTTGTAGTAATTGATTTTTCATTATTTTTGTCATGTCAAAAGGTTAAAAATTTATAGTTCTCGATCATTCGGGCGCTGTACAATTTCAAGGGCTTCATTTTTGGAGCCTTTTTTTATGGACTTACGTTCCAAAAGCGTTTCTCTTACATCCCTTGCAACCCCTGTTTTTGAAATGGTTGCAATTGGCTTATATTGTTTCTGTTCTACAGCATCAGCGGGTATGCTGTTATCGTAATAATACAGTTCCAGCAGTTCCCTGCTTTCTCTGCTGTTAATCTGATTCTTTTCAAGGCTTAAAGGATGTGCCACATCTAAAACCTTTTTATTTACAACCTCTAAAGCCTTATCTATGTATTCCTGTTTTTCTCCATCGAGATAAGCCGTATAGCTTTTGTTTTTAGCAACGTGTGCGTAAGTTTTCTGCTTATCCGCTTCGGTTCTGTCTACTTCGGCTATGTTAAAGGCTAATGATTTTCTGCATTCGCAAATAACATTGTCGTACTGGTCAAATATCATTATGCTGTCAAGTTCTTTTTCATTATACCTAACCGTTACCTTTTGGTCTTGAAGCATTGCTTTGTGCTTATGGCTGTGAATTTCATAACAGTACTCCTTTTTGCTTACGGTAATCTTTACCATACCGTTACGCACCGTGTGGCTGGTCTTATACCAAAACATTAAAGCAGTATTCAGCGGTGTCATTTCTCGGGCGTTTGGCTTTTCAAGCTTGTAGACCTCGTTTGGGCTTTGTCTTTTGCTGGTAGCAGTTTCGTTGTATTTAACAATTATTTCAGCTATACGGCTTCGCATTTCATTAAATGTCGGCATATTGGACTTTTTGGTAAGTGCCATAAGCACTTCGGGAGCAGGACGCCCGCCAAGTCTTTTACTTGTAATGCCTTCGCCTATGTAATCATCGTAAAGACTGCAATACACGGTTTGGAAAACTCCCCAAAAACGTTCTATATAGGTTTTATCCTGCGGATTACCTACTTTACTGTGTCTCCAGCTTGTGCCAAGCTTATCCATCTGTGCCTTTAATTCCAAAATTTCTTCTGTTTTACGAGCTGAAAAGTGATCGGATACAATTTCAGAAGGTAAATGCCCCTCGCTTTTTGCAGCTAGTTTTAAGGCGTTCATAATGTTTATTTTATCCTCTGTATAGGAGATATCAAAACCTACTATTTTACGACTGCAAACATCTATAACAGCAAACAGGTTCAATCTTAAAATTTTGGTTCTCCTTTCGTTCCAGCAGTAGAACTGTACCGGCGTTCCGTCTATCATCCATACATTAGCAGGATAAGGCGTTAGTATACGCACTCCATGCGGTAACATTTTATCGTTAAAATACTTTTGTCCGTGCCTGCCTTTATTTACAATTGTGCGAACCTCATTATTTTCACGCATCATTTTTTTAATCCAGCTTTCCGTAATGGGTTCCAATCCCTCAGCAACAGAGTGATGATTAAGCAAATCAGCTACAGCCCTGTAAGAATGTTTTTTGGGATGGCTTAGCAGAACTACTGCAAGTCCTTTATGAAAATCATTGGTTTTAGCTATTTCGGGGCGGGGTTTTGACGCACCATCTACTATAATAGGGATAAGGCTTTGGTTTGCTTTTAAAGCATCTCTAACAGCTTTTAATTTGCGTTTAAACACTAATGCATTATTAATTTTACAGCCTAAAATTATACTCTCTTTTAATCTCATGTAATAGTGATACGCCTTTTCTGCCATCCCATAAAGCACGTTATCTACAGAGCCAGTTATATCAATCATTGCAAGCCAAAAAGCATGGTCTTTTGCGGATTGTACAGCCCTTTTTTCAAGATTTACCATATTATAGCTAAAATGCTCACGATACATCGGTATATACTGCCTGTATTCATTGTTATAAGCATCAAGCAAGGCTTGAAACTCATAAGAAGATTTTTTTTCAGCTTCAAAAAGTTCTGTTTGTCGTTCCTTTTCTTTTAGGATATACAAATCGTTTGCAACCTGTTCGTTACGCTGTTCCTTGTATTCTGCTCCTGTAGGCAGGTTGTACTTTTTTCGTGTCAGATCGGGGATGCTGTCAAGGTCGATAAGAACCCGACGGCGGTCATGAACATCTTTTTTGTTTGCCCAGCTTTTTGATAATCCTTTGCGATAGCGTGAAATCCCATACTTTATAGTTGTATTAGGTACGCCAAATGTTTCTAATTCCTCAAAACTAATCATGGTTAACATTTAAAAATTTAGCAATTCATCACGTTCTTTTATAATTGCTTTTGCTGCTTCCACAACAGTTTTAAATGTTTCAGATTTCACACTTTTCCCTTTTAATGCATTGATTACGGTTTTTTGAGTAAAGCCAGTCTTTTCAGATATATTTTTTTTTGCGCCATGAGGTAATTTTTTTTCAATTTCCTCTAATTTTATGTTACTTTGCATACTGTAATGATTTAATTATAATAATCAAAATGTACATTATAAATACCATTTTGTTATTACAAATGTACATATTTAAATTTAACAACCAAATTTATGAGCAATATTTTAAAAGAGATTAGAAAAAAACATTCTCTTACACAGACTGAATTAGCTGAAAATCTAGGGATTACTCGAAGTGCAATAGCGCAAATCGAGTCTGGAAAAAACAACATATCGCTTGAAGTCGCAAAGAAAGCATCAGAATTATTTGGTATAACGGTTGATGACTTAGTTAACAATGATTATTCAAATGCAGTTTTTAATATCTACCAAAATGAATCAGGAAAACTTACAGACGACTTTTATGATTCTTATTACATGATGCTAACTACGATAAATTTAAATATCGATCAAATTGAAGTTGCTAAACACACAATCAGCAGATTTGCAGAAGATAAGAAGCTAAATGCAAGATTCGACAATTACGAAAGAGCCGCTAAGATATTCAATTACGAAGTTTTGAAATCTCAATTTCAAGATGTTAAGAGTAATGAAAAATTAAATAGTAAAACTATTGATAATTTTAGCAAAGCAGTAAATAAAGTTTTATTTGCTGTGCTAACTGATTTATACGATATCACTTCGTTTGAATATAAATCTTTACAATATTTCTATAATAAAGAATAATTATGTACTTGATGAATGTACGCCTAAATACATACCTAATATCAAAAAAGTAATACCAATTGTACAGTTTTAAGATACACACCTAAATACACACCCAAATACACACCTAATATCTTAAAAAGACACTATTGATGTACATTTTATGTAGACTACAAAACAACTACATAAAATTTTAGCATTGTATAAGTTTAAATGAAAAAAATGTATAAGCAATTAAAGCAACGCTTAAAAAAGCCTAAAAACGTTGTTTAAACTATATTTAAAAGCAGTCCAAGGTAAAAAGACTGCTTTTTCTTATCTTTGCTTCTCTTCACAGCTAAATTTACTTCTAAATGGTAGTATTTAGCAATTTCCGAGGTTCAAATGGTAGTTTTTTCTCTTAAAAGGGCATTTTTTTCCATTTGAATGGTATATAAACCGAAGTATCCCGTAATTAAATGATACTTTTTTTTAGATATATACAAATCTAATTTTAACCAAAAACCTTTGCAAACCCCTTATTTTTCGGGGTTTTTTCGACCTTTTTTTTATTGTATGTAATATATATTAATTAAAGTACCCCCTATACTATTGGATTTCTAAAAAAATTAAATGAAAATTTCACACCAAGTGTAGAGGAGATAATAAGTTATTCATTTGATAATGGAAAGAATGAAGCCTACGCTAATAATACAGTTTTGAATTTTCCAATATCGACGAAATGGGCTTTTTTAGGAATGTATCAATACAGAAAAACTGAAAATACAGTCACTAAAAATTCGGCAGTCTCTAATGACTTCAAGGTCGGCGCACAATGGCAATTTCATCCCAAAATAAATTTTAATGTTTTAGTAGGTTCAAGTAATGCAAGATCTTTCGTTAGTAATTATAGTCAATTATTAGTAGACGTATTTTTCAAAATAAAGCCCTTAAAATTGCAAGATTTAGAATTAGGGTATAAGCGAGATATTCAGAACTTCAATGCTGATCTGGTAAGTAGAGAGATAACAGCTAATAATTTTTATTTCAATTATAATATTGGCACAAACTTCAAATTAGGATGGTTTACACAATATTATTACAGCGCGCAAAGTGATAGTAACCAGCGAAACTTATTATTTACCTCATTATATTATAATTTTTTATCAAAACCAATTTTGAAAGCAGGCTTTAATTATCAATTTATTGCCTTTCAAAAACAATTGCCAACAATTTATTTTAGTCCAAGTAAATTTAATGCTTATGAGATTTTTGTTGATTTTTTGAAAGATGAAAAATCGGCTGAAAACAATGCTATCTTTTACACACTAAGTGCTGCAACAGGATTTCAATACATTGAAAATGATAGCAAGCAATCGACTTATCGAGTGCAAGCTAAATTTGGCTATAAATTTTCAGATCGTTTTTTGGCGAATTTTTATGGTGTTAAAAGTAATATTGCGTCTGCTACTGCTGCCGGGTTTCAATATACAGAAGTAGGTTTGCGTCTTAGATGGATGTTGACATCTAAACCAGTATTCAAAGTGAAGAAAAACGAGAAATAAGAGCTTTTTTCAACTTAGTATTAAAGAAGTAGTATTTTCTTTTATAAAAATGCTACAATAAGTTCAGTCGTTTCATTAAATCTGGTCTATTGGCGCGACTTACAGGAATGACGTCTTTGCCAATTAAGACACTATTGTCTTCAATGTCAATAATTTTTTTTGTATTGATAATAAAGGAACGATGCACTTTCAAAAACAAATCTTTAGGTAATTTGTGTTCTATTTTTTTAAGGGTTGAGTGGACCACATAGTTTTTGTTTTCCGTTTTGATATGAATATAATCTCCTTTAGCTTCTATAATATTGACGAAAGCAAATTCAATTTTGATCAGACGGCGATCAATATTGATGTAAAATTCGTTTGCATTATCTTCATTAGCACTTCTATTTAAAATTGTTGTTGTAGTATTCGCTTTTTGAATTGCTTTTTGAAAGCGATCTTCGGTAATTGGTTTTACTAAATAATCTACAATACATTCGTATTCAAAAGCTTCGATAGCAAAATTTTTATCAGAAGTTATCAGTATAATTTTGGGTGGACTTTTAATTGTTTTAATAAAATCAAAACCTGTAAAATCAGGCATGTGGATGTCTAGAAAAATTAAATCGACATTATTTTCATTTAAATACTTTATGGCATGAATAGCATTTGAGAATTCTTTTAACAAGTTTAATTGAGATGTATTTTCAATCATTTTTTCTATTATGGATCTTGCCATTTCTTCGTCATCAATAATAATGCAATTCATAGTTTAATAAGATATTATAATTATATTACAAGTCTATTGTAGTTCCTAAAAGTAATCTAAAGTTCATATTGTCGGTTAGTACTATTTCTTTTTTTAATTTTCTTCTTATTTTTTAGCAATATATGAACTTTTTGCAAGACCTAATATGGAAATTTTAGATTTTAATTTTTAAATGATTCTAAAAAAGTTTTTTTGAATAGTTTAAAGTAAAAGTTTAATTAATCTTTCTATTATTTTAAAGTGTTTTGCAGTTTCTTGTTGGTTTTTTTGAAATTATTATTATTATTATTATTATTATTATTAAGATTTTGTTAATATATCAGTATTGATTTCTAGATTACTGATAGTTCGGATATTTTTAAATCTTTGAACCCAAAAATATTTTTGCGACAATATCTAATCTAAGATTAATCCATAGTGAATTTAGAATATTGTAAGCGATTTCCCTACTAAATTAAGTTGTAAATTACTTATTACGATAGAAGTGGCAAGAAGTTTTTATTGTTTTAAAGCGGATTTGTATTGATGGAATGTAATTTAAAATTTTTTGATATGCAATAATTGAAAGCTTAAGATATTTTGCTTATCTATATTTTAATATTATTTCATTTGCTGTAATTCGATCTGAATTCAAGCTCTATTCGCTTGCAGATGATAAGTTCGATATTCTTTAATTTTTTGTTCAACGTCAGTAGGCTAGAAACCGTTTGTCGATATTTTTTGGTGATTTGCCGTAACTTGTTAATGACTTAACGAAAATGTTTAATCGTCTAAAAAAATAGATGATAATTTTGGTATTAGATAATAGATTTAACTCATCGATATGTATTCAGAAATATTTATTATAAAAGTATTTCAAATTGATCAGTACAAATAACTTTTTTAAAAAATAGTATACCTTATTTATTAAATTAATTTAAAGTTTTTAATTGCAAAATGCCAAAAGTTTAATCTCATTGTTTCTGTAGGTAAAAGTTTAATACTTATTTGCAACCAATAATATGAAGCAAATAATTTAGTACAAGTGGCTAAATTTTAACTATAAGTTTTAATATTTTTTTTCATAACATTAAATATTATATAGTATTTAATTCGAATTTCAAATTAATAATCCTTGTGGTTATTGATGTCCGTGGATGATTAAAAAAAAAACTCTTTTTTTTTAAAATTAGCAAGATTTTGCTTTTTATTTGTAAGTTTGTGATGTTGTTTTTAGTTTTTTTTTATCGGAATTTTTCTTCGTTATAAAAACCAATTTATAATTTATCTCGTATTTTAATTTGATATCCAATTTTTAATTAAAATTTCTATAGTATGAATAATTTTACACTCATTAATTCTGTAATTAAAAGTTTATTATCGATTTTCTATTTTCTATTTAGCAAAGGACTATTGATTTTGAATAAGTTATTAAATTTTAATTCTTTTTCTTTTTTTATAAATGTTTTTTTTCTTTTTAATATATCATCTTCAATATATGCTCAAGCTACTATTGTAACAAATCCATCAAATTTGCAGATAAATACCGCTTTAAATGGGCCTGGAATAGTTATCGTTGGTGGAACATTGTCGGGAGCAGCAACTGCCGCAACATTGCGTGCAAATCAAGTTGCCACCTTTTCTAATGGTATTAGTGGCGCTGGTTTGCAGATACCGAGCGGTGTGTACTTTACTACAGGAAGTGCCCCTTTCGAATTAGCAAACAAAAATACTGCTGTCCAAAATAGTTTTAACCCTGCTGGAGCTACAACATTATCAGATCCCAATTTATCTTTAATTGATCCTACCGCAACACGTGACTTAGTATCGTATTCTTTTACAATAACTTTAGCACCGAATGTTTCGGGACTACTTTTTAGTTATCAATTTGGTTCAGAGGAGTTTCCAGATTATGTAGGTTCTAATTATGATGATGCTTTTGGTTTTTTTGTTTCGGGGCCTGGTATTTCTGGAATTCAGAATTTCGCAACATTGCCAAATGGTAATGCCACATCAATAAATAAGGTAAATTCTGGTATTCCTGGATTTAGCTCACCGGCAACACCTGTCGCTGCATACGATGGTTCTCAATCTGCTTTGTATATCAATAATGGTCACATTACAACTACTACTGGAGGTAAATATAACCTGAATACAGCGCCTCAACCAGGACCTTTCCCAGTTTTTACAGAACATAATGGTTTAACAAAGTCGATAAAGAAATCCATTACTGGCTTAACTCCTGGAGGAACTTATACTTTTAAAATTGTAATTGCTGACGCTGGTGATGCATCGTTGGATTCGGGTGTTTTTTTAGATATTATAGAGGGTATAATTTCTGCCGATCTCTCTGTTTCTAAAACTGTAAATAACCCAAGTCCAAATGTGGGAAGCAATGTTGTTTTTACACTCACAGCAGGCAATACTGGTCCTGGTAATGCACCAAATACCAAGGTTACTGATTTGTTACCAGCTGGTTACACTTTTGTGTCTGCTACACCAAGTGTTGGGACATACGATTCCTCGACAGGGGTTTGGGATATTGGTTTATTAAATATAGGCTCTTCCCCAACTTTGCAAATTACTGCTACGGTAAAAGCTGCAGGTCCTTATTTGAATAGTGCTTCTATAGCATCTCCAGATATTGCAGATCCTACCCCTGGAAATAATACCTCTAGTGTTACCCCAACCCCGGTTGCGCAGTCTAATGTTGGTATAACCAAAACCGCAAGTAGCGCTACGCCTAATGTTGGCAGTAATGTTACTTTTACTTTAACAGCAACCAATGCAGGTCCAAGCAACGCAACAGGAGTAAGTGTAACGGATATTTTACCTTCCGGTTATACTTTTGTAAGTGCCAGCACAGCTTCAGGAACCTATACAAGTGGAACTGGAATCTGGGCCATTGGTACTTTAGCCAATGGAGCGAATGCTACCTTATCTATCATTGCCACAGTCAATGCCTCAGGAACGTATACCAACAGTGCGAGTATAACTGCCAATGAAGCAGATCCTACCCCTGGAAATAATACCTCTAGTGTTACCCCAACCCCGGTTGCGCAGTCTAATGTTGGTATAACCAAAACCGCAAGTAGCGCTACGCCTAATGTTGGCAGTAATGTTACTTTTACTTTAACAGCAACCAATGCAGGTCCAAGCAACGCAACAGGAGTAAGTGTAACGGATATTTTACCTTCCGGTTATACTTTTGTAAGTGCCAGCACAGCTTCAGGAACCTATACAAGTGGAACTGGAATCTGGGCCATTGGTACTTTAGCCAATGGAGCGAATGCTACCTTATCTATCATTGCCACAGTCAATGCCTCAGGAACGTATACCAACAGTGCGAGTATAACTGCCAATGAAGCAGATCCTACCCCTGGAAATAATACCTCTAGTGTTACCCCAACCCCGGTTGCGCAGTCTAATGTTGGTATAACCAAAACCGCAAGTAGCGCTACGCCTAATGTTGGCAGTAATGTTACTTTTACTTTAACAGCAACCAATGCAGGTCCAAGCAACGCAACAGGAGTAAGTGTAACGGATATTTTACCTTCCGGTTATACTTTTGTAAGTGCCAGCACAGCTTCAGGAACCTATACAAGTGGAACTGGAATCTGGGCGATTGGTGCTTTAGCCAATGGAGCGAATGCTACCTTATCTATCATTGCCACAGTCAATGCCTCTGGAACGTATACCAACAGTGCGAGTATAGCTGCCAATGAAGCAGATCCTACTCCTGGAAATAATACCTCTAGTGTTACCCCAACCCCGGTTGCGCAGTCTAATGTTGGTATAACCAAAACCGCAAGTAGCGCTACGCCTAATGTTGGCAGTAATGTTACTTTTACTTTAACAGCAACCAATGCAGGTCCAAGCAACGCAACAGGAGTAAGTGTAACGGATATTTTACCTTCCGGTTATACTTTTGTAAGTGCCAGCACAGCTTCAGGAACCTATACAAGTGGAACTGGAATCTGGGCCATTGGTACTTTAGCCAATGGAGCGAATGCTACCTTATCTATCATTGCCACAGTCAATGCCTCAGGAACGTATACCAACAGTGCGAGTATAACTGCCAATGAAGCAGATCCTACCCCTGGAAATAATACCTCTAGTGTTACCCCAACCCCGGTTGCGCAGTCTAATGTTGGTATAACCAAAACCGCAAGTAGCGCTACGCCTAATGTTGGCAGTAATGTTACTTTTACTTTAACAGCAACCAATGCAGGTCCAAGCAACGCAACAGGAGTAAGTGTAACGGATATTTTACCTTCCGGTTATACTTTTGTAAGTGCCAGCACAGCTTCAGGAACCTATACAAGTGGAACTGGAATCTGGGCGATTGGTGCTTTAGCCAATGGAGCGAATGCTACCTTATCTATCATTGCCACAGTCAATGCCTCTGGAACGTATACCAACAGTGCGAGTATAGCTGCCAATGAAGCAGATCCTACTCCTGGAAATAATACCTCTAGTGTTACCCCAACCCCGGTTGCGCAGTCTAATGTTGGTATAACCAAAACCGCAAGTAGCGCTACGCCTAATGTTGGCAGTAATGTTACTTTTACTTTAACAGCAACCAATGCAGGTCCAAGCAACGCAACAGGAGTAAGTGTAACGGATATTTTACCTTCCGGTTATACTTTTGTAAGTGCCAGCACAGCTTCAGGAACCTATACAAGTGGAACTGGAATCTGGGCGATTGGTGCTTTAGCCAATGGAGCGAATGCTACCTTATCTATCATTGCCACAGTCAATGCCTCTGGAACGTATACCAACAGTGCGAGTATAGCTGCCAATGAAGCAGATCCTACCCCTGGAAATAATACCTCTAGTGTTACTCCAACACCTATAAATATAATTGTTGCGGTAACAGAAACGACCCCTTCGGTTAATGGATTACCAGGTGGCACCACCACGGCATTAACGGGCAACGATACCTTAAATGGAAGCCCAGTAGTAGTAGGTACTGCAGCAGGGAATGTACAAATCACATCAAGTACGGTTCCAGTAGGATCAGGACTAGTAGTAAATGCAGATGGAACAGTAACAGTTCCGGCCAACACCCCATCTGGAAACTATTCAGTAAGCTATACGATTTGTGAAGTAAACAACCCATTGAATTGTAGTACTATTAGCTCTACGGTAGTAGTAAGTGCCCCGGCGATTGTTGCGGTAACAGAAACGACCCCTTCGGTTAATGGATTACCAGGTGGCACCACCACGGCATTAACGGGCAACGATACCTTAAATGGAAGCCCAGTAGTAGTAGGTACTGCAGCAGGGAATGTACAAATCACATCAAGTACGGTTCCAGTAGGATCAGGACTAGTAGTAAATGCAGATGGAACAGTAACAGTTCCGGCCAACACCCCATCTGGAAACTATTCAGTAAGCTATACGATTTGTGAAGTAAACAACCCATTGAATTGTAGTACTATTAGCTCTACGGTAGTAGTAAGTGCCCCGGCGATTGTTGCGGTAACAGAAACGACCCCTTCGGTTAATGGATTACCAGGTGGCACCACCACGGCATTAACGGGCAACGATACCTTAAATGGAAGCCCAGTAGTAGTAGGTACTGCAGCAGGGAATGTACAAATCACATCAAGTACGGTTCCAGTAGGATCAGGACTAGTAGTAAATGCAGATGGAACAGTAACAGTTCCGGCCAACACCCCATCTGGAAACTATTCAGTAAGCTATACGATTTGTGAAGTAAACAACCCATTGAATTGTAGTACTATTAGCTCTACGGTAGTAGTAAGTGCCCCGGCGATTGTTGCGGTAACAGAAACGACCCCTTCGGTTAATGGATTACCAGGTGGCACCACCACGGCATTAACGGGCAACGATACCTTAAATGGAAGCCCAGTAGTAGTAGGTACTGCAGCAGGGAATGTACAAATCACATCAAGTACGGTTCCAGTAGGATCAGGACTAGTAGTAAATGCAGATGGAACAGTAACAGTTCCGGCCAACACCCCATCTGGAAACTATTCAGTAAGCTATACGATTTGTGAAGTAAACAACCCATTGAATTGTAGTACTATTAGCTCTACGGTAGTAGTAAGTGCCCCGGCGATTGTTGCGGTAACAGAAACGACCCCTTCGGTTAATGGATTACCAGGTGGCACCACCACGGCATTAACGGGCAACGATACCTTAAATGGAAGCCCAGTAGTAGTAGGTACTGCAGCAGGGAATGTACAAATCACATCAAGTACGGTTCCAGTAGGATCAGGACTAGTAGTAAATGCAGATGGAACAGTAACAGTTCCGGCCAACACCCCATCTGGAAACTATTCAGTAAGCTATACGATTTGTGAAGTAAACAACCCATTGAATTGTAGTACTATTAGCTCTACGGTAGTAGTAAGTGCCCCGGCGATTGTTGCGGTAACAGAAACGACCCCTTCGGTTAATGGATTACCAGGTGGCACCACCACGGCATTAACGGGCAACGATACCTTAAATGGAAGCCCAGTAGTAGTAGGTACTGCAGCAGGGAATGTACAAATCACATCAAGTACGGTTCCAGTAGGATCAGGACTAGTAGTAAATGCAGATGGAACAGTAACAGTTCCGGCCAACACCCCATCTGGAAACTATTCAGTAAGCTATACGATTTGTGAAGTAAACAACCCATTGAATTGTAGTACTATTAGCTCTACGGTAGTAGTAAGTGCCCCGGCGATTGTTGCGGTAACAGAAACGACCCCTTCGGTTAATGGATTACCAGGTGGCACCACCACGGCATTAACGGGCAACGATACCTTAAATGGAAGCCCAGTAGTAGTAGGTACTGCAGCAGGGAATGTACAAATCACATCAAGTACGGTTCCAGTAGGATCAGGACTAGTAGTAAATGCAGATGGAACAGTAACAGTTCCGGCCAACACCCCATCTGGAAACTATTCAGTAAGCTATACGATTTGTGAAGTAAACAACCCATTGAATTGTAGTACTATTAGCTCTACGGTAGTAGTAAGTGCCCCGGCGATTGTTGCGGTAACAGAAACGACCCCTTCGGTTAATGGATTACCAGGTGGCACCACCACGGCATTAACGGGCAACGATACCTTAAATGGAAGCCCAGTAGTAGTAGGTACTGCAGCAGGGAATGTACAAATCACATCAAGTACGGTTCCAGTAGGATCAGGACTAGTAGTAAATGCAGATGGAACAGTAACAGTTCCGGCCAACACCCCATCTGGAAACTATTCAGTAAGCTATACGATTTGTGAAGTAAACAACCCATTGAATTGTAGTACTATTAGCTCTACGGTAGTAGTAAGTGCCCCGGCGATTGTTGCGGTAACAGAAACGACCCCTTCGGTTAATGGATTACCAGGTGGCACCACCACGGCATTAACGGGCAACGATACCTTAAATGGAAGCCCAGTAGTAGTAGGTACTGCAGCAGGGAATGTACAAATCACATCAAGTACGGTTCCAGTAGGATCAGGACTAGTAGTAAATGCAGATGGAACAGTAACAGTTCCGGCCAACACCCCATCTGGAAACTATTCAGTAAGCTATACGATTTGTGAAGTAAACAACCCATTGAATTGTAGTACTATTAGCTCTACGGTAGTAGTAAGTGCCCCGGCGATTGTTGCGGTAACAGAAACGACCCCTTCGGTTAATGGATTACCAGGTGGCACCACCACGGCATTAACGGGCAACGATACCTTAAATGGAAGCCCAGTAGTAGTAGGTACTGCAGCAGGGAATGTACAAATCACATCAAGTACGGTTCCAGTAGGATCAGGACTAGTAGTAAATGCAGATGGAACAGTAACAGTTCCGGCCAACACCCCATCTGGAAACTATTCAGTAAGCTATACGATTTGTGAAGTAAACAACCCATTGAATTGTAGTACTATTAGCTCTACGGTAGTAGTAAGTGCCCCGGCGATTGTTGCGGTAACAGAAACGACCCCTTCGGTTAATGGATTACCAGGTGGCACCACCACGGCATTAACGGGCAACGATACCTTAAATGGAAGCCCAGTAGTAGTAGGTACTGCAGCAGGGAATGTACAAATCACATCAAGTACGGTTCCAGTAGGATCAGGACTAGTAGTAAATGCAGATGGAACAGTAACAGTTCCGGCCAACACCCCATCTGGAAACTATTCAGTAAGCTATACGATTTGTGAAGTAAACAACCCATTGAATTGTAGTACTATTAGCTCTACGGTAGTAGTAAGTGCCCCGGCGATTGTTGCGGTAACAGAAACGACCCCTTCGGTTAATGGATTACCAGGTGGCACCACCACGGCATTAACGGGCAACGATACCTTAAATGGAAGCCCAGTAGTAGTAGGTACTGCAGCAGGGAATGTACAAATCACATCAAGTACGGTTCCAGTAGGATCAGGACTAGTAGTAAATGCAGATGGAACAGTAACAGTTCCGGCCAACACCCCATCTGGAAACTATTCAGTAAGCTATACGATTTGTGAAGTAAACAACCCATTGAATTGTAGTACTATTAGCTCTACGGTAGTAGTAAGTGCCCCGGCGATTGTTGCGGTAACAGAAACGACCCCTTCGGTTAATGGATTACCAGGTGGCACCACCACGGCATTAACGGGCAACGATACCTTAAATGGAAGCCCAGTAGTAGTAGGTACTGCAGCAGGGAATGTACAAATCACATCAAGTACGGTTCCAGTAGGATCAGGACTAGTAGTAAATGCAGATGGAACAGTAACAGTTCCGGCCAACACCCCATCTGGAAACTATTCAGTAAGCTATACGATTTGTGAAGTAAACAACCCATTGAATTGTAGTACTATTAGCTCTACGGTAGTAGTAAGTGCCCCGGCGATTGTTGCGGTAACAGAAACGACCCCTTCGGTTAATGGATTACCAGGTGGCACCACCACGGCATTAACGGGCAACGATACCTTAAATGGAAGCCCAGTAGTAGTAGGTACTGCAGCAGGGAATGTACAAATCACATCAAGTACGGTTCCAGTAGGATCAGGACTAGTAGTAAATGCAGATGGAACAGTAACAGTTCCGGCCAACACCCCATCTGGAAACTATTCAGTAAGCTATACGATTTGTGAAGTAAACAACCCATTGAATTGTAGTACTATTAGCTCTACGGTAGTAGTAAGTGCCCCGGCGATTGTTGCGGTAACAGAAACGACCCCTTCGGTTAATGGATTACCAGGTGGCACCACCACGGCATTAACGGGCAACGATACCTTAAATGGAAGCCCAGTAGTAGTAGGTACTGCAGCAGGGAATGTACAAATCACATCAAGTACGGTTCCAGTAGGATCAGGACTAGTAGTAAATGCAGATGGAACAGTAACAGTTCCGGCCAACACCCCATCTGGAAACTATTCAGTAAGCTATACGATTTGTGAAGTAAACAACCCATTGAATTGTAGTACTATTAGCTCTACGGTAGTAGTAAGTGCCCCGGCGATTGTTGCGGTAACAGAAACGACCCCTTCGGTTAATGGATTACCAGGTGGCACCACCACGGCATTAACGGGCAACGATACCTTAAATGGAAGCCCAGTAGTAGTAGGTACTGCAGCAGGGAATGTACAAATCACATCAAGTACGGTTCCAGTAGGATCAGGACTAGTAGTAAATGCAGATGGAACAGTAACAGTTCCGGCCAACACCCCATCTGGAAACTATTCAGTAAGCTATACGATTTGTGAAGTAAACAACCCATTGAATTGTAGTACTATTAGCTCTACGGTAGTAGTAAGTGCCCCGGCGATTGTTGCGGTAACAGAAACGACCCCTTCGGTTAATGGATTACCAGGTGGCACCACCACGGCATTAACGGGCAACGATACCTTAAATGGAAGCCCAGTAGTAGTAGGTACTGCAGCAGGGAATGTACAAATCACATCAAGTACGGTTCCAGTAGGATCAGGACTAGTAGTAAATGCAGATGGAACAGTAACAGTTCCGGCCAACACCCCATCTGGAAACTATTCAGTAAGCTATACGATTTGTGAAGTAAACAACCCATTGAATTGTAGTACTATTAGCTCTACGGTAGTAGTAAGTGCCCCGGCGATTGTTGAAGTTCCATCAATTGCCATAATTAAGACAGCGGTATTTAATGATGAAAATAGTAATGGGAATGCAGATGCTGGCGAAACTATAACTTATAACTTCAAGGTTACTAATACTGGAAATGTTCCTTTGTACAATATTACTGTTTTAGATCCATTAGCTGGTATTATTATGTCAGGAGGTCCAATAGATTTGAATGTAAATGATACGGATGAAGTTTCTTTTAGTGCTCAATATAGCATCACGCAAAATGATATTAATAATGGAAGTATTAGTAATCAGGCTAGTGTAATGGGTAGTACTCTAAGTGGAATTAAAGTTGAGGATAAGTCAGATAACATAAATAATCTAGGTGACAATCCAACAGTTTTATTATTAAGTGGTTGTGTAATCAAAATTTTTAATGCCGTTTCAATAAATGGTGATAGTATGAACGAAAGATTCTATATACAAGGAATAGAATGTTATCCTGACAACACAGTTCAAATTTATAATCGTTGGGGTGTATTGGTTTTTGAAAGAGATCATTACAATAATACCGATGTTGCCTTTAGAGGAATTTCAGAAGGACGTGTTACCATTAAAGAATCAAAAGGATTACCAGAGGGAACATATTATTATATCATAAAATATAAAGACCATCAATCTACTCCTCATCAGGAAGCGGGTTATCTGTACTTGACCAAATAATATTCTATGCTAATTAATTGGCTTGTTGAAGTTGAGCTGTAATTAAAAATGAAAAAAATGAAAAAGTTAATTTTAGTTTTACTGTTTTGTTCAACTGCGAGCTTTGCACAGCAGGATGCACAATTTACACAATATATGTACAATACCATTAATGTGAATCCTGCTTATGCGGGATCACGTGGAGTACTGAGTATTTTTGGTTTATATCGTACCCAATGGGTTGGGTTAGATGGCGCGCCGGAAACAAGTAGTTTTTCTGTAAATACACCAGTTGGTAATAACGTTGGGTTAGGAGTTTCATTAATCAATGATAAAATAGGTCCAACGAATGAGAATAACTTATCGGCAGATTTTTCGTATTCTATACCAACATCGGCTACAGCCAAATTATCTTTTGGCATAAAAGGATCAGCAAATTTATTCAAATTAGATCCAACTAAATTAACACCGGAAGATCAGGGAGATCCGCAATTTCAGGATTTTAAAAATAAATTCACGCCTAATATTGGAGCCGGAGTTTACTGGCATACAGATAAAGCTTATGTAGGTTTATCGGTTCCTAATTTCATTCAGACCAATCGTTATGATGATAATGATGTTGCGATTTACAAAGACAAAATCAACTATTATTTTATCGCAGGTTATGTATTTGAATTAGATCGTTATGAAACCGTAAAATTTAAACCGGCTATAATGACAAAAATGGTCGAAGGTTCACCATTGCAAGTAGATGCATCGGCTAACTTTATGTTCAACGATAAATTTGTAATTGGAGTGGCTTACAGATGGAGCGCTTCGGTAAGTGCACTGGCTGGTTTTCAAATCACAGATGGTTTGTATTTGGGTTATGCTTACGATCGTGAAACAACCAAATTAGTGAATTATAATTCAGGATCGCACGAGATATTCCTCCGTTTTGAATTCTTAAATAAATATGGACGTATAACTTCACCAAGATTTTTCTAATTATGAAAGTTAAAAATATAATTTATGCTGCTGTTTTGTCGTCTGTTTGTTTTAACGGAACGGCTCAAAAAACAGTTTTAAATAAAGCAGAGAAGGAGTACAATCAATATGCTTTTGTAGACGCTATCGCTATTTATGAAAAAGTAGCAGAAAGCGGATATAAGGATGAAAAAATGTTTCAGAGATTAGGAAACTCCTATTATTTTAATGCCGAATTACCGAAAGCTGCAAAGTGGTATGACGCCCTTTTTGCTTTTAACGAGCAACAAGAACCTGAATATTATTACAGATATGCTCAGACGTTGAAATCTGTGGGTGATTATGCCAAAGCAGATAAAATGCTTGAAATTTTTAATGCGAAAGTAAAAACTGATACAAGAGGCGTTTTATTCGAAAACAATAAAAATTATCTGGAGCAGATTAAAGCGAATTCAGGAAGATTTGATATTGCAAATGCCGGAATTAATTCGAAACAATCAGATTACGGAAGTACAATTTATAATAATAAATTAGTATTTGCTTCTGCTCGTGATACTGGAAGTGTTATTAAAAAAACATTTAAATGGACAAATAAATCGTTTACGAATTTATATGCTGCGGAATTAAAAGCGGATGGAACTTTAGATAATCCAATTCGGTTTGAGAAAAAAATCAATTCAAAATTCAATGAATCTTCTCCGGTTTTCACCAAAGATGGAAAGACAATGTATTTTACCCGAAACAATTTTTTAGGAGGTAAAAAAGGAAAAGACAATAAAAGAATTACATTATTAAAGTTGTACAAAGCCGAATTTGTAAATGATAAATGGGCAAATATTATTGAGTTGCCTTTTAATAGTGATCAATACAGTATTGCACATCCGGCTTTAAGTCTGGACGAAAAAAAGCTGTATTTTGCATCAGATATGCCGGGAACTTTAGGACAATCGGATTTGTTTAGTGTTGTTATTAATGAAGATGGAACATTCGGGAAACCGGAAAATTTAGGAACAGCAATTAATACCGAAGGAAGAGAAACATTCCCGTTTATATCCGGAGATAATGAACTTTATTTTTCAAGCGACGGACGTCCTGGATTAGGCGGACTTGATGTATTTGTGGCAAAAATCAAGGAAGATGCTACTTTTGATCTGGTACAAAATATTGGAGAACCCGTAAATACCAAGTTGGATGATTTTGCTTTTATAATTGACAGCAATACACGTAAAGGTTACTTCTCATCCAACAAAGAAGGCGGAATTGGAAATGATGATATCTATAAATTCACAGAAACAAAAAGACTGGATTGTGAAAAAAAATTATTTGGAATTGTTTCAGATTCTCAAACGAACGAAGCTTTAGCCGATGCAAAAGTAATTTTGCTTGACGATAAGTTTAAGGAAATTGCAACAATAATTTCGGATAAAAACGGAAGTTACAATTTTGATGTAAAATGCAATCAAACCTATTATGTAAGAGTTTCAAAACAAGATTATGAAACTAATGAAAGTTCGGTTACAATTCAGCCAACAAATGATAAACCTGAATTAGATATTAAATTAAATAAACAAATCAAGCAAATAGAAGTAGGGACAGATTTGGCTAAAACTTTAGATATTCCGATGATTTATTTTGATCTGGATAAATCATTTATTCGTCAGGAAGCTGCTTTTGAATTAGAGAAAGTACTTGCTGTAATGAAACAATATCCTGAAATGAAAATCGATGTTCGTTCTCATACAGACAGTAGACAGACTCAGGAATATAATATGAGATTGTCTAATAAAAGAGCAAAAGCAACAATCGAATGGTTTGTAAAACGAGGAATTGCCCCAACCAGAATATCAGGGAAAGGGTATGGCGAAAGTCAGTTAATCAATAAATGTTCAGATAATGTAGCTTGTACAGAAGATGAACATCAGTTAAACAGAAGAAGTGAATTTGTAATTGTTTCAATGCAATAAGAACTTACAAATCATTATCGATAAAAACACAGTCCTAAAAAGTGTGTAAGTTTTAAAAATAACGGGGTTTAACTTTTTAAATAAAGTTGAACCCCTTTTTCAAATATAGTTAAGAACTGATTGAGTATTAATTCCTAATTATGGATTAGAATAGCCCGTTTTTTGGTCAGTTCTATTCAAATAGACCTATATTTCTTAAAAGGGTTCTGTCGCATTTGGGAATAGCTTTTATCTTTGGAATTTTAAAACTAAAAAAAATGAATACCAAAGGTCAGAGCTATCCAAAATCTATTCTTCTTCGGGCAGTGTATTTTAAATTAAGATTTACCCTTACTTACAGGGATGTATAAGAGATCATGAAAATGCACGGAGTTCATGTTGATCATGCTACTATTCAACGCTGGGGCTATACGTTTACACCTTTCATCGAGTTAGAAATAAAGAAGAGAAAAGGCAGAGTGGGGACGAGCTGGAGATTGGATCAGACCTATATCAAAGTAAAAGGTATATGGTGTTACTTATATCGAGCGGTAGATAAATTAGGTAATACGGTTTACTTTCTTTTGACCAGAAAAAGACAAAGAATGAGCGCTCAGCCTTTTCTAATTAAAAATTAATAATAATTGCCGGCCAAGAGTAATAAACATTGATAAAAGCGGTTCTAATACTGCAGCAATCAAAGTCTGTAACAAGCGTTCGTTCTCAAAGATTAAAATCCGGCAGTGTAAATATCTCAACAATATTGTCGAACAGGACCATCGATTTATAAAATGGAGGATACAAAATGGGTTAGGCTTTAAAAATTTTGAATCGGCAAGACGAACATTGAGCGGAATTGAAGTTTTGCATATGCTGAGAAAGAATCAGATGATTGAATCAGGGGTAACTATGTTTAAATCATTCTGTAAATTGGCAGACTAACTTTAAAATTACTTAAAGTGTTATATCTGATTCTGACAGATGCGACAGAACCATTGTTGAAGGATTTCTTGATTTATGAAATGTAATAATCAAAAAATTTAAAAAAAGTCCTTTACAAAGAGTAAAGGACTTTCTGTTTAAATTCAAATCTTCCAAATTTAAATTTGTTTAGGGGACTAAACTAAAGTAAAAATAGATAAATTAAGCTTTAGTTGTTAGAAAAATATTTAAATAAAAAAGTTATTGTAAATACCATAAAATATTTATGATCATCCGTACTCATAATCTAAGTTTTTTAATTCGTTAACTAATCTGATATTTTCGTTTTTAGATTTTTAAGTAGATGTCAATTTATATAACAGTAGTAAAAAAAAGATATCGACTCCAAATGCCATGTACCATATTTTTGCCACAAAACTTATTACTAATTTTTTCAACATTTTTAGATATAGAATTCTATTCCTTGGTGTTGTGATCGCGAATCGAACCTGTTAAAATAAAAAAAACAACTAAAAAACAAGGAGCTTTTATAATATATTTAAATCTAAACTTTGCCAATAAATGATTCTCTAGTTTTAAAAAATAGCTTGTGCTACAATTTTACAACAGAGTAGGAAAATTAAATGAATTAAAAATTTTGGTAATAATTTTTGTTAGCAATATTTTAATAAAAGACCCGGTTGGGTAACATGGATGATAGTTAGTAGTAAATTCTATAAACCAATGGAATTATTACGTACTGACAAAAAATAAAAAGTAAAAAAGAAACAGTCTATATTTCATTTAGATAATTTAGTAATGTTTCGAACTTAAGGTTTCAAGTGATTGTTTTATAGTGTTTTATGGTTTGTGTTAAAATAGATGCACCGATTCTGCACCTACATTATTATATATAATTGTATTATAGATATTTACTATAAAAAAGTAATAGGAAACATAGTAGGAAATAGTAGGACATAATAGGAAGTGGTAGGAAGTAAAAAAACAACATCCTACCACATCCTACACCTTTTTTTTATCAAGAATTAGAGAAGGTTACTTATAATTTCAAATACATTTTTTTAAATGCAGAAAATTATTGTTAATAATATACTCGTGAAATATTAATCAAATTTCTTACTTTTAGAAACTTAATGCAACAATAATGATAGTAAAGATTAATTAATATATTTCAAAGAAGTTAAGATCATATTACGCCTTTTGGATCAAAAACATGTAAAAAAAAATACAACCCAAAATGACATTTGATTATAACTACCTAAAAACTATTGTTTATCATTTGAAACAGATAAGAATATGAAAAAAATAAATAAAATTGAAATATAGATGGAATCATCAAATGAAAAGTTTGAACAAGATTGGATAGAATATCGTAATGCTGTATCTGATAATAAAAGTAAAAGTCAAGATGATTTTGAAAAATACATAAATTTATTAGCTTCTGGTGGAATTGTACTTTCTTTGACTTTTTTGGAAAAAATTATTACAGTTGACAAGACCGATTTCAAACCTTTATACATTATTGGTCTTATTTGTTTAGTTCTAACATTGCTTTCAAATTTATACTCTCATTATAAATCAATTATAGATTCCGATTTAACAATTCAAGAAATAGATGAGAAAAAGTATAATGATATTTTTAAAAATATTAAAAAAAGAAATAAAATAATTAATCGTCTGAATAGAACATCAATTTGGAGTTTGATAATTGGAGTTGTATTCGTTCTAACTTTTGTAACAATAAATTTATTTAATATGAGCAATAAACAAAACCCTAGCCCGCCAGCCAAGCCAATGCCTGCAACAGAAGAAAAAGGCAGGACGATTCCTCTACCACCACAGAATAGACCAGCTAATAATCCTAAAAAATAAAAGATGATAGAAAAAAAAGTAGCCGATATTTTAAAAGAAACTATAGAAAAGTTAAATAAAAATGTACAGACAGGTGCTGTTGCAGGAAGAATAGTTCCAGTGCCGACTAGTTCACTAAAGCCAAAAGTTATAGTTAAGCCTGAAGATAAGAAGGACTAATAAAAATTGAGCATATTTAATTGTAGATACTTTAAACAAGTGAAATAAGATATGTTTTGCTAAGATAAACGTAGTGCCCTAAATAATTTTTGAAAAAGTTTTATATGGTACGAAAAATGAGAAACGTTCATCCTGGAGAAATTTTAAAAATGGAACTTATAGATGGAAGAAAATTTTCAATAAGTAAAATTGCAGAATTGCTAGATACTCCAATTTCGGATATTTCCAATGTTTTAAATGGTAATGTTGAAGTTTCTCCTATGATAGCTTTAAAACTTGAAAAAGTATTTGGAGGCACAGCTGATTCATTTTTACGTTTACAAACTGGATATGATTTAGAAGAATTTAAGAAACGGTTTAAACCCTAATTTAGATATTAGTTAATTAGTATTAAGCTAATTAAACTTACTTAGCTAGCAAAAGCTACATTTAAAAGCTATTGTTGGTAATCGAATGTGCTAAATTAATAAGGATAAGTATGCGTTTTGCATTAATTAAAGATATGAGAGTTGAGGCGACTCCAAACGGGAAAGCGATTTGTCCAGGTTGCACTCAACAGGTTGTAGCAAAGTGTGGTTCAAAGCGAATTCATCATTGGGCGCATCAAAGCAATAAAAATTGTGACAAGTGGTGGGAAGCTGAAACTGAATGGCATCGCAATTGGAAAAAAGAATTTCCGCTTAATTGGCAAGAAATTATAATGCGTGATGAAATTACAGGAGAACTTCACATAGCTGATGTTCGAACTGATAATAATATTATAATTGAATTTCAACATTCGCATATTGATACAAAGGAACAAGCTTCACGAGAAAGCTTCTATACAAATTTAATTTGGGTTGTTGACGGAACACGGCTTAAAAATGATTTTAAACGGTTTCAAAAAGGGAAATATTATTTTTCTTCATTGATGCCTCAAGTTTTTAGAACAAGCTTTTCATATGAGATTTTTCCCTCTAATTGGATTTATCGACCAGTCGCAGTTATTTTTGATTTTGGTAGGATTGAAACTCCCAAAAAAAGCAGACATACAAAACTATATTGCTTATTTCCTCAACGTCTCAATAATGAGTTTATAGTAGCTGAAATATCAAGAGAAGCTTTTATAGTTTCTATCACAAAAGGTAATTGGCTACAGCGGTTTGAAAATTTTATCAACAAAATTAAAGCTATTGAAATAGCAGAACGAGAAACATTTGCAGCATTAGAATTAATTGCATCTCGAAACAATAGGTAAAATGGAAGATCCAAAACTAAATATCAGTGTTTAAAAGGAAAGCTCATATTAAAAAAATGCTTATTTAGTTTTGATTCAAATTATTATTTTTTGAGGTAATAGATATGAGAAAATTTTTAAAAAAAACATGAATAAAGAGTTTCACGAAAAAGATATTGAAATACGTAAAGAGTTAGAGGAATTAATCGAAAATGGTAAAAAAAACATTTCAGAAATAGAAAAGATAATTGAAAATAATGATTTTAGAATTAATGATCTAAACGATCCAAATTCAAAGTCTGCAGTTAATCTTCGAATCGTGAGGAATTTTGTAATTGGAACAATTTTATTTTTGCCAATAACATATATTTTACTTACTTATGTTAAAGGTTTTAATGAGGTACTATTTTATTTTCTTTTAATTTTTTACTCTTTGCTAATTGGACTTATTTTTTGGTTTATTCGAAAAAAATATAGGTTGTTATATGGTCTAATTGAATTAAGCGTAGGGGTTACGGCTATTTTTATAGTACTTCAATCTGTAAATAATAGTTTAGATATTTTTTATTGGAAAATCGAAAAATTGATGAGTTTTGTAGGGGGAGTATATATTCTAGTTAGAGGCATTGACAATATTTCTGTAACAAATTTTGGAAAGAAGGTTGATGATTTTTTAAATTTTAAATGACAAAAAAATAATTAATATGTACAGAACAATTATAAAGAATAAAATACATTAACACGAAAATATTAAGGATCAAAAACATGAAACAAAAGATATTCTTACTATTTTTACTATTTTCAACATTAAATAATTACGCTCAATTATCTGATTCAGAATATCAAGATAGATGCGATAAAGAATTTCAATCACTTTGCAACTTATTACCTAAAGGACAAGAAGAAAGTTGGATAATAAAAGCCAGAAATATTGATATTGAATATATCAAAATTGGAAAAGAGAAACAGAAAGAAGAAGAAGTTTATAAAAAACTAAATGCAGAAGCAATCTACGCTGTGCAATACCTAAATTCAATCAATAACTTTTTGTTACCTGCAAAAACAAAGCTTGTGAATTCATTAGCTGATAAAATTGTTAAGATTAAAATCGGCAGTTCCATTGAATCAAAAATAGATTCTTTGGACAGAGTATTTAATGATTATGCAAATACAAATAAAGCAAAAAATTTTGAAAAAGCTTATGATAAATTTTTAAGCGAAAAATCTAAATATTTGAAGATAAAATCTGAACGAGACACTTTATTTTATACCGTTTACGAGGTAAAAAGTAATGTTTATTCAGATCCTGATTCTAAAGATATATATGCAGTATTTAATTGGAAAGTTCGTATTGAAAAACTAAATAAATTAAAAACTGATTTTGATAATATTTCTGAAGAAGTAAAGTCAAAGCAATTTCTAGTTGTTAAAGATCCAAATCCAATTGTTCCATTGTTATTCCAGTTTTGCACACTTTTGGTAGTAATTTCAGGAGTGTTTGTAAACTTTGCATTTGAAAAAAAACGCCATAAAATAGTTTTAATATTAGTATTGTCATCGCTAATTACAGCAATTATTTTATTGTTTGTAAGTGATAATACTTTTCTAAATACTGCTGTAAATATATTAGTTCCAGGAATAGGATATATTATATTTTATTACAAGAAAAAAAGGAGTTAAAGATCATAATATTTACTAACTTATATTTAAAAAAAAAAATAACTAATGAATAGAGAAAAAGAATTATTGTTATTGACCGAAAATGCAGAAGACAGTATTATCTTAGACCTTTATAATAGAGCTTATTCGAACTTAGAAAAACTGAATGAAAAAGTTGATAAATATTCTATATACTTAATTCTTGTTATTTTATTTTTTTTTATTTCTTCAAATTTAGAAATTGATACACTTCAAATTGGACCAGTTGCTATAAAAAACACCTCCATTGTTACAATTATACTTCCTGTTTTATATTTTTCTTTTATATTCACTATTATTTCTATGTCTATGTACAAAAGCGAATTGTATTTTGGAATTAAAAAATTGGGAAAAAAAATTTATAATAATGATTATAATTGTCCTAATATTTATGATCATCAAAATAATTTTATAGACAGAATTTCATTACCATTTTCATATTCATCTTTTGGAAAACAAATGATTGTTAAAGAAGGAGGAATAGCAAGTGTTATTTTTGGCCTAGCCGTCTTGTCCCCAGTTATCTTAATATTTTTGGCTTTATTTGGAATTGCTTTTTTGATGTTAAGAGATTTGTGGCTTGTGCATTATTCTACAACATTAGGTAAGATTTCATTCTGGGTTTCAATATGGATGATATTATTCATTATTTACATAATAAAAACTTGGATAAAACTCTTAGATGGCGAAAATTTAAATATCTAAAGAAATAGCTTACCGTAAAACATTTTTAGAACAATGAAGCTTTTTTGCGTATATAAAAATTAAATGCTCTACTACAAAGATAATAATCAATTATATAACTATCAAATCAACTAAATATGGATGATATTAGATTGTTTCTAACTAGTACAATTATGGCCGGAATAGTTTCTGCGATTGTATCTTATGTCATTACTGTTAAGCTTAAAAAGTTAGATTTCAAAAATGAGTACTATAAAGAAATATTAAAAAAGAGATTAGTAGCTTATCAGTATATTGAAAGCCAAATAGCTGTTCTTAAGACTGTTGTGCTAGATGAGGCAGACAGCCAACCTTATCACATGATGTTCTCTTACAGCGATATCGAATTTTTTGAGTTCCAGAAAAATATGCTAATGGCTATAAGTTTTAGTTTATGGATAGATGATGAAACGAGTGAAAATTTGGAGAAGTTAAATGAACTTTTTTATAATTTAAATATAAAAGTAGGAGGGAAATCTAATCTTGAATTAATAGATTTAGGTAAAAAATATTATCAACATATTTCCGATTTGAGATTTCAGTTAGAAAATTCTACAAAAAGAGGATTGTACAACTTGCATGACATTGACAAAGCATTTAAAACTAAGAAAGTAAACACCAAAAGAGAGATTCGAGAATTGAAATAATATATATTATAAAATTTTTAGTTGTTTTAGATGCTTAATAAAATCAATTTTTTCTTTATTTTCTACAGCAAGGGCTATAATAATGTCTTCTTCTGATAATGATTTATCTATTTTTTAGAAGAAGCAACACATTTATAGAATTACTTTGGTCATTTAAATTCACATTATTTATTCTATTTTTAAGTTTAATTTTGTCTATAATTTTATATTCAGGAACTTCATTTTGGATTGAAACAAATCATGATGAAAGTTGGCTACAAATACTAGCATACTTTTAGTTTTGCAATTTTGATTTCTATACGGTATGCTTGCTACGTGGTTTTCTATAATCGATACAATTAGATTTTCTATAGTTTTAATTAAAATTAAAACTGTCAAAAGTAGAATTATGTTTATTTATAGTATTTGTTCTGAAGTTAGCCCAATAGGTTTATAATTAGTTTTAATATTAAAACTATTATAATCTGCAATACAAATCCAATCCTCTGACTGTTTATTTGTATAATAAGACTGGTACCAAGTTATACCAGATCCAATTAACACTCTAATAAGTCCAAAAACTGCTTCTGTCATATTAAATTACTTGTAAATTAAAGTCTTTATTAAAATTTTCAATCTGAATTGAAATCATGATTTAACGAAAACTTATTATGAAACCATGTTGGTAATCTTCTCAAAAATAAATCTTACTGCTTCTTCACGTATTTTATTTCTTTCAGTACTTTCTATTTTGGTAATAAAAGTTTGAAGTCGTAAATGAGGCTTTAAATGCTTATAGTAGACTGCAACAAAAATGTCCCCAACTTCACCAGATACAGGATACTTTTCCGTTCCAGGAGATGCTATTCCTGTAACAGCAACATATATATCAGAACTAGGATAGAGCTTTAACAATCCATATGCCATTTCTATAGTTGTTTCAATTGATTCAGCAGAGTATTTATCAATAGTTGATGGATTGACTTGTAGAATTGTTGATTTTAATTCTCTGTCATATGTGACAATGCTTCCTTTTAAAATACTTGAAGCGCCTGCAACAGAAGCTATCGAGCTTGAAAGCATTCCAGCGGTAATACTTTCGGCGCATACAATTGTTAAATTATTTTTACTAAGGGTTTTGTTGAACTTTTTAATTTCCTGCTTTCTCATTTTCTATTTAAATTTTTTCTGTGTAAAATTTGTGTATGCAGCCTAATCCTTCCCTTACGATAATGCAGTCTGATTTATAGTTATTTTTATTGTAAGGGCAGACTTCAACACCTATATGGGAGATAAAATGAAACTCAATACGGCTTTCTAAATGATCATTCTCACTGTCGAAAAATTCATCTTCTTTATTCTTATTAAGCAGGTTATATACATCTGTATGAGATTCCGTAATCTTTCCAGTATAGAATAATGAAACAACATAAATTTTTTCAACGCCATTAAAAAATTCATGAGTTTTGTCTTCCTTTCTTTTTTTATGAATTAACTTTCGAATAGTTCTTCCATCATGAACAACATCTGTTATTATAAGAACAGATTTAAAACGTCCGTTATTCTCAAAATTCAATTGTTTTTCAAAGTCAGAATGATCGTCATATCTATAGGAATATGGCAAGAAACTATAAGGCTTTGAGCTGAGGACTGCTGTTCTGGTTGCCAGAATATTTCCTTCAACTCCGAGCCCAATTACAAAATCAAATTTAATGTCAGAGTTTGCTATAGTTTCATAAATATGCTTTTTACATTTAGCAAGACGGGATCTATCTCCCAATAATTTTGCTACATCAATCCATCCGTGAGCCCGTGAGGTTTCGCTCCAGTGAAAATGTCCGGAATGAAATAAGTTATTGTCCTTGATCAGTTTCAATAAGCTAAGATGTCTACTGTCATTTATATCGAATGGATGAAGCGGTTCTTTTTTCTGCACCTCGGCATCTACTGGTGATTCGGTTTCTTCCGGTAAAAAATCAGAAAAAGGAAGAGCCGTCTGGCTTGGCGGTATTTTTAATTCTATTTTACTGACCTCCCCGCAGGAAGAGCTTATGTCCCATACCCCGTGCTCAGGCTGTCCATTTATATTGTTATTAGTAATTCTAAAATATTTATTTTCAAGAATCACCTGTGAATCTTTTTTTTTAAAGACTAAAAGATTAAAGTTTGGATCAGGGTTTTTACAGCCGAACGACCCTATGCTGATATGTGGAACCCTTTCTTTTATTTCGGAAAATGGAGTGTGTTCGTTGCCAAATATATAACAATCCACCTGATTGATTTCGAGTATTCTTTTTATGTCCGAGTAATTCTCTTTATCCCACTGCGGAGCTATTTCTTTTTTATAAAAATTGATTAAATTGTGGTGGATAACTGCGATTTTAATATAATCAGAGTACGTTGTTGTAATTTCAGCCAGTTCTTGTCCAAGTTTAGCAGGATCTATAAAACCTAAACCTGAGATAGCACCAATTTTGAAGTTGGAATTCAAGCCTATGTAAATTATTTTTAAATCTTCAATAACTAGTACATCTGTAACAGCATTCTCAGCACTAAATGTTTTTGATTTTTCAAAAAACGTGTTGTAGAATTTCTCAAATTTCTCCACATTAAAATCATAAAGCTTTTTTGGCTGTGCTCCCGCACCGGCCTTTTCAAATGCTATGGCAGCATCAACTCTATTTACGTCATGATCACCAGGAATTATTAAAATATTTTCTTTACTAATCCTTAATTTGGTTATGAGTATATCCAAAATTAAGGCTAGTTCGATGAATTCATTATCTTTTGCTGAATTTGTTAAGTCACCAGATATAATTAAATAAATTAATGTATCTGGAATTTGTTCTTCTACAAAATCGCAGAAAGATATTATAAATCTTTCATTTTCAGCTTTCTTATCAACCACAAGCCAAGAATTGAAATCATTAAGAAGATCGCCGTTTGCGTCAAAGCAGGAGGTTACATGAAAATCTGATATGTGTAAAATTGCCTTATTCATCTGGATCTATAGCTGTTTTAATTTTGAATTTTACCTGAGAATTATTTTTCTGATTGATGTTAAAAACACTTAAGTTCTTAATTTTTTCTTTGGCAATGTCATCTTCATATAACGTATCTAATTTTACAATGCTAACATTACCAATAACCCTCCCGCCAAGAAAAGAAATAATATTTTTCGTGATTTTAACTTCTGTGCCCAGACATACAACATCTGACACAATTATATATTTTTTGCCTTCTTCGATTTTGCTGTTTAAACTGCTGTAGTGTGTATTGACAGGACCAACGTGATCAAGAATCAGTATATCAAGCTGGAGGAAATTTGATAGTACGGAGCTGATGAAAGAGCTGTTTAAATTTTGGCAAACCAGTACTGGTTTATCATTAATGTTTTCAATCCAGCTATCTTTAACTTTTATTGACAAATGGTAAAGGCAGAACATCATAAAACTGGTATCCTCTGAAATCATTCTTTTGATATCTATATAGGATGTCAAGTAAACTGAAGATGATTCATGTAAAAATAACTTGTCTGTATCCTTAGTTTTAAAATGCATTATAAATGACAGCAGATAGTCTTCAAACAAGTCTTTCGAATCTAGATATTTTTCTGTTGCAGAATCATTTCCAAAATAGAACATAGCAAATTTATCGTCTTCGTCAACTTTATGATTGTTAGGATTGTTCAAAAAGTCCTCACTAAGTGATAATTGACTTAAAATATTCTCTTTTAAATTAATGAATATCAAAGACTTTACTTTGCTTTTTATTGAAGATAGGTCGTCAAATAAATTTTTTCCTGCGTTTTCAATACGTTCGAAATCTAGGTATAAGACATATTTTGTACTATTATCGATTTCATCCAGACCTTTAGTAATCCTATTAAGGGTGCTGTCAAAAAGTTCTGTGGCATATAACCCTATTTCAGCAGCGAAGTAGCTGCTGCTTATAGTCTGTTCAGCGTGAAGATTGAAATAAATCGATTCTTCATGTATAATCTTAGAAATTAACATACTTAGTACTTTTTAGGGATTTCTACTTCTATGTGCACCCCTTTAAATCTAACCTCATATAAGCGTATGGAGGAGTATTTTACATCTTGGTTATAATTTGAAATTATGTTTGAAATCAACTTTTTAAATTCATTTCTAACGACCAATGTAAGTTCGTTGAAAACAGTCATAAATTCATCTTTAGTAATTAACTTCGAAATATATTTTAAATGATTATCATAGATTAGATTTCGCATATTTACCAAGCTCTGAATTTCATTAAACATTCTAAGTGATATTATGATCTGGGCGTTATTATTATGCAGTCTGAAATATCCATTAGAATCTAATACGACTGTAGTCATTAAGTCAAAAAGTCCCTTTCTGTCCTTTAATATTGAATAGTAAAGGGCTTCAAAAATTGCGTAAAATGACTGCTTTATTTTGTCTGCTACATTTAATGGAATCTCATTCAAAAGCTCATTATATAAATCAAACAATTTATAGCTGTCGTTTACAATCTGTTTTTCTTTCAGAGCCAAAGATGAAAACAATCCAATTCCGTTATCCGAAATTGAGAAACAGGTCTTTTCCCTGTCGGTAAACATCAAGGCATATACATCTGATTTTGAGTGCAAAACTCCATTAGTAATCAGTTCTGATAAGATCTGGACATAGTCGAAAACAACTTTATTGTTTTGGTGGCTTTCTTTTAAAATATCTTCAAAATGGTCTTTGACTTTGTACGTGTAGTATTCGATAAGAAGATCTCTCTGCTGTTCAGCCGTGGAGACATTGATCATATTATGCGAAGAATTAACTTCATTCAAAGAATAAAATCTCACTTTGTGCTCGGGCCTTTGTTCATTTAAATTGAAGAATCCTAAATACTCCTTGTTGAACTTTAATATATTTTTACCAGGCTTGGCAAAATTACCTGAAACTTTGAAAAAATCGGACCTGTCTAAAAAAGCCAGTACTTTATTTGTGGAGTGGGTATTGTATAATTCAAGAGAAATAGGCTCATTATGAAACTTGGTGAGCTGGTCCGCCAATGAAAGAAATAGGGGGATAGTAATTGGGTCAAAGTAATAAGAATGCAAGAAGGATTCTTTTTCATTTTCACCGATTAAGAAAAATGTTATTTTTTCCTTTGGAAATTGCTGATAAAAACTAGCAACGCTGCTTAAAAAATACGAATAAAAGTGAAATGGCGTAAAAGCCTTATTATTCAGTAAAATAGGTACTCCGTTCATTTTATTATATTTTTAAGACTTAAAAATGATTATTTAAATTTTATCTTCTTTTTTTATCACTTCTGTAAATCTAATCCCGTCATTTTACTTATGGATCGATAGCTTATTTAACAGGATTATTTATAATCACTGAGTTTAATATCAAGGTGACTAAGATAAAGAAAGTTATAAAAAAGAAGCTAGAGTATAAATACGTGTTTAAACTTGTTTAATCGGCATGTCTTTTTTTAAGCAGATTTTTCATTGTCTGGCGCAAATTAGAAAATGCTAATGTAAATAAATTACGGGTTTCCGTAACGTGAGTGTTTTTATTAAAATATTAGGGAAAATCATGGGGCACTATTTATATCTCCCATTTCTAATGTCTTAATTTTAAATTTGTAAATTCGTTTCTAATATCGCTCAGGCTGTTTTAAAGTCAATGCAGTCAATTACTCATTTTATACAGATCAAAATTAGTACAGTTGGTAACAAATTTTAAAAATAAAATGTTCTAAATAATAACAAAATCTAAAAATCCTTATTTTTCAGGGCATAAAAAAAGCAAATCGGTGCTTTTTGCTTTATTAAGAATTTACGGAAGGATCAGAATTATTCTGAAGCAGGTTCTTCGCTGATCGGCTGGTCTGCTGTTTTCTTCATAAGAATGTAAAAATCCCTTAAATGCCACCATGCCGGACAGCGATCGACAGGACCGTTAAAGTTTCTGATGGTGGTATAACAGCTTTTCAGGAAAACCTGAGTGTCGGTAATCTTCGCCCATTAGGTCCACACTACTTCATTCGGCGGCGGAGTGTTCTCAAAATATCGTTTTATTTCTTCATGATTCATAGGGCAAAATTACTTAAAAAACCAGAACAGCACAAGGGCATGAAAGATGAAAACGCCCCTAAAGGGCGCCTTCATCTGCAAAAGAGTAATAGGTTTCGGGTGTCACAATCAGATGGTCGAGCAGTGGAATATCCAGCAGTTTTCCCGCTTCCCGGATTTTTCGGGTCATATTTCTGTCGGCCTCGGAAGGTGATGTTTTTCCGGAGGGATGGTTGTGGGTGATGATGATCCCGACGGCGGCAGCTTTCAGGGCTGCAGCGAAAAGCAGGTGCATATCCACCACAGTTCCCGCTATGCCTCCTGAGGAAACCTCATAGATTCCCAGAACCCTGTTGGACTGGCTGAGCAGCAGCACTTTGAACTGCTCAAAGAATTCTATTTTGCCGGGATCCCAGCTGTCGAGCAGTATGCGGTAAGCATCTCTGGAAGAAGTGATACACGGTCTTTCAGTACTTTTTACTCTGGTTTTATAGATCAGTTCGATTTCTGATACTTTCTGCCAGTCTGTGTTTTGATGTTGATTTTTCATAATTGCTGTAGTTTTAAGATTAATTACAGCACCGCTGAGCGGGCAGGGACGAGCGAACGCAGAAAGCAACGCAATAAAGCAGGAGCGCAGCCCTGCATTTATGGGGGAATTTTTTGCGGAGAACCGAAAGCCGTGCCCGAACTTTGTGGTGAAATTGACTTAACATTCCACAATAGCCCCTAAGCCGGGACTGCTCTGTGAACCTTAAAGTGTCTGCGCGCGCAAAAAAATACCGCAGTGTAAAATCTGCGGTATCAATAGTAAAATGGTTTAGGCGAGAGCATTCTGCTTTTTCTGCTTTTTCAACCGCCCGGCAATCTCAGGCAGGTTTTTATTTATAATCCTAAGAATCCTGCTGTGATATTTAGTGGCTTTATTGCGAAGTCCCCTGCACTGGATAATTTCCATTCTCGAAAGGGATACTTCAATGGTTTCCACGGGTCTGTTTTCAATCTGCGCCGAGAGTATCAAGGAATCTTTCTTTTTATAATACTCATTGGTAAATACGCAGTGGTGGAGCGTGTCGCCCTCTTCGAGAAAATCCTGCACACGGTCAAGGACTTTTACGGTAAGGTCGTTATCAGTAAAGGAAAGTCCGAAGAACTGTTTTTTATCATTTTCATAAATCGGCTCTGCTTTTTGTATTTCAGCACGCATCTGCGCAAGATGTTTCTTGCGCTGAATATCCCTTTTTTTGGCAACAAGCCTGTCATGCGCCTGGTCTAAATTTTCAGGGCAGACAAGAGCAGGGGAGCTGAGGTCTTTTTTAAACCATCGGAGCAGGGCAATATAATCCTCCCAAATTTTTATGTCCTGAATCTGATAACGCTGTTTAAGGCAGGTTTTTACTGCCTGCCAGTTTTCACGCAGATGCTGTTCATGGGAGGTGAGATAATGCTTGAGCAGAGAGGTCTGCGAACTTTTTAAAAGGGTTTCTGCAATGGGGTCTTTTAGAAGAGCAGTAAAGAGTATCTGCGGTGCAATGCCATACGTGGAAGTCTTAAAACCATTTCTTTTCAAAAGCGGAATCACTTTCATGTGCGGATATACCTTGTAGGGATTGATGCGGTACTTTGGCGAGTTCTGAAAATCCTTTGGGCGGATTTCTAAAGGGGAATAGTACTGCCATGCATCATAGGCATTAGAAAAAACATTGGTGCTTCTTGAGATGGTGCGCACTTCCCCTTTTGGATTTATCCAATGTTGCATGACTTCGGTATGGGAATAGGCAGGAAGAACATTTTTTTTCATGTTCTTGTGCGAGCAGATGATGCGCACCACCTGATACCCAGAGCAGGTATCGGTGAGGGCAAAGTATTCGATTTCTTTGAAATGCACCTGATTGTGCTGATGCATTTTAAGTTTCCCCTGACAGGCGGTACAGTTAATATAATTTTTGCAAGACTGGCTTTGGCTGTCGGGTTTCCACGAATGGGTGCATTCCAGACAATGGAATTTTCCCCTTGAGAGTACCGCCCATTTCAGGAAAATGTTTTTTTCCGCCCACTGATGCATCTGTGCTGTGATTGGGGCTAGGGTAGTGCTTAAGGCGCTGATTTCTTTTTCTATAACTGTTTTGGGTATCATAAGTCAAAGAGTGTTAGGGTTTGTACAGGCTTCACGGGCTGCACTATTTCTGTTTTTTGAACTGTGCTTTGAGATACTGCGGGAGCAGTTGAGAACAAATCAGGTTTGGCAGGGGAACTTGCTGCTACTTTGCATTGAACAGGGGCAGGCGTTCCAATAGTGTCGTCTGTGTAGTACTTCACAGCCATGTCAAAGATTTCCTGATTGTCAAAGGCGCATTCCTCTGTTTTTTTGACCTCGCCGAAAATGTAATGGAAACAGCTTTCAAGGTTTTTGCTCTCTTTTTTATAGTCCGCTGAAAAAACGGCATCGTTCTGCGCTTTTTCGCTCAGGTAGCTTTCTATAGCGGTTTTAAATTTATCTGATGCTTTCATAAGGGAAGATTTAAGATTGAAAAGCGTTATTCAAAACTGTTTCTGTAGATGTCAAAACAGTATTCTTCAAAGCAGAGCCAGCATACAAAGGTGTAATGGGGCAGACGGTGGCGGTTTTTGACAGATTCCCCAAGGGAATCTTCAATTTCGTATCGGATATTTTCCAAATCATCCAAATGCTGGATATAGAATTTCCTGCAGTCCGAGTTGTAGACAAACTCTGAAATCATCCCGCAGATGCATCCATTTTTCTGCAGGTCTTCCAAAAAAGATTTTAACTGCTCTTTTTTTGTTCCGTCATAAGATTCCATATTGGAGAGGACTATTTTTTTGAACTGGGCGGATACGGGATATTCTATGTAGACTGATTTTTCAAAGGCTTTCATGGCGTATAAATTTTGATGTGAAACCGTATAGATTCCAATTAGAAAGGCAGGTCGTCAGGGGTGTCTTGATCCATGTTTTTCTTTTGGACTGCGGGAACTTCAGTAGTGTTTTCTGTTTTCGGGAAAACCAGTATTTTAATATTACTGGTGTGAAAGGTCAGCGAACCGAGCGCTTTGCCCTCGGCATTATTGTAAACATTCATACCTATACGTCCGAAGAGTTCAACCACGGTTCCTTTTTTAAGCCACTGCGCCATTTTGGAACCCATCCAATAGGAGCAGTCGATGTAGGTTACAATCTTTTTAAGCTCGCCTGAGCCTTTTGGTCTGTAGCTGTCGTTTATGGCAATGGAGAAATTTACCACCTCCCTGTCATTTGAAACTTTTACCATTACGGCATCTTTTGTGATTCGTCCTGAGATTTCCATGATGTAAAATTTTAAGTGAATATTTTTTCTGTTTTTTCTCAAGCCCGCATAAAATTTTTCAAAGAAAAAACGGGAAAAAAGAAAGCACAAAATCAAGCGCCCGATCAAGGATCCGGAGTGCTATAAGTCCCGAAGGGCGGCAAGGCCGTTATGCGCATGCAGGAGCCTGCGGGTGCTATTTTCGCGGCTCTTTTAATCCGTTTTCATTGAAAATTTCCTTATAGTTTTTACAGCAGGCTGAACCCCTATTTCAGATGCCTGTTTTGGGATCGGCATTGAAATATTTTGTAATTTCAGGTGACAAAAAAGCAATGCAATGGAAAAGCGATATGATCTGGACCGATTTTTAGAAGCGCAGCGGGAAACGTACGGCAATGCTCTGGAAGAGATCAGGCAGGGCAGCAAACAGACCCACTGGATGTGGTTTATTTTTCCCCAGCTAAGAGGACTGGGATTCACGGATTATAATATCTTTTACGGCATTGAAAACCTAAAGGAAGCCTCACTGTATCTCAATCACCCGATACTGGGAAAACGTCTGGTGGAAATTACCCAGCCAATGCTTGAGATCGAGAATAAAACGGCACTGGAAATTCTGGGCAGGCCAGATGAAAGGAAACTTAAATCCTGCATGACCCTGTTCGGACTTCTGCCTGAAACGCCTGAATGTTTCAGGCAGGTGCTTGTGAAATATTACAATGGAGAGCAGGACGAAAAGACACTGCAGCTTATAAAAGAATCCGGTAGCTAAAAAAACATTTCTTTTTTCTCTGTCTCAAGAAAACATCTAAGGATTAAAAGTTATTTTTCTTTTTTGAGAACCAGTGATGAAAGCGCAGGATTTTTGATTATCCTTTCCATTTCACTGTGGATTATTTCCTGAATTTCAATTTTTATCTGCAGATAATTTTTGTGGATGATAGCATTATCAATTGTCCGTATGATCGGAATTTCTTGGTAATTATCTGTTTCTTTTTTAATTTTTTCGTGGTCGTTGATGATCTCGCAGTGAAAGGTTTTAAGCTCAATTCTGCAGTCCGGGTTATCAGCTGTCATGCCCACGAATTCCCCCGAACTCAGCGAAGAAATCTTCGAAGGCGGCACTGCGGATTCCAGCTGTCGGGAACGGCTTATGGAGGTGTCGCTGCTGTTTATAGAGAGGCTTTCGCGGTCCTGCATTATTTTTCCGAAACGCTCTGAGAGCTGTTTGGCCGTATCCCCACTGACCTGTCCGCAGATGATATTTCCGACTATATTAATGATCACATCAGCCTGCTCGCGGCCGTAGTCTTTACGAAGCTGGCTGAAGTCCTGAATACCCAGACAGGTGCTCACTCTGTTGCTTCTTGCCGTTGCAATCAGACTGTCAATATTATTGAGATAGACAGTGGGGAACTCGTCAAAAATGAGACTGCTTTTAAGCTTTCCCTTCTGGTTTACCTGTTTGATAAGACGGCTGACAAAAAGGGAAAGGACTGCCCCGTATGTCTGTATTTTCTGCGGATTGTTCCCCATTGAAACAATTTTTGGATCAGATGGATTATTAATGTCAAGGGTAAAATCACTGCCTGACAGCACATAGTAAAGCTGGGGTGAGGAGAGTTTTGCCAGTGAGATTTTAGCAGAAGCGATCTGCCCCTCCAGCTGGTCTACAGCCTCGTTCAGGAACGCACTGACAAAGGGATTGATAAGCACTTCGATCTCTTTTTCAGTTCTCAAAAGCGTGAAAAGGCTCTCGTAATCTGCCTGGATCATTTCAATAACGTGGGGCAGGGTGCAGAACTCGCCATCGTTGTATTTTCGAAGGTACCAGATGACAGCTGTCAGGAAATTTATAGGGGATTCCACAAAGAAATCTCCCTGTTTTTTAATCCACTCCCGGTTGAGTCCCATAAGGATTGTGCGGGCAGATTCAGCGGCATCGGTAATGTCTGTCATTGCCGCAGGATCAAGAGGATTGCACCGGTGCGTTCTGGAGAGGTCGTCAAAATTTATGATGTAAAATTTGGGCTCCACGGCATAAAGATGACGATATTTCAGCCAGGCATTATAGGCGATAACGGTGAGGTCGTCGAACTTAAAATCATAGATGAACATGGAAAATCCTTTGGCAATATGCTGGGTGATTATATGGCGGATTACAAAGTATGATTTTCCCGAACCCGGCGTGCCTGGAACCAGAATACCTCGGAAGGGATTTATAATGTTAATCCAGCTGCTGCGCACTTTGTCTTTGAGGTGATAGCGTGCGGGAAGGTTAACGGAATATTCGTTTTCAATCAGCCTTTCCTCTTGTGGGAAAGTTTCATTTTCCTTATTGAATATATCTGCTGAACCCAGCTTTCTGCGGATAATTCGGGAGAGTAGGGTGCCACCGGAAAGCGTCATTAAATAACCCAAAGAACACAGTGAGATATATAGTACGGAGCAGACCTCAGCATTCGCAAATATTACAAAAGCCAGATAGGAACCAAAGTAAAACATCAGCCCCAATGAGATATAATAAAAAGCAGTTCTAAAATGGAGCTTTTCATCTTTTCTTCCTCTGGCCCCCATGAGGGAAATAACCAAGAGTCCAAGTGCAAAAAGCTTTGATTTATGGAAGCTGTCCAAAAGCCCCGTACGATAAATATTCTCCAGTATCCTGCAGGTAAAATCCGGCGCAAGATTCCAATGCCTGAAGGAATTAAAGCAGTAATAATAAAAATGGATGAGCAGCACTGCGATGCTCATCAGTCTTGTCATATCTAAAATTTTTCTAAGCGCCTGTTCATTTTCTCCCGTCTGCATGCTGTTGATTTTTATGTGTTAATTATTATCGGACTGTCCTTTTCTCCTTCTTTTTTTTCGCTTGTTTTTAAGCTCTCTGGGAAGGTAATCTGACGGCGTTCCGGCGTAAAGCACTTCATCAATTATCCGCTGCACTTCCCCTGCGGAAATAAAAGAGCCGTGCTTCTTAGCGGTACCATCAGGAACTGTATACTGCTTCTCATAATGAGAGGAATGGCCCAGACGCTGCAGGAGACCTTTGGCTGCATATCCAGGTCCCAGACTGCTTCCGTTGAAAACGCATCTGGTGTTATGATCTATGTACGTCATGCCGTATATTAGCCCCTGTTCATTTTTTCTGACAACTGCCGTAATGCCCTGGTTAGCCAGCCGCGTTTCAAGCTGCGAGAGCGTAATGTTTGGGTATTTCAAAAGGAGCAGGTCCACCGCATTTCGTGTTCTTTTCATGTTTATCATGCGAGAAGTTTTGGAGTCGGCAAAATTAATTTCAAGCCGGGAAAGGGTTGGCTTGGAATAAAAACTACTGGCTTTTATAGGAACTCCGACAGTCTTTTTGTTCTCATCCAGAATCTGGTAGACCAGCCCTTTATTCTGAAACATTTTTGAATTTTCCTTTCCCCTTTCCGCCTTCACGTTATAGAGGTTCAATACTGCGTTCAGCTCACCCAGCGTTGTGTATTTGTAGTGCGGAATAACTGCATTGAGTACACTTCCGATGGCTGTCTTGGAATGTATTGCCCCATATTTTATTTTTTCCGCATCGATGTCATTAATAAGTGCCGGACTCTGTTTTCTTCTCGAGTCCGCCCGAACCAGATTAAAAGAAATCTCCAATTCTTTGCGAGCAGTTTCAGACTGGTTTCTTCCAATATTGTGCATGTTAATTCTGGATCCGTCTGCCCGCACATTTATGGATGCGATATGAAGGTGGGGATGTCCCGCATCGTGGTGCTGGTAGACCAGATAAGGCTGTGCGCCGAATCCAATTTTCTCCATATAACAACAGGCAATCTGCATGAGTTTCTCTTTGGATAAATCCTTGTCCGAACGGTCAAAATTCAGTGAGATGTGCACAGCGCAGCGCTTGACATTTTCATTGAGCTGGAGCTGTTTTAGAAATACGCCGAGCTTAAAAGATTCTGACATTTTTTCAATATCGATGGGATAATTTCCCTCGCCGATGCACACAGCTGCACCCTGGGAAACTTTATTCTCATTGTACATGAAGATGCCTCTAATCGAGTGTCCTGTGTTTATGACTGCAACCATTTTTGGGCGAGATTTTCAATTTGTTTTTTTATTTCTTCAACCAGCGAAAAATATTTTTTTCTTTCAGATTCAAAAGACAGAATCCAGACTCTTAAATCGGAAATTTCAAAAAGGGTATGGAGTTTTTTAACGCTCTGATTGAAATTATTTCCCATGAAATTCAGCTGTGTTCTGAGCTGGATAAGCTCCTGCAGCAGCTTATCCAGCGACTCGTTTCTATATCTCATTACAATGGGTTTTCTCAGCAGATTTCTGCGCACGAAGTCACTGCGTTTACGGCAGGCTGATGCTTTGAAATTCTTATCAATAAAATCAAATTCTTCTTTGGTCAGCCGGATGTGCAGCCATCTGTTTCTGCCGCTTTTTTTTTCTTCCATGATCTTTTCATTTTCTGTTTCAATTTCATTCAACCTTAAATTTTTACTGCCAGCGAGTTCCGAGCAGAGGGGCAGCAAGATTTTTGGTTGTGATACAACCAGACATCTTGCTGACTGCAGAAAACCGCAGTCCGAAAGCTTCTAAAAGTCTTTTTTCAGCTGTAGCAATCAGCTAAGAAGAAGCTGTCATCCCTATTAAAAATTAAAGGAAATCCATTCAGAATCTGCTTTAAAAATCTAAAATGCACCAATTGAACAGGTTCTACGGATTTACATGAGAGCTAAATTAGAAAAGGCCTCCAAGCCCTGCAATCCTCCCCAAATTTTGAGTAGGGTAAATAGGGATGATACTTTATAATTTTACGGTAAGTGAAATATTAATTTAAAATGATGAAGTATGATTACAGTAAATGATGCGGCCAAGGTTTTTGATACGGTGCTGAGTATCCCTGGCATGAATGAGCCGGTGAAAATGGATTTGAAAATTTCACGAAAAAATGTGCTGCTTTTAAGCCATTTGATACAGGACGGGCTGAAGATAAGAGAAGGATCTTCGGTACTATTGGAGAGCATAAGTGAGCAGGGAAGGACAGAACTGGAGAGTCTCTCTCAAGAGTGCCTGCAAAAAGCAGGGCTTATAGAGCTGCATGAAAAACTTGCCGGAATCAGTGCCTCGATAAAAGGCTGATTTCAAAAACAATTACAATGATTTAATGCCTGCGCTATTCTTACAAAGTGCAGGCATTTATTTTTTATGCCATCTCAAATGTAAAACTGCCTGATTTTCAAAGTTTTTGGCTTGATTTTTAAAGTCTTTATGCGAAATTTCGTATTTACATTTGTGTAAGATAATCATCTAATAATATATGATTTAAAAATGAGATAAACTTAAAATCTTAAGATTATGAATTCACGTCGATCGATAAAAAATCTTGTAATACAGTTAGTTTCTTATTTATATGTTTTATTGTTTGTATATGCTGCAATAAGTAAACTGCTTGATTTTGAGAACTTTCATGTGCAGTTGTCACAATCTCCTCTATTAAGTGCTTTTTCATCATGGATAGCTGTGTTAGTTCCAATTGCAGAACTTCTTACTGCTATATTGTTAATTACGTCAAGATTTAGATTGTGGGGACTTTATTTTTCTCTTATACTGATGGAAATGTTTACGGTTTATATATTTATTATTCTTCACTTTAGTTCTTTTATTCCTTGTTCGTGTGGTGGTGTGTTAGAAAAGATGAGCTGGAATGTGCACCTGCTTTTCAATTTAACATTTATTATTCTAGCGGTTTTAACAATTTTATTAAGTTCCAATGGCGGCGAAAGAAAGTATACTTTTAAAAGTTACCTAAAACCTATAAGACTAATCTGCTTTTGCTTAGTTTTTAGTGTAGTTAGCGTCACATTGCTTTTTCTTTCCTCAGAAAATATTATGCATTATAACAACCCATTTATCAGAAGATATCCTGTGCATGCAGCAGAGTTTATTTACGAGATTGATTTGAAATTCAATTCATATTATTTTGCCGGTTCCGATGAGAAAAAAGTTTATCTCGGTAATTACACCAATCCTTCACAGGTTTTATTAATTGATAATAAAAACAAACAGATTAAAAGGGTTAGAATATCATTTTCTCCAAACAAAATACCATTTAAAAATATTTCCATAGCAGTCCGTGATTCCTCGTTTTATTTATTCGATGGGAGTGTCCCAAAATACTTTCAGGGAAGTCTGAAAAATTGGAAAATTAATAATGATTTTGATGGATTTCCTTATTTTACAAAAGCATTGCCTCTAGACGATTTTAGCGCAGTATTCCGATCTAATAATGCAAAGAACGCAGCAAACGTACTTGGAATTTACAACACATCGGATACGTCTGGCAGGATTAAATATAAAAGAGATTTATTAGAGCGGCAGACAGATGGAATTTTTGATACAGATGGGATGTTATTATACAGCCCAAAGCTAAAAAAAATCGTGTATCTCTATTACTACCGGAACGAATTTATAATTGCTGATAAACTTGGAAATTTATCTTATAGAGGGCATACTATAGATACAATAAAGAATGTCAAGATAAAAACTGCATCTTTAAATAATGATAAAGAGAGAACTATTTCTTCGCCTGTTTATATTGTAAATGCACATTCTGCTGTTTATCAAAATCTACTTTTTGTAAATTCAAAGATAAAAGGAAAAAATGAAATCGATAAGCTTTGGGAACGTTCCTCTATAATTGATTTGTATGATATTAAAACTAACAAATATCTCCTGAGCTTTCCAGTTTATCATATAGGAAAAAAAAGACTGCGTTCTTTAACTATAACTGAAGAAAATTTATATGCTTTGATTGATAAAACTCTTGTTGTATATAAGTTTAGTGATATCATTAAAAAGGAAATCTCATCACATTAAATATTTTATAAAAACATTAAGATATACCGGCCGGTGTCAGGATTAAGATCGAAAACCTGTAGAAAAAAGTAGATCACACTATAATTTAAAAATTAAAATCATGAAAACTTTAAGTTTAAAAAATCTGCTGCCAGCAGGAGTTATAGCTCTGGCAGTCTGTGGTGCATTTGCAACCACTTCGATGCAGAGCGCTTCGAAAAAAACAACTACCCTGACACAGGGGTATAATGCCTTGTCAAACAACAAATGTGGTAATGTGTCAGTAGATTGCGACGACGCTATAAGTGAAAATTTTTGCCACATTTCAGGTGACTCTGGACCATTGGCCTATGAGAAAACTACAAACAATAATTGTGTAACGCCTTTATATCGTTATGACAATTGAATCCATTATTAAAATGACAATGCAGTTCATAATTTGAACTGCATTGTTTTTTTATTTTGTACCCTTTTCAATCCACATAGCGGATTGGTCATTTTTTAAGAAGTAACGAAACCAATCCATTGTACGTTCTGTAACATCTTTTTGATTTAAAGAATTTATCAATAGATGATTCTCATCTGGATACTGCAGCATGATACATTTTTTACCAAGTCGGCGCAGCGCTAAATAAAATTCAAAACTTTGGGATGGATTTACTTGCGAATCAATTTTACCTGTCCATAATAATGTGGGCGTATTTACATTTTTTACGTGGGCAATAGGTGAGTTTGACCAATAGGATTCTGGTGCTTCATAAGGTGTTGCCAACATTGTCCACTGTTCAATTCCAAATCTCCACATATCAGGTTTTCCAGATCTACTGTTTATAGTGTGATAGTAACTGTTCAGATCCGTAATCGCACCACTAGCGATTGCAGCAGAAAACAGCTGAGTTTGAGTAATAATGAAAGAAGATTCAAAACCTCCGTAAGAATGTCCCATCAGACCAGGGAAATTGTACGTTTTTGTACTGAATTATGACGATTCCTGCCCTGACTTAAATTTTAAGGCTGAAAATGCAGTGGCTGCAAGCAGGGACGTGCTGTTTTCTTTAGAAAACGAAAATCAGAAAAGGATCGAACAGTGTGCTTGGTCTGCGTATTCAAAAAAGAAAAAAATCAGTGGTCTAAAAAAATCAAAGTATCAGATCAGACTAGAGGTGAACGGCATCTTTATCCAGCAGGATGTTTTGTATCTGCGTGTTGTTTTTGAAAACAAATCAAAGATTAACTACGATATTGATCAGTTTCGTTTTTTTATTAGGGATAAGAGAAAATCAAAACGAACAGCCTCACAGGAAATTGAATTGGAGCCTTTGTATGCAACTTCATCATCTTCTGTAATTCCTTATAAATCTGAAATAATAAAAGTCTATGCGCTGGAGAAATTTACTATCCCTGAGAATAAGTATCTAACCATTCAGATGATTGAAAAAAACGGGGGGCGAAATTTGGAATTAGATATAAATAATAATCTGACTAATCTGGTATTTCCGATTTCCGAATTAAGCAGTGACACTTTTTAAGCTTTAAAATAAATTATGATAATCAATTTAGCTGACACTGAAATGATGCTGTCGTTTGCTGAGGAAATGGCTTATAACGGCCATCGATTTGCCGCCTTTAATACCGATGAGATGACTGATACCGACACAATTGAGTTTTTTAGAAATCCCTTGGATGCGAAGGAGTACTGTCTGGTTATGACCAATGATGTGAATTATTTTCAGAGCCTGCCGATTGAATCAGTTATCGACGACTTGCGAGCAGTTTTGAATAGCGGGGCAGATACTTCCGAAAATGAAGCAATAGAACTTACTGGATTTGCCAAAAGGGAAATAGATAGGAGAGAAATTTTAGAAAATAATTTAAATGAAAACGCAATGAATGAGAAAAATTTAGAATACCTGAAAGACCAGTTAAAATATACTGGATTTGGAGAAACGTTCGATGCTGAACTGCGAGAGAACATAATGAAGGGAGATAAGGATTTTAAAATTATGCACACCGGCATTATGAACAATGGTCTGCCAAATAAGGATACCTTAACTGTAGAATTAAATTTCAAAAGGTCTGAGCAGACAGATATGTACTTTTTTAATTCCTATCATGTCAATCTTCAGAAAGAAGAAAACAAACCTGGTCTGGAACAGACCTTCTACATCAACAAAGACAGCGCCAGCATTACAATGAAAGAGGCTTATAATTTGATGGAAGGCAGATCTGTCAATAAAGATCTTAAAAACAAAGAAGGGGAGAGCTATAATTGCTGGCTGAAAATCGACTTTAAACAATCTGACAATGGTAATTTTAAGCTGAACCAATACCATCAGAATTATGGGTATGATTTGGAAGCAAGTCTGGCAAAACATTCAATCAAAGAGCTCAATACTCCGCAGTATAAAGAAGACCTTTTAAATTCCCTTAAAAAAGGAAATCTTCAGTCAGCGACTTTCGTAGTTAGCGGTGTTGAAAGTAAAATGTTTGTGGAGGCAAATCCCCAGTTTAAGACTGTTAATGTTTATGATGAAAATTTACAAAGAATTAATCATCGAGAGAGTAAGGAAGAGAAAAAGGCTGAATCTCAAAAAGAATCAGTATCTAAAGATCAAAAAAAAAATCTAGATTCTGATGAAGGTGATTCAGGGAGGAAAGATAATAAAGTAAAGAAAAGAAAAACTCCCTCACTTTAAAAGTTATGGAAAAATTAAAGCCTTTATCGGATTTTTTCACCGCAATAGAGAATGATTACCGGATTAGTCCAATGCATATTGCCATTTATGCAGCTCTATTACAATTTAGATCCGTTAAGGGCTTTATTAATCCAATTTTTGTCTTTAGCTCGGAGATTATTGTTATTGCTAAAGTTTCTTCAGCAAATACGTATCATAAATGTGTCCAGGAACTTCATCAGTATGGATACATAAAGTATAGACCATCTTTTAAAAAAAATCGTGGAAGTGAAGTATATTTTTTGTTTTCAGCTGACGCGGACATTTAAAGGTTCTGCAATTAATAATTTTATGAAATTGTACTATGAATGAAATTGTAACCAAGGAAGATCTGAGACAGTTTGGTCTTCTTCTAGTAGATAAAATACAGGCTTTATTTAAAGATAAGGATTCTGGACGGAAAGAAACTTTGGAACCAGAGTGGATTAAAAGCAAGTCTGTGAGAAAACTGCTTGATATTTCAGCAGGTTCAGTACAGAATCTTAGAACAAGCCAAAAAGTCCGTTTCAAAAAAGTGCTTGGGTCGTACTACTATAATAAAGAAGATCTTCAAAAATTATTTGATGATGATAAACACTAGGAGATTAAAAGAAAGCTATATAATGAGTTATCTGTCAATGTATAGTAATGATCCTAAACTAAATGTCTGGCATCTATCAATTTTGACAGCAATACTAGGATTAGGCTATAGGCAGGGCCAAAGAAGAAGGATTAAAGTCAGCCGCAGTAAAATTATGGAGCTGTCACATGTGAATACGCTGCCGACTTATCATAAGTATTTTAAACAGCTTCAGGATTTAGGATACATTAAGTACACCCCATCTTATCATCCAGGATATAAAAGCGAAGTTAAGTTGTGTAAAAGGAGGCTATCTCAAAATATTTGAGATAGCCTCTTTTAATTTTAAATATATTTTGAAATTTATTGATCACGAAGAAATGTTGTATTTCTTTTTGATTGCCTGAATTTCCTTTTCGAGCCTACTGAGAACCGCCAAATCAGGTTTAGATATTTTGGATCCAGTTTTATTGAGTTTTTTATTGAGAATAGACATTTCACGACCGATTGTGGCCTGCTCAGTTATAGCATATGCCTCAGTCTGTTTTACCGATGCATGACCCAGCAGTTCTTTAACTACATTAATAGGGACGTTGTTATTTAATGTCACAGTGCTTCCAAAAGTACGGCGGGCCATATGCGTGTTTAATGTAAAAGGAAAGCCACACAAGACTGCCACCTCTTTTAGATACTCATTCATTTTCTGGTTGGATGAAACAGGAAGCACGGTTCCACGCTGGATACACAGCGGGTGCTCTTTATATTTTTCAACTATTTTCAGTGCTTGGGGAAGAAGAGGTACATTAAATGATGAGTTTGTTTTCTGTCTTTCGGACATAATCCATAGATTTCCATCAATGCCTTCTTTGATATCAGTTTTCTTTAATTGATAAGCGTCTATGTAAGCCAGGCCAGTGTAGCATTGGAAGACAAATACATCCCTTACGACATTGAGCCTGTCAGTTGTGAAATAATGACTTTCAAGTTCGTACAATTCCTGTGCGGTGAGTGGTTTTTTTACCAGTTTTGTTTTACGTCCCTTAAAGTTCTTAAATGGGTCCTTGGTGATTAACTCCTTATCAATGGCGCGGATTACAATCTTTTTGAAATTTGCAATATACTTTAGGGTGGTGTTGTTGCTGCAGTCGCGTACAGTTCTAAGGTAAAACTCGAAGTCCTTTACAAACTCAAGATTCAAATCCGCAAATTCAAGATCGTGCTTTTTAAGCTTGAATTTGATAAAAGCAGTCAAATGGTTTTTAGTAATGGTAAACCGGTCAAGGGTGCCTTTTGCATAGCCTTTTCCAAGAAGCGCCTCCATTTCATCATTATGCTTTTGAAATTCTTCGAGCACCTTAATCTTTGGCGCTGTCCTTCCCAGAACCTCGTCCATAATTTTCTCAGCGGTTATGGTTTTGCCGCTGTACATCATTTCGGTTTTGATTTCATTGATTTTTAAAGTCAGCGAATCCAAAAAGAAGTTTAGGGACTTTGCATCTTCCTTTGAGCCGATTGCTCTTTCGAACCTTTGATCCCATCGTGTATTATCCCATTTTCTCTTAGTTGAGCTTTCCTTACGGATACCGTCAACAGTTATTCTGAAATATACGATCCATTCTTTACTTTCTATTTTGGGTCTTTTTAAAAAGAATCCCAAACCAAAACTGCTTTCCAACATAATCCTACTTTTTAAATTAATAAATGTAGAATAATATTACTGCCAAATCAAGTCGTTAATCTTGTTAACCCCTGTAATATAAGGGATTTTCATTGTTTCTGGTGCACTTTTCAGCGCGCCGGAAAGTGCACCGATTCTGCACCTTTAATTTTGTGAGGATTTATAAATATTGAAAATAGGCTTTAAACGAAAAAAACCTGCAAATCGTTGAATTTGCAGGTCTTCAGACATTTTTTGTGGCTTTTTGAAAAGATTGAAAACTTTAAGTTTTCCGCCTTTTTGGCCTTTCCGTGGGGAGAGCAGGATTCGAACCTGCGAAGTTTTCACAGCAGATTTACAGTCTGCCCTCGTTGGCCGCTTGAGTATCTCCCCGATTCTCTAGCGTTGCGCTTATTTTTTTAAGCGGTTGCAAAGATAGGAACGTTTTCTACATTTCCAAACAAAAAAAGGACTTAATTTTAAGTTATTTTAAAGTCGTTTTTTAATTAGTTGGAATTGAATAAAATATAGAAAATCCAAATTGTGATTTTTCAAGTTTATTTTTAGAAATAAGATTATTCTTATTCGATTTGTGGTTTTGTCTTTGGATTTAGATTGTAGAAAAAACGTTAGATACTAGTTTTACTGGCGTGTTGAGTAAGTGTTAACAAATGATTTTTTATTTGATATTGATCTGAAATTAACTTTTTCGTCGACTCTTTGTTTCTTTTTGATGAAGTTGTATTTCTAAGTTTCTGAACGCGGTATAAAACAAAAAAATCTCCACAAGGGAGATTCTTTTGATTATTTTATAAGATGATTATTTTGATAGCAATTCTTTGATTTTTGCTTTTAATTCATCACCTCTTAAATCTTGTGCAACGACTTTTCCTGATGCATCCAAAATGAATGTTGCAGGAATAGATTCAACATTATATTGTTTAGCAATTGGCTCGTCCCAAAATTTCAGATTAGAAACTTGAGTCCAAGTTAAGCCGTCTTTTGCAATAGCTTCTTTCCATTTTGCCGCATCTTTGTCTAAAGATACCCCAATAATATTTAATCCTTTTGAATGAAACTCTTTGTATAGCGCTACAACATGAGGATTTTCTTGTCTGCATGGTCCGCACCATGAAGCCCAGAAATCTACAATAGTAACTTTGCCTAAGCTTTCTTTAAGCGAAACTACTTTTCCTTCTGGATTTGGAGCCGAAAAATCTGCTCTTCATTTAGCGTTGCCTACCGCTGGAGCTGTTGCACCAACAGATGGCATTTTTGCTTGGCCAAATCTAGTTTTGATTTCTTTTCCTGGAGCAGTGTTTTTTAAAGACTCATCCAAACCATTGTAAAGTCCTTCTAATTTTTTCATATCTGCTGTTGGATCATTCAATAAACTTTGGATAATTAAAGCGGTAATGAAAGATTTTGGGTGACCTTCAGCGTAAGTTAAATATTTCTTTTTGCTGCTTTCTTGCACTTCTTTCTGAATTTCCATGTATTGTTTCATCAAGCCATTGATAACTGCTGTATCTTGTGCTTGCTGAGCTTGCTTCATTTTGTCGTTATTCTTTTTCTGGAAATCAATTAAGCTTTTTTGAGTTTTATTCATGTCTTCCATGAAAGCAAAATACTCATCATTGTTGTAAGTTCCAGAAATTTTAGTTTTGTGGATGCTATCTTTATCAATAGCGATATTAATTTCTCCAGTTTCAAGGATGAATGGGATAGGACCATTAGCGCCTTGTAAAATTAATGTGTGGAAAGCTGGTTCAGTAACTTTTCCTTTTATTTCAAATTTTCCGTTTTCAACTTTTACTGTATCAAGAGAAACTGGCATTCTCGTAGCAGGGTCTTGACCTTGTAAGATGATAGTTTTTCCGTTTTCAATTCCTGTAGCTGTACCTGTAATAAGGTATTCTCCATCTTTAACTTTGCTGCAAGAAATGATAGCTGCAGAAGCTGTAAGTACAAAAAGTATTTTTTTCATTATAAAAAATTAATTAGTTAATTGATTTGTGTGACAAAAGTATCTAAAATTATAAAACTTACAGAATTTTGTAACCTAAAATTTTGTTATAGTTTTTTTGGGTTTAAAACCCATGAAATCAGCGTGTTTGTTGGCTTGATTTGATGAAATACTCTTAATGTGGAACATATTTCAGGGTTCTCAATTCGATTTTTTAAATTTTAGGCATAAAAAAAGCACTCGTTTAACAGAGCGCTTTTTTGTAAAATATGGTATAGTAAAACTATTCTTGATTTGTTTTCTTTCTCCAGGTAAAAGCATTTAAAATGTGTCTTTTTGCAAATCTTGCAGGAGAATCAGCATTTACCATTTTCACGTAAGTTGCTTTAGGAACACTGATGTATTCGTAAACACTTCCGTTAGAAAAATCAATAATTAAACGCCCTTCAACAAATTTAAAATCTGTAATAGAGCAAGTTGAAATTGTTTCTGTGTACTCAGGTAAATTAAGTTTGATAGTATCAGGGTGGATGCTTACTAGAAAGTGGTAAGCTTCGATAATCGTTTTACTTTTTTCTTCTGCTTCTTTAAGACCAGCTTCATTTCCAACAAATTTATCAGGATGAGATTCTTTCATCGCATTGCGATAAATTGTTTTTAAATCTTTTAATTCTGCAGTTTTGTCTACGTTTAGTAACTTGCGGTATTCAACTATTTTTTTCATAAATAAAGGTAACTACTTGTCTATTAGTTTGAAATCGTTTTGTTTTAGTTCAAATCGACAAATTTTTTGCAAAGGTACACTTTTTTTTAACTTTTCAGTTTTGATCGAAAAAATATTGAAAAAAGTTAACCGTAAGTTTATTTAACCGCAAAGGTTGCAAGGAAATTTTAACCGCAAAGAGCACAAAGAATTACGCAAAGTACACAAAGCTTTTTTTTGAGATTCATTAAAATGAAAAGTTCGCAAAGCTAAGTCAGCACAAAGCTTTGCGAACTTAAATATTCTCAATGCATAATGTTTAGCAAAAATTAACTTTGGGTTCTTTGCGGTAAATATTTTTTTAATCGCAAAGAGCGCAAAGAATTACGCAAAGCACACAAAGATTTTTTTTGAGATTCATCAAAATGAAAAGTTCGCAAAGCTTTATATAAAAACTTTGCGAACTTAAATATTCTCAATGCATAATGTTTAGCAAAAATTAACTTTGGGTTCTTTGCGGTAAATATTTTTTTAATCGCAAAGAGCGCAAAGAATTACGCAAAGCACACAAAGATTTTTTTTGAGATTCATCAAAATGAAAAGTTCGCAAAGCTAAGTCAGCACAAAGCTTTGCGAACTTAAATATTCTCAATGCATAATGTTTAGCAAAAATTAACTTTGGGTTCTTTGCGATAAATATTTTTTTAATCGCAAAGAGAGTAAAGAATTACGCAAAGCACACAAAGATTTTTTTTGAGGTTCATCAAAATGAAAAGTTCGCAAAGCTAAGTCAGCACAAAGCTTTGCGAACTTAAATATTCTCAATGCATAATGTTTAGCAAAATTAACTTTGGGTTCTTTGCGGTAAATATTTTTTTATCGCAAAGAGCGCAAAGAATTACGCAAAGTACACAAAGCTTTTTTTTGAGATTCATCAAAATGAAAAGTTCGCAAAGCTTTATATAAAAACTTTGCGTCCCGAGGCTTCGGGATTGAGTAAACCTTAGCGTGCTTTGCGGTAAAACTTTACCGTTCCAACAAAACTTGAAACTTGAAACTTGAAACTTGATCCCGAAGCTTCGGGAGAAACTTGAAACAAAAAAATTATTCCGGCTTATGATTTGCCTTATCAAAATTTCTTGATTTTTTTGGATATTTATCATAGCTCATATCGCTTGGGTTTTCAATAACAGATTTTATTGTAATCCAATCGCCTAGATTAAATTTAGCCTGAACCATTTTGTAGTCTAAAAGATATTCTCCGCAGAAATAATTATTATTTTCATCTTTTTCGATAATGCCGGTAAAAACTCCTTTTTGCGGCATTTTTTGTTCTGAATCTTTAGACATGATTTTTTTGTTTTGAATTAAGGCACAAAGGTAAGCAATTTAGGTTTGGTTTAGGGAGTTCGCTGTAATCTGAGTATATTTGCAGTATGCAAAAAAACTTTAAGCCACATCCCAATTCTTTTAAAAATACCTTTTGCGCGTTTAATGAAGTGCTTCCAGACGCCATTCAAGGGTTGAAAAAACAATTTGAAAGTAAAGCAGGAAGCTCTTATTATTATACTGAAGAAGGAATGTATCGCGTTTCTAATCATTGGGGGAGGCTGGCAAACAGTAAATGGCGCTTGGTTGCCCGCGATCCAGAAACAGAATCGAAGACTAAAATTGGTTTTGCAAAATGGACAGAATTTTATCCTGATAATGCTACAGAAAAATTATATTACATAGAAGCCGATTACGAAAAGAATCTGGCCAATTATCAGCATAAAAACAATCCTGAGTATGACGGAAAAGCGATTTTAAGAACTAGTGCTGAAACCGCAAAAAGACTAAAGCAGATTAGAAACCTGCAGCAGCTGACCAATTGGGCTAAGCATTTTGATTATGACGATATCGATGATTTGAGAAAACAGCTTATCAACGAACTGATTTTTACCGAAAAAACGTTAGAACAAATCAAAAGAGAAGTATAATGGGACGCAATAACGAGAAAAATATCAAAAAGCATAATGATAAATTGCATAAAGCCCAGGCAAAAGCCAAACAAGCCGAAATTGCAAGAAAAGAAAAGCTCAAAGAAATAGTAAAGAAGTACAACGAAAGTAAAAACGAAGAGTAAAATATTTGTTTCAGGTTTCAAGTTTCACGTTACAAGTTAACGCAGCGAACTTGAAACCTGAAACCTGAAACTTGAAACCTGAAACTTGAAACAAACAATAAACAAATGAATAGTAAATTCGAAACACTAAAAGCAAACGTACAGGAAATCATTGATTTGATCGCGGCGAAAAATGACAGAGAAGCAAACAACAAATTGTTGGAAGTAAGCGAAACGCTTGACGAAATGATTGATTTTGCTGAAGAGGATGAAGAAGTGAGAGAAATCACTCGTTATCAAGTTTTGTTAAATCAGCTTCATGTAAAAATTAATGGAGAAGAACCAGTCGATGGAGAGTAAAAAATGTTGCTGCGATACAGGATTGCTTTTTGAGAATTGCTGCGGATTGTATCTGAATGGCACCCAAAAAGCGCCTTCAGCATTAGCCTTAATGCGTTCCAGATATTCAGCATATGCAACCCACAATGCCGATTATTTAATAGAAACAACTTATTTTTCAGAAAGAAAATATTATTCGAAACCTGAAATTTTAAGATGGGCGGTTTCCAATAAATGGCAGAAGCTGGAAATTTTGAGTTTTTCTCAAAACACAGTAGAATTCAAAGCCTATTTTTTAGATTCGGATAATAAACCGCAAGTGCACTATGAATTTTCTACTTTTAAATTCGAGAATGAAGCTTGGTATTATTTGGATGGAAAGTTTGAATAATTATTATATCTAACACTGTTAGTTGAGATTTTTGGTTAAATATTTTAACTAAAAATTAATAAACGATTCGTTTTTCATAATTCCAAAAAGATGTAATTTTAGAATTATGAAAAACGAATTTAAAAAAGGCTTTTATTTTAAGACTTACGAAGCTCCTTTTCAGTCTCCGTTTGACAAACTTTTTACGATTTTTAAAGAGTTGATCACCCATACTTCGGGCGATTTTGATGAAGCCATCAGTTGGCTTCGGGAACTGGACAAAGAATACAAACTTACAGACGAAAATTATACTATCGACGATTTTATCGAAGATCTTAAGAAAAAAGGATACATCAGAGATGAAGTAAAAGGCGATGGAAGTTCTGGTTTTGGCATTACGGCAAAAACCGAAAGAGCGATCAGACAGCAGGCTTTAGACCAGATTTTTGGAAATTTGAAAAAATCTGGAAACGGAAATCATAAAACAAAATATGCTGGAAGCGGCGATGAGCATACAGGAGAATTCCGCGAATATAATTTTGGCGACAGTTTAGAGAGAATCTCGTTGACTGAAAGTCTTCGAAATGCACAAGTCAATAATGGTGTCGAAAGTTTTATGCTGACTGAAAACGATTTGATCGTAGAAGATGCTCAGTACAAAGCCCAAATGAGCACAGTTTTGATGATTGACATTAGCCATAGTATGATTTTGTATGGCGAAGATCGTATCACTCCTGCTAAAAAAGTAGCTATGGCCTTGGCTGAGTTAATTACGACAAGATACCCGAAAGATACCCTTGATATTTTAGTTTTCGGCAATGATGCCTGGACAATTCCTATCAAAGATCTGCCTTATTTGCAAGTTGGGCCTTATCATACCAATACAGTTGCGGGCTTGCAATTGGCGATGGATATTCTGCGAAGAAAACGCAATACCAATAAGCAGATTTTTATGATCACTGACGGAAAACCAAGCTGTGTTCGGGAGCGCGATGGTTCTTATTATATGAATAGTAACGGATTGGATGAATACATTGTCGATAAATGCTATACTCAGGCACAGCAGGCAAGAAAACTTCATATTCCGATTACGACTTTTATGATTGCTAGAGATCCATATTTACAGCGTTTTGTGAATCAGTTTACGGAGGCTAACCAAGGAAAAGCATTTTATACCGGAATTAAAGGTTTGGGAGAAATGATTTTTGAGGATTATGAGGCAAATAGGAAGAAGAGAATTAAATAAGGGACAGAGGTTCTGAGGGACAAAGGTTCAAAGTTTTTTTTGTAGAGACGCACTGCAGTGCGTCTAACACATCGATTGTCACGCTGAGCAAAGTCGAAGCGCAAATCAATAAATAACAAAATCTATATTTCAACACAATGGAAATAAATACTATAAAGACATTAGGTCAATTAAAAGCCGCTGGATATAAAAGTACAAGCATTAAAGATGAATTGCGAAATAATCTTCGCGAAAAAATCAAATCGGGAAAACCTGTTTTTGAAGGGGTTCACGGATTTGAAAATACTGTTATTCCCGAATTGGAAAGAGCAATTTTATCTCGCCATAATATCAATTTACTAGGGCTTCGCGGACAGGCTAAAACGCGTTTGGCGCGCAAAATGGTTGAGTTATTAGATGAATACATTCCGTATGTTGGAGGTTCAGAGATTAATGACGATCCGTTAAATCCGATTTCTCGTTTTGCAAAAGATTTAATTGCAGAAAAAGGTGATGAAACTCCAATTGCATGGCTGCATAGAAGCGAACGTTTCTTCGAAAAACTGGCAACTCCAGACGTAACAGTTGCTGATCTAATTGGAGATGTTGATCCTATAAAAGCCGCAAATCTTAAATTATCGTATGCAGACGACCGCGTAATTCACTTCGGAATGATTCCGAGAGCCAATCGCTGCATTTTTGTAATTAACGAATTGCCAGATTTACAAGCAAGAATTCAAGTGGCATTATTTAATATTCTGCAGGAAGGCGATATTCAGATTAGAGGTTTTAAACTCAGAATGCCTTTGGATATGCAGTTTGTTTTCACTGCAAATCCAGAAGATTATACCAATAGAGGAAGCATTGTGACGCCTTTAAAAGACAGAATCGGTTCTCAGATTCTGACACATTATCCAGAAAGCATCGAGATTGCAAGAACGATAACAGAACAGGAATCCAAATTAGACAGAAATCAGACTGATGTTGTTTACATTCCGAGTTTGGCCAGAGATATTTTAGAACAGATAAGTTTTGAAGCGCGTGAAAGCGAATATATTGATAATAAAAGTGGAGTTAGTGCGAGAATGAGCATCACGGCATTCGAAAATTTAATTAGTACTGCCGAACGCCGAGCGCTAATTTCTGGAGCTTCAATAACAACTTTACGTTTATCAGATTTTATTGGAATCATTCCAGCGATTACCGGAAAAGTAGAATTGGTTTATGAAGGAGAGCAGGAGGGGGCAAATGTTGTAGCTGAAAGCCTAATTGGGTCTGCAATTCGAACATTATTTCCTGAATACTTCCCTAAGATTGAAAAATTGGAAAAACCAGACGAAAAAACGCCCTATTCTGATATCGTGGAATGGTTTTTCGCGGAAAGCGGTTTTGAATTATTAGATGATGCCTCTGATGCAGAATACAAAAGTATTTTGGACGAAGTTGCGCCGTTAGATGATTTATTAAAAAAATATCAGCCTCAATTGGCAAAAGATGATCAATATTTTATGAAGGAATTCATTCTCTGGGGATTGGTCGAATATAAAAAATTGAGCAAAGACCGATTTGCAAAAGGAAATCAGTTTAGAGATATTTACGGAAGTTATATCAGTAAGTTCTAAAACGATATTTAAGAATAAAGTTAAACCCGACAGCTATTGAAGTCTGTTGGGTTTGTTTTTTTAACACATATCTTGATAGCTGCTTGTCATCCTGAGCGAAGTCGAAGGATACGCTAGAAACTCGACAAAGATTGGCGAAATGCTGTAAGGAGCTACTTGCGTCCTTCGACTTCGTTCAGGAAGACAAGTAGGAGTGACTCTATGTGTTTGAAGGATAATTTTAATCTGGTCTACCGTGTTTTTCAAAACCGGCTGAATCTTTTTCATTACTAATGCTGTACTTTTACAATCCAAATATAAATTTATGTTGTTCCTTATTTTAAGCATTTTATGCAGTGTTACAGTTGGCGTTATATTCAAAATTTCAAGAAAATACAATGCCAATCCTTCTCAGATAATTTCATTCAATTATATAGCAGCAATCGCCCTTTGCTATTTCACTTTTAGTCCAAATCTTAATGAATTAGATAATAACGCGCCTTTAGGAATTTATACCGCTGTGGGAATCCTGCTTCCGATTGTGTTTTTGTTTCTTGCGCTTTCGATAAAATTTATGGGAATTGCCAAAACCGATGCAGCGCAAAGATTGTCGCTCTTTATTCCAATTCTCGCAGCTTGGCTGTTATTTAATGAAGCTTTTAATACCTATAAAATAATTGGAGTTTTGGTAGGTTTTGCAGCACTTTTATTTATACTAAGAAAGCCATCAGATAATACTGAAAATAAATGGATTTATCCTGCAATGGTTCTGTTTGGTTTTGGCATCGTAGACATTCTTTTTAAGAAAATAGCTTTATATACAGTTGTTCCATATACAACATCGCTGTTTTTTGTTTTCCTAATAGCTTTTGCTGTTTCTGTTTTAATAGTGGTGTATAAGTTATTCGTAACAAAAGAAAATTTTACAGTAAAAAGCATCCCGTTCGGAATATTGGTTGGCGTTTTTAATTTCTGCAATATTTTATTCTATTTAAAAGCCCATAAAGCATTTGCAGAAAATCCGTCAACTGTTTTTGCTGGGATGAATATGGGAGTAATTGTTTTGGGAACGGTCATTGGAGCTTTTTTCTTCAAAGAAAAATTATCTAGAATCAATATTTTTGGACTTCTTTTGGCTCTTATAGCTGTCGTTTTTATCTTTTTTTCTCAATTGCAGTAAATTTTTTAAAAGCATAATCCGTTAGTTTACAGCTGTTTTTGTGAGAAAATGAAAATTGTTTTAAATTAACTCTACTAATTCTATAGAATTTATAAATATATTTTTGTAGCTTTGTCTCAACAATGAAAAACTTTAGTCAAAATATAAGAACGTCTTTTCCATGCTGCTTTGCGATGTGCTGCATGACGAATCACGTTTTGAAATGGCGTTAATAGAGAAAGTACTTGTTAGTTATTTTTTTTTTTAGCCTTTCATTGCACCATGAAAGGCTTTTTTTTGAATCGTTAAAAAATCAAGATATGAGAACCAATAGAAATATGAAAATTTTGATGCGCTGCTGCCAGATTAAAATTCCGTGTTGCATTAAAAAGGAAGAATTAAATAGAAATCAACTTCTCTAGCACAGAAGATCAATTAAATATAAAAAGATAACCCAAACCTAAAACTATATATTATGAGTTCAGAAATTATAAAACACAATCCGTTTCAATCTATGATTGATCGCTTTAATATTGCTGCAGACATTTTGAATTTAGATGATTCGATTAAACAAAAGCTGCAGTGTCCTGAAAAACAAATCACGGTAAACTTTTCTATTACTTTAGACAACGGAAACGTTCAAAATTTTGAAGGATATCGTGTCATTCACAACACGGCTTTAGGGCCTTCAAAGGGCGGAATTCGTTACGACACCGCTGTTAATTTGGATGAAGTGAAAGCACTTGCCGCCTGGATGACCTGGAAATCTGCTGTAACTGGAATTCCGTTTGGTGGAGCAAAAGGCGGCATTATTTGCGATCCTAGAAATCATTCTAAAACAGAATTAGAAAAAATTACAAGAGCGTACACAAAAGCTTTATCAGATATTTTTGGACCGGAAAAAGATGTTCCTGCACCAGATATGGGAACAGGTCCAGACGAAATGGGCTGGCTGATGGATGAGTTTTCAATACTGCACGGAAGGCCTATTCATGCAGTAGTTACAGGAAAGCATCTTCATTCGGGAGGATCTCTAGGCAGAGTAGAGGCAACGGGAAGAGGGGTAAGCATTATTACGATTTTGGCTCTTCAAAAATTAAAGATCAGACCGGCAAGAGCTACTGCGGCAATTCAAGGATTTGGAAATGTCGGATTGCATTCTGCCTTGTTCCTGCATGAAAAAGGAGTGAAAGTTGTAGCCGTGAGCGACGTTTCTGAAGCGTTTTACAACCCGAACGGGATTAATATTCCAGAACTGATTTTATATTACAATTTGAATAATAGAACCATAAAAGGATACCCGAATTCGGTTGCCATAAAACATGAAGATTTATTGCTTTTGGATGTCGATGTTCTAATTCCTGCGGCTAAAGAAGATGTAATTACGCAGAAAAATGCAGGCGATATTCAAGCCAGAATTATTGTTGAAGGCGCCAATGGTCCAGTTGCTTCAGATGCAGATCAGATTCTGCATGAGAAAAATATATTAGTTGTTCCTGATATTTTAGCCAATGCGGGCGGTGTAACCGTTTCTTATTTCGAATGGCTTCAGAATTCGCTTTTGGAGTCTTGGAGAATTCATCAGATTAATAAACGTCTGGAGGATATATTAGAGAAAGGTTTTGAAACTGTTTTTAGAGTGGCAGTAAAACACAATGTAACGCCTCGTATTGCCGCTTATATTATTGCTTTGAAGAAAGTAGCCGAAACACAATCGGTTAAGGAAGTGGCGCTGGAAGCTCCTTTGTTTAAGCAGAATTAAATCAGGTTTACTTCGTAAAAGGTCATTTTCGTTGATTGCGTTTTTTGTCTGCTAAAAACGTAATTGATGGAAATGTCTTTTTCGTTTGTGCGGTTAAGTATAATTTTTAACTCGTGAGTTGAAATTCTAACACATAGAAACATAGTCTTTGCAAGTTTAGAAAAAGGCGTTTCACTAATTTCAATACACATAGCTATATATGTGTGTTAAAGCTTGCTTTTTTTGTAATCTCAAGCAGAAGTAATGAAAATCTATGTTTCTATGTGTTAAAATTAAATTGCTCAATACATAAATTTTTAGAATCGAAAAGTATCATATTAAATGAAAAACATCAATTTTCTAGCATTTGCCATGCCGGCCTTTTTTCTTTTTTTGTTTTTGGAATATAAGCTTGCTCAACGCAGAAAAAAGCCTGAAATTTTCAATTATGAAAGTTCCGTCTCCAATATCTCGATCGGAATTGCAGAACGATTGATTAACTTATTTGTTGCGGCCAGTTTTTATCAGTTGTATTATTTGATTTACGACGATTATAGAATATTTGAGATTCCGAGTAATGCTTTAGTTTGGATCGGATTAATTCTCGCTACCGATTTTGTCTGGTATTGGTATCACAGATTAGGGCACGAAGTCAATTTTTTCTGGGCGGCGCATATTGTCCATCATCACAGCGAAGAATTTAATTTTACCGCAGCGGCAAGAATTACTACATTTCAGGCGATTATTAGGACTGGATTTTGGTGTGTGCTGCCTCTAATTGGTTTTCATCCAAGTATGGTCATTACCATGCTGATTGTGCACGGTGCTTACTCGTTCTTCACGCATACGCAGCTTATAGGAAAAATAAAATGGCTGGAATATGTTTTCGTAACGCCTTCTGTTCATGGAGTGCATCATGCTTCTGACGAAAAATACCTAGACAAAAATTATGGCGATATGTTCACCTTTTGGGATCGCCTTTTTGGAACTTTCCAAACCGAAGAAGAAAAACCAAAATATGGATTAACGCATCCGCTGAAAAGCTATAGTTTTTTGTGGCAGCATTTTCATTACTATTTTGAAATCTACGAATTATGGAAACGCTCCAGCGGATTCAAAGCCAAATGGAATGCTGTTTTTGGGAGTCCAGCCGATATGGATCAGGATATTCGCCCGATTTTGGAAAAACGTTTTCTGCAGGATAAAGCAGCTCCAAACCAGAGGCTCCGATTTAAAAATTACCTTTATGTGCAATTAGGAATCTGCACCTTGATTCTGACTATTTTTACGTATTATTTTGATTATTTAGAATTGTATGATAAAATGTTTGTCCTTTCTTTTGTAATTATCACCTTAATTAATTGTGGTGCTTTATTAGAACAGCGCAAATGGATTTATTATCTGGAATATGCTCGTTTAGCTATGATTTCGACTTACTTTCTATATGAAGAAGATTTAATCGCATTTTTCTTTGTTCCAATTGCTGCTATGATTTTTGCTGAGCAACTGTTTTCATTAAGTACGATTTATCAAAATACCATTTTGCAGTTGGAATCTGTGGAGTAATTTTTTTTTTAGCCACGAATTCACGAATTATTTTTTAATATCTATTCGCGTAATTGTTGCGTACAAATTTCACGTATCATTTTAAATAAAAATTCGTGAATTCGTGGCTAAAAAAAACTTAGCATCTCAGCATCTTAACAACTTAGATCGTCTTAATCTCCATAATTTTCTGCTCAAAAGTATCTTTAAAATCAGATTTGCTTTTAATTCTGGTTTTGTAGGTATAGATTGTAGCTACAGAAAGTTCCAGAAATTCTGCCATTTGGCTGCTGTCTTGAATTCCTAATCTGTACAAGGCAAAAATTCGTAATTCGGTATTCAGCAGTTCGCCTTTTTTGACAATACTTTTATGATCGTTTGGAAATAAATTATTGAAATCGGTTACAAATGTCGGGAAGAGCTTCAAGAAGATTTCATCAAATTGATGGAAAAGATTTTCGCGCTCTTCCTTTACATTATAGCGCTTTAAACTCGCAATAACTTCATCGGTTTTTTTGGTGATGATTTTATGCAGCGTACTCTTTTGAATATGATCTATTTTGTTAATGAAAGCCGAAGTTGCTTTAATGAAATAGGTAATATATTCTTCTTTGATTGCATTGGCTTCGCTCAAACTCACGTTCATTTCCTGCAATTGCAAGTACGAATCGGCCATGATTTTTCTCGCTTTATTTTTTTCTTTCAATTGTTTGAAAATGATGCCCAAGAAAACAAAAATGATAACCGTAAGAATTGTCAAAAGAATAATAATCTTTTCGAGTTTATCATTCTTATCTTTTACATTATTCAGCTGCGCTTTTTCAATAATCGGTAAAATCGATGAAATTTCAATTTTTCGATGTCTTGCGTTATAAAAAGTAGCATCATCCATCGCGATATTAATGTACTCGTTTGCTTTATCCAAATACCCCATTTTAAATAGTTCATTGGCTAAATTTCGAAGCGCAACAGTTTCTTTCGTTGCATTTTTAACATCGGCAATTGCTGCCAGAGCCAGATATTGAATGGCTTTTTTAGTATAGCCCCTTTCGGAATAAATATAACCAAGACTCGAAGTTGCGATTCCGTAATAATCAGGAGGCAAATTGTAATTGTTAATCCAGTAGCTGAATGCAAATTCGGCACCTCGCCAGTCCTGCTGCTTAAGGCGTTTCAAACTTTCTGCTGCCCAGTACTCATTGGTATTGGTTCCGATTAATTCTAAAGCTTTCTTTAAGAAATGATTTCCCTGTTGCACATAATGAATATTAAAGCGCTGGTCACGGTTATAATCGGCTAAATCATAATACGCACGGGCTTTGATGTTGTAATATTCAAACTTGTTTTTGAGATCCAGTTTAGTGTCATCAATAACGTTTAAAGTATCGATTGCCTCTTTAAAAAGTCCCGAAGACAGAAGCACAAAACCTTCTTTGATTCGGCTTTTAGATAAATATTTTGGATCTTTTAGAATTTTAGCTTTGATTTTAGACTGTTCTAAATAGTAGTAAGCAGAGTCATATTTAAAAGATTTGTATTCATCAAACAGCGACATATAGCAGTTGTACAGCTCTTCATTATTTTGGTTAAGGGTAAACTTAGATACATTTTTCTTTAAAGATTCAATTTTTCGATATTTCTGTTTCAGGTAAACATCTTTTTTCAAGAGTGCCTGATCTAGTTCTTCTAAATAAGGATTTGTCTCTTTTGCAATAAGAGAAAAACCGCCCAGGAAGAAAAGCAGCATCAATATTCTTTGCATGATTTTATTTTGGTTTAGGGAGAAAGGTTGATTGATAGATATAATTAGTTAATTCGTTTTAAAATTAAGAATAAGTTTGAGATTAAGCTAAACCTGTTTTTTTAGAATCTTGTAAATTGTTTAATAACATTGCTTTAGAAGGGGATTTTCTGACTGAAAATAAGCTGTAAATGTTAAAAACAGGTAATTTATTTGCAATTATACAATAAAAACCATTTATATATATGCATAGTGAAAAAAATATGCTCATTATTTTACATATTGTCATTTTTACCATTAAAAAACGGCCCATTTTCATCTAAACAGCGTCTTGATTTTTTACTTCTCTGTAAAAATATAAATAATTGATTGTTAGTTATTTGTGTTTTTTATTGCTTGAATTTCATCTTGATTTTTCTCGGATTTTTTTTTTAGGATTTATTTAAGGTCTAGTTTCGCTGTATCCTTTTGAAGGGGATAACAAACTAACGAAAACCAAAAATTTATGAAATGTAAAAGTCTTTATTGGTTAGCTTTTATGATGTGTTTTTTTGTAATCGGATGCGATAACACAGATGACGGAAGCTACGTAGAACCGATTACCCTTTATGAAAAAGTAAATGGAAATTGGGGATTAACAAATCTGAAAATGGTAGATGAAGTTGCGAAAGCAAATAAGATCGAACCAAACGAAGAAAACTTGAGTACTTATTTTAACTACGAAGATTTTAAAATCAAATTTAACGTAGACGATAAGAACAACCCAACAAGTTATGAAGTAACAGGAGATGTCCCTCCGTTATTTGCTCCAAAAGGGTATTGGGCATTAAGCTCAGATTTTCAGCCGACCAACGGTGTTGGAACAAAAATCTATTTGTACAGCGATGCGCAAAAAACGCAGAAAACAGATGAGTTGAGGCTGATTTCGGTTCCTGGTAAAAACAAGGAAATGCAGATTCAATTGGCGCATTCTTCTGGAGGTGTAGATTTTGTGTCCTATGTGTTTAAATTAAATGCTATTAATTAAAAAGTAATATGAAAAAGTTTATATATACAATTTTACTTGCCTTGTTGATGGCTCCTAATTTTATTATGGCACAAGAAGCCGCTGGAGCTGTAGGGCCAATATCATCATTTCCTGTTGTGTACAAATATGATGAACAGGTTACGTGGTATTTTGATATGTCTGCATCGACATTTGCAGAAACAGAAGATTTATACATCTGGATCTGGTCTCCATCTGAACCAGACGCGGGTCACTGGGAAAATTCTTCAGATTTTGCCAAACTGAAATATGAAGGAAACAAAATCTGGAGTTTTACTCTAACTCCAACCGTTTATTTTTCTAAAACACCTGAGCAAATCGCTAAGAGCGACGGATTTTGGTTTCGATTAAAAAATAAAAACGGATCTAAACAGAGTGATGTTGCCAATGTAGCGTACACTGATTTCTCGTCATTTTATACTTCTGGCGAATTGTTTAGACCATACCCATCAAAACCTTTAATTGATAAACCGATAAGTATTTTGTTTAATGCAAATCTTAACCCTGCCTTTGCTGGCACGCCTAGTGTGCATATGCATGGTGGATTAAATGACTGGGCTATTCAGCAAATGTACGAAGCTGCTAAACCAGATGTTGCTGCAAAAACAAAATTAAAAGACTTAGGCAACGGTTTTTATAAAATGGATTTTATTCCTAAGCAATATTTTAATGCACCGGATGATTTTGTAATGGAAAAGATAAATTTCCTAATGGTAGCAGAGAATTGGACAGCAAATTCTGGCGATCAGGTTATTTATGCAGGAGAATTTATTCCGCCGCCGCCGCCAAGTTTTGCTTTCTTTCCATCGCAAATCAGCCAAAAAGATTTTCTTGGGATGTCAAGAAAAAATAATGAGGCGGGTGTAAACAAATTGCTTTACACAATTACCGCTGGACCAAAGACAATTTCTGGTGAGTTTACTGGAGGAACTGCAGAAATTAAAGGTTTTGTCAATCTGGTTTCAGAACTAAACGGAGTTCCAAATTTAAGTGAAATCCACGTTTTGGTAAAAGACAATAAAGACAAAACGATTTCGGATACGACGATTCCGCTTAAAACTTTAGATAAATAATCACTATTAAATTAAAACACCAATTCTAATGAATAGTAAAAATACAAAAAGCGTCCTGCATCAAATGTGGACTGCTAAAGGAGCGGTATTGATGATTTTTATGCTTTTTCTTTCTGCTGGCACATTCGCGCAGACGAAAAAACAAATCTCAGGAACCGTTTATGACAATACGGGTACGGTATTGCCGGGAGCTTCTATCATTGAAGTAGGAACAAAAAACGGAACTACAACAGATTTTGATGGTAAATTCAGTCTTCAGGTAGCCGTAGGAGGTGCAATTGAAGTTTCGTTTATAGGATCGACAACACAAAAAATCCAGATTACGGGAAGTACTGCTAATGTTGAAGTGCGTCTGCAAAATGATGGATATAGTTTAGCTGAGGTTCAAGTGGTTTCTGTGGGTTACGGAAAAGTGAGAAAAGCAGATTTGACTGGAGCCATTTCTACAGTTGGAGCAGATGATTTAGTAAAAGGAACTATTTCTTCGACAGAGCAGGTGCTGCAAGGAAAAGTAGCGGGATTAAATATTATTCGCCCTTCTGGAGACCCGGCAGCGGGTTCTACAATCCGTCTTCGTGGAGGAACTTCCTTAACAGCAAGCAACAGTCCGCTAATCGTTGTGGATGGAATTGCTGGTGTTGATATTAACGTGGTTCAACCTTCAGACATTAAGTCGGTTGACGTTCTTAAAGATGCTTCGGCAACTGCAATTTACGGTTCTCGAGGAGCAAATGGGGTAATCATGATTACAACAAAATCGGGGACAAAAGGAGTTTCTGTAGTGTACAGCGGCTTATCTAGTGTAGGATATGTAAATGACAACTTAGATTTATTATCTGCAAACCAATGGAGAGGATATGTTCGCCAGAACGGAATTGCTGATGCTGTTGATTACGGTGCAAATACAAACTGGCAGAAAGCAATCGAGCAGACTGCAATTTCTCAGTCCCATACTTTGAGCATCAATTCTGGAAAAGCAGACAGTGGTTTTAGAACTTCACTTTCTTACCTAAACAATGAAGGGGTTATTAAAAAATCTGGCTTAGAAAGATTAAGCGGAAATGTTAGCGCCTACCAATTTTTGGGAGACAACAAAGAAGTGAAATTTGATATGGGATTATTTGCAAACATTGACAAATGGCACCCAATTGATTACAGAATTTTTGAAAGAGCTTACAACTTAAATCCAACAATTCCGGTTTACGATGCAGATGGAAATTTTAGTGTTGTAACAGGAAACCTTTACCAAAATCCAGTTGAGATTTTAACCAACAGAACTTTTGACAACGAAAGACACAGACTTTTAGGCTATTTTAAAACTGATGTGAAATTCTTGAATGACTTTACTGCCACTGCAAATATTTCGTTAGAGCACAATGCGGTAAAAGGAGGAACTTACAAACCATCTTATGCAGTTATGGAAGGACAGACTGAAGGAGGTTTTGCACAAAGAACTTACGCAGAATACACAAATGCACAAGGAGAGCTTTATGTAAATTACAGCAAGATTATCGACAAGCATAATATTAGCGCTTTGGCTGGTTATTCTTATCTTGAAAATATCTACGAAGGTTTTGGAGCACAGAGAGGCGGATTTGTAACAGATGCTTTCAGCTACAATAATTTAGGAGCTGGTTACAACTATCGTTTAAGCGATGTGTATTCATACAAAGGAAAATCAAATTTAGTGTCTTTTTATGCCCGTGCTAACTATGGCTACGATGGAAAATATTTATTGACAGCAACAGTAAGACGTGACGGATCAAGCCGTTTTGGAGAAAATAATAAATGGGGAACTTTCCCGTCTGCGTCTGCTGCTTGGAGAGTTTCTAATGAAGAATTTATGGAATCTTCAAAAGGATGGTTAGACAACTTAAAATTAAGAGTAGGTTGGGGGATTACAGGAAACCAAGACGGAATTGGGGAGTACAAATCGCTTTCTATCTTAGGAGTTGGAAGCGACAGCTACTACGATCCAGTTACTAAAACTTGGAGCTTGGCTTATTCTCCAAAACAAAACCCAAATCCCGATTTGAAATGGGAGTCTACAGAGCAGGTTAATATTGGTTTTGATTTTGGTCTCTTCAACAGAATTACAGGATCTTTCGAATGGTATTCTAAAACAACAAGAGATTTGTTATATACTTACGAAGTGCCTCAGCCGCCATATTTAGTAGGAACAATGCTGGCAAACGTTGGAGAAATGTCAAACAAAGGGGTAGAGTTAACTTTGAATGCTGACATTATCAGAGGAGATAAATTCAATTGGAATGCTAATTTAACGCTTGGGCACAACGTTCAGAAAATTGAAAAACTTTCGAATCCAACTTATAAAACAGATGTTATCTACAGCGGATCTCTTCATGGTCTGGCAGGTATGTCTGGACAGTATTCTCAAATTATTGCCGAAGGATATCCTGTTGGAACTTTCTGGGGATTCAAAAACGCAGGTTTAGATCCTAATGGAAAAATACAGTATTACAATGCTGCAGGACAAGTAGTAGATGAAAGTGCTTTGGTTGATGCTGACAAAACAGATTTAGGAAACATTCAGCCAGATTTGACATTAGGTATCGGAATGAATTTTACTTACGGAAATTTTGATCTTGGACTTTCAGGATACGGAATGTTTGGACAAAAAGCGTTGAACGCGACAAACATGATGCTGAACGATCCGACTAGATTGCCAGCTTATAATGTGCCAGATGCTTTCTTAAGCAGCGGCATCACTTCTGCGCCTAAGTATTCTGATTACTGGATCGAAGATGCTTCTTTCTTTAGACTTCAGACCTTAACTTTTGGTTACACTTTACCATTAAAATACAAAAAATCAAAAGTTAGAATGTATGTAATGGGAGAAAACTTATTTGTAATTACAGGTTACAAAGGTGTAGATCCAGAGATTGGTTTAAATGCTCAGGACGGAATTGGCCAGACTGGAGTAATGGATCAAACTGGTTTGGCAGCTCCTGGAATTGATAGATACAACAATTATCCTCGACCAACTACTATTTCTGTTGGATTAAATTTTACGCTGAATAACTAAGCGAATTGATAACCAAAAAATATTAACAATGAAAATCAAAATAACAGCAGCAATACTTTTAAGCATGCTTTTTACGGTATCTTGTACTGATTTGAACGAGCAGCTGTATGATCAGGTAGAAGATGGAAATTTCGGAAATACAACCAAAGAAGTTGATGCGCTGGTAGGTGGAGCATACTCTTCATTGAGAGGATTCAAAGATGATATCTCAAATAATTATCCAACTTGCGAATATGTTTTCTTTTTGAATGAAGTAGTTTCAGACGAAGCTACAATTCCGACAAGAGGTACAAACTGGTACGATGGAGGACAATACCAAGATGCGCAAAAGCATACTTGGAAATCAGATAATAGAATGATTCTTTCGGCTTGGCGTTACAACTATACCGGAATCGCTAAAATCAATGCAATTATCTATCAAATCAATAAATCATCTTTAAGCGATAAATCGAAAGAACCGATTTTTGCCGAATTAAAAGCGCTTAGAGCATATTACTATTACAATCTTTTAGATTTATTCGGAAATGTGCCAATTGTAACCAATTTTGAAGATACAGATCTTCCGACCAATTCAACAAGAAAACAAGTTTATGATTTTGTTGAAAAAGAATTGACAGACGCTATTCCGCATTTAAATCCAAATGTGGTGTATTCTAAAATGACTAGAAATGTTGCGTATGCTGTTTTGGCTAGATTGTATCTTAATTCAGAAGCGTTTATTGGCCAGCCACGTTGGCAAGATTGTATTAACATATGCCAGAAAATCACAGGATACAGCTTGACACCAGACTTCTTTGCCAATTTCGTGACAGAAAATCAAACTTCTCCTGAAATTATTTTTGCAATTCCTTACGATTCAAAAGCAGGAACAGTTGGAAACTACATGAACTCAATGTCTTGCCATTACAGTCAAAATCTAGCTATTTCTGCAATTCCAAATAATTATCCTTGGAGCGCAAACGGAATGTGCGCGCAGCCAGGAGTTTATTCTTCTTTTGCAGATACAGACAAAAGAAAAAAATGTATGCTAGAAGGCGATCAGATCAATCTTGCGACAGGAAGTGTAATTATCATGAGTAACGGAGAGCCTCTTACTTATACAGAGAATCTAACAAGTCTTGAAGATGCAAAAGAAAATGAAGGAGTTCGTTTGCATAAATACGAAATGAAAGCAGGGGAGCAATGGGAGCGTGATCACGATTTTGTGTTAATTCGTTATGCAGAAATCTTAATGATGCAAGCAGAATGTTATGTTCGTTTGGGTTCTCCAGACTTAGCAAGACCATTTGTACAGCAAGTTGCATCTCGCGCAGGTGAAGAATTGCCAACAACAATTGACCTTAAATTTATTGATCAAGAGTTATTGAAAGAATTCACATTTGAAGGAAGAAGAAGAACAGACAACATTCGTTTCGGAACATTCTTCGAGCCATGGTGGTCAAAAGGCACAACGGAAAAATACAGAGCAATTTTCCCAATTCCGAGTACCGTTTTAACTACAAACAAAAACCTAAAACAGAATCCTGGGTATTAGGTTATTAAATGTCAGTCTTCCATGTTGGTTAGTCGTGGAAGGCTGATATGTTTTTAAATATTTACATTAAATAGATTCTAAAGTGCTAAAATATATTTAACACATAGAAACATAGGTTTTTATGTGTAAAAAGAAGGAGGAAAGAAACTCTATGTGTGTTTATGTGAGAGAAACGCCTTTTTCGAAGTTTCAAAAGCTATGTTTCTATGTGTTTAAATTATTAAGTATAAATAAAATAGTATCTCAATATGAAAAGATATATCACATCGTTGGTTTTTGGTTTGATGAGCATTGTGATGGCTGCCAGCTGCAGCAGCGATGACAAAGGCTCGGACAAACCTATAGAACCAGAAAAAACAGCACCTGTTGCGATTGAGAAAACCAACAGCACCAAAATTTATATGCACTATATGCCGTGGTTTGAAACCAACGAAAGCAGTGCCGATAAAAAATGGGGATATCATTGGACGATGGCAAACAAAAATCCGAACAACGTAGGAGCAAACGGCCGAAGAGAAATTGCATCTTATTATTATCCGCTGATTGGGCCTTATCACTCAGGAGATAAAAATGTGATCGAAAATCATTTGCTATTGATGAAATATTCAGGAATCGATGGAATTTTGATCGATTGGTACGGCACTTACGACGTAAATGATTACAGAATGGTTAAAGAAAATACAGATCAGCTTATTGAAATGCTTGATAAAGTAGGTTTGGAATATGCCATTGTATACGAAGACCGATTTCTGACCAATGTTGTCAATGCAGGAAAAGCAATTTCGGTAACCAGTGCAGCAAAAACAGATTTAGCTTATGTGCAGAATAATTATTTTTCTGATGCTAATTATATCAAAATTAATGGCAAACCGCTCTTAATGAATTTTGGACCAATCGTGCTAGAGACTCCTGCAGAATGGACAAATGTCTTTAATACTTTGACTGCAAAACCGACTTTTCTCACACTTTGGGATCATTCTGCAAAAGCAGGAGAAAATGCTTCTGGCGAATATGCATGGGTATATAAAGACAATAGCTATCTGACAAATTTTTATACCAATACCAAACCAAAATTGAGCGTAGCAATGGGAAGTGCTTATCCTGGTTTTAAAGATTTTTATGCCCAAGGCGGAGGCGGTGCTGCGATCGGCTGGACGATTGAACACAATAACGGTGCAACGCTAGATGAAACGCTTGCTCTAGCTAAAAATGCCAATGTAAATTACCTGCAGCTGATTACGTGGAATGATTTCGGAGAGGGTACAATGATGGAACCAACAGTTGAATTTGGTTACTCTTTTATAGAAAAAATAAAAACGTTTTCGGGCGTAAAAAACACCGAAAGCGTATTTCCTGACATCAGCAAATTGTATGATTTACGCGTACAGAAAAAGGGAAATGTCGAAATACAGAAAAAACTCGACCAAGCGTTTAATTATTTTGTTTCGATGCAGCCAGCAAAAGCAAAACAAGTAATAAGCGAAATAAAATAGAGCGGTAATTAATACAATTTAAATAATGAAAAACAGAAAATATAGATACTGTCTTGTGGCTTTAGCATTAATGCTGGTTATGGCTTGCAGTACTAAAAAAACGTATAAAATCAGTTCTCCTGAAAAAATCTCTGAATTAACTTTTGAATTAACGCCTTCTGGACAGCCTCAATATAGTTTTTCTTCTAACGGAAAATCGGTTATTGAACCTTCTCTTATGGGATTTGAATTTCAAGGATTAGCCAAAATGACAGACGGTTTTGAAGTTGTTTCGACAGAAGAAAAAACGAAAGATGAAACTTGGGAGCAGCCTTGGGGCGAATTCAAAAAAGTGCGAGACCATCATAACGAACTGATTGTTCACCTAAAAGAAGCAAAAGGCGAAGAGCGTCTAGTGGATATCATTTTTAGAGTTTTTGACGATGGTGTCGGATTTCGTTATGAATTTCCAAAACAGCCTCATTTAGGGAAGGTCAAGATCTCTAATGAAGTGACTCAATTTACTTTCAAAGATAACAATGACGTTTGGTGGATTCCTGTTCATCGCGAAAACAGTTATTACGAAAGCGAATACCGTAAAACCTTAATGAGTAAAACTGATACTATCAATACCCCGGCAACTTTTGAAACTAAAGACAAATTGTATGTAGCCATTCATGAAGCCAACCTAACAGATTTTGCCTCAATGACGCTTTTAAAAACTACAGACAAGCAGTATAAAAGTGATTTAGTGCCGTGGGCAGATGGTGTAAAAGTGTATGCAGAAACACCTTTTAAAACGCCTTGGAGAACCATTGTAGTAGGTAAAAATCCTGGTGAAGTAGCAACTTCAACTATTATGTTAAATCTAAACGAACCTTCAAAAATTGAAGATTTATCTTGGATCACGCCATCCAAATATATCGGAATCTGGTGGGGAATGCATTTAGAAAAATACACTTGGGGGCAAGGGCCAAAACACGGCGCAACAACCAAAAACACAAAAGAGTACATCGATTTTGCTGCGAAAAATGGTTTTGATGGAGTTTTAGTTGAAGGATGGAATGAAGGCTGGGATGGCGACTGGACAGCAGACGGTTCTGCGTTTAGTTTCGTAAAAGCCTATCCAGATTTTAATTTGGAAGAAATCACCAAATATGCAGCCATAAAAAATGTTCGTTTAATCGGACATCATGAAACGGCTGGAGCAACCAAAAACTATGAAAATCAGTTGGAAGATGCTTTTAAACTGTATCAGAAAATGGGGGTAAACTCAGTAAAGACGGGTTATGTAAATAAATATTTGGACAAAAAAGAATGGCATGACAGCCAGTATGGAGCACGTCATTATAGAAAAGTAATCGAGACGGCCGCTAAATATCATATTATGATTGATAATCACGAGCCGATGAAAGGAACAGGATTGCAGCGTACCTATCCGAATTTTATGTCGCAAGAAGGCGGTCGCGGACAAGAGTATAACGCATGGTCTGTAGATGGAGGAAATACGCCAGAGCATTTAACAACACTGCCATTTACGAGAATGCTTTCAGGTCCGTTTGATTATACGCCTGGAAACTTCAATTTTGATTACAAAACACCTTCTGGAGCAAAAGTGCAGACAACGTTGGCAAATCAATTGGCATTGTACGTAATTATTTTCAGTCCCCTGCAAATGGCTTCAGATTTGCCTGAAAATTATGAAGGCAAGCCAGAATTCCAATTCATAAAAGATGTGCCTTGCACTTGGTCAGACACTAAAGTTTTAGATTCTAAAATTGGAGATTACACAACAATTGCTCGTAAAGATTGGGACGAGAAAAACTGGTATTTAGGATCGATTACCAATAGAAATGCAAGAGACTTAAAAGTAACGCTTTCATTCTTGGATAAAAACAAAGAATACGAAGCCGAAATCTACGCAGACGGACCAGGAGCAAATTATAAAACAAATCCGTATCCGGTTACAATCTCTAAACAAAAAGTAAACAGCAAAACCGTTTTAGATATCAAATTGGCAGCTGGCGGAGGAACAGCAGTAAAATTCACTCCGATCGAAAAATAAATTAGTTAAGTTTTATTTTGAGTTAAGTTAAGTAAGTTTAAGTTTGGCAATAAACCCGATAGCTGGAGAGTTATCGGGTTTGTTTTTTTTGTTTATATACTTTGAGTATAATTTTGATCGCAAAGCTCGCAAAGTTTTTTCGCAATCCCGAAGCCTCGGGACGCAGAGTTTTTTTTGAGACTTTATAAAACGCAAAGCCCGCAAAGTTTTTTCGCAAAGGGGAGGCAAAGTTTTTTTGTGAGATTTTATAAAATGCAAAGTCCGCAAAGCTTTTTCGCAATTCCGAAGCTTCGGGAAGTTAAGAAGCTTTTATTGAGAATTTAGATGAGATTTTATAAAATGCAAAGTTCGCAAAGTTTTATAAAAACAAGCTTTGCGAACTTTTTCATTTTAATGACTCTAAAAAAACTTAGCGCCCTTTGCGAAAAAACTTTGCGTCCTTTGCGTTAAAAAAAACTTAGCATCTTAGCATCTCAGAACCTTAGCAACTTTTATTTAGTAACCTTAACGTGTTTTCCAAAAGTATACACAGCTGTTATCGTTGGTCCGTTATAGCCCCATTTTAAGAAACCATTTAATCGGTCTTGAACAGTATCTATTCTAAAATTCAAACCAGTATAACCAGCAGTAAGGCTAAAGTTTTGAACAACATTATACAAAACAGATAAATTGTAGCTTATGATTCGTCCGTCGGTATCATTAATTTTTACGGCAAGATAATTTACGTTGGCATATAAACCCCAGCGTTTTCCAAGAACAAATTCTCCCCAAATTCCAACATCAGGCAGAGGAGCAGTAAAGTCAAAAGTATCACGATACTCTAAACTTTGCGTGTTAGCTTCTAATTTTAGGCCTAAATCTGCAAAAAGCACGTGCGCTCCAATCAATAGGCCAGCTTGGTATTTAGGTTTGGAGAGAATGGCATAGCCATAAGCAATTCTGGCAATCTGCACATTAAAAGTACCTTGAACCCTTCCGTCTATCGGGTAAGTGTGATCTCCAAAAGTAATATCTTTTTGCAGCGTCTTGGTCGCAGTTCTATCAAGCACAAAATACTCAAAACCTAATCGGGATCTTTTGGAAATGCGCCAGTCAAATGTTCCTAAAAAAGAAGCACTTGATTTAGTAAAACCTAAATCGCTTTCAAGATCAATTTCAGTTCCTATATTTCCGTTGTTGCCTTCAACTTTAACTTGAGTATTGTTTACGGGAAAAAAACCGCCGGCAGTAACTTTAAATTTTCTATTGTGCCAGGGCAGATCATCTACACTATTATTTTGAAAATCGTCTGTTTCAGTTTTAAAAGTCGTTAAGTCTTCATCTTTGCTGGTTTCGGCAACTGTCTGAGCGTTTAGCGGAATCCAAAGGAGCATCATTACCAAAAAAATAAATAATTGTTTCATCAGAGTAATTTTTAAGTTTTTATTAGGCAATATTTAACAATTAAAGTTAGTAAAAATAATCGTTCATTTTTGTTTTTATAGCCTAATTATTTTTGTGAATGGTTTGTATATCAATAAAATAAGGATTGTTTTGAAAAATAGTTGACATATCACTCTTTTTTGTAATTTTGCATCATGGAAAAAAAACATACCGATAAAGAAGGTTTTTCAAATTTTTGGAAAGAGGAAATATCAGATAGTTTCTTCTTTCAGATTCATCGTATAAAGCGTGCAATTTTCAGACGTACAAACGCGTTAATGAATGAAGCAGGAATTACATTGCAGCTGGAACAATTGCCCTTGCTTATGATTCTGCATCACAAAAGTCTTTCGCAGAGAGAGTTGTCAGATAAGACTATGCGCGACAAATCGTCTATTTTAAGAAGCATTTCGGCACTTGAAAAAAAGAAATTGGTTGAGGTCGTAAAAGATAAAATGGATAAACGCAAAAACATTGTGAGTCTTACCAATGAAGGAACTGTATTGGCAAAAAGCATCCGTTCTCTCATGAAAAGGGCAGAAGAGGAGGTTATGTCTGTTTTTTCTCCAAAAGAAAAAATCGAAGCGCTAAATGCTGTAAGGTCTTATGCCGATAAGCTCGAAATGCTTTAATTTTTTTTAACTTTTAAAAGTTGATATATCAACTTATTTTTAAATAATTATTTTGAAAAAATGAAAAAAAATGAATTGTTAGAAGGGCCAATCCTTTCTTCATTATTAAAATTGGCAGTTCCTATTATGATTGCCAATTTATTACAAGCCGCATATCAGTTGGTAGATGCTTTTTGGGTAGGACGTTTGGGCGGAGATGCAGTTGCTGCGGTTTCAATTAGTACGCCGGTAATATTTCTTACCATTGCTTTAGGAACCGGATTGGCTATTGCGGGTTCTATTTTAATTGCGCAATATTTTGGGGCCGGAAACCAGAAAATGGTCAATCATGTGGCGGCTCAGACTTTGTCGATGGTGATTATTGTATCTGTAGTCTTGTCAATTATAGGATACATTTTGAGTCCGTATTTTTTATATCTGCTAAAGGTCACGCCAACGGTTTATGCAGATGCCTTAGGATTTATGCGTGTGGCATTTATCGGTCTGGTTTTTAGTTTCGGATTTATGATTTTCCAGTCCATTATGCGTGGAGTGGGGCGCGTAACGTTGCCTGTGTATATAGTTTTGGGAACTGTGATTTTGAACTTTGCTCTAGATCCGCTGTTTATTTACGGATGGAATTTTATTCCTGCTTTGGGCGTAAAAGGTGCCGCTCTGGCGACTTTATCTACACAGCTTCTGGCTATTATAATCGGATTTGCGATTCTGTTTAGAGGAAAACACGGAATCCATCTTCGCATTGCCGATTTTAAACCTGATTACAAGCATATTAAAAGAGCTTTTGAAATTGGTTTTCCATCTTCAATCGAGCAGTCGATGCGTGCTTTGGGCATGATGGCTATTACTTTTTTGATTGTTCGCTTTGGTACATTGACAGTTGCTTCTTATGGAGCAGGTTCCAATTTGATTCAGCTGATTTTGATTCCAGCTTTGGGATTATCAATGGCGATTGCCACTCTTGTAGGCCAGAATATTGGAGCAGGAAATGTTGATAGAGCGGCCGAAATATCAAAACTTGGAGCATATCTAGGTTTCGGATTATTAACAGGTCTCGGAATCATAGCGTTTATTTTTGCTCCTTATTTGATTGCTTTCTTTGTTCCAAATGATCAAGCTGTTATTGAGGGCGGAACAGAATTGCTGAGAATCACTTGTCTTTCTTGGGGTTTTTTAGGGCTGCAGCTTTGCCTGACGGGTGTTTTTCGTGCTGTTGGAAATACAAAACTGCCCATGATTCTGACACTAGTTTCGCAATGGGTAATACAGTTTCCGCTTGCTTACATTTTGTCCCATAATACTTCTTTGGGAAAAATTGGAATCTGGTGGGCTTTTCCGATTTCTTCTGTTGTGACTGCTTTAATCACCGTTGCAATATACGCAAAGGGCGATTGGAAGAAAGAAAGATTGACGGGCAAAATCAATAAATTGATTGATAAGGTAGAAAGCGAAATTGTAAAGGAAGGGTTTGATATTTCTAAGTAAAGGTTCTGAGATGCTAAGATGCTAAGGTTCTTAGGTTTAAAGTTGCAAAGGTTCAAAGGCTTAAAGGTTTGTTTGGACTGCCTCAAATTGAGGCAGTCTTTTTACAGGAGTTAAAAATTGTAGAATCAAGTTCTGTAATTCTGTAGAGATGCACTGCAGTGCATCTAACGAAAGATTGGAAGATTACGGATCCTGCATTTTAGACGCACATTTTGCGTCTTTGTAATTTTCTAAAATATATTTTTATGAAAGCCAAAATAAATTTTAAGTACCTTAGTACCTTAGCATCTCAGAACCTTAGCACCTTTTAAAATGGCAGAAAAACTAAAGCGTTATTTCATAAAATCTATTATTGTACTAGCTTTATTAGGTTTAAAGTTGCAAAGGTTCAAAGGTTCAAAGGTTCAAAGGTTCAAAGGTTCAAAGGTTTGTGTGGATTGCCTCAAATTGAGGCAGTCTTTTTACAGGAGTTAAAAATTGTAGAATCAAGTTCTGTAATTCTGTAGAGATGCACTGCAGTGCATCTAAAGAAAGATTTGAAGATTGCGAATCCTGCATTTTAGACGCACATTGTGCGTCTTTTTAATTTTCTAAAATATATTTTTGCGAAAGCCAAAATAAATTTTAAGGACCTTAGTATCTTAGCATCTCAGAACCTTAGCACCTTTTAAAATGACAGAAAAACTAAAGCGTTATTTCATAAAATCTATTATTGTACTTGCCTTAATTCATTTAGCATATTTTTTATACGGTTTTTTTACTTTTAAAGGGCTGAAGAATATTAACATTTACACCGAATTTTATCGTTTTAAATTTTACGATGACGTTTCGATTTCGCACTTTTTTGTAAGCGGATTGTTTTTGCTCCTCTTTTTGATATTTTTGGTTCGCAATCATTCGAGAGAAAATTACAAAGGTGGCAATCTTTTTAAAGTTGCCATTTGCCTGCTGCTGATTTCATTTTTGACTTTTTCATTTTTTGTCAGTTACAGTTTCGGAATGAATGCAAAATTGAAGTCTGAATTGTCTGAAAATGATTTTAATAATGATAAAAAACTCCTGAATGTTTTAAATCCGTTTTTGTATGGATATACTTCTTACAGTTCGGAGAAATTATTCAACTATGAAAATATTTTATATCCAAAACCATATCCTGTAATCAAACAGGAAGATACGATTGTCACGGGCGAATATCCAATTACAGAAACCAGTTACTATAGCATAGATACCATCAAAGCGCTAACAAGCACTTTTGATAAAACAACAAATAAGGCAGATAGTATTTTTGATCTTCTTGGTTTTGATAAAGAAGAATTGTACAAAAGAGTTATCTCAAAAACGGTTGCTGGCGACAGTATAGAAATTGTTTTTAAGAGCGTTTCTGTGCATCCGGAACATGATAAGAATATTTGCATTTTCTTAGAAAACAAATCGTTATTTAAGCCTGTAAAAGGAGATTCTATCTATGGGCAGACTTTTCAGGCAGCTGTAGATCGTTACAAATTGCTGTATAATTCTAAGAAGGATTCATTGACGTATACTTTTCAGAGATTAGACACGATTTTAAGAAAATACAATATAGAAACCAGTTTGGTTCCGAAACAGCTTACTCAAGATGTGTATCATTACAGAGATCATCAAGACGAGCCTCTCAACGGAATTAGAAATAGTTTTGATAGGAAAGCTTTAGCAGAAAAATTTACCACCTTAGACAAGCTTTTTTACGAACCTAATTACTTGCACCCCAATATTATCGGAATCTATTTTGCTGTAATTGTTTCCGTCTGGATCGTGCTCTTTTTGTTTTATCTTATTTTTAATAAAAAGAAAGTTCAATAGCAAAATTCAATAGAAAAGCTCAATCTGAAATATTCAAATTGAGCTTTTTTATTTTAATAGCATTACTATTTTAAACTCTGTGATAATCTGCTTTCCAGTGTACTATTCCTTTTTTGATGGCATCGCCGGTTAAGCTGTTTTTTAGAACATCCTCTATAAGAGGAATCAACTCGTTGTCTGGCGCAAAACGCAATGCAAATATTTGATCGTCTGTAAGCTTGTACTCAAATTCTTCAAATCTTTTGCCTGTCAGGCTAAAATAACGGTAACGCATTTCCAAACGTACAATTCTGTTTTGCAGCGTTAGCGCGTAGTGCTGGCGCAACATATAGGCCAATACGAAAAGAAATATAAAAGCCACGCTTATAAATGCCCATATTAAATGATCTTCTGTTGTAATTCCAAAGTAGATGCTGGCGATTAAAAATAAAATTAAAACAGGATAATATATAAAATGGTGCGGGGTATAAAACCGTATATGATTATAGTATGTCTGGATTTTCATGTTTTCAACTTTAAATGGTAGCCTATAAAAACAAAACTACTCTATATTTCTATAGAGTAGCTTTTTCCCAAAAATAAACTAACATAACCAATGTTCTCTTTATAGACTAAACTTTTTACAGTTTGCTTTGTAAATTTTAATAAGAAGAAAGCCTTTTCATTTCGTTAGATCAAATCTTCAATATGGCTTATTTTTCTTTGATGTAAAATTAGCTCGAGAGCAGTTGTTTTTTGTTATATTTTAAAGGGAAAAAGTTACATGATTCCAATATTTACATTTTAATTGTATAAAAGACTGGCCTTTACAATAAAGTTTTAATGATGCTCCACTCGTTTAACTTATCTTGAAAAGCCTTGCTGGCATTGGCAGGACTTGTTGATGGGAGTGTGAATGTTTTATATTCTTTTGTTAAATGGACATATTTTTTAAAAAACGCCGCGGCTTTTTGTCCGTTAAAAAGAATGCTTTCTATTTTGGGGTGAGTTGCTAAGAAATCTTCAAAATCATTTGCGATTTCATTTTTTATGGCACTGTCCAAACTGCCAACACGTTCGCAAAATTGTAAGACATCCCAGAGCGCGATATTATTTTTAATTAACAAGCTTTTTCTCATTTCATAATCGTTAGAAAAATCTTCTCCGAGAACCTGAAACATAAATTTCCAAAAGTTATTCTGATTGTGTCCATAATATTGGTTGAGTTCTAAAGATTTTGTTCCAGGCATAGTGCCTAAAATCAGAATTTTAGAAGTTGATGAACTGATTGGGGCAAACGAAAAACTCTCCATACTTATTTCTTTACTAAATTGTGCTATTCGTTAAAATAAACATTTATAAGGAATTATAAAACAAAACCGAAAAATTATATAACAGATTAGGCTTGCCTTTAAACGAACTTTGACTTTCAGATTTCGACAAAATAATCTGTTTGGCAAATTATAATTTTAAATCCGGCGAACCATGAAAATTGTTACTATAAATACAGAAAAAACTCAAAATATTTTTGAAGAGCTTCAGACTAGTTTTGACGGAAAAGTTACTTTTGACTTAGACGAATATACACTCGAGGTAGAAAATAGTTTTGCTGAAGGTTCAATTATCGGAGCTTCTTTTAATGATAATATTTCCTATGTTCAGTTTGATATGACATTTTCGACAGATGTCAGATTGGATTTTTTAAATGTAAAATCGTCTCCGGTTTATTTTGCTTATTGTTCTAAAGGAAATCTTTCTCACAGTTTTGGATTGAATGGGGAAGAGCGAAAACTAAAAACCTTTCAGACGGCAATTGTATCGTCTAAACAAAATCAGGATAATGTTCTGTTTTTTGAAAAAGGAAAAAATACAAAGCTGACATTAATTATTGTAGGAACGCAGATTGACACTGATTACCAGACACATTCTTTAAATCAGCAGGTAAAAGATACATTTTTTGAAAACAGCCAGACATCAGAATTCTTCTATATTGGATCATATAATTTGCAGATTGCAGAGAAAATTGAGCAGCTTAATTCGATTACGCAAACTGGAATTGTTAGAAATTTATTGAAAGAAGGAATCATGAGAATCATTCTGGCCATGGAAATCCAACAGCATTCTGATGATCTAAATGCTTTTGCAAACGATTCAAACGGATTGACATTAAGAGAGTTGGAAGAAGTAAAAGAACTTTCAGAGTTTATAAAATCAAATCCCGAAGAAGCGTTTTCAATCAAATCTTTGAGCAAAAAGTCGGGTCTTTCTCCAAACAAACTTCAGGAAGGCTTCAAAATGATCCACAATCGCACCGTCAACGATTACATTACGCATATGCGAGTGCTGAAAGCAGAAATCCTGATCAGAACTTCTGACCTAAATATTTCAGAAATCGTATACTGCATTGGCTTTACCAGCAGAAGCTATTTCTCCAAAATTTTCAAGCAAAAATTCAACTGCAGTCCAAAAGAATATAAGTTTAATTTGAATTCTTTGGCAATTACGGCGTAATTGAGGGACAAAGGTTCAGAGGTGCAAAGTTTTTCGTAAATAATGTAGTTAGCTATTAAGCAATATATATAGAGAGTCTAAGATTTATAAATCTTAGACTCTTTTTTGCGAAAAAAACTTTGCGCCTCTGAATCTTTGAAACTTTGTGCCTAAAAAATCTTTTGGAAAAAGATTTTTTTTACATTTGCATAACTAGTTATATAATTAATTATTTGTTATGGAATTTTTTGATAAAGTTGGAAAAGCAGCTCTCGGAAGCCGTTTACGTTTAATGACAGCTATAGTTACAGATGATGCAGCTAAAATATACGAATTGTACGGGGTTGATTTTGTGCCAAAATGGTTTCCCGTATTTTACACATTGGCTGAAGAACGCGAAATTACAATCACTGAAATTGCTAATGAAATTGGGCATTCGCAGCCATCTGTGAGTAAAATTATTCAGGAATTGATCACTGCGGGACTAATTCAGGAAAATGCAAAATCTGATGATAAACGCAAGAATAACGTTGCTTTGACTGAAAAAGGCATTTTGGTTTCGAAGCAAATGAAGCAGCAATTGGAAGATATAGATGTTGCAGTTGAAGAAATAATTGCTGAAAGCAAACATAATTTGTGGGCCGCACTAGAAGAATGGGAATTTTTACTGGAGCAAAAATCACTAATCAAAAGAGTGAGCCAACAAAAGAAAAAGAGAGAAAGTAAGGATGTGCAAATAGTTGATTACGAACCAAAATATCAGGAAGCTTTTAGAGCCCTGAATGTAGAATGGATATCAGCTTATTTCGAAATGGAAGAAGCAGATTACAAAGCATTAGACAATCCTGACGATTATATTTTGAAAAAAGGAGGGAAAATTCTCGTGGCTCTATATGAAAATGAACCTGTGGGTGTCTGCGCATTGATTAAAATGAATAATTCTGAATATGATTTTGAAATGGCAAAAATGGCTGTTTCACCCAAAGCCCAAGGAAAAAGCATTGGATGGCTTCTTGGAAAAGCAATTGCAGAAAAGGCAAAAGAACTTGGCGCAAAAAAAATATATTTAGAAAGCAACACGATCTTAAAACCAGCTATAAATCTATATTATAAATTAGGTTTTGAAAAAGTTTTTGGCCTCGAAACACCTTACAAGAGATGTAATATTCAGATGGAGTTGGTGTTGTAAAAAAAAGGTTCAGAGGTGCATAGTTGCAAAGGTTTAAGCGCAAAGTTAAGAAACCTTTGCACCTTTGCGCCTTTGCACCTCTGCAGCTAAAACTATCTTCCAAACCGATAGTAATCTAAATCTGTATTTTTTTTGTTGTTTAGCGAATCCAGGATAGAATTCATTCCGATGACGCTGAACGTGATTCCATTTCCGCCAAAGCCTAGAATGTAGTGCTCATTTTTTCTCGGATTTGGTTTTCCGAAGTAGGGAAGGCCGTCTTTGGTTTCGCCAAATGTGCCTGCCCAAGAATAATCAATTTTAAAGTTCAAATCAGGAAATCGTTTAAAAAATTGTTTCAGAAGATACTGTTCTTTTTTAGGAAGCAATTTATCGCGTTTGGTGGTGTCTTTAAAATCTTCGTCACCTCCGCCCATAATGATGCGATTGTCATCTGTTGTTCGAATGTAATGATAAGGTGATGCAGTGTCCCAAAAGATTGCGTTTTTAAAATTTTCAGGCAGATCAGACTGGCATTCTGAAGCAATGACATAAGTGCTTTTTAAATCGACCACTTTTTCTTTTAACGTTTCTGTGCTTTCGTAACCCGTGCAATGTATAATGTGGTCGGCTGTTATCACACATTTAGAATCGGTAGTGGCAATAATTTTGCCTTTCTGGTGCTGAATGGAAGCAATATTGGTTCGGTCAAAAATCTGCATTCCTTTTTCATGGCAATGAAACAAAAGATCGCTAGCGAGTTTAAAAGGATCCATAACCGCAGCAGTTTTAGATTCTATTGCAGCAATAGCATTCAGACCCATTTTCTGCAATTCTGATCGTCCTAGCCAGCTGATTTCAAAACCATGCTGTTTTCTGGCCTTAAACTCATTTTTTAAATAAGGTACATCTTTTTTTAAAGTTGTAAAATAAATGCTTTTTTTAAATTCGAAACCACAATCGCAGCCTACTTCATCAATAATATTTCGAAGATCAAAAATGGCTTTTTTTCCATTTTGATAACTGTCTACGGCACATCTCGCGCCACGAAGTTTAATGAGCTGATGTAGGGGAACATCAATTTCATATTGCAGTAAGGCTGTGCTGCCCGAAGTGCTGCCGCCACAGACATCGCGGCGATCTGCAAGAACAATTTTTTTTCCTTCATTTAATAATTTATAAGCAATTAAAGCTCCTGTAATGCCGCCGCCAATTATCAAAATGTCGGTGGTAATATCAGAATCTATTGAAGGATAGCTTTGCTTTATGGCATTTTTTAAAGGCCAATAGGTTTCAGTAGAGCTCAATTTCATTTTTTGGTTATTTTTTTAGGGGGATTTTTGGCAGTTTTTTTGGTGCTATCTGGTTTTACATTTTTTTCTTTTTTACGATTATGAAGTTCATTTGCCTCGGCAATTGAATGTGAAGTTCTTATGGTTGAATCTTTTTTTGCCAATTGGCTTAAATGGCGGTAGTATTTCTGAATAATAACCATTTCTTCTTCGGTCATATTTTCTATATCGACAAGACTATTGCTAGACAAATCGTTTGACGCTACAAGCTCGTTTAGTTTTAGCTGAATGGCAAGCGAATCTTTATTTTGCGCTTTTTGAATTAAAAAGACCATCAAAAAAGTAATAATCGTTGTGCCTGTATTAATGACCAATTGCCAAGTTTCGGAATAATCGAAAATAGGCCCCGAAGCAGCCCAAACCACTACCAGAGTAAATGCACCAATAAAAGCAGGAGTGCTTCCTGCTGCTTTTGAAACTTTTGTGGCAAATTTTTCGAATGCGTTGCTTTTATGTTGAGATTTTGAATTCATTGCTATTTCGTTTTGGTTTTACTGACTTTTTCTTTTCGAATGACTTTATTGTTTTTTTCGTCATAAACAGCAGGATCGATTTCTTGTCCTGTTTTGCTGAATATTTTAATTTTTGGAGCTTCATGCGTTCCGGTAATTACAATCGGAAAACCAATGATTCCGAAAAGCGGAAGGCCTAAACGCATTCTCAGATCCAAAAGTCCGTCAAAGCTTGTAGTTCCTTTTATTGTTGGCCTAAAACTAGCTACACTAAAGGTAAATGGCTCAATATTTATAAGATTCTTATCTATAGTCGATTTGATTTCAATTCCTTTCATATCAGGATTGTTCAAACCGCTTTGCCCTGTTTTAGAACTGATTCCGTCAAAAAGTTTAAGACCTTTAATTTTTACATCGCGTAAATTAATGGTTCCTCCGCCTTGCATAGATTCATAAATTGGTCCCATATTTCCGTTCAAATCTCCTTTTACTTTATAATCAACAGAGATTATTCCGTGCGCTTTTTCGGCCGCAGTAACCATATCATGAAACATCGGAATTTCTTTGTAGGCTCGCTGGACATCAAAATTGTTTGCTGTAAAATGAGCATCAAAGTGTGCAGAGGTTGGAGTTTCGTCTCTGTACAGCGCATCAATTCCTAAAATGCAGTCAATAATACTAAAGGTAACATTTTCTAAGTAAAATCCTTCATTTTTTACACCTATTTTTCCATTTAGTTTGTTAAAAACCAATTTGTTGTATTCTATTTTATCAGCCTTTGCATTTAAACTGACATTAAGGTTTCTTGGAATGATGACTACACCGCTCATTTTCGGATGGTCTTCTTTGGCATATTCCACTTCGATATTTCGGTCTTTGTTTTCGCCTTCTTTAAGCGCCATAAATTCATCCACATTAATCAGTTTTGATTTTAAGTTGAAATTGCCGCTCAGAGTTCCTTTCGATTCTAAGAAATAATTGATGGTATTAAGCAGATAGCCATTGATGTCAAAATCTGATTTTCCGTAGGAAGCGTTGAATTTTTCAAACCACATTTTTTCGTTCTGAAAACGGAAGTTTCCTTGTTTGATAAAGAAAGCTTTTGGAAATAGTTCAGACGTCGCTTTAATATTTTTAATTAATAATGTCCCTCTATTATCAAGTTTGTCGTATTGGCCTGTGGTGGCGTAGCTTTGTTTCCCTTTCAATGAAAGATCTGCTTTGGCATAACCTGTTAAATCCAGACCATTTTGAGAGAATACCTGATAGATTCTGCCCACATTCAGCTCGCCTTTAATTTTGGCATTATAAGCCAAATCGCTAAAATCTGATAATGTAGCGTTAACATAAACCGGATTTCCTTCAAAAACAAAAGATGCAGGTGCTACGGCAACAATCAAATCCTGATAGGTTCCTGCTTTATTAAGCATATTGGCTATAAAAGTGATATTGGTAATTGGATTTGGATAGTATTTTGTTTTTAGCCATCCGTTTCGCAAAGAAATTCCTCCGATAGTTTTTGGAAATAATTTTTTGGAAGTGCTGAAAAGCCCTCGCGCTTGAATATCCGTTTTCAAAATTCCTTTCAGGTCAATATTTTCTAATCCTAAAGCTGCATCTACTACAGCAAGGTCTAAAGCGCCTTTCACGCTTGCATTAATCGACATTTCGTTCAAGCCTTTGCTCTGCAGATAAGCATTAAAATAATCTTTTTCTCCAACTTTAAATTTTAAGGTTCTCAGATTAACCAGCAATTGTTCGGCATCCAGAGACGGGAGCATGGCATTTAAATCCATTTGAAAATCGGTCAACGGAACTGGAGCATTTTTATAGTTTACTGAGCCTTCGTTGATTTTTAAATTGAAAGCCAAGTTTGGTTTTTGTTTTTTCTGAACATTATAATCACCTTTAAAACTAAGCAACAAATCGCTTCTTCCTGAAATTTCTGTCTTTTCAAGCCATGTGAGATATTCTGGCGGCATTACAGAAAGCAGATCTTTTACGGTTGTATTTTCTGAAGCGGCTTTAATATTGATTTTATATCCATCTCTTAAAATGCTGAATAAACCGGTAAACTTTAGCGGAAGCTTATTGATATGAAGTTCATTTTTTTGAAGAATAAACGTAAGAGCGTGCGTATTGATTCGGGTAATTAAATCGGCACTTACTTTTTTTCTTCTCAAATAACCTGTTCGATCATAAAAGAAGTCGAGATTATCTATTTTGGCATCAGTTGCGAGGTCAAAAATATCCTCGCTGAGGTTTCCTTTACCGATATAATTAAAGCCTTTTGCGTCAACCAAAATTTTCGCAGAACGATCATTATATTTTACATGACAATTTTGTAAATCAATGCGTTCCAAACGTATAGCTGTTCCTTCTTCTGGAGCATTAGGATCTTCTTTTTTGTTTTTTCTGTCTTCTGGGGCAACATAAATATTATAATTGGCCTGACCTTTTTGGTTGACCATTACATTTATCAAAGCATCAGAAACATAGAGTTTATTAATTTTTACTTCATTGTCAAAAAGCAGTCTTTTAATATCAATTCCAAAAGCAACCTGATCTGCTTTTAACAAAGTGTCGTTGCTGAAAGGTTTGGAACCTGTGAGATACAAATCGTCTAGAGAAACAGTCAATGATGGAAAATGAGTAAAAAATGAAAGTTTAGATTTGGTAAACTCCAATTTGGTATCCAGTCGCTCGTTTGCAATTTTTTTTACTTCCGATGCAATTTTGCCAGGAAAAAGCAGCGGAATAATGAATAGCAAAAACAAAATTGCCGCAATCGTAATTCCAGTAATTTTTAAAACTTTTAAGGCGGTATGTTTGATTGAACTTGGCATATATTTTTTTGATTGTGAAATGTGAGATGCGAAATGTGAGTTGTGATATGCTAGATTTCAAATTTTTTTTTCATGCTTGTTTTCCTGAGCAGAGTCGAAGGATCGCAAGCTTAATCTATGCTGTGTGTTTTACAGTGCGTGTACTTGGACTCCGCTTAGGAGAACATGAAATATTGAATTTGCAATTTAAAAGTTGCGTTACTTTTTCTCGTTTTCTGCCTTTTTAGCCTCTTCCTGTTTTTGCTGTTCCTCTTGCTTCTCTTGCTTCTCTTTTCTTGCTTCTTGTTTCTCTTTTTTCGCTTCTTCCTGCTTCTCCAGTCTTTCCTCTTCCTTTTCCTTTTTCTCCTTCTCTTTTTTCTTGAAATAACCTCTGAATAAGAAATTGCTTTTAGCCGCTTCCATGTTTTCGCTGAAGCCTTTTGTGCCTGTTTCTAGATTGGATAAGGTATTCGAAACGCTATTAGCCATTTTATCGTCTTTAACTAATCTTGCTAAAGCACCATTTCCGTTGTTCATGCTATGGCTAAAAATGGCTATTTCGTCTGAAATCACACCTATATTATCAACGCTTTTCTTCACGCTTTTCATAATGTCGTGCATTTCTATTCCGTCAACAGAAGCAATCTGTCCGTTGTCTTCAATCACTTTTTTAGATTTAGCGCCTGGCGAAATTGTCAAAACTTTGTCACCCATTAAACCATCCGATCCAATGCTGGCGGTAGCATCAGTTTTAATAAATTTTCGAACATCTTCTTTCATGACTAAAACAACCATAACGGTTGAATCATTTTTTAGCTGAATTTGCTCTACAGTCCCAACATTAATTCCAGAGAAGCGAACATTGTTTCCGACTTCCAAACCGCTAACAGTTTTAAATTGGGAGGTGATATGAAAGGTAGATCCAAAAAGGTTTTGCTGTTTTCCTATAAAATATACGGCCATTATAAAAAGGAGTAAACCTATCGTTACAAACATTCCTAATTTCCAAGTATATCCCGATTGCTTTTCCATGATTTCTAATATTTATTTTGCTTTATTCAAAAAATGAGCGTACCCATTCGTCTTCGTCTTTTTCTAATTCTTCGTAGGTTCCTTCGGCGTGAATCACGCCATCTTTTAAAACCACAATTCGGTCAGCCGTCAATTTTGCGCAGGCCATATCGTGGGTAATAATGATCGATGAGGTTTTTTGTTTGTGTTTAATGTCCAAAATCAGTTCGCTGATTTCTCTTGAAGTGATCGTGTCCAATCCCGTTGTGGGTTCGTCGTACAAAATAATCTCGGGTTTTAAGATTAGCGTGCGTGCGAGACCAATTCTCTTTTTCATACCCCCAGATAGTTCAGAAGGCATTTTGTCAACCGCTTCTGCCAGACCAACATTTTCCAGCGCCTCCATTACTTCATTTTCGACTTCCTCAGCGCTTAAATCGCGTTTGTGTTTGGTCAGGGTAAAAGCGAGATTTTCTCTTACGGACATCGAATCGTAAAGTGCCCCGCTTTGGAACAAAAATCCGATTCGGACTCTAATTTCATTCAGCTGTTTTTTTGATATGTTAAGAACATTTTCATCAAAAACTTTAATTTCGCCTTTATCAGGTTCAATCAATCCAACGATACATTTTATGGTTACCGATTTTCCAGATCCTGATCGGCCTAAAACCACTAAATCTTCGCCTTTATTCAAAGTCAGATTTACGCCCTTTAAAACGGCATTATCTTTTCCAAAAGTTTTATGCAGATCTTTAATCTCAATAATTGGAGTCTGATCTTTTTCTTTTGTCTGAGGTTCTTTATGTACTTTTTCCTTCATCATCTTAAAAGAATAAATCGGTTATTTGAACAGCAACCATATCAATAATAAAAATGCTTAAAGAAGCGGTCACAACAGCAGAATTGGCAGCTTGACCAACACTTTCTGTTCCGTTAGAAGCATTAAAACCTTTATAACAGCCAATCATTCCGATAAAAAAGCCAAAAAAGAAGGTTTTTAGCGTTGCTGGAAGCAGGTCTAAGTATTCTAAGGATTGGATGATTTGAGTTAAAAACCTGTAAAAATTGACATCTCCGTGAATATTTATACCCACATAACCGCCAATAATTCCGATAGCATCGGCAAAAAAGACTAAAATTGGAACCATAAGCGTGCAGGCCAAAACTCTTGTCACGACCAAATAATTATAAGGGTTTACAGCCGAAACTTCCATGGCGTCAATCTGTTCGGTAACTTTCATAGATCCTAATTCGGCTCCAATTCCTGACGAAATTTTCCCGGCACAGATTAAAGCAGTAATTACGGGAGCAATTTCTCTTATTAGCGAAAGCGCCACCATTCCTGGCAACCAAGATTCTGCGCCAAACTGTACCAATGTCGGGCGCGATTGGAGCGTAAGCACCAATCCCATAATGAAACCTGTAATGGCAACCAAAGGCAGAGATTTGTAGCCTATAACATAACATTGTTTCAGAAATTCTCTGGTTTCATAAGGAGGAATAAAAACCTCCTTAAAAAACCTTTTGGCGAATATGGTTGTTTCTCCAATTTCGGCGAATGTATTTTTAATATCGAGAATCAAAATGTTTTTGTTTTAATGTGAATTATGTAATTTGAAAATCAATTATTTAACAGTTTTTATCAACTCATTAAATGATATATGAAAGTTAGCCCAATACTTGTTAAAATATATTACAAAACTTTTTTAGAGCCTTATATAATTTTCATAAACCCACAATAATTAAAAACGAATTGGCGTTGGGCGCGCGAAACTTGATTTAAATGTTAATGTTTATATTTTGTAAGAATTTTATATTAAATGTAAATGTCAATTCTGTATATTAGCAAAAAAGGTAATAATAATCTTACTTTAAAAGGATTGTGTTTTTTAGATCGCATAAGTATGAGTGAAAGAAAAGTAAAATTTGAATCTAATTTTAGTTTAGATTTTGGTGCAGATAGTCAAGAAAGGGTTTATGGGTATGCATACGAAAATTTTGAGAACAATATCTTAAAAACCCAGTTGTTTTATGAGCTAGAAATAGTTTTTAAGGATTTGGGAGGCTATCACATATTAGAAATAGATAGAAGGGAAATCTATATAAACAATCAAATAAACTATTCGCAAATAGAGAAAATTGCAAATACTGCTTCAAATGCTCTTTTTCCAGTTTGCGTAAAACTAAAGCGAGATGGTCAAATTGATAAAATTCTTAATCTGGATGAGATTAGAAAGAGATGGTCTGTTAACCGTAAAAAGCTCTTAGAATATTATATAGGGGAAGTAGCAGAAAAAATAATTTCTAAAATTGACCGATTATTTTTGAATGACAGTCTTTTGGAGGAGTCAATTGCTCAAAACTGGTTTTTTCATCTTTTCTTCAAACCTCTTTATATCAATTATTCAGAAAAACGCAGCGTTAAGCACATTTGGAAATCGCCAATTTTTGGAAATCAATCTATAGAATATGGCGTTGTGCAGAGTGTAAAGGAAAACTATACGGATGATGATAAAATAAGCGTAAACGCTGACGGAATTTCTATTGACGAAAGAACTATAGATGAAATTTTATCTGGCTATAGCTTTTCAAAATCAAAATTTTCGGAATCCGAAGCTGACTTTGTCGAATCTAAGCTGAATGTAGACTACAAATTGTACAAAGAAGATCGAAGCATTTCATCAGTTACGGGAGCTTTTGAAACGAAAATTGATGAAAAAACGAATCAAAGAATTGAGATTGAAATTTATCATTTAACAGAAAGTTCATCATACAGACCTGAGAGCGACGAAAAAAAGAAAGCATTTCAGCAGATGTTCCAGTCTTGGCAGACGGCAGAAGACGACGATATAATAGATGTTTCTAAACCCAAATGGCAAGTGCCAAATGCTCCGCAGCCCAAAGTGGTAAAACCTCCGCAGGAAAGAATTGAACTTTTTGTTGAAGTAGTAGATAATGTAAAGGCAAACCTTAGTTTTTGGGATTGGATAAAATCGATTTTTAAAAAGAAAAAATAAGTCAAAACTTAAAATATAAAATTATGAGCGAGAAACATTATGTAGTTCAGGGAGCAGTTTGTGAATGTAAATTTAGTGTTGAACCAAAAACCGATATTCTGCTCGTAAAAACACATTTGAAACATTATGCCAATGACAGCGAAGGAAAAGATAAACTTATTGGCACTGACAAAGAAATTGGCTGCACCATGAAGAAAAATACTTTTGGCAAATGCAAGAAACAGCCTTCGGGGAATGATTATTTGCCTTGTATAATTGATGTTGCCAAATGGTCTGGCATTTATGAAAAAGTAACCTATTCAAACAACGGAAAACCATTGCTGGAAGATAGTAAAGCAACTTGCCCTAAAGGTGCTCCAGACTGTATATCGATTAAAAATCACGGGCAAACAGTAGAACTGACAGAGAAAAACATCAAAAATAGTTCGCCTCAAATATTGGCTGAAATTCTGCCTGGAGTAAATTTTAGCGATTTAGAGGAGGAGAGCCTACTAATTAACAACAGATAAAATGAGTAAGACATTACATATTGTGCCTAAAAAACCGCTTGCAAAAGGGCAAAAATGGAATGCTGAGAAAGGACATTTAGTACTTGCCAATGCAGGCACATTTACGGTCGAAATTACTAAAACCGATGCACTGCACAAAAACGCACCTAAAAAATTGCCTCCATTTAACAGGAGAACTCAGGAAGAGGTTTGGAAAATAAAAGATTACGACACCAGATATTGGATTTTTGAGGCACATAAGCAAAGAGATAAGGATGAGGCAAAATATAATAAAGAAAAAGAAGCCTTTAATAAAAAACTTCAAGAAGAGCTAAATGATCTAAGCTGGTGCTGGGAAATTGTTGGGAAAGGAATGGCAGGAAGAAAAATTGTACATAACAATTCATTTTCAAAAGGGCTTCCAGATGATTTATGCAAACAGATAAAGTTTCCCAAATTATTGGAAGGCGGCGGTCTTACATGGTTAGAAGTTTTTACAAAAAATGACCCCGCAACAGGAAAATTGCCTCACGGAATATTTGTGAGCGCAGTAGGAACGCCTAAAGTTATTGCGGCAGAATGGCGCGATTATACAGGACAGCTTATTACCGAAGAAATTGCTTTTGGTTCTACCGTTTTCCTGCATATTTATACAGAGGCTTTGTACGGACAGAATATAGAAATACAATTGCGTGACACAAAATTTGCAAATGCCGATTTAACGCCTACACCAAGCGATGAAGATGGAGACCCTATACAGAGACTAGAAGCAAAACCCTTAACTAGATTTACCCGTACTGTAAAAATACATCAATACAATAATGCGACTAAACCGCCTGCTGGGGCTATTACTAACGGAATAGTGACCGAAAAAGAAAAAGGGCAATTTTCTGTTTCGAATGTGCAAAAATGTGTCTTTCCTGTTTTTATCGAACACGCTTGGCAGTTTCAAGGCGCAGGATTTCTAGACAGTGGCGAAAAATTAGCTATTAACCCAATAGTGTTCCATTCTAAAATACAAGACCAGAAAAAAGATTTGGACGATTGCGTGCTTAAAGTTTCTAAAAATGGAGTGCTACAAAAAGGTGAGCTAAAAGGCAATAGTCCTTTAGTAGTAGGCGAACCAGGTAAAAACGGTGCGCCAGAAGAAAAAAAGAAAATCGATTTTACGTTTGGGGTTTTTATCGATGGGACGTTAAACAATATGTACAATACAATTGCAAGGCAATCTTGGGAAGAAGATCAAATTAAGAAAAAACATTCTAACCTTTCCCATGAAGAACAGCAAATACTAGTAGAAAATCCCGAAGAACATTTAAAAGTAGCAGCATCTAGCCAGAAACAAATAGGAAAAGAAAAAGATAGCAAGTATAAATATTCAGACGATAATAGTTTTGAAAACGACTTAAGCAATCCTGCAATTATTTATAAAAATTATCTAAAAAACAATAAAAATAAATTACATCCAGTATATAAAATCTATACTGAAGGGATGGGAACCAATACTTTAAATGATGATGAGGAAAAAGCTGAAACGGGAATTTTGCCTCTAGAAAATTATAAACAAGACGATTTAATGCAAGGGCCCGGTTTTGGGCAAGGGAAAGCAGGGATTATACATCGCGTGGAAAGAGCTGTAAAATTGATGGCTGATAAAATTATTGAAAGTGGCGAAACTGAAGTGGGGACAATAACAGTCGATGTTTTTGGTTTTAGCCGGGGCGCGGCATCAGTCCGCTGTTTTGTTCACGAGATTACCAGACAAGCTTATATGGCAACAGCTAAGAATTATAGAAGGGAGACCTATTATGAAGATGCAAACGGTCATGAAGTAAGCAGCAAATACAGCGATAAAAAATTGCCAAGTAACGGAAGGTTAGGATACCATTTAACAGAAATAGAGAACCCAATTACTTTTGACCGCTTAATCATTCGCTTTGCAGGCTTGTATGATACCGTGCCACATCATGGCTTTGTGCAATGGAACGATGTTAAGGATTTAGGCCTTAACTCAATCAGCAAAGCCAAATATACGGTGCACATGGTAGCGGCAGATGAGCATCGAGCCAATTTTGACTTGGTAGACATTTCGTGTATAACAGGAAAAAAAGGAGGAGGAAAAACCGATCGCGGGATCGAACTTTACCTGCCGGGAGTGCATTGCGATGTGGGAGGCAGTTACGTAGAAGGCAGAAAAGAAGTCAATGGACGATTGCTGGTTTCGAATTTAATGTTTGGTGATGAACTTGAAAAAGAAAAAGAACGCCTTATTACTGAAGGATGGTTTAAACCAAAAGAATTGACCATTCATGGAGACAATTTACAGCGAACAGTCATAAATGGCCCAGCTTGGGTGCTGTCTTCAAATAGAGAAGCCATAAGCAATCAGTACAGCTACATACCCCTGCATCTGATGGTTAAATTTTGTTTGGATAAAGAACTTCCAATCTATTTAAAAGGAATAACGGATGGCTATGCTTTTAAGAATACAAAATTTTCTAACATTTCTTTTTTACAAAATGTAAAAACGCGATTGGAAGAATATGCTTTTCATGATGGCAGTCCTTTTGTTTATGAAGCCATCCCTATGCGCACGATAGTGTATAGCGCCGATGACCATACAGCTGTTGCGAAAGAAGAGGAAAGAAGGAAAAAAGAAGAAGACAGCCATAATGCCCTATTAAAAAAACTGCGTCATGAGTACCTGCATTGGAACGCGGTTTACGGAGAAGGAGTCATAAATACTTTAGTGCAAGCCAATAAACCCAATTTTGAAGGGGGCAAACGAAAAAGAAAGATAAACGGATAAGAAATGAAAGCAGTACACCAAATAGTAAGTATAATAATGGCAATAATGCTTTTATCGTGCAATAATTCAAATAGCAAAAAGATGGAAGGCAAAGAAAATTTTAGTTGGGCAGTTACAGTTACAGCACCATTTAATTATCCTATAGAGATACATAGGGGATATTTGGGCAATGACAAAAAAATGATGGCAGCATTTATAAGTACAGGTCTTACCGAAGATGGTTGGGTTTATGACGGAGATGCGTTATCGGGAGGTAATGAAATCCCGACACTTTTATCTCTTACTTGGATAAGCTATGCCGAAAAGAAATTTTGGAAGATCGAAACTTCGATAGACAAAACTACTCAGGATAAAATCAGGCAATTGTTTGAAGAAGGTTATATGCGCAAAGCAAAAAATGGTAAACTATCGCATATTACATACAAAAAAATCACAGTAGGACTGGCACCGGGAGGCACAGTTGTTTTATGGCTTTCAGGTTTGAATAAAAAGGTAGAAATAGCACATTATCAAGCAGTGGAAACTGATGTAAGCGCAAATGAGTTTTATAGAAATCCTCGCGAACTTACTCAACAGGAATTTTATGATTACTACTATGATGCTTCTATATCTAAAGAAACCCAAGCTTATATCAAAAGGAACGGAGTTCCTGTAAAGCTATGGAAAGAGTTTAGAACCAGATACAATTACCGTTTCAATATTCATTTTTACAAAGCAGATAAAGAAAGTTCGGACAGGGAGACAGAATATGTAAACGGAGAGAAAGAAATCATGAGTGTTGAGGATTTAAATGCCTATCAGACCAAACCGCTGCCATCGTATTGCAGGTTTTGGTTTAGCCAGTATAATGCAGAAGCAGAATTTGATGGAGAAGAAGTGCTAAAAGCCTTTAAAAAACTTGCCGCCGCGCATCCCGGCAAAAAGATTGAAATAGAAGCCAAAGTCGCCTTTATGTATAAAACGACAACGTTTGCAGTAAGGTGCGAAGGAGATGAAATTCCTCTGGAGAAAACGGTTGTTAGAATGTGGAAGAATTAGTTGCATGAGAAATTATTTATTGATCGCTGCAAGCTGTTTGTTTTTTGTGTGCTGCAATAATTCAAATAGCAAAAAGATGGAAGATGATTTTACGGGATATTTATAAAACAGATGGTCTGTAAATACCCCTTCGGGGTAAAATATTTATAGAATTTGAATAAGCTCAGTGTAAAAAAGCTCCAGAGGAGCGACATATTTTTTTAAAGATCTAGCTTTATATTGTGAATGTTTAAACTATAGATATTTAGTTTCTCCGAAGCATACAAAAAAGGAGCTGTTCTTTTGAGCAGCCCCTTTTTCGGGTTTAAAAAAGTGAAGTATTTGGTTAGCTTCAATTTCTTTTTTTATAAATTTATGGCAATGCCGCTTCGTGATTTCATTAAAGGAATTACGCGTGATTGTGACATAGCCAATTTCTCCATTAATAGTCTTGCAGTAAGATAACAGACAGTCGATTCTGCGCCTTGATTTAGGTTTACATTATGTTTTTCTAGTCCGTCATAACCGCCGCCGCTTACCGGGTTGTACATAATCTGATTTAAATGATTTTTGCCTAAAAACCAGTTAAAAGCAGCCTTCATTTTCTTTTTGTATTCTGGAGTTTTAAAAGCATTATAAAAAGCATTTAAAGTCTGAATCGTGTAGGTAACATCTATTGGCTGTTCGCCATAGTGGCTTGGTTCAGAACCTTTGTGATGCCAGCTTTGGTTCGAAATGGCTTTGAATGTTCCATTTATAAATGTTTTAGAAATCAAGAAATCCAATGAGTCTAGCGCTACTTTTTTGTAGACAGGTTTGTTGGTAATTAAATAAGCATAGAGCATTGATTCTGGCAAAATGCTGTTTCCGTAAGTCAGATAATTTTCAAACCATTGCCAGTCTTCAGTTGCAGTATCTTCGTAATTTGCCAGTAGTTTTGCATTGAGCTTATTGATGATTGCCGCAACGTATAGATTCGGAATTGTCGAATGATACAAGTACAAGCCTTTTGTAGCAAAACCAATTGAACGGGGCGACTGAATATTTTCTGCCCATTTTAAGGTGTTCAATAAGCATCTTGTCGCTTTTTTGGTAATTGCTTCTGGAAGAATATCAGACATAGAAACAACAGTTCCCAATGCCCAAATGGCTCTAGCATTTGAATCTTCAAGATTTACTTCGGCATTTTGCTCAATATGTTCGCGATTTTCCTGATCGACGTAATTGATAAAATCTCCTTTTGGTTTTTGGCAGCGCTGGATAAAATCTAAATAGATTAAAATATACGCCAGATCATCTTTGTCCTGAGTCAGTTTGTAATGCATACAGAACGCAATTAAAGCTCTCGCATTATCGTCTAGAGTGTATCCTGAATCTAAATCTGGTATAGAAATTTTACTGAACTGGATAATTCCTAATTCGGTAGTCAGTTTTTTGATATGTTTTAACTGGATAGGAGGGTAGCTGTATTTAATTTCTGACGGATTTTTAATTAGGTTTTTATACGTATTCATTTGAGTAATGCCGACATTTTCCCAAGATGAAGCTCTCATTTTTGTAAATGAATTGATTCCCATTTCGTGTCTTAAATTTTCATCCTCGATCAGTTTGATGGCCGCTGCTGCAAATTGATCCGAATCTCCAATATCGCACAGAATTCCAGAATCTGCTGTTAAAACTTCTTTGGTATGCGGAATTTTAGATGCCACTATTGGGCAAGCACAGCTCATCGCATACGCGAAAGTGCCACTCACAGCCTGATTCGGGTCTTTGGATGTAAACATATAGATGTCTGTTGCTTTCAGATATTCTAGAAGTTCATCGGTATCCAAATATGTATTGATGAAGCGAACATTGTCTTGAAGATTTAATTCTTTAACCAAACCTTCCAATTTATCGCGATAGGCATCAACTCCGTCTTTAATTAAATTCGGGTGTGTTTTTCCGATAATCAGATACAAAGCATTGGGCGCTTTTTCGATTATTTTTGGTAAAGCCTGCAAGCCCGTTTCTATATTTTTTCCTTCTCCCAAAAGGCCGAAAGTAGAAAGCACCAATCGATCTTCAATGTTTAATTTTTCTTTGGCCTGTTGCGGAGTTTCGTATATCACAATATGAGTTCCATGAGGTACGCAAGTAATTATTTCTTCATTGATGTCGTAGTCGTTAATTAGAATTTCTTTCGATTTATTAGTCATGACAAAAACCGAATTGCTGTAGCTCAAAAGTAATCGAACAAATGTTCTCAATTCGTCATTCGGATTCGGAATTACACTGTGAAAAGTAAAAGTAACAGGCGCTTTAATGACATTTAGAAAATCTAAAAGATGATCGCCGTAATTTCCTGAAAACAAACCAAATTCATGTTGGATATGAACTAATTTCACAGTTTCATCCTGATTAATTTCCTCGGCTACTTTAGCGTACTCTTCTCGGTTTTTGGTATTTAAGGTAAATGCCTGTGTTGGTTGGTCTTTGGGTTTATCAACAAGTTCACATATTTCGCATTTGATAGATTTACCGTAAACATCTGTGATTCCTTTGATGGTATCTTGAGTATAGGTTGCTATGCCGCATTGCGTAGGCGGAAAAGTGGATAAAAAAACGATTTTTGATTTATTTGATATTGTTTTCATGAGGATTCATTTTAAGTTCGGTTAATAACTCGTTAAGGTTCAGAGATGCCACCGCAATCTTATCATCGGCAGCGCCATAATAAATATATAGTTGGTCATCAAAAATGGCAGTTCCTGTCGGGAAAACCACGTAATTGACATAACCATGTCTTTCGTAATATTCAGAAGGAGTAATAATGGGTTTAGGCAGTCTCGCAATAATTTTGGACGGATTTTCTAAATCCAGTAAAACGGCGGCAGCATGATAAACCAAGCCTTTCTCTCTTCTTTCAGCAGCATGATAAATTAAGAGCCAGCCATCTGCTGTTTCTATTGGCGGGGCTCCTGGACCAATATGACTGGTTTCGTGATCATATTTTGGTTCCATTACAATATGGTCGGGAAGATTTTTCAGATAATCTTTCCAAAAATCTTCTGTAAGTTCTGATTTCTTTTCAAACGAAAAAATCTGAATGGATGGAAATAAGCGGTGCAGAGCAACAAACTTTCCATTAAATTTCTTCGGAAAAAGAACCACATTTTTGTCCCAAACAAACAGATTCTCCTTAATTGTTTCTGTCAGCGGGTAATTTCTTTCAGTATTAAAAGCCAGAATCTTTGCAATGCTCGGATTTTGTAAATGTTTTCTAATGAGGTTTGTAAACTCATTAAGAATAAATTTTGGCGTTATAATTCCTTTCTTTTTAAAAACGTTTAAATCTTTTGATACAGCCAAAGCTCCACAGGCGTTAATTCCGTCATAAGTGACATACGTCATATAAAATCGGTCGTCTATTTTAGTAATTCTCGGATCTTCTACACCATGAATTTCATAAATATAATCGGGAACAAAAATGGGCTGTGTATTTCTTTCAACCAAAGTGGTTGGGCCTTCAAAACGGCAGTACCCAATGGTAGAAAAATTTCCTTTTTTGGCCGCTCTGTAAAACATATGGACAGTATTTCCGTCTTGATAAATGGCTGGATTTAAAACACCTAATTCTTCAAAAGTTCGATCTGTTTTTTCTAAAATGACACCATGTTTTTTAGCCTCTTTCATTACCCGTATAAAATTTTATCTAAAATTACTTTGAGATCGAAGCGGTAATTAATCCAATCGATCAAAAAATTAACTCAAAAGCATCAACATGGTAATTCTGTAAGGCTTGCAAATAATAGTGAAAGTGGCTTGTAGCCTAGTGTTGTTTTAATTTATTGCGATAATAATAAAGCGCATAGAGTTAATAGGATTTGTAGGAATAAAAGAACTTTGAAGATAGATATAAAAGGCTTGTAAAACAGTCTTAATAAGAACTTAAAAATCAAATATTATGTTACGTTGGACAGTTATATTTATCATTTTGGCCATCATAGCCGGAATTTTTGGTTTTGGCGGTATCGCTGCCGGAGCCGCTAGCATTGCAAAAATTTTATTCTTCATCTTTCTAGTCCTGTTTATTATCTCTTTAATTACAGGAAGACGAAAAGTTTAGTTTTTTTTAAGGTTCAAAGGTTTAAAGTTGCAAAGGTTCAAAGTTTTTAATCTTTGCAACTTTAATCCTTTGGGTCTTTATCTACAGAGCCTTTGTAGCTTTGCACCTTTGAGCCTCTGCACCTTTGAAACAGAATCTCAATACCATTTCGCATAATATTTCCGAGTTATAAAAGCTATCGGAATTCCGACACAGCATATCACAATAAGAATAGAAAGCAAAAGCGCTAAATCTAAATTCTTCTCTGGCAGAACCGGAAATACAATGGGCAGAACAGCCAAATTCATTACAATCCAGATAAAGAAACCATAAGAGATTCCTGAGAGCAAAGTATTTATTTTAAAAAATGGGATGTAGGGAAAAATCTTAAAATAAAACCAAGCAAAAATAAAAGCAATTAAGAAATGAAGTCCCAAACCCACAAAAGTCATTTCTGTTCCAGCCGTGTAAGCTTCTTTTTTAAAAATGCCGCTAGCTATGGACTGTAAAATCTTTTCGGCCGTTGTTTTATGTAATATTACTGCATAAATCAAAATAGCGGCAGTAATATCTAATGTTCCCGCAACTAAACCAGACGAAACAATGGTCCTTACTTTTGATCTCATAAAAATTATTTAGAGTTAACTGATCTATTGTTTTTTGATATGTTCGTAAATCGATTTTAATTGGTGAGTATGCCTCTGCGTATGCACAATGGCAAAATGAAGCCATTCGTAAATCGTAAAATGATCAAATCCAGGGACTTTAGCATCCATGCACGTCAGCGTTAAATCGTAAGTTTCTGCGGCTTCAAATAAATCATTTTGTATTTTTTTGACAGAGGCCAGCAGAGTCCCCTTTTCATAATCAATAGCAGGAGGTTTTATATCTTCGGGTGATTGGTATTTAGTGTTGTAGTCTAAAAAAATGGAATCTAGCGCTTTTGTATTTTCATCAGGTTTTCTGGTTGTTTTTTCTGTTTTTCCTGCAAACAGCATCGTTAGGCCCGAGCTGGCTAGAATAATATGCTGGGCGGTTTGTCCAGCTGTCCAGCTTCCTTCAAATGGAACAATATTGATTTCTTCTTTTGAAAAAGAGGAAATCAGGTCGCCAAGTTTACTGTAGGTTTCCAGTATAGTATTTTGAATAGCGCTTTTCATTTTTTTAAATTTTAGAAATTGAGAAAATCTACAGTATATAATTACCTTGGTTTAGAAACCTCAAGTGATTATCTGTGAAATTAAATTTATAGAATTAGGGGAAATGATACTCCCTCAAATATACAATAAAAAACATTAAAATGTTATAAATCAGATATTTGAAAAGTGTTAATTTTTTTAGGGAAGCGCTTCGCAGAAGTAACCGTGCGAGTTTAAAATGTCGATAATTTTTGTATTCGAAATGGCTTGGGCATGAATACGGAGGATTTTGTCGCAATCTTCTAAATCGAAGTTGATCGAGCTATTTGGATAATGCTCAAGAAGTTTCTCAATGATTATCGTGCATTGAGATTCTTCTTGAACATTTGTTTTAAAAACTTCAATCATAAAGTTTTGAATTTTAGAGCGCTATGTTTTTATAACGCTGTATTTTATGATATGTTACATACGAAATAATTAATATCGCTAAAACGATTAAAGGAAAGAAGCCTTGAAAGCCGATTCCGTCAATTGCAAAGTGGCTTATGGAAGCAAAAATAAAGTCGAAGGCAAATCCGGCGTAAGCCCATTCTTTGATTCTTCCCGGCACTTGCGGAATGATCAAAGCTAAAACTCCAAGGATTTTAAACACGACTAATGCATTCCCGAAATATTCTGGATAGCCTAAATGTCTGATTCCTTCTTTGGCTAATTCTGTTTGAGAAGTTAATGCCGGCATAACGCCTTCAAATAAAAAGATTAAAATAGTAGTAGTCCAGAAAATGATTTTGGTTGTTTTCATGAGGTATTTGTTTTAAACAATTATTAGTTAATGTATTACAAATGTACTATTCTTATTTTTCTGCGAAATACCTATTTATGACTATTTTGGGGGCATTTGGGACAAGATTTTTTTTTCGAGTTATGAATTATGAGTTGTGAATTGTGAATTGTGGTGAAGTGACACATAGTTTGTGATCCCGAGGAACGAGGAATCTCCACAAGTTGCCCCACAAAGTTTTGTTCTCCTGAGCGAAGTCGAAGGACATACATGAGATCTTTCGACTTCGCTCAGGAGGACATAAAACGAGGAAAATTGGAATCAAAAAAACTTTGTCAAAGTTTCAAACTTTGACAAAGGTCTAACACCACGATTTGGAATTTGAAATTTTTTGGAATTGAAATTTAAAAATTAAGCTCTTTGGTAATTCGTAATCGTAAACAAATCCTCAAATCCTAATCTTGTATAAATTCCTTTTCCTAGAGCCGATGCCTGCAATTGTGCATAATCGCAATCAGCATCAATGGCTTCGTTGATGGCAAATTTCATGATTTCTTCTGCAAAACCTCTTTTACGCATTTCTGGAATAACGCCGACACCGTGAATTCCCATGATGTTTCCAGTCTGAAAAAGCGTAAGCGTTCCAATGGCTTTTCCTTCAAAATGAACTAAATAAAATTTTGCATTTTCGTAATTGGCAACCAAAGTTTCTTTGCTGATTACATAGCTAAAAGATAGCGGATAAATATCTGACCAAGTTTTGGCGTCTTCTTCATTTAAAACTCTTTTGAAAGTAAGATTGTTTTGCAACGGAAACTTTTCTCCTAGTTTTAAAGCCATAGCTACAAGCTGAATTCGGATATGAAAGCCATTTTTTTCGAAAATTTCTTTAGAATTGCTTCCAAAAATATCCCAATACGGAATAACCAAACCTGGATTTTTTTCCATCGTTTTTAGAATCTGCGAAAAGTTTTCCTCAGTAATATCTTCTCGAGACCATAAACGATTTGGCCAGCCTGAATTTTTGATTTGAGAAAATTCAAAAGGATCATTTTTATGATAGGAAAGGAGAGGAGTGGCAACGGTTTTCCAAAGCGTGGTAAGATTGTCTATATTGTCTTTGATGAGGTTTATATGGTTCATTTTTATGACGAGTTTTAATTATAGAGCAAAGATAAATCGGTTCTTTCAGAAAAGCCTTTACATATGTTGATTTACAAATCTTTTTCAAGATTTTTTCTGATTCGGCTCAACTGCGTTGGCGTGATGCCCAAATGTGAAGCAATATGCATCAGAGGAACACGGTCTGCAATCGTTGGATGCTTCTGCAAAAGGCTGACGTATCTTTCTGTAGCATTCTGCATAACAAGCGCCACTTCTCTCTGTTCTTTATCTATAATCCAATTTTTTTCTAAATGGGCAATATAAAAGTTTTTGAGATCATCGTTTTGATAGATGAGCTCCATGTATCTTTTATAATTGATGTTGATGATAATTGAATCCTCTAGTGCCTCAATTGTAAAATTGGACGGAGTTTGCAGCATCAGCGAAACTTTAGAACCTGCAAAATAATTCTCAAGAAAAAGATTTTTGTTATAGTAATTTCCCTGCTCGTCTGTTATAAAAGCCCTTAAAATTCCTTTTGCAATAAAATGAAGATTTTTAGCGACTTCACCATTCTGCAATAGTATTTCTCCTTTTTTTAGCGTTTGGAAATGCGTAGTGCTTTCAATCTGTTTCCAGGACTGATCAGAAAGCGGGTAGTAACTTTCTATGGTTTGTTTTAGATTATTGAGGTATATTTCTTTATTGAAAGTCATAGCTTGTTTTGGTTTTGCCGTGAGGGTGCTAGGTCACAAAGTTAACTGCCACGAATTTCACAAATTTTCGCGAATTATTTTTGCCTGTTTTGGTTTTCCCGCAAAGGCGCTAAGTCACAAAGTTAACTGCCACGAATTTCACAAATTTTCGCGAATTATTTTTGTCTGTTTTGGTTTTGCCGCGAAGGCGCTAAGTCACAAAGTTAACTGCCACGAATTTCACAAATTTTCGCGAATTATTTTTGCCTGTTTTGGTTTTGTCGCGAAGGCGCTAAGTCACAAAGTTAACTGCCACGAATTTCACGAATTATTTTTATAATTATTTCAAGAAAGAAAAAGAAATTAGTGAAAATTAGTGAGATTCGTGGCAAACAAAAAACTTCGTGGCTTTGCGTTTTCTCAACAAAATAAAAACCGCCAGAAACTCAGAGCTTTTAGCGGTTGTATTCAAAAATGTTATTGTAATTGTTTTTTAGTCAGCATAATGATAAATGCTTCGTTTAACATTATTATCTATTTTTTCAAGCGTTACTTCTGTTACGCCACCTGCATAGTTCATTGAAATAGCAACTTTATCTTTACTGATTTCATAATCAATAGAGATTAAACCTTCTTTGTTTACTTCAATAGATTTTTTTTCAGTTGGAATAGTAGTTAAATAATATTCTGATTCATCTACTTCTTTGTTTTTAATAATATCTTGGTAAGCCTGATTAATATCTGTATCTTTTAGAATACATTCTCTTCCTGACCCCATTTCTACTTCTATATCTTTGCAATCTTCTTCTTCTTTCTTGGGAGTTTTTTCTTCTTTGATTGCAGTAAGAGTATCAGCAGGAGTTTTAGCTGATTCTGTTTCTTTCTCAGAGTTGTTTTGTTTGCAATTTGTAAATAGTAAAGCTAAAAACGCTAAATATGCTATTTTCTTCATTAGTTTAAATTTGTTAATTGTTATTGTGGCGTAAAGGCTGATAAACATTCAGTTTTCTTGTTCAAAAGTAAGAAAAATAAGTTTTATTTTGTCTTTTCTACGAAGGAGAATTTTCATTAGAAATTTGCGATGCTCAGAAGGACAGGAAGTGAGTATAAATCTGCGTGAGACAAAAATTTAGCTTTTTATCTAGATAAAAAAACTTCGTGGCTTTGTGTCTTCGTGGCAAATTAAGAAAAACAAAAAACGCCATGAAACCTAAGCTCCACAACGTTTTCATCTCAAAAAATAAATAATTAACGGGTAATGTAACGGGTATTATTTCCAGCCTCCACCAAGAGCGCGGTATAAATCTGTATTGGCTGTAAGCTGCTGTCTTTTTAGATCTGCTAGTTCCAATTCGCTTTGCAAAAGATTTGCCTGTGCTGTTAAAACTTCAAGATATTCTGCTAAACCATTTTTGAACAAAAGGTTTGCATTTTTTATAGCTTGCTGTAATGTTTTTACTTTTTCTTTCAAGAAAGTTTCCTGCTGCTGTAATTTCTCTACTTTAACCAAAGCATCTGAAACTTCGCTTACCGCAACCAAAACAGATTGTCTAAAAGCTAAAACTGCTTTCTCTCTTTCTGCAACAGCAATATTATACTGCGTTTTAAGTCTTTTGTTGTTCAAAAGCGGCTGTGTCAAGCCACCTGCAACAGTTCCGAATAAAGAAGCAGGAATATTAAACCAGTTGCTGGTTTCGAAAGAGTTTACGCCGCCTTGAGCCGTAATTCTGAGAGCTGGGTATAAATCCGCTTTCGTGATACCGACATTTGCATTGGCAGCTTTAAGAGCCAGTTCGGCACTTTTTACATCAGGTCGTTTGCTTACTAAGGCAGACGGGACTCCGATTGCTGTATTGTGTTTCACCTCAATCGCGCTTAAACGGATTGATCTTTCTTTTGAATTAGGAAAAGAACCTGTTAAAACACTCAAAGCATTTTCTTGAATCGCAATATTTTGTTCCAATAACGGAATTAACTGCGCTGAGTTTAGTTTCTGTGCTTCAGACTGCTGAATCGCTAAAGTGGTTACTTGGCCAGCATCGTATTTTAATTTGATAATATTGGTTGTGCTATCATTTAAACGAAGATTTTGTCTGGCAATATCCAATTGAGCATCCAGCATCAAAAGGTTGTAATATCCTCTTGAAACATTGGCAACTATATTAGTCTGCAATGCTTTTTTTACTTCTTCAGACTGAAGATATCCTGCGTAAGCCCCTTTCTTTTGGTTTCTGATCTTTCCCCAAATATCAGCCTCCCAAGAAAGAGAAGCTCCAGCAGAATAGTCGTCAATATGTTTGGCACCAATTGCCTGATTTAAATTTAATCCCGTAAAACTATTGTCTGACGGATTGCTTGTGCTGGCGTTTACAAATAAATTAACTTGAGGCACATTTCCCCATTTTGACTGTGTAAAGCGGTACTCAGCAATTTCGATGTTCTTTTCGGCAATCTGAAGGTCATTGTTTCTCGCAACGGCGCTGTCAATCAGTTTGATAATATCTTTTTCTGTAAAGAAGTTTTTCCACTCCACATCAGCAATACTTGTTGTATCACTCGAAACCGATGCATTCCTGAAATTCTCAGGAAATGCATCTTTTGGAGTTTCAATATCCTTAGAAACTTTACAGGATATTAAAGTCGTGATCAGAATGGCGAAGGTCACGATTTTGATTATATGATTTTTCATTAGTCTTTATTATTAAATTTTTTTATCCGTTGGGTGTTTTTTAAACACATAGAAACATAGTTTATAAAGGCTTTAAAAAAGGCGTTTCACTAGTTTAAATACACATAGTTTTGCTATGTGTGGAAACTAGTTTCTTCTAATCTCTTTTTTCGATATAAAAATTCTATATTTCTATGTGTTAAAATATTTTTTCACTCAGTGGGTTAAATTTCTGTACAAGTATCTTTTCTGGTTTCAAGATCTTTTGAGATTCTGTACGATATGTATCCGATGCCAAATATGATGGCTACAAGTATGGTTGTGATATAGTTTTCCATTTATTATTTTTCTTCGTTATGAATTACAGCGATTGGTTTCCCGCTCACTTTTTCTTGTAAATGCTGGAAGATGATGAATAAAACAGGAATGATGAACAAACCTAGAATTACTCCTGAAAGCATCCCTCCAGCTGCCCCGATACTGATGGAGTGGTTACCTTGTGCTGATGGGCCTTTGGCACTCATCATTGGCACTAAACCTACCACAAAAGCAAGAGACGTCATGATAATTGGTCGCAAACGTAATTTTGCTGCCATGATTGAAGCTGCGACTAAACCTTGTCCAGATCTTCTTCGTTGCGCTGCAAACTCCACAATCAAAATGGCATTTTTGGCAAGAAGTCCGATCAGCATGACAAGTGCAACCTGTACGTAAATGTTGTTTTCAATTCCAGTTAAACCAATAGCCACAAATACTCCAAAAATACCTGCAGGGATTGACAAGATTACTGCCAAAGGCAAAATGTAACTTTCGTACTGTGCAGCAAGTAGGAAATAAACGAATATCAAACACAGTAAAAATATAGTTGCAGATTGTCCTCCTGACGAAATCTCCTCACGCGTTTGGCCCGAGAATTCAAACCCGTAACCTGCAGGCAGTTGTTGTTTCGCAACTTCTTCAATAGCTTTAATGGCATCTCCAGAACTAAATCCAGGTTTCGGAATCGCATTAATAGAAATTGAGTTAAACAAATTATATCTAGAAGCGGTTTCAGAACCATAAATACGGGTTAGTTTTACTAAAGTATTTATTGGCACCATTTCGCCAGTTTTGTTTTTTACAAAGACTCTGTCAATTGCTGTTGGGTCGGCTCTGTCTTCGATATCGGCCTGAACGACTACTCGGTAATATTTACCAAATCGGTTAAAGTCAGAGGCCTGTGCGCTACCAAAATAAGCTTGCATAGTTTGTAAAATGTCTTTTACATTTACGCCCAATTGATTTGCTTTTTCATCGTTAACTTCCAATTGCAATTGTGGATAATCTGCTTTGAAAGAAGTAAAAGCAACTGCAATTTCTGGGCGTTTCATTAATGCTCCGATAAATTCTTGAGAGATTCCACTGAATTTATCCAGTTTTCCTCCCGTTTTATCCTGAAGAACTAAATCTAGAGCCTCAACGTTACTAAATCCGGGAACAGTTGGGAAACTGAAAACGAAGAAACTTCCTCCAGAAATTCCGCCTAGTTTACCGCGAACCTGATTCATGAATTCGTCAATATTTTTTATTTCTCCACGCTCTTCGTTTGGTTTAAGCAGCACGAAAATTACTGCTGAAGACGGGCTTGTAGAATTGGTTAATAAGTTGAAACCTGAAATTGCGGTAACGAATCTTGAAGCTTCTAATGATTTTAATGTATTCTCGGCTTCAGTCATTACTTTTTGAGTTCCGTCTAATGATGTTCCAGATGGCGTATTTACTGCAATAGCGATAAATCCTTGATCTTCTGTCGGAATAAATCCTGCCGGAGTTGTTTTGACCATCACAATAGTAGCTACAACAATCAGAGCCAATCCGCCCATGCTCAACCATTTTCTTCTGATTAAGAATTTTAGTCCGCCAACGTAACGGTTGGTCAATGATTCAAAACTGCTGTTGAAAGCAGTGAAGAATTTTTCCTTAAATCCTTTTTTCACATGAGGTGCGTCATGATCGTGTGCTCCGTGGTTATCTTTTAAAAACAATGCTGCAAGCGCCGGACTCAATGTTAATGCATTTACAGCCGAAATTACAATTGCAATGGCCATCGTAAAGGCAAACTGACGATAGAAAACTCCTGTTGAGCCTTCCATAAAACCAACCGGCAGGAATACAGCAGCCATTACCAGCGTAATCGAGATAATAGCACCCGTTATTTCGTGCATTGCTTCATGGGTTGCGATTTTTGGAGACAAGCGTTTGTGCTCCATTTTCGCGTGCACCGCTTCGACTACCACAATGGCATCATCGACCACAATACCAATCGCCAGAATTAAGGCGAAAAGTGTTAAAAGGTTGATCGAAAAGCCGAATAACTGCATGAAGAAGAACGTTCCTAAAATTGCTACAGGTACAGCAATAGCCGGGATTAATGTTGATCTAAAATCTTGCAAGAAGATAAATACCACAATAAATACCAGTATAAAAGCTTCTAGTAAAGTATGCTCAACTTGTTCGATAGATTGGTCAAGTGATACTTTTGTACTATAGAAAATATTGTGTTTTATGCCTTTTGGAAAATCTTTAGAAGCCTTTTCCATCATTTTGTTAATCGCAATCTGAATATCATTTGAGTTGGATCCAGCTAACTGAATAACGCCAATTACAATTCCTTTTTTACCATTTAAACGAGTTAAACTGTTGTAAGAGTAAGCGCCAAGTTCAACTCTCGCTACATCTTTTAAGCGAAGTACTGAGCCATCTGCATTAGAACGTATAGCAATATTTTCATAATCTTCTGGTTTAGTTAATTTCCCTTTGTATTTAATAACGTATTCAAAAACCTCTTTGCTTCGCTCTCCAAATTTACCTGGAGCAGCTTCCAAACTTTTGTCTTGAATCGCTCCCATAACTTCGCTTGGCGTCACTTTGTAAGCAGACATCTGTGTTGGATTTAGCCAAACACGCATAGAGTAATCTTTTACACCTCCAAAAATGCTGGCAGAACCCACACCCGGAATACGTTTTAGTTCTGGAATAATATTAATCTGTGCATAGTTGGCAACAAACGTCTGATCGTATTTTGCTTCATCATCCGTGTACATACCAATCGCCATGATGAAACTGTTTTGCTGTTTCGCCGTAACAATACCTTGCTGTACAACTTCGGCAGGAAGCTGGCTCGTTGCCTGTGCAACTCTGTTTTGTACGTTGACCGCAGCTTGATCGGCATCTGTACCCAGTTTAAAGAAAACTGTAATGGCCAAAGTACCGTCATTACTGGCTGTAGAACTCATGTAAGTCATGTTTTCTACACCATTTATAGATTCTTCGATAGAAGGTGCCACAGAACGCAAAACCGTTTCTGCGTTGGCTCCCGGATATACCGCCGTTACCAAAACCGATGGCGGCGCAATATCAGGAAACTGTTGTAAAGGCAGTTTAGTTAAACCCAGTACCCCAAGAATCACCAGCAATATGGAGATTACGGTTGCCAGTACAGGTCTTTGTATAAATATTTTGAACATTTTGTTTTAGAATTATTTTTGATTAGTTACTTCGGCAACTTTAGTTGATTTTTCTGGCTGAATCGCTTGTCCATCCTGAAGTTTGTCAATACCGCTCAACACGATTTGGTCACCGGTTTTTACACCTTCTTTAATTAAATAATTGGTTCCACTTTTGCCTACAACCGTTATAGGCATTTTAGTCACTTTGTTGTCTTTGCCTACAGTGAAAACAAATACTTTATCCTGCATTTCTACTGTAGCAGCCTGTGGAACTAAAATCGCATCGTCGTGCTGTAATCCTAAACGGATTCTTCCCGTGTTTCCAGAACGCAATGTCCCGTTTGCATTTGGGAAAGTTGCTCTAATCGTGATTGCTCCAGTAGTTTTGTCAAACTGACCGTCAACCATGTCGATTTTTCCTGTTTTTGGGTAAGCGCTATTATCAGCTAAAATCAAAGTTACTGGTGGCAGTTTTTTGATTTTGTCGCCTAATGAATTTCCTGCATATTGCTCTTTAAAGTTGATGAAATCGGTTTCACCCAAAGAGAAATAAGCAAATACTTCATGAACGTCTGATAAAGTGGTTAAAGGCTCAATATCTGTAGCAGAAACTAAACTTCCCTGTTTTTTAGGCAATCTTCCAATGTAACCGCTCACTGGAGCCGTTACGTTAGTATATCCTAAATTAATTTTAGCAGAACCTACCATTGCTTTTGCTTGTTCGATATTTGCAGCAGCAATTTTTTGAGAAGCTTTAGCTGTTTTCAATTGATAGTCAGAAACTACTTTGTTCTGCACTAGCGGAGTCAGTTTATCCACTTCCAAATTAGCGTTGATCAAAGCTGCTTCTGCAGCGTGAAGACTTGCCAGAGCGTTGTTTAACTGCTCACGGAATGGACGCTCATTTATTTTAAATAAAGTTTGTCCTTTGTTTACATAAGCGCCTTCGTCTACATAAATTCTGTCAAGGTTTCCGCTCACTTGAGGGCGAATTTCAACATCAACAGTTCCTTGTATAGAAGCAGGATATTCAGAGTCAGTTGTTGTATTTGCACTTGTGATAGCCAAAACGGGTAAAACCGGTGGAGGCGGAGCAGTAGGAGCCTGATTTTTGTCGGCACAGCTGCTTAAAACTAAGGCCAGAATAAAACTGGTTATAATTACATTTTTCATTTTCATTGTGGTTTTAATTGGTTGAACATTTTCTCGGATAAAATTCTTTGGTATTCTGGCATTCTCGGGATTCATATTTAATTGAATTAAATTATCTAACATTGTTAAGTAAATGTGCGCAAATTTCCATACAGTAAGCCTTTCCAATTCTATTTCAAAATCAGTATTAAATTATCTAACGATGTTAAGTAAAAGCCTAAAAAAAGAGCTTTTATTACCTTTATTAAATTTTCTAACAGTGTTAAGCGAAAGTTATAAAAAAAAGGATTTTATGTTATCCCGTTTAAATCATTTTACACTGTTAAGTAAAATTGAAAATTTTTTTATTGTATTGATTTGATGATGCCGCCAATAGCATCTTTCAAAATCTGAGCATTAATTGTTTCTAAAATATCACTTTTGTTAATGATGTTGATGGCGATTAAACCATGAATAACAGAAAAGAAAGTGAAGTACTTCTGTTTAATGATATCTTGACTCGGGTTGCTGTTTTTCATGACTTCAGCAATCACTTGAGTAAATAATTTGTAAGGTCCCTCTTGAGCCGAACATCGTTGTGCACAGCAGGTCATTTGAACACCAAACATCAGTTGATACATTTCAGTATTAGTAAAAGCGAAGTCCCAGTAAGTCATCCACATGGCTTCCAATTGATCTTCGGGTTTTTCAAACTTGTCTATAGCAGTCTGTAACTCCTTAGTCAGCTTAACAAAACCTTTGCCTGTCAGTTCTTCTAAAATAGCTTCTTTATTCGAAAAATATTCATAAATAATAGGAGCGGTATATTCGATTCTGTCGGCAATTTTACGCATACTCAAACCATTCCAGCCTTCTTCTTTTACGATATCATAAGCAGCGCCAAGAATATTATTTCTTGTCTCTTCTTTTTGTCTTAAAATTCGATCTTTGCTAGCCATTGTATTCAAGTATTAAATCGTTTAACACTGTTAGGCAAATGTATGGCAGTTTTTCGAATTTCAAAATATTTTTATCATAATATTTTCTTATCGTGCAATAAGTATTTCAAAAAATCTTTGGCAAGCCTTTATTTTATTGGGGTTTTTCTTTGCTTGATTTTTTTAGGAGCAGTAAAATTTAGGATTTTCAAAATATTTGTCCTGCTCTTCACTGTATTCCCGATCAACAAAAACTACGGCTAAAAAGCCTTGTTTTTCTAAATCGGGAGATGCCGTTTCGATCAGGGCTAGGAGAGAATTTGTATTTTTCATTAGATTTCGCATTTATTTTGCTCTTTATTTTACAGGATATTTTTCGGGATTTTGAGAAGTATGAAAAACTGCATTTAAAAACACCGTTTTTGATAATTCATCAACAATAAAAAATGCGACGTAAGGAAATTTTTTAAGTGGAAGATAACGATAATTAGTATCGTGAAATTGAAAGAAAGGATTTAGCTGTAAGGTTTTATAAGCTTTTTTATAATCATCAAGAAAATCTAAGGCAACTTTTTTGCTAACTTTTAAAATATAATATTCAACAGCTTCTTCAATATTTTTTAATGCAATTGGAGAAACTATAATCTTATAATTCATACTTCTTTTTTAAATCGGTATAAAGAGATTCAGCATCAGTGTAGAGATTTTTATCTGAAACAACTTGATCATTTAATATATGTTGTTGTTCGTCAGATAGCTCATATGGTTTTACATTTGCGATCTCAAATTTGATTTTTAGTGCTTTCATAAAAGCTTTTACAGCTTCAATTTGAGAAGCATCTTCTGTATATGCTGTGATGTTAATTGCTTGCATGATATAAGTTTACTAAAGTTGGTAAACAAAGTTAAGACAAAAGTCTAATTTTCATGTTAATCTCTATAATTTATTTTTTTGTTCACTACGACGAATTGTAATTTTTTGCAACATTACAACAAAAAAATGAGAGCCCTAACTATCCTAAAAACTACAATTACAGTTTTATTTTTCCAACAATCTTTTGCCCAGGAAACCAAAAAAGAATCCGCAACGCCACAATACACCATAGAGAACTGTGTCAATCATTTTGACATAAACAAAGCCACCAAAACTAAAGTAGGTTACCAATATTGGTTTGCCAATAAAGATTTTACTCAGGAAAACACTTTAAAAATGAGTATTGTAGAACCTGGAAAATCGACGCACGCACCGCATCACCACCCTGAGGAAGAATTTTTCTATATTTTGGAAGGTACCGCCGAATTCTTTCTTGACGGTAAAACCATTACAGCTGGTCCAAATACCAGTTTCTATTGTCCGCCAAACGCCGAACACGGAATTAGCAATGCTGGAAAAACTGATTTGAAATATTTGGTCATTAAAAAGGATTTGAGATAGTTTTTGTTGTTAGACTAAAATAAAGTTCGCCATTTAGCTGTAAGGAACCCGAGCAATAGTGAAAATGCGAAATAAATCTCTACCCGCAAGCAGCTCCTCAAAGATTAGCAATCAATAGCCCCTAGTTTCAACTAGGGGATTTGATAATGTTGATAAAAGAAAGGCTTTAGCCAAATTGCATATTTTGGCTAAAGCCATTTTTATAGCGCTCTAGTAGATCTCCATCTAAAGCTGGAGGCAATTGATTTTTTTAATTTGAATGACCATAATCTTTGCGTTCCTCTGGTTGAAACCAGAGGCTATGTTCTAAAATGATTGCGGTATTTCCCGTGAAGCTTTGGGATTGCTCAGCTTGAAAAATGTCTCGTTTTTTTTTCGAATAGTTTGTTTTTGCAAATATCCGCAAGCAGCTCCACAAAGATTAGCAATCAATAGCCCCTAGTTTCAACTAGGGGACTCGATAATGTTGATAAAAGAAAGGCTTTAGCCAAATTGCGCATTTTTGCTAAAGCCATTTTTATAGCGCTCTAGTAGATCTCCATCTAAAGCTGGAGGCAATTATTTTTTTAATTGAAATGTGATTTTTAAATCTGTAAAGAAAATTCCGGAGGAATGAAATATTTATAGATTCAAAAAGCGTACCGACCAAAAGCTCCAGCGGAGCGACATATGGCAAATAGGATTTCACCCCGCTGAGGCTCTTTTAAAACGGGAAAAATTGTTTTCTATAAATATTTCGTCCCGCTGGGACTTTCTCGAGGCAATTCATATAATTTTAAAAATGATTATTTCTAATAACGATTTTATACATTTGGTATATTATAAAGTCGATAAATATAAAAATAGTATTGAAAGAAAAATCTTTCTTTTTAAAAAGTTTTCTTACATTTGAAGTTCTTAAATCTTCACATTAAGACAACATAAAATTTGCCCTCGTGCTATGTAGTAAAGCTCCGAAAGGACTTTGACGCCGTGAAGAAGCGTAAGACTGCTAAGGTATGAGGGTTTTTTCTTAAATTCTTCACTTTATGAAAAACAACACCTTTTCCAAAGAAGCCGAAACAAGGCTGATTGATTTTTTTAACCATATTATAGCTCCCGAAGATATGGCTAAAATCTTAAGACAAGTAAATTGCATTTTAGCGCTCGGCATAATGCGACAACACGAAACCCTCCAAATTGGACTAACCAATTTTGAAGACAATTATTATTGGCTCAACGAATTGGCAGAGATTTTGAATCCTTATTTGAGTGAGGAGTAAGGTTTATAAAATGGAAAAACCTCGATTTTAGGATCGAGGTTTTACGTTTTTATGGATATATAATATGTTGATTACTTTGAGTAAACGGATTGAAAATTTCCGTTATTGAGTTGTAAATTCTCGCTACGGAGTATGATTAAATTTTAGCAAACTCATCTTCGAAATTCCAAATAGGGGCATTTCTTAAATATATGTGTCTATGACCTGAATCTTGAATCCAAAATGGTCTAAACTCAAAATTTTGCTTAAGTCTTTTACCCGTAGCATAAAAAGTCATGTCAATTAAATAAGATGTAAAGTTTTCCTTTTTTTTACGTTCTGAACTCATATTTTCATTTATAACATGCAAGTAACGTAGATTAATCAAATTCTTAAGAATAAGTTCATGTTCTTTCACAAGTTTACTTGGATATAAAATTACATTTGTTTTAAGGACACCAATAACTTGATTTTGAATAATTTCAATTGCTTGACGTAGTTTTTCGGGTGCAATATCACATTCTATTTCAATATTTTGCTCTTTATCTTGACGAAGATCACTAATGGCAGAATAAAGATGTTCTTTTTTTATTGAAATGGCATTATCAGATTTTGCTATTTTTATAATCTCTGAAAGAATTACTAAAAAGTCCCTAGGGACACCTCCAGTTGCAACAACTGTGTAATTCAAGACTTCATCATTACTAAATAATGCTCTTAGATCAGTTGTTGATAATCCTAAGTCTGGCTGTAAATTTGAGGTTATTCTCAAAAGAAATTCTATAAGATTTTGAAAATCATACAATTCTTTGTCTAAACGTATAGGAGAAAAATCATCTTTAATTGAAAAGTCAACCTTTCCATCTTTATTCAATTTAGTTCTATTTGGTAGTGAACAAATTTTAGAACAAAAAGAATCATTTTTTGAGTTTTTATAAATATCATGAAAAAATTGAATGACGTCTGGTTGATAATCCCAATTAATTAGATAGAAATCATCTAAGTAGATTACAATTCGTTTGTCTGAAAGTTTGTTGAATTCACTCGCAATCTCTGCAAAAACAAAAATTAATTCATCTATTTTGTCTTGCTTACTAATTGTTTTCTCATATTTAAAAGATTCATTTAAAATTTTATCAGTTTTTAATTCTCTAGAAGCAACATGTGATGCTGAGATTACACTTTCTAGACTACTATCAATTGTTAGTAATTTAACAGGAACTTTTCCTTTTGCAGTGAGTTTAGCAATGGCTTTTAATTCGAGATTATTGACAATTTTTTTTGATTCCGTTTTTGTAGATGTTGACTTTATATCTATTTTTATTGGTTCATCAGGAAGTTCAGAAATTATTTCAATTAGATGTTCCGTTTTTTTTAATGTTCCTATTAAGAAATTATATTCGTCTAATTTAGTTATGTCGTCGCTTTTAAAAATGCTTTGGATTTTTTTTATAAATCCTCTTTTTTCAAAATCTTGATTAAGAACAAAATAATCAGTATAGCGAATGATATGACTTTTTAATTTTTGAGCAAATTGTAATAAAATATGTAAAATGATTTTGTCTGATTTCCATTCTCTAAAAATCTGACAGTCGATAGGCAATATAAAGTTTTTAGAATCTTCTTTTATTGTGCTCAAAAGTAAGGTTGTTTTTCCACTTCCCCTTCTTCCTAAAATTAGATGGTTATTTGGGATTTTTATTTTACCTAAATTATTTAAAGGATCTAGATATTGGATATTATCATCATTATCATAATTTACTACTTTTCTTCTTCTTACTTTTTCAATTACTTCAATTAGTTTTATTAATCGGGCTTCATTTAAATTCATATTTTGTTTATTAGTTTTTTGTTGCAAGAAGCAAATATCATTAAAGTATTTAAAATGTTTTTGAAATCGAACGTATAGTATATTTTCAATTCAAATATATATATTAACATTGAAAAAATTATAAAATATTTTCATACATTAATTTACAAATGAAATCTATCAAGGTGATATTTATTTAAGATAGCATCTTCCTTAGTTTCTTCGTAGTCAATTTTTATAATTGAGCACAAAAAAACACTTTCAAATTATATAAAAAATCAAAGATACTTTTACAAATTGAAACAATTAAAAACTAGAAATTAGTATTCAAGTATTTTCAAGTATAAAAAAAGGACAGTCCCTCCACTACAGAAGAACTGCCCTTTCAAGCAAATTTAAAAATTTGCATTCCTAAGAATGCGTACAGTTTTTCGTAATCTACTAAATTGAAGACTAAAACGCAGGTTATTAATGCCGATATAGTATGAAAACAGTCTAATTTTTATTAGGCTGTATTGAATACATAATCGGTATTATTCGTTTATGACATCGCCTTCTTTAGTTTCTTCGCTGGCAATTTTTACCAGTTTATCGTTTGGAGTCAAATCGCCGAAAATTTCAATTTTATCTTCGATTTCTCTTCCTTTTTTGATGTCCACTCTTGTTGCTTTGTGGTTTACTACTTTCACTACATATAGACCCTCTGCAGAATTTACCACTGCCGATTTTGGCACTACAAAGGTGCTGTCTTTCGCGTTAAGCGGTAACAGAACCTCGGCAACCATTCCAGGCAATAAGTTTCCTTTGGTGTTGTGAACGTCCATTTCGACTCTTTCAGAACGCAATTTCAAATCTAAAGCGCCAGACATTCTTGTAATTTTAGCTGAGAACGTATCTGGCAAAGATTTTACATTAAAACTCATTTCGTCGCCTGGGTGCAAATAGCCTGTGTACAATTCTGGAACTGAAACCGCCAAACGTAATTTTGACTGCTCCTGAATCGTCAATAAAGGCAAATCTGAACCTTTTCCTGCTGGCCCAACAAATGTTCCTAAATTGACATTTCTAGCCGCTACAACACCATCAAAAGGGGCACGAATTTCTAAATACCCTCTCATGATTGCAATTTCTTTATGAGCAGCAATGGCAGCTTGAAGCTGAGCGTAATCAGAATTCTTTTTACCGCTTGCCATTTCTAAGTCGTTTTTAGAAATTGTTCCTTCCACTTTGCTTGTTTCGTACAAACGGTTGTAAGTGCTTTTGCTTGTGGCATAAATCGCTTCCATAGATTTCAGTCTCGATTCGGCTGCAGCCAATTGCGAACTAATTTCTGGCGCTTCCAAAACAATCAAAAGCTGTCCTTTTTTTACTTTAGAACCAATATCTACTTTTAAAGTTTTTACGAAACTGCTCACTTTCGCGTACAGATCAACTTGTTGGAAACCTGTTAATTCGGCTGGCAAACGCAATTCTGTTGTTAGTTTTTCTTTCGCTAAAAGAAAAGTTTCTACTTTAGGTTCTATCTCTGCTTTTGCAGTTTCTTCTTTTTTCTTTTCGCAGCTTAGTACAACTAAAGCTGTAAATAGTAGGGCTGTAGATTTTATAATGTTGCTTTTCATTTTTTGGTTTTATATAATGAATATGTTTTTAACTCTTTGGGAGTAATTATTTTAACACATAGAAACATAGCTTTTCTTTGTGCATAAAAGGCGTTTCACTTTTTAAAATAAGCATAGCTATGTGTGAAAACTAGTTTTTTCTTTTACCTTTTTTTATTTAAAATTAAAATCTATGTTTCTATGTGTTAAAAAAAATAATTACACTCAACGAGTTACGGCTTTCTAACTTTAGACTTATTTAAAGATGAGATATAATGGATGCTTTCTTCGTCTTCAGGATCTAAAGAAACAGATTGCGTCGATGTTTTTTCTTGCGCCCACGCAAATATCTGCGGAAGGATCAATAATACAGCAAAAGTAGAAAATAATAATCCTCCGATAACCGCTCTTCCTAACGGAGAAACCTGATCGCCTCCTTCGCCATGTCCTATTGCCATTGGCAACATTCCCGCAATCATCGCAACAGAGGTCATGATAATCGGACGAAGACGCAATGCAGCAGCTTCTCTCGCAGATTCTAATGCATTTCCGTTTATTTTTCGAAGCTGTTCGGCATTTGTAACCAATAAAACGGCGTTTGCAATAGAGACCCCAACCGACATGATGATTCCCATATACGACTGCAAGTTAAGCGTAGAGCCTGTAATAGTCAGCATTAATAAAGCTCCTAAAACTACGGCAGGAACTGTGGTTAAGATTACCAGCGAAACTTTGAACGACTGGAAATTAGCGGCCAACATTAAGAAGATTACAAACACAGCGACCAATAACCCCGTCTGTAAGCTGCTTAATGTTTCTGTTAATACAGTACTTAGCCCTATTGGCGTGATAAACAAACCACGCGGCAATTCGCCCAAAGAACTAATTGTTTTGCTCACATCTTTTGAAGCCGTCCCCAAATCGGTTTTATAAATGTTTGCTGTAACGGTAATGTATGGCATGGCCCCTAAATTGTCGTTTTCACCGCTTACAAATCCCGGTGTAATTTTGGCAACGTCACTCAAAACAGGACGAAGCGAATTTTTAAGAACCGGAATTTCTCCAATATCGGTTTTGCTTTTCATTTTATTCAAAGGCACTTGAACCTGAACAGAATATGACAATCCTGCTTTTTCATCGACCCAGTTATTTTTTTCGGTATAACGTGAAGATGAGGTCGAAGCGACAAGCGAACGCGAAATATCATTCATATCCACTCCCAATTCGGCAGCGCGTGTTCTGTCAATATCAATATTCATAGCTGGATAATGTATTGGCTGCCCAATCTGAACGTCTCTGAAATACGAAATAGCTTTCAGTTTGTCTACAATTTGAGTCGCATACAATTCGTTTCGTTTTTTATCTTTTCCAGCTACTCGAATTTCGATTGGAGTAGGAGAACCTTGGCTTAAAACTTTATCGGTCAATTCGATCGGCTCAAAAGAAAGCTTGGTTTCAGGCAATAATTTTTTAAGTCTCGCTCTAAGTTCGTCTTTAAAATCATCCATATCCTCATGATAGTCTTTTAAACTCACTTGGAAAACCGCTTCGTGAGAACCAGCCATGAACAGATAGATTGGGTTAATGGAGAATAGAGAAGGGTGCTGGCCCACATATACAGACGAAATTCCGATATGATCTTTACCGACCATTTTCTCCAATTCTTTTAAAACAATTCTGGCTTGCTCTTCAGTCCTTTCCAGACGCGTTCCGTCAACAGCGCGCATTCTCAATTGAAATTGGCTTGAATTGGTTCTCGGGAAAACGTCTTTTCCGATAAAACTAATGAATAAAATAGCTAGAGCAGTTGCAGCAACCAGATAAGTGATGCTTGTTACCTTTTTGTGAACAAACAAACGATCTAAAGTTCGCATGAAACGAATCTTGAAGCGTTCGAAAGGGCTAATTTTTCCGTTGTTATTGGTGTCTTCTCTTTCTACATACTCTTTTTTCTGCGTAATCAGATTTTGTTCAGATTCAGGCGTTAAACCGCAGTCGTTAAATTCCGCTTCGTCATCTGTAATTTCTGGTCCGTGATTGTGTTTTTCATGTCCTTTCATCATCCAGTTGGCCATTACAGGCACAAAAGTTTGAGATAATAGGAATGAAATAACCATTGAGAAACCAATTGCTAAAGCCAATGGCAAGAACAATGCTCCCGGAATGCCCACCATCGTAAACGCAGGAGCAAATACGGCAAGGATGCAAAGAAGGATCAATAATTTTGGCAAGGCGATTTCTTTACAGGCATCCCAAATGGCGAGTGCTTTTGGTTTTCCCATATCGAGATGCTGGTGAATGTTTTCGATTGTAACGGTACTTTCATCCACCAAAATACCAATTGCAAGCGCTAATCCTGATAATGACATCAAATTAATCGTTTGTCCAAATAATTTTAGGAATAAAACTCCTGAGATAACCGAAATCGGAATGGTCATAATTACAATCAAAGCCGCACGACGGTCGCCTAAGAACAATAAAACCATTAATCCCGTTAAAACCGCACCAATGATTCCTTCTGTAATCAAACTTTTAACCGAATTGATTACATAAACAGATTGGTCAAATTCATACGTGATGTTTACATCTTCAGGAAGCGTGCTCTGAATTTTAGGCAGTTCCGATTTTAATTTCTGAACCACATCCCAAGTCGAAGCATCTCCCGCTTTTGCGATACTGATATAAACTGAACGTTTTCCGTTTACCAATGCATAACCTGCTGTGATATCGGCACCGTCTTTTACATTGGCAACATCGCCTAGTTTTAAGTTTTGAACGCCGCCTTTGAATAACGGAATCTGTTCAAAATCTTTAATTTCTTTAATGGTATTATTGGTTGGCGTTATATAATTTTTGTCGCCCATACGCACGTTTCCAGATGGAGCCGTCTGGTTGTTTAAACGAATCGCTTCTACGATTTGGTCTGGCGTCATATTGTGAGAACGCAATAAATCTGGATCTACGTTGATCTCGATTGTTCTTGGGCTTCCGCCAAAAGGAGCTGGAGACAATAAACCAGGAATCGAAGTAAACGAGGCACGAACATAAACGTTGGCCAAATCCTGCAATTCGTTATTTGAACGTATTTTACTGCTTAAAACCAATTGCCCGATTGGAAGTGAAGAAGCATCAAAACGAATGATAAACGGAGGCTGCGTTCCCGGAGGGAAAACCGCTTGGATTCTGTTTGAAAGCGCACTCAATTCGGCAGCTGCCTGAGCCATATTGGTTCCTTCATAATAGGTTAATTTCATAATCATTAACCCCTGAATGTTTTTAGTTTCTACCGATTTGATACCGTTGGAAAAAGGTAAAACGTTTACGTAGTTTTTGGCAAAATAAGCTTCCATCTGGTCTGGCGTATAACCTCCAAATGGGTGCGCGATGTAGATAACCGGCAAATTCATTTTTGGCAGAATGTCTACCTTAATGTCTTTGATGGCACCAATTCCGAAGAAAAATAGACCCGCAACCAGTACTAAAATGGAAATGGGTTTGCGGAGTGCAAAACGTATTAAATTCATTAGGATTTATAATTAAAATTCATTTATAAATAAGTCAAAATTTCCTGTTGCAGCAACTTTCAGCAAGTACGACTGCCACACATTGTTATTGACAATATCTCGATCGATTTCAGCTCGGTTCAGCGTGTAAATGGTTTGCGTTAAATCGGTTAGATCGGTCAAGCCATTTTTGTATAATGTCGATTTCTGAAGGTAAGCTCTTTGTGCGGCATCAACCTGAATCGGTGCTTCGGCATAATTTTCCAAAGTAATTTTGATTTTATCTTCGGCGAAAGCCAGCTGAGATTTTAATTCTCTATCTGCCTGATTGTATTCTTCTTGCAAAGCCTGAGATACAAATTTTTGGGCACTTACTTGTTTGCTTGATCTGAAAGGAGTGGTTAAATTCCAAGTAATTCCAACACCAACCAAATAGTTTGTACGATCTGGATTTACGCCATCCCAGTAATTTCGGGTAAAAGCGTTTTGGTTTGTCGCATACGAACTGTCAAATCCAGAGGCTCTGGTCTGTAAAACCCCAAAAGCGCTCATTGTCGGGTAGTAAAATCTTTTATACAATTTAACCTGCTGATTGCTGTAATCAATTTTGGTTTTATAGAATTGCAATAACGGATGAAGACTGTCTGTGGCAGTTTCTTTGGTCACTAATTCTTTCGGAATCTGAGTTACAAACAAAGTGTCAGCAACAAAATCTTGCGGAGCAACACCCATTAAATCGACTAATTTGTTGTTTTGTTCCTTAACGAAGTTTCTAGCAAGGTTTAGAGCCATTTTAGCTTTAGAAACTTCGGCTGTAGCCAAGGTAGAATCGACTCCGGCCAATAATCCGTTTTTAACTCTCGCAACCGCTGTCTTTTTGAAAACTTCTGCGCGAGAAAGGTTTTTTTCTTGCGAAATCAGTAATCTCTGGCTGGCCAATAAATTTAGATAAGCCGCAGAGATTTTGATTTCCTGCTGAAATTTTTCCTGCTCTAAATCTTTTTCTTTAGCCTGAACATCAATTTTAGAGAGATTGATTTTTTCCTGTGTTTTTCCGAAAGTGAAAAAATCCCAGTTCATGTTGACTAAATAAAGTGCGCCAAAAGCCGAGTTCCAGTTTTGCTCCGGAAGCGGAAGTCCTGATGATGCAACTCCTAAACCTCCAAAACCATAAAGCGGCCCATTTTGTCCGTTTACGGTTCCGTAATCCTGCTGTGCCGATAAGTTCAGGTTGGGCAGATAATCACGTCGAGATTGTTTTAGAGTCTCTTTTGAGGCATTGGTGTAATTGTTTTTTGCTCGGATAGAACCGTAGTTTTCAAGACCTATCTTTAAAGCTTCTTTTAAAGACAGGGTTTGAGCATAACCGATTGAGGCAAAAATCAATAAAAATAAAAAGGTAATTTTTTTGAAATACATAAACTCAAAGTGTGATATAGAAATGTTTTTTGATGAAACAAATTTATTTCTCTTACGCTGATAAAAGTCAGGTTAAGTGATGTACTGCACTAGTAAATGACGAATTGAATTGGTCATTTTTTGAAAAAAATAATTAAATAATTGTTCGTACTTTGTAAACTATTTCAGAATTAAGAATGAACAAAAGAATTGAAAACATATTGGATAACAAATGGTGGCAGGAGGTAGCCGTTGTCCTTTTTTCATTTACAATTTATACCCTAAAAAATGACTGGATGCTCTTTAGTTCCTTCATTTCGATCTTGATGGGGATATTTTTCTATTGCATTTTATATATGCACGCTCAGTTTAACCGCTTTTTTTTGCTTCCTATTTTATTTAAAGCGAATAAACCTTTTACTTATATTATCCTGACGCTTTTTGGTGTTTTTGTATTCTCGGTCATTTTGTATGAAATTACAATGCTGGATATGTTTGCCAAATGCCATTTGTACCAAAACTCGCATCAGAGAAGTTATGTGTATCAATTGGCAAGCGTTTTAGGAACTTTGGTCTGCATTCTCAGCCCGATTATTGTTTTTAAATTTTATCGCATTCACAGAAAACAGACCGATGCGGCTTTATTGTTCAATCAAATGCAGCTGAATTCATTGAAAGGACAATTGAACCCGCATTTTTTGTTTAATACTTTTAATACCCTTTACGGAATCAGCCTTCAGTTTCCAGATAGAACGCCAGATTTGATTATGAAAGTTTCGCAGCTAATGCGCTATCAGCTAGAAAGCAACAGCAAACAATGCGTATCTTTGGAAGATGAGCTGGAATTTATAAACAGTTATGTGCAGCTTGAAAAAGAGCGTGTTGGCTATCGATGCGATATTACTTTTGAAAGTAAAGTGGATAACGAAAATGCCTATAAAATTTCTCCAATGCTTTTGATTGCATTTATCGAAAATGCTTTTAAACATGGAACCTGCGCCATCGAAAAATGCTTTGTTAAAATTACGATTTCAGTAGAAAACGGATTGCTCCATCTTCATGTTGCCAATTCAATTCCGAAGAAAAATGATGTGATTTCGACTAAAATTGGTTTGAAAAATACCATCGAACGTCTGAAATTAATTTATGGAAAAGACTATAAATTAGACATTCAAGATGATAAACAAATTTATGTTGTCGATTTAGAAATACAGCTTAAAAAGTTTGTAGGATGAAAGAAATAAAGAAATGCATTATTGTAGACGACGAACCTGCTGCGCATTATGTTCTGGCCAATTATATCAAACAGAATCCGCAGTTAGAATTGGTTTTTCAAGGATATAACGGCATTGAGGCGATGAACTTTCTTAGAGAAAATTCGGTAGATTTAATGTTTCTGGACATCAATATGCCTGAGATTTCAGGAATGGAATTGCTAAAAATTCTTCCGACGCATCCTAAAACTATTTTAACCACAGCGTATTCTGAATTTGCACTTGAAAGCTACGATTATGGTGTAATTGACTATCTGCTGAAACCTATTTATTTTCCAAGATTTCTAAAAGCAATTGACCGCTTTTTTGCTACTGAAAGCGTGAAGCAAAAAGCAGAAGAAACAGTCAATTCGGTAAGCGTAAAAGTCGACGGTTATATGATGGATATCGAATTGGACCAGCTTTTGTTTGCTCAGAGTTTTGGCAATTATGTAAAACTTCACACGACAAAAAGAACTTTTCTAGCTTCAATTACTACAACTGAATTTGAAAAATGCCTGCCAGAAAAGAGTTTTATGCGCATTCATAAATCATACATCGTGGCTTTGGATAAAATCGATGCCACCGAAAAAGACTTTGTGGTGATTAAAAACGAAAGAATTCCAATTGGGATTACCTATAAAAGAGAGCTGACCGACAGGTTAAAAAAACTAGAGCTGTAATGTAAAGCTTTGATTTTAAATCAATTTCTTGTGGCTGGTGAAAAATGTTAATTTCTTCACCTTATCTTAATAAAAAAGTAGTAATTTTAATACGTAATGAAAGTTTAATTTTAAAAAATGAAACTATGAAAAACGTGTTTTTAACTTTTACTTTTTTATGCAGTAGTTTTTTAATAGCCCAAGAGGGAACCAATATGAAAAAGATAATCACGCCGCCAGAACAGGTTCGATTAGCTTTTGAAAAAGAATACCAAGGAAAAGTGCCGGTATGGTCTGAAGAATATGTTGGAGACGATGCAGACGAAATTAGGTTTGAGGCGCGATATAACGTAAACAACACAACCAAAGCGGTAGCGGTTTATGATAATCTCGGAAACATGAAAGCGTATGAATTGCAGATCGCTTTTAGAGATCTTCCGATAAAAGCGCAGACTTATCTGAAAAAGAATTATAAGGCAAAAGCAATTCGAGAAATCGCAATGGTGGTAGATGATAAAAATAAAACAACTTACGAAGTTGGAGTAACAAAAGATACTAAATTTTACGATATTGTTTTTGATAAAGAAGGAGGTTTTGATGTCTCTATCGAAAAGAATTAAAAAAGTTTACTAATTCAAATATTATTTGAAATGACAAACCCGATGGGCTTTTAATGCTTGTCGGGTTTTGTTTTATTGTTTTTTTGTTTTATTGTTTCATGTTTCATGTTTCAAGTTTCAAGTTTCAAGTTTCAAGTTGATATTCTTTGTGTACTTTAACCGCAAAGGCGCAATTTTTTTAACTCTACGTCTAAAACGCAAAGTTCACAAAGCTTTAAAAAACTTTGCGAACTTTGCGAAAACCTTAGCGTTCTTTGCGGTTAAACCTGAAACCTGAAACCTGAAACTTGAAACCTGAAACTTGAAACCTGAAACTTGAAACTTGAAACCTGAAACGTGAAATTTCTTTACAGCATCATTCCTCCAGAAACTTCAATTCTTTGTGCGTTTATCCAGCGAGCGTCTTCGGTGCATAAGAAGGCAACAACTCCTCCAATATCATCAGGAAGGCCAACTCTTCCTAGAGCCGTTACAGAAGCAATCTGCTGATTCATTTGTTCATTGTCGCGAACAACTCCGCCTCCAAAATCAGTTTCTATGGCGCCAGGAGCTACAACGTTGGCTCTAATTTTTCTTGCGCCCAGTTCCTTTGCCTGATATTTTGTCAAAGTTTCGATCGCACCTTTCATAGACGCGTAAGCCGCATAGCCTGGGAAAGAAAATCTTGCCAAACCAGTAGAAATATTTACAATTCCGCCGCCGTCATTCATTACATTTAATCCTTTCTGCGTTAAGAAAAATGGCCCTTTAAACTGAATATTGGTCAATCGATCAAACTCTGCTTCAGTAGTTCCCATGAACGAATTGTGAATTCCGATTCCGGCATTATTTACTAAAAAATCAAATTTGTCTGTTTTAAAAGTGCCTTTCAAAACTGTTTTTACATTTTCGAAGAAAGAATCGAAAGTCCCAGAATCGGCAACATTCAATTGCAGAGAAGCCGCTTTTTGACCTAAGCTTTCGATTTCTGCAACCACAGCGTCAGCTTCTTCTTTTTTGCTGTTGTATGTGATAATTACATCAAGTCCTTTTTTTGCAATCGCAATTGCCATATTTTTTCCTAAACCTCTGCTACCGCCGGTAACTAGAGCTATTTTTGTATTTACTGCCATTTTTTATAATTGTTAATTGTTAATTGTTAATTGTTAATTGTGAATGGTTAATTGTGAATTACGTGCTGTTTTTTTGTTGTCTATCTGATCGTAGTCGAAGACCTTTTGCGGTACCCATGTCCTTCGACTACGCTCAGGAGGACAAAGCGTTATGTTCATTTTTTAAACACATAGAAACATAGACTTTGTTTCTCTTTTAAAGGACTACTAAAAGAAACTAGTTTCTAACACATAGTCTATGTGTTTTATTAAAAGTGAAATGCCTTTTATCGACTCCAAAAGATCTATGTTTCTATGTGTTTAATTTAAAATTAAGGATGCATTGCATTAAAATGATTTCTCAATTCTTCTGCGCTTGCATTAAGCCTAGTTTCGCTGGTTCCGAATGTCAATTCTTGTTTTCCCTCTTTTAATTGTTCGAAAATAGCTTCAATAAAACTGCTTACGCTTGGATGCGCGTCGTGCAAACCAATGCCGCCTAAATCGGTGTTTAAGGCTGGAGGAATTATTTCTACCACTTCAACATTTTTTTCTTTCAGTAAATGGCGAAGCGACAGTGTAAATGATCTGAAAAAAGCTTTAGTAGCCGAGTAAACAGGAACTTTTGCAAAAGGCGAAAATGCTAATCCAGAAGTCACATTCATCACTGTTTTTAGAGATGGCAGCTGAATAAACAATGAAGTTAAATGCAAAGGAGCTTCAATATTTGTGCTGACTTCATTTTTCATGTTTTCATAAAAATCTGCATCCGTTATGTCCATCCAGTTTTGAATTCCTGCATTATTGACTAAAACATTTAAGTCAGGATGATTTGCTGCAATCCATTCATAAAGAGCAATGCGTTCTTCTTCTATAGACAAATCGCATACTTTAGCAATAATCGAAGGGAATTTAGCTTTTACTTCTTCCAAAAGAGAAGCTCTTCTTCCGCAGATAATCACGGTATTGTTTTCCTGAATAAATCGTTCGGCAAGCCCAAGTCCGATACCGCTTGCACCGCCAGTTATTAAAATTTTGTTGTTTGATAAATCCATCTTTTCGTTCTTTTAATTTGATGAGACAAAGGTAGGAGCGAAGTAGACTTCGGGAGTTGTAAATATCAAACCGATGTTTGCGAAATTCAAATCATAGTTCAAAATTCAATAATGAAATTCCAAATTCCAAAATTTAAATCCTCATTTTATGTCTTCCTGAGCGTAGTCGAAGAATCCTTTTGCTAAATCCATACGGTGCGTGTCCTTCGACTACGCTCAGGAAGACAAACGTTATGTGCAAGTTTGAAAACCTGAAACCTGGAACTTGAAACTTGAAACTTGAAACAAAATTTAACTCCTAAAAGCAATCGGCGTGTAAGAAGTTTGTTTTTTAAAGAAATTAGAAAAATGCGCTAATTCTTCAAAACCAAGCGAATAGGCAATTTCAGATATGTTCCAATCGGTTTGTTTTAAAAGGATTTTGGCTTCGTTTGTCAAACGGCTGCTAATTAATTCTGTTGTGGTTTTTCCGGTATTTTCTTTTAAAACCTTGTTTAAATGATTCACATGAACAGATAATCGCTCTGCAAAATCTTTTGCAGTCCTCAATTCTAATCTTTGATTTGGGGATTCTATAGGAAATTGTCTTTCTAATAATTCGGCAAATAAAGAAGAAACTCTTGCTGCCGAATTGTGTTTAGAATATAAAGCTGTAATAGGCTGCAATTTTTGCCCAAAGTGAATTAATTCAGCCACATAATTTCTGATCAAATCGTATTTGTAGATATAATCAGAGTTGATTTCTTTTTGTATTTTATTGAAAATCAATTCTACTTCGGAAACTTCTTCGTCCGTAAGCTGAAAAATGGGATAACCGTCTGAAGCGAAAATAGGAAGCTCATCCAAGTCTATTCCGCTTTTGCTTTTAGATAAAAATTCGCTGGTAAACACACAAAATTGGCCTCCCTGATTGGTATCCTGAGGCAAATAATTGTACGGAATTTTTGGTGTTGCAAACAGCAATCCTTGTTTTTTTATTTCGATTACCTTATCGGCATATTCGGCTCTGTTGTGGCCCTTTATCAAACTTATTTTGTAGTAGGCCCTTCTGTCATAAGGCATTCCAGGTTTTCCTTTCATGCGCTCCAAAAGTTCTTTTATATCAAATACATTAAAATGTCCGATTTCTTTCTGAATGTCATTTGGAAGTAGAGAAGTAGGATCAACTGTCGAGCCCTCGGTAATCTCTTTATAAAATGAATCTAGGGATTTCATAGCGTTATGAATTGCGAAATTCAAATATACGAAAAAAGTTATTTGATTTTTTGCCACTAAGATGCTAAGGCACGGAGTTTTTTTTTATTATGAAATTGGCTGGTACAATTTGTAATCTTTGTCGCCCGTGGTTTCAACCACGGGAACTCAGAATTTGATATGCGTTGAGTCGCAATAATTGAAACCATTAAGCATTTAAGAAAAAAATGAACTTTGTGCCTTAGCGCCTTTGTGGCAAGACCAGCAAAGCCATTAAAAAAGACTTCCCTGTGCAAACTCAGGCGCAGGATTGCTTCCGAAAGGAAAAGCTTCAATTACAAAAAACTGTTTTACTTTGGGATCAAATTCTCTTAAAACAATTTCATTGCATTCAAATTGAAGATTAATTGCGGTAAAAAGCTCAGAAGCTATTTTAAGGTTTTCTGGAGTTAATCTTCGTCCAATTGACAGGTGCGGATTATCGCTTTTTTTAAGTTTTAAAAACTTGAAGGTTTCATGAACTTTTTTCATGATAGGCACCATACTATTTTTAGATTCTTCGGTTACGCCAATAAAAAAAGCGCCAGCATTCGGAAAAGAATCAAAGTGATTTAATGTTACTTGGAAAGGAGTAAAAGGATCAGCAATTTGAGAAAGCTTTTGTTTGATAGAATCGAGTTGAGATTCGTCGATTTCAAATTCACAAATCGTAATGTGTGCTTCAGAATTGCAGCTGTTGTACCAGTTGATTTTACTTTTTAAAAAGTCTTTCATTTTTTTAACGGGCTCAACCAATGATTTAGAATAAAATACAACCGAATATGTTTTTTCCATAGATGAAAATGTTTTTACAATTTTAAAATCGGAATTGTAATGGTGCTGTCAGAATACCATTTTATTTGTAGAGGCTCTTTAGCATCATCGATAGTTTCTTCGCTAACGTTTTTACCAGAACCGTAATTAACTTCCCAGTTTGGATTTTTATTAGCTCCCAATACAACAATAATAGAACTTCCTTTTTCTAATTCTTTTGAAATTATAAAGGTTTGCGCAATGTCGATTGTTTCTATTTTATTAGGAGTCAACAATTGTCTTTTGGTTCTGTCTTTTGCGAAACTGGCTCTTTGTAAATTGTTGGTTAAAGCAAAATATAGGCCTTTTGCTGTTTTTTCGTAAAGCTGTATTTCAACATCTATGTCTTTTTTGTTGGTGCTTATTTTTAACGATGCTTTTAAAGAACCGCTAATTATTGTTGAATTTTCAAGAGGATCACTTTCAAAAACCAAGAGCTGTTTTTCTGGTTTCAAATTCGAATCTATAACTTTAGGAAAACCATTTACGTAGTCATCATTATAGATATTAATTTCAGATCGATCTGTAAAATCAACAGTCTGGTTAATAGAAATGGCCTTTTTTGGAGCTGTTTTTTGCAATGAATATTTGGAATTCCTGTTGCTTAAATAAAAGGTTAGGTTGTCATTGTGCATTTTGTCTAAAGAAGAAACGCTTCTCCATTCATTTTTACCCATAATTTCAAAGTTTACTTTATCCTTCAAAATTTCAGGACGTTTGGCACCTTTCAAGATATGGTCAAACCATTGAAAAATAATGGCATTAATTGGAATATTTGCCACTTCATCGATGGTGTAACCGCCTAATTCTTTTCGGGGAGCTCCTTGTGAACCGCCATGGTCATAAGGCCCGATTATGAGATAATAATTATCACTTTTATTGTATTTTTGGTATTGATTGTAGTAGTACATCGCTCCAAGCTGATCATCATCGTAATAACCTGTTGTACTTAAAATAGGAATATTAATATTAGCAAATGCTTCTTTTTGAGGAGTCATATTCTGCCAGTAGCTATCATAAGCAGGATGTTCTAGCCATCTTTGAAATATAGGCGAAGAATTGCCTTCAATTTTGTCTAAAGAACGGAAACTAGCTCCTGTTTTATAGTATTTTGTAAAAACTTCATCCCATTTTTTGCTGTTCAAAAAGCTGTTGAGATCTGTTAGTTTTGTATTGGCAACCAAATGAATCCATTTTAAAGCATAGCTCATAAAAATACCGTTTTGCATAGGAAAATCAATTCCGGCTCCTACTGAAACCAAGGGAACAATGGTCTTTAAAGCAGGATGCACTTTTTTTACAGCGCTCCATTGGCTAAAACCTAAATAACTGCCTCCATACAATCCAATTTTGCCATTGCACCATGACTGTTTGCTAACCCAATCCAGAATATGGTACGCATCATCGCCATCATGTTCGTAAGGTTCTATCGGATCATTGCTTAAACGTTTACCTCGAGTATTGGCCACAAAACCTACATAGCCCATGTTTGCAATTTCTTTACAGTCACTCACTTCATTACCAGCATAGATATTATATTTCATTACAACAGGCTGTGGCTCGGTTACATTTTTAAGTCTGACCATCGTGGCAGAAATTGTGCTTCCGTTTGGCAATGTAATAATGATGTCACGGTCAATTATATAAGTATCCGCTTCTATTTTTGAAATTATATTACGAGCAAGAGAAAATGTTTTGCTTAAAATAAAATAGCGAGCATATTGTCTGCATAATTGCGCAGCATTTTCTACACTAATGCTGTCATTATCTTGATCAGTTTTAAGCTGCGCTTCATAATCGTTTTTAATGTCGGATAGTTTTAAATCATAATATCCTTCGGCCCAGCTTTTTCCATCTGCATTAAAAGTGTTGTATAACTTATAAAACTCAGCAGTATAGACTCTCTCAAAATCAGATTTAGTTTGAGGTTCCTTTTGTGCTGTTTTTCCATAAGTTTTATAGATAAATCCTAAAGGCCTGTTAGCAATACTATCTCCTAAAATTTCCTGTGAATAGGTTGCAAAAGTTTGATGCATTCCCTTAAAATCTCCTGCAACAGATTGTATTCTGGCATAATTGTCTAAATAAGAAGCTCTGCTTGGATTTTTATAAAGGGGCAGCAGCTTTTTAGCAAGAAGCGGAATGTTTTTGCTGAGTGTAAGACTGTCTTTGTAATTGCTTTTTTCGAAATAGATTTTTTGTGAAGTTCCTATTTGAAAGGAAAAACAAATTAATAGTAGAATGATGCTTTTTTTCATCTTAAGAAACTTACTTTTTGAAGTGTTGGTTTAAATTTGTCTTCTCAAAAGTAGTATAAATTTCTTATAGTTAACAAGCGAATTTTCATTATGTTTAAAGAGAAAAATGCGGTCGCTAAATTTTTCCTTTCAAATGCAATCGATGCAGAATTTCAGATTTTAATAAACCGCTTCCGCCGCCAAAATGTTCTATGACTTCTACATCTGGCTGCGTTTTTAAGCAGAATGCAGTAAACTCTTTTTCAACATGATCTTCGATTGCCGAACTCAAAAGAACAATATCAATTTTATTGTTTTGAAAGTGTTCTTGCGCTTCTTTTTCATTATTAAAAGCAATGGCATTCCAGTTTTCGTCGGCATTCACAAGACGAAGCAGAATGGCGAGGATAGCTTCGTTTTTTCCAAGTAATAAAAATTGCAGCTGTTTCATTTCTTTAAAGTTTCTGAGTTTCTAAGCTTCTAAGCTTCTATGTTGTTTACAATTTAATGGTCTAATAGTACGATTATCTAATTAAAGCCACTTGCAAATGTAGGGAGGGTTTTGTAAAATGATACTTAATCTAGGACAAGAAATATGTTTTTTTGTTAAGATTCCTTTAGAAACTAGTATTTTCTTTTACAAATTTACGTTAAAATAGATTTTGGCAATGTTTTGCGGTACAATTACTTAAGACTTTAAATTAAAGTTAAGAGTGTTAAATTTTTCATACAATGAGGAAAACCGTAAGGGAATCTATAATCTGAATTCTAATTTTGGCCTGCAGAAATTTGAAAACGATGGCATTCTTTACCTTTTTAGATGTCATTTAAATTTTTGCAGAAAACTGTTTTTGGAGAAACGTTTTTACATTGAATTTTGACATATTCATTTGATCGTGGGTATTTGTATATAAGTTTGCAATATACATTAATGTCTAATTTTTTTTAGGGTTTTAAGATTGTGTCGACGGACGTAATTTTAAAACCCTTTTTTTTTACCACAATATTGAAAAGCCAATTAGCCAGAACTGGATAATATCGGTATTGATTTTGAACTTTTGAGGCGAAAAGCCATAATAGTTTTTAAACGCTGCAGAAAAATGCGAGACGTCTTTATAGCCACATTTATACGCCGCTTCGCTTACCGTGGCGGTATTACTTTGAAACAGTTCTTTGGCGTGTTCCATTCTCAGTTTTATGATGTAGCTTTTGACAGTGGTTCCAAAACAAGCTTTGAAACCTTTTTTTAGTTTGAATTCGTTTAACGAAATAAGCCGAGAAAGTTCGGGCAGAGTAGGAGTGTTTCTATAGTCGTTTTCTAATATTTTTTTTGCTTCTAAAAGTTTGCTGTAATCCTCTTCATTAATTTTTTCTTCTGGCAGCGGTTTGGGCATTAAGGTTTCAAGCTGATGGATAAGGAGCTCTTTGATTTTGCTTTCGATATAAATTCTTTTTAAAAGGCCTTCTCGAGTGCAGTTTTTTATTTCGGATGTTACCCACTGAATTGCAGGAGTAAAGGGCAGATATTTTGAGGTCAAGTAGCTCGATTGCTTTTCAAGGATTTTCTGTGAAAATTTTTCGTGCAGCTGCCAATCTTCGTTTATGATGTTGTAATAAAACTCTTTTGAAAAAATAATTGACAAATAATTGATTTGCGTAAAAGGAGGAATGTTAAACGTGGCTTTAAAATTGTTGGTGTAGAAAATATTATGGGTATTTTTTTTAGAATACTTCTCGCTTTCCAATTGATCAATGTGAGTTTCGACATTGCTGCTGTAAATAAAATTCATGACAACCGATTCTTCATCGATTTCAAAATTAACAGTTCTTGCGCTTGTGTAATACATTTGAGTGTCAAGAAGAACTAATCCTTCAGTTATGAGATGACGGCTTATAATTTTTTCAGAATCTCCATTTTGAATGTTGACATTTTCTTCGGTTAAAATGCTTTTTGGATAATATTTATCTCCAATTTGAATTTTAATGATTGGCGTTTCTGAGGTTAAAAGTGTGGCTTTGATTTTCAAAATATAATCCGTTTTTCCCTATCCTTTTTGAAGGCGTTGATGGTACTTTTGCAGCAAAGTTATTTATAATTAGTCTAATTAAAGATATGTCAACTCAAAAATTTTTATTTGCCAGTTTATTTTTTCTAACTACGTTCTTATCATTTTCCCAGCAAAATCAAGGTTTCACAGTGGCAGGAAAAGTTGTTGAAAATTCTGGAGAAACAATTCCGTTCGCGACAGTCATAATCGAAAAAACAGGTTTGAGTGTTATTTCGGATGAAAACGGAAATTATATTTTAAAAAATGTTCCATCAGGAAAACATACGCTGAAAGTCTCGGCAATGGGATTTGCAGTGCAAAAAAAGCAGATTGAAGTTTCGGGCAATTTAGATGTTTCAGTTAAAATGGAAAGCGAGCTTCAAGAGCTTGAAAGTGTAACAGTGCTTGGAAGATCGCAAACAGATAAAGTAAACAAACAAGCCTACAGCGTAACGGCAATAGATGCTAAAAAACTCAACAATTCAACGTTAGATTTATCTCATGCTTTAGACCGCGTTTCGGGGGTGCGTAACCGTGAAGCTGGTGGTGTGGGCTCGAGGTCGGAGCTTTCGATCAACGGATTTTCAGGAAATCAGATTAAGGTTTTTATTGACGGAGTTCCGATGGATAATTTTGGCTCTTCTTTCCAGATGAATAATATTCCGATCAATCTTGCCGATCGCGTAGAAGTTTACAAAGGCGTTGTGCCCATTTGGCTTGGAGGAGATGCTCTTGGAGGAGCCATAAATATTGTAACCAATAGCAAGCCTAGAACTTATGCAGATGCTTCTTATTCGTTCGGATCATTCAACACGCATCGCTCAAGCATTAATGCAGGTTATACGGCTAAAAGCGGTTTTACAACAGAAATCAATGCTTTTCAGAACTATTCTGATAATAATTACTGGGTAAATGTAGATGTAGCCGATTTAAATACAGGAGCTTACTTTCCGAATCAGAGAGTTAGACGTTTTCATGATAAATACCGTAACGAAACGGTGATTTTGAATGTGGGTATAACCGGAAAAAAATATGCGGATAAGCTGATGATTGGTTTTACGGGCGGAGAAAATAAGGCTGATATACAAACTGGTGCTCGAATGGTTAGCGTGTTTGGACAGATTTATAGAAAAGGAAGCATTGTAATGCCGACTTTAAAATATCGGGTTAAAGATTTGTTTACCAAAGGACTTAACGTAAATGTAACGGGTAATTACAATTTTGGCTACGAACAGAATATTGACACTGTTTTTAGAAGATACAATTGGTTTGGCGATTACAAACAATATGAAGGCGCAGGAGGAGAAAGAAGCCGAACGTTGCGTAAATTCTACAACAACAATGGTATTGCTACTGCCAATGCGACTTATACGCTAAACGAGAGGCATTCTTTTATGGTCAATAATACGTTTAATACGTTTAACCGTAAAGAAAGTGACGAATTGGTTCCTGAATCATTGGTTTACAAACAGCCTAAAAAAACGCAAAAAAATGTTTTAGGATTGGGTTACAAGATGGATTATAATGATAAATGGAGCACGTCAGTTTTCTTGAAAGATTATTCGTTAAAAACTACTTATTCCAGAAGCTACAATCCATCGGGGGCTGCTGGAGATATTGCCTATCAGAAATACGTAGATCATACTTCTGCAACTGGTTATGGTGTCGCAACGAGCTATTACCTAAAGCGCAATCTGCAGATAAAAGCTTCTTATGAAAAGACTTACAGGCTGCCAACTCCAGAGGAAATCTTTGGTAATGTCAACGACAATCTGGAAGGCAATCTTTCTTTAAGACCTGAAAAGAGCAACAACTACAATTTGGGCGCAAGCTATCAGACCAGTTTCCGAGAGAAAAATGCCTTATCATTTGATGTGAATCTTTTGCATAGAAATGCTGTCGATTTTATTCGTCCGACATTAAACAACAATCAGACCATGACGACCAATGTCAATCAGGGAAAAGTGACCAATTATGGCATTGATGGCGAGATTAGATATTCTTACAGCAATCGTTTTACGGCAGGTTTCAACGCTACTTATCAGAATATTAGAAACAAAACAATGTACGAACCCAATCAAAATTATGTGTCTCCTTTTTATAATGACAGAATTCCAAATATGCCCTATCTCTTCGGAAACGCAGATGCTACAATGTTCTTTAATAATGTCTGGAAAAAAGGTAATAATCTGTCTGTTGGGTATAATCTGCTTTATGTCCATACGTACTATTTGTCATGGCCAAGTATGGGAAGCAAGGATAGCAAGCTAGAGATTCCTCAGCAGTTTAGCCATGATTTAAATGCCGTTTACACAATGGCAAACGGGAAATATAATATTGCCTTTGAGTGCAAAAACTTTTTAGACAACAAGCTTTATGACAATTTCTCCTTGCAAAAACCAAGCAGAGCTTTCTATATCAAGTTTAGATATTACTTCAGTAAATCAAATAATTAAATTTTTAATACAAACACCATAATACAATGAAAAAAAGTACAACATTAGCGTTATCAGCTGTTTTAGCTTTTACAGCCTTTTCTTGCAGCAGTGATTCAGATAAATCAGGAGATACTGGCGGAGGAACCGATACAGGAAAAACAAAATATATTATTACGGCAACCACTGGTGCAGCAGGAATTGCAGATTATCTTTTAACTGCCGATGATGTTTCTACCGGAACAATTACCACTACAGGAAACGGATTGGAACAGGACGGAACGTACCGTTATTATATTACAGCACAAAACAACTTCTTCAGTTTGCTTTACGGACAAGGAAATCCTGGAGCTGTAACAACTTACAACTTAAATGCTGAAGGAAAATTGGTTAAAAAATCAGATTTTCAAGCAGAAACAGTTCACGTATTTGCGGCTGTAAACAAAGATATTTTGACGGTTAAAGTTCCAAGAAGCGGAGCTTCTATCGCTTCTATGTACAAAATCGATGCTGAAAAATCGCTTATTGTTGGCGAAGCGCAGCAAGATACTAAGAAACTGGCAGGAAACGGAGAAAGAGCGTTCTATACTTGGGCAACTCAGGTTGGAGATAAAGTTTATATGCCTTATATGAGCATCAAAGGTGACGGAGTAGACAATTTTGGTACTGCAAATCCAGACAGTACTTGGGTTGCGGTGTACAATTATCCAGAATTGAAATTACAGAAAGTAATCAAAGATAACCGTACGAGCTATTTAGGAGCTTATTTCACAAACGGATTATTCCAAGACGAAAATGGCGATGCTTACGGTTTCTCGGGAGCAATTGCAACTAGCAACGCTGTAATGACTTCTACAAAACCTTCTGCTATTGTGAGAATCAAAAAAGGAACTACAGAGTTCGACAAATCTTACTTCTTTAATGTTCAGGAAAAATCTGGAGGGTATAAAATATCTTCTACAACTTATATTTCAAAAGGTAAATTCTTATTGTTGATGTACGGAAATGTAGGTAAAAACAATGGGGCAGTAAAAATGGCAATTGCCGATGTTTACAACCAAACATTCACTTGGGTAACAAATGCTCCTGTAACATTGACTTCTGTAACTAGCCGTTACAATATTACCTCAGAAGACGGAAATTCTGCCATTGTAGGTATTAATACTCCTGATGGAAACTGGATTTACGCTATCAACGGTACAACTGCTGTAGCAACAAAAGGCATGAAAGTGGAAGGCGGACAAATTACTGCAATCCAGAAATTAAAATACTAATTTTTTTTGCCGTAAGTCCTTATTTTATCGGGGCTTGCGGTTTTTTTATTTATCCTATTTATCTATCCCATTATGTTTTCTTCTTCAAAACCAAATAATAAGAAAAAAAGTAAAAAGTCGCTTTTTAAGCGCATTATGGCCTGGCTGCATTTGTGGCTTGGTTTAGCATCTGGAATTATTGTTGTTATTGTCAGTCTTACGGGCTGCATTTATGTTTTCGAAAATGAAATTAAAGATTTTATTGAAGACTGGCGTTTTGTAAAACCTCAGGAAAAAGCATTTTTACTCCCATCTCAGTTGGTTTCGATAGCAGATAAAAAAATGAAAGATAAAAAAGCGACCAGCGTGACTTTTGGCGCTAAAGATGAAGCGGCTATTGTGGGTTATTTTGTGGAGAAAAAAGAAGAAGGTGGTCTTGGTGAAAAAGGAGAACAAAAAAGAGGAGACAGAAAAAAAGATTTAGCTCAAAATCAAGAAAAGGCAAAATCTGAACTGAAAACTCAAGCAAAATCTAGCGGAAAAGAAAAAGAAAAAAAGGGTAAAGGAAGAAGAAACGGAACGTTCATAAGCGTTTACATGAATCCGTACACAGGAGAAATACTAAACGTGAAAACCTTTTCGAGAGGAGAATCGCCAGATTTTTTCAGATGGATTTTAAACGGACACCGCGCTTTATGGCTTCCTTACGATATTGGAAGACCAATTGTGGGAGTTGCTGTTTTAATTTTTGTGGTGCTATTAATTTCGGGCATCGTTTTGTGGTGGCCTACAAAATGGATTAAATCGATTATTGATAAAAGTTTTAAAATTAAATGGGACGCCAGTTTTAAGCGTGTCAATTATGATATGCATAATGTATTTGGCTTTTACAGCTGCATTTTTCTGTTTTTTATTGCCGTAACAGGCTTGGTGTGGAGTTTTGGCTGGTGGAGCAAATCGCTGTATTGGGTAACCTCTGGAGGAAAACCATTGGTTGAAAACCGAGAATCGCCAAAATCGGATACCACTCATGTCAAAGAGTTTAATATCACAACAACAGACAAAGTTTTATTGAATTTAAGAAAAGAAAACCCTCAGGCGGCTGGAATTTTAATCAGCATTCCAGCAAAACCTGCCGATCCGATAGGTGCTTTTGTTTATAAGCAGAGACATACCTTTTACAATATGGACCGATATAGTTTTGATCAGCAGACTCTGAAAGAAATCTCGATTAAGACTCCCTTTTCGGGAAAATATGTAGAAGCCAATATTCCAGACAAAATCAGGCGCATGAATTATGATATTCACGTAGGAAGCGTGCTTGGACTTACGGGAAAAATCATTGCTTTTTTGGCCAGTTTGATTTCTGCCAGCTTACCCATTACGGGATTTATTATCTGGTGGGGAAAACAGAAATTTGGAAAAAAGAAGCCAGCTGCAAAAACCACAGTGGCGGCTAAAGCAATTCCTGCTCCTAAATTAAAAAATACCGCAGAACAAGAAGTTACTGCTTAGACATATAAAATTGGTTTTTATAATTCCTTTTTGTTTTTTTTGATAAAAGGCAAAACTTGTAAAAGTTTTGCCTTTATTTTTTTAATTATAACCGTTTGATTTTAGCCATTCAGCGCAGTCTCGAGTCCAAAATTTGCTAGTGTCAGCAACACCCAATCCAAACCCGTGGCCGCCTTTCTCGTAAATATGCAGCTCTGCCGTAACTCCATTTTTCTTTAATGCCAAATAATAATTAATGCTATTTTCTGGAATAACCACCGTATCATCTGTGGCATGAATTAAAAAAGTAGGAGGTGTTTTAGAAGTCACTCTCTTTTCGTTCGAAAAAGAATCTATCAGCTCTTTTGAAGGATTTTTTCCAAGTAAATTGGTTTGAGATCCTTTATGCGTGATTTCATTCTCCATTGAAATGACAGGATAAATGAGCAGCGAAAAATCTGGTCTAGCGCTTACTTTATAGGCAGACTCATATACTTTATCATCATAATGCGTTGAAGCTGTCGATGCCAAATGACCGCCTGCAGAAAAACCTAAAATTCCAATTTTTTTAGGGTCAATATTCCACTTCGAAGCATTTTGCCTTACATAACGAATGGCTTCTTGAGCATCTTGCAAAGGACCGACATTTTTATTTTTCATGGTTAAATCGGTTGGCATTCGATATTTTAATACAAAAGCTGCAATTCCTAAGCTATTAAACCATTCAGCCACTTTTGTTCCTTCTTTATCAAACGCTAAATGAGTGTAACCGCCTCCTGGACAAATGACTACAGCAGTTTGATTTGGTTTTGCTTCCTTCGGAATAAAAATGCTTAAAGTTGGCATCGAAACCTGACTGGTACTTTCCATTCTTTCATTTTTAATGACTTCTTTTTCTTTGTAATCGGTTGCCTTTACTTCATCTGGAATTTTATCCCATAATGGAATCACTTGATTTTGTGCATTCATAGAAAATAGCCCTGAAAAGAGAAGAAAACTTAACGTAATTCTTCTTGAAAATTGTGTTTTTTTAGTTTTCAATTTGATTTATAATTATTTGGTTTGTAATAGTATACGTTCTGTAGTTCAAAAATTGCAACCGTTAGCCTAAATTAATCAAAATTGGCCGAAAGTATTTTTTAAATTGTAAATCTCAGGACAATTTTACCCCCTAAAAGGGATGATTTTGACCTGTATGCTTTTAACAAATATATTGTTTAATGTGTAATTTTGTATTCTTTTTTTTATGCATTATGCTTATTTAATAGACTAAAAATAATTTTTTATACAATATTGTTTGGATTGTACAGATTAAAAACTATATTTGTGCAATCGATTACATTATTTTTCTTTTAAGGTGGTAATTTATTGATTTTAAAGCGGTAAATGTAGCCTTTTAAGATTACCAAAATTTACAAAAACTATAATACCCACTTACTATGAATCAAACCGAAACCGTTGCAGTAAATCAGAGCGCCAAAACCACAGGAAAATACCGTTGGAGTATTTGTGCCTTGCTGTTCTTTGCAACCACAATCAATTACTTGGATCGACAGGTGCTTTCTTTAACTTGGAGTGATTTTATTGCGCCAGAATTTCATTGGACCAATAATGATTACGGAAACATAACGGCCTTGTTTTCTATATTTTATGCAGTGTCATTATTGTTTGCCGGGCGATTTGTAGATTGGCTGGATACTAAAAGAGGATTTCTTTGGGCAATCGGAATCTGGTCAGTTGGAGCTTGTCTTCATGCATTCTGCGGTATTGCTACTTCAGGGATTATTGCGGGAGAATGGTTTGTGAGTTTTCATGGCTCAAAAGAAATAATCAGTACAATAAGCGATACAGCGTTGGTAATCAATGTGAGTGTGGCTTTATTTATTTTTGCCCGTTTCGTTTTAGCGGTTGGAGAAGCTGGAAACTTTCCTGCGGCAATTAAAACTACAGCAGAATATTTTCCTAAAAAAGACAGGGCTTTTGCCACTAGCATTTTTAATGCAGGTGCTACAGTTGGAGCTTTAGCGGCGCCAGTTACAATTCCTTTTATTGCAAAATATTTCGGTTGGGAAATGTCATTTATCATCATTGGGGCATTAGGATTTGTTTGGATGGGATTTTGGATGTTTATGTACGATAAGCCAGAAAAGCATTCAAAAGTAACGCCAGAAGAATTGGCTTATATTCAGCAGGATGATATTGAAGATAGTAAAATAGGTTTTAAACCTGAAGCTAAAGGAAAAGTGTCTTTGGCAGATTGCTTTAAATACAAACAAACTTGGGCTTTTGCTTTTGGAAAATTTATGACCGATGGTGTTTGGTGGTTCTTCTTATTTTGGACTCCTGCTTATTTAAGTTCGGTTTACGGAATGGATTCTACAGAAGCCGCATTGCCATTGTTTGTACTGTACATGATTACATTATTGTCTATTATTGGAGGCTGGCTGCCAACATATTTTGTAGAGAAAAAAGGAATGAATCCGTACGAAGGAAGAATGAGAGCGATGCTGATTTTTGCATTTTTCCCATTATTGGCTTTAATCGCACAGCCATTAGGATATATCAGCTACTGGGTTCCCGTAATTATTATCGGAATCGCAGGAGCGGCTCACCAATCATGGTCAGCAAATATTTTTACTACAGTTGGCGATATGTTTCCTAAAAAAGCAATTGCGACCATTACAGGAATTGGAGGTTTAGCAGGAGGAATTGGCTCAACATTGATTAATAAAGGGTCTGGAGTATTGTTTGATTACGCAAAGGATACTAATATGGTTTTTATGGGATTTAAAGGAATTGAGGCTGGATATTTTATCATTTTCTCAATTTGTGCGGTTTGTTACTTAACGGGCTGGATTGTAATGAAATCTCTAGTGCCAAAATACAGTCCAATAACCGATTTATAAAGAAAAATGAACAGAATTGAAACATTTTTTCGTTTTCAATTATGCTATTTAAATATAAAAATATAATTTTGTGCAATCGATTACATTAATTTAAAATTATGACAAAATATAGTTCAAGATACGCGTCAAGCCCAGAAGCTGTAAAAAAGTATGATACGCAGCAATTGAGAGAAGAATTCTTAATTGATGACTTAATGCAGGAAGATGAAGTGGTATTGGTTTATTCTCATTACGACAGATACATTGCAGGTTCTGCAGTTCCTGTAAAAGGAGATTTGGCTTTAGAAACGATTGATCCGCTAAAAGCACCTTATTTTTTAGAGCGCAGAGAGTTAGGAATCATCAATGTTGGAGGAAGCGGTTCTGTTGTGGTTGAAGGAACAACTTATGAGTTAGGTTTTAAAGACGCTTTGTACATCGGAGCTGGAAATAAAGAAGTGGTTTTTAAAAGTGACGACAAAAATAATCCTGCTAAATTCTATTTGAATTCTGCACCAGCGCATACCACTTACCCTACGAAGAAAGTAAGTTTAGCTGAAGCTAATAAATTACAATTGGGTACAATGGAAACGGCTAATCACCGTACGGTAAACCAAATGATTATCGGAAGTGTGGTAACAACTTGCCAATTGCAGATGGGAATGACAGAATTAAAACCGGGAAGTGTTTGGAATACTATGCCAGCACACGTTCACGACCGCAGAATGGAAGTGTATTTCTATTTGGATATTCCACAAGATCAGGCAGTTTGCCACTTCATGGGGCAGCCGCAGGAAACAAGGCATATCTGGATGAACAACCATCAGGCAGTTATTTCTCCGCCTTGGTCTATTCATTCGGGCTCAGGAACCAGCAATTATACTTTTATCTGGGGAATGGCAGGTGAAAACTTAGATTATGGCGATATGGATGTTTGTAAAATCACTGATTTAAGATAAGATGACAAATTTGTTTGATATAAAAGGAAAAGTTGCCCTTATCACAGGAAGCACGCACGGACTGGGGATGGCGATGGCAAAAGGTTTGGGTCAGGCTGGAGCTATAATTGTGGTAAACGGAAATTCTTCTCAGGAAAAAATTGACAATGCCGTAGCAGAATTAAAAAGCGAAGGAATAAATGCTGTAGGCTACAAATTTAATGTTACTGAAGAACAGGAAGTAAAAGCTGCTGTAGCTAAAATTGAAAGCGAAGTAGGACCAATCGATATCTTGATCAATAATGCTGGAATTATTAAAAGAATTCCGCTTTTGGATATGGAAGTTTCAGATTTCAGAGAAGTGGTTGATATAGATTTAGTAAGTCCGTTTATTGTTTCTAAGCACGTAGCAAAGGGAATGATCGAAAGAAGACAAGGCAAAATCATCAACATTTGTTCTATGATGAGCGAATTGGGAAGAAATACAGTTTCTGCTTACGCTGCTGCAAAAGGAGGCTTAAAAATGCTGACTAAAAATATGGCGACAGAATGGGCAAAATACAATGTTCAGATTAACGGAATCGGCCCTGGCTATTTTGCAACAGAACAGACCAAACCTATTCGAGTTGATGGGCATCCGTTTAACGATTTCATCATCAGCAGAACGCCTGCCGCAAAATGGGGAGATCCAAGCGATTTGGCAGGAGCAGCAATATTTTTATCATCAAAAGCAAGTGATTTTGTAAACGGTCACATTTTATATGTAGATGGAGGAATTCTAGCTACGATCGGAAAACCTTCAAACGAAGAATAATTTATTTAAAAAGACATGAGCCAGACATTCATACACGATAATTTTTTATTAGAAAATAAATATGCTGAAGAGTTATACCACAATTACTCTAAAAACCAGCCGATTATTGATTATCATAATCACCTAAATCCACAGTTTATTGCAGAAGATAAAATCTTTGATAATATCACGCAAGTTTGGATCAATGGTGATCACTACAAATGGCGTGCAATGCGTACATTAGGAATCAACGAGCAGTTTGTAACAGGAAATGGTTCAGATAAAGATAAATTCTTAAACTGGGCAAAAACAGTTCCGTACACGATGCGTAATCCGTTGTACCACTGGACACATTTAGAATTAGCTCGTTATTTTGATATTTATGATTTATTGAATGAAAAATCGGCAGAGAAAATTTATATCGAAACTTCTGAGAAAATAAATTCTCAAGCGTACAGCACGCAAAACCTGCTTAAAAAAGTAAACGCTGAATTAGTTTGCACAACAGAAGATCCAATCGACTCGTTAGAATTTCACCAAAAATTCGCTAACAATTCGACTGGAATCAAGATGAGTACGGCTTTCAGACCTGATAAAGCCATCTTAATTGCTAATGATGGTTATAATGCATATCTGGACACATTAGGGGATGTGTCCGGTATTGCAATTAACACGTACGCTGATTTGCTTTCGGCATTAAGAAAAAGAATCGAATTCTTTAACGCAAACGGATGTAAATTGAGTGACCACGGTTTGGATCAGATTTACTTCGAAAACTTTACAGAAAGCGAAATCAACGCGATTTTCAAAAAGAAAAGAGAAAACGGAGCATTGTCTCCAGAAGAAGCGCTGAAATTCCAAAGTGCTGTTTTAATTTTCTTATGCGAAACTTACCACGAATTTGGATGGGTGCAGCAGTTTCACTTAGGCGCGTTGCGTAACAACAATGCACGTATGCACAGAATCTTAGGTCCAGATACAGGATGGGATTCTATAGGAGATTATCCGCAAGCGCAAAAACTGTCTGGCTTCTTGAATGCGTTAGACAGCAAAGATAAATTGACAAAAACGATTATCTATAACTTAAATCCTGCTGATAACGAAGTTATGGCAACGATGATTGGAAACTTTAACGACGGAAGTGTTCGCGGAAAAGTGCAATTTGGTTCTGGATGGTGGTTTTTAGATCAGAAAGACGGAATGACAAAACAATTGAATGCGCTTTCAAACATGGGCTTAATCAGCTGTTTTGTTGGAATGCTGACAGATTCTAGAAGCTTCTTATCGTTTCCAAGACACGAATATTTCAGACGTATTTTATGTAATCTTTTGGGAGATGAAATCAAAAGAGGAGAGCTTCCAAATGATATGGAATGGATCGGAAAATTAGTTTCTGATATTTCATACAACAACGCTAAAGAATATTTTAAATTTTAATTAAGTATTTACAATGAGTAGAGTAGTTGCATTTGGAGAAATCATGCTGCGTTTATCGACAGAAAGACATTTGCGTTTTTCGCAATCTACAGCATTTGGTGCTACGTATGGTGGCGGAGAGTTTAATGTATGTGTTTCTTTGGCTAATTATGGTGTAAATGCTGAATTTGTTACCAGACTGCCTGAAAATGAAATTGGTTTTTCTGCATTAAAAGAAATCAGAAAAATGAATGTAGAATCTAAAAACATTGTTTACGGAGGAGAACGTTTAGGAATCTATTTTCTAGAAACAGGAGCAGGAACCCGCGGCAGCAATGTTGTTTATGATCGTGCTCACAGCGCCATGTCGACAATACAAAAAGGGCAGGTTGATTGGGAAAACGTGTTGGAAGGTGCAGAATGGTTTCATTGGAGCGGCATTACGCCAGCGATTTCAGAAAGTGCAGCAGAAGCTTGTCTAGAAGCAATTAAAGTCGCTCATAAAAAAGGAACTAAAATTTCTTGCGATTTAAACTACAGATCAAAACTTTGGCAGTACGGAAAAACTCCAAGCGAGGTTATGCCAGAAATGCTAAAATACAGCAATGTGATTTTAGGAGATATCGATACGGCGTATTTCATGCTTGGAATTCCTAAAGTAAATCCGAATTATCAGGATGAGAAATCGCTTCCGGCAGTGTACGATAAATTGTTTGAATTGATTCCGAGCCTAAAAATCGCTGCAACAACGCTTCGTTATTCTGTTAGCGCTTCGCACCAGAGAATTGGTGGAATTTTGTACGACGGAAAAGCAATTTATAGCGCCGCAGTTAAAGAAGTTACGCCAGTTGTAGACCGCGTAGGAAGTGGAGATGCCTTTATGGGCGGATTAATTTACGGTTTGTTGGAGTATAATAATAACCAGAGAGCGCTAGATTTTGCAGTAGCGGCTTGCTGTTTGAAACATACAATTGCTGGAGATTATAACTTGGTTACCTTAAAGGAAGTTGAAAATATGATTGATGGCGATGGTTCTGCATTAGTATCAAGATAAAAAAATAAAAATGGCAAAATATTCAAGAATTGAAGTAGCTCAGACCATGAAAGAAAACGGTATGGTTCCGTTGTTTTTTCATTCTGATATTGAACTAAGTAAAAAAGTTTTAAAAGCGTGTTACGATGGAGGTTCCAGATTAATGGAATTTACAAGCAGAGGCGATTTTGCTCATGAAGTTTTTGGAGCATTAAATAAATACGCTTTGGCAGAGCTTCCGGGAATGATTTTAGGAGTGGGTTCTATTACAGATGCAGCTTCGGCTTCTTTGTACATGAGTTTAGGGGCAAATTTTATTGTAACACCAGTATTTAGAGAAGATATAGCTATAGCCTGTAATCGAAGAAAAGTACTTTGGTCGCCAGGCTGCGGCACGTTGACAGAAATAGCAAAAGCAGAAGAATTAGGATGTGAAATCGTAAAACTATTTCCAGCCGACACTTACGGACCAGACTTTATTAAAGCTATAAAAGGCCCGTGTCCTTGGACGAATATTATGCCTACAGGAGGCGTTTATCCAACAAAAGAAAGTTTGTCTTCATGGCTGAACGCCGGTGCAACTTGTGTTGGATTGGGTTCGCAATTAATTTCAAAAGAGATATTAGACCAGAAAGACTTCGATGGGCTAACTGCAAAAGTGAAACAGGTTCTTGACATTATAAAAGATATTAGAAAATAGATTAAGGGGTAATCATGCCTAACTCCTTATTTTATAAGTTTTTTTTAGATTTTTAGAGATTGTAATTGAACATTACGCTTGAAAAATTGAGCCAGCCATTCCTCACAGCCGGCTTTATTTTACTCAATCGGGTGTAATGTTTCTTTTGCAATTTATAAGGCAGAAATAATGAAATAAGGTTTATAAATGGTTATTTATAACGCATTAAAGAAAATTTAAAATGAAAAAATTAAATAGAATAAATACAGGATTAGAAAAGTTACAGCCAATTAAGGTAGTTCAGTTTGGAGAAGGTAACTTTTTAAGAGCCTTTGTTGATTATGCTTTTGATAAACTAAATAAAGAAGTCGATTTTAATGCCGGTATTGCAGTAGTCCAACCATTGAAAGACGGTATGGTAAATATGATTAATGATCAGGACGGTCTTTATACCTTGTTTATGAACGGAATTAAAAAAGGTGAAAAGATACAAGATATTGTCTTAATTAATAACATTGTAAAAACGATAAACCCATATACTGAATTTGCAAATTATTTGGCTTTAGCTAAAGAAGAAGAACTTCAGTTTATTGTTTCTAATACTACAGAAGCTGGAATTGAATTTATTGAAAGCGATACTCCAGATATGCAGCCACCAGTGTCATTTCCTGCAAAATTGACGGTTTTGTTATATGAAAGATTTAAGCATTTTAATGGAGACGCTTCTAAAGGAGTTACAATAATTCCGTGTGAATTAATTGATTATAACTCTGAAACGCTTAAAAAATATATTTTGCAATATGTTGATTTATGGAAATTAGAGGATGCATTTAAAACTTGGGTATCAGATGCTTGTACATATCATAGTACTTTGGTTGACAGAATTGTCCCTGGATATCCAAGAGCTGAAATTGAAGAATACAATAATAAATTAGATTATGAGGACAACTTAATTGTTGCGGCTGAACCTTTTTTCCTTTGGGCAATTGAAGGTGGGGATGATCTAAAAGCAAAATTGCCTTTCCATAAAACAGATTTGAATGTAAAAATCGTTGATGATATACGTCCTTTTAAAATGATTAAAGTTCGTATTTTAAACGGTGCGCATACGGCAATGGTTCCTTTTTCACTTTTGCATGGTAATAAATTAGTAATGGAAACTGTTGACGGAGATTTTACAGGGAAATTTGTAAATAGCGTTATTAGTGAAATTAGTGAAACTCTTGATATGGACAAAAATGAAATTACGGCCTATTCTGAGGAAGTAATGGACCGATTTAAAAATCCATTTATTAAACACGCACTTGCTGATATTGCATTAAATTCTGTATCGAAATTCAAAGTAAGAGTTTTGCCTAGTTTATTAGGATATTATAATGCTAACAAAAAATTGCCTGTTAATTTGACTTTTTCATTAGCGAGCTTAATTCGTTTCTACAAAGGAACTTGGAACGGTCAAAGCTTACCGGTTAAAGATGGTGAAGATATTACCGCATTCTTTAACGGACTTTGGAAGTCTGATGATTATGAAAAAATTGCTCGTTTGACATTGCAAAACAAAGGTTTCTGGGACCAAGATCTAACTGAAATTCCAGGTTTAACAAGAGCAATTACGATTGCTTTGGAAGAAATAGATTCAAACGGAATTGAAGCTGGTTTTGCTAAGTTTCAAGAAAGAATAAAATAAATCCGTTGGAGTAAAAATAGTTTTATTCAACAAATAAAATCGAATTTAATCTGCGGAAATCTGCGAGAACTATTTCTCACGCAGATTTGTACAGATGAAAGCAAATTTGAACAGATTTAAGTTTAGCTGTTGAGTGAAATCTGGAAAAAGTAATATCACTCAACAGGTTAAAAATAATAGAAAAACAAAAAGAACAAAGGTTAATTATGGCAACGCAGAAAAAATTAATAAAAGTTCACCCAACCGACAATGTTGCGGTTGCTTTGGTGGATCTTACTGCAGGCGAAGTGATTGATTTTGAAGGACAATCAATTACCGTAGAGTCTGATGTAAAAATGAAACATAAGATTGCAATGGTTCCTTTTAATGTAGGGGACAGAATCATTATGTATGGTGTTTTGGTCGGTAAAGCAAGTGCTAAAATTGAAAAGGGCGGACTGCTTTCTACTGCTAACGTAAAACATGAAAGTGATAAAGTTACAGGCAAAACAGAAACAATTGGCTGGACAGCTCCTAATGTTGATAAATGGAAAGACAGAACGTGGCAGGGCTATCACAGAGAAGATGGACAGGTGGGTACAGAAAATGTATGGCTGTTTTTTCCATTAGTTTTTTGTGAAAACAGAAACATCGAGATCTTAAAAGATATTTTTGAAAAAGAATTGATGAAGCCAAAGGAGAACGATTATCAGTTATTGTTGCGTTCTTTAGTGAAATCAGAAACTGGCGGAGCAGGAAATCAAGAAGCTTCAAATGATGCTAACTTGTTTAATAATATCGAAGTTAAATTCATCACACACCAAGGCGGCTGCGGCGGAATTCGTCAAGATTCGCACAGTTTAGCTAAACTTTTGGCGGGGTATGTTAACAACCCAAACGTGGCTGGAGCAACTGTTTTGAGTTTGGGATGCCAGAATCTTCAGATTTCAATTTTCAAAGAAGCTTTAGATGCGATTAATCCAAACAGTAAAAAACCTGTTTTAATTTACGATCAGCAATCTATCGGGACTATCGAAACGATGTTGAGCAGTGTGGTAAAAGATACTTTCGAAGCAATCAAAAAAGCAAACGAAATTAAGAGAGAACCAGCTCCATTGTCTAAATTAAGAATTGGATTAGAATGTGGCGGATCTGACGGATTCTCTGGAATTTCTGCTAATCCGACATTGGGAGTATTATCTGATCATTTAGTGGCTTTAGGAGGTACTACAATTCTTTCTGAATTTCCTGAATTATGTGGAGTAGAGCAGGAATTAGTAAATCGTTGTATAGATGATAAAGATGGAAAGCGTTTCTTAGATTTAATGCAATGGTACGAAAAAACAGTTGTTGATGCAGGTTCAGGATTTGATATGAATCCTTCTCCAGGAAATATCAAAGACGGTTTGATTACAGATGCTATGAAATCGGCTGGTGCTGCTAAAAAAGGCGGAACATCGCCAATTACGGGGGTTTTCGATTATGGAGAATACATTAACGAACCAGGCTTTACGTTGTTATGTACGCCAGGAAATGACGTAGAATGCACAACGGCAATGGTGGGCTCTGGTGCAAATATGGTATTGTTTACAACAGGTTTGGGAACTCCAACAGGAAACCCTATTGCTCCGGTTGTAAAAATTTCATCAAACACGCAGTTAGCAAACAAAATGTCTGACATTATAGATATTGATACTGGTGGAATTATCACTGGAGAAAAATCAATTGACGAAATGGCTGACGAAATGTTAGAATTTATTATTGATGTTGCCAGCGGTAATATTAAAACAAAAGCGGCTATTTTAAATCAGAACGATTTTATTCCTTGGAAAAGAGGAGTTTCATTGTAGTTTTTTAGGTGCAAAGGTTTTAAGGGACAAAGTGATAAAGGTTTATATAGAAGACGCACAATGTAGTGCGTCTTTTTTTTGTGTTAGATTTATCTGTAGAGACGCACTGCAGTGCGTCTATTATTTTTAGAGAAAGCTTCGGAGAAGCGAAATATTTATAGATAACAATTAGTCATTGAGAATAAAGCTCCAGCGGAGCGATATATATTTAGGTTGCAGAAAAATATGTCGCTCCGCTGGAGCTTTATGTTGTAACCGCTAATCTTTTGCTATAACTATTTCGCTCCTCTGAAGCTTGCATAAAAAAAAAGCCCATTCTAAAATGAGCTTATATAACTTATATGGTGAAAAAAAAATTAAAAATTTGTTCTCGTAGAAGATTTACGAATATGCAATTCTGGTGCAAGCACGACCTTTTTTTCAATTTTAATCGTATCTGTTTTGTCAACCTGTTCTAAGAAAACACGTGCAGACATTCTTCCCATTTCAAGCGGTGACTGGTCTACAGATGTAATAGATAATTCCATGAATTTAGTAAAAGGCTCGTTACTGAAACCCGCGACACAAAACTCACTCGGAATGCTGATATTTCTTTCTTTTAATTCTTGTATTGCGCCCAATGCAGCAAAATCACTCGAAGAAAAAATAGCGTCTGGAGGAGTTGGCAATTGCAAAAGTTTGTCAACTGCTTCTTTACCAGCGTCTACGCTACTTTTGGTAAAAACAACATAATCTTCGTTAAAAGTAAATCCGTTGTCTAATAACGCCTGTTTGTATCCTAAAAACCTGTTTTTGAAGATGTCTAACGATTGGTCTCCAGAGAAATGAGCAATATTTCTGCAGCCTTCATCTATTAAATGTTTTGTAGCTAAATAACCGCCTTTAAAGTCATTGATAGTGACAGAACTTACGCCATCAATGTGTTTGCTTCTATCAAAAAAGATCAGCGGTACATTTTTCTCCAGTACATTTCTGAAAGCGCTGTCGTTCTCATCTGAGATACCCGTTACAGACATCATAATGCCGTCAACTTGTGCATCTACAAGCGTGTGAAGATTTTCGTTTTCTCTTTTAATGCTTTCGTGAGTTTGGCAGATAATAACCTGATAACCGTGAGGATAAAGCTCTTCTTCAATTCCTCGAATGACTGAGGCGAAAAAGTTACTGTCAATACGCGGCACAATAACTCCGATATTATTACTTCGGCCACTCTTCAAAGCAAGCGCCAATTTATTTTGCTTATAGTTCATTTCAGCAGCAGTCCTTATAACCAACTCGCGCGTCGCTTCCTTTATTTTAGGATTGTTGTTTAACGCTCTAGAAACTGTCGCAGCCGTGATGTTTAATTTTTCAGCAATATCGTAAATAGTTACTTTTTCACTCATTCAAAAAAAGTTTTTCGGATTATTTTAGACAAAAGTACATTTTTTTTCATTATGTAATAAAAATTGTTATCGATTACCGTATTTAAAAATTCAAACGTTTTAGATTCTACAATGATAATAAATTATCTAATTTTTTGCATTAAATGTAATTAAATTTTGTAATAAAAATTAAATATATAATTTTTTTCTAAATTAATTTGGTGTCTTAGAACAATTTTTCTACTTTCGTGTAATCGATTACATAAAACCTGAAGTTTTTGATATTCAAACAAGAAAAATCTGTGCAAATGATTACAAATAAGATAGTCGCAACAAAAAAGATTCTTTTTCTAGCCGTTTTAGGGCTTTTAATGCCATCATGTGCAAGACATTCTTCAGCTATTTCTTCAGAAAATCCATGGCAAAAAATGGATTTGGTAGTTAAAAGCATACCTCAAACACATTTCTCAGATAAAATTTACAATATCAATGATTTTGGCGCTGTTGCTGACGGAAAAACGTTAAACACTTCCGCTTTCCAAAAGGCGATACAAGAATGTGCTGCAAATGGAGGCGGGAAAGTTTTAGTTCCAAACGGAAAATATTTGACAGGAGCCATTCATTTAGAAAGCAATGTGAATCTGCATTTGGAAGATCATGCTGAGATTCTTTTTAGTTTAAATCCGAAAGACTATCCTATTGTGCATACTTCTTGGGAAGGAACAGAACTAATGAATTATTCTCCTCTTATTTACGCAAAAAACAAAACCAACATTGCAGTTACAGGAAAAGGAACGCTAAACGGTCAGGCTGACAGCACAAATTGGTGGATTTGGTCTGGAGGAAAAAATTACGGTTGGAAAAAAGGAATTCCGTCTCAGAATGACCCGACAAACCGTGAAGTTTTGGTTGATATGGCAGAAAAAGGAGTACCGGTATCAGAAAGAGTTTTTGGCGACGGACGTTACTTAAGGCCAAACTTTATTGAGTTTTTTGAATGCAATACTGCTTTGGTAAAAGACGTAAAAATCATCAATTCTCCGTTTTGGATTTTGCATCCTATAAAAACAAACAACATGATTATTGACGGGGTGACGATTAACAGTCACGGCCCGAACAATGATGGCTGCGATCCTGAATATTCTCAAAACATTGTCATTAGAAACTGCACGTTCAATACAGGCGACGACTGCATTGCCATTAAAGCAGGACGCGACGGAGACGGAAGAAGAGTTGCCATACCAAGTAAAAATATAATTGTGCAAAACTGCAAAATGATTGATGGGCATGGCGGTGTTGTAATTGGAAGCGAAATTTCTGCAGGAGTAAATAATGTTTTTGTAGAAAATTGCGTGATGGATAGTCCCAATTTGGATCGTGCTATTCGTATCAAAACCAATTCGAAAAGAGGTGGAATCATTGAAAATGTCTACGTCCGAAACCTTGAAGTGGGAACCGTAAAAGAATGTGTCCTCAAATTGAATATGTTTTACAATGTGTACGGATCGCAGACAGGAAATTTTATCCCGACCATCAGAAATGTAAGTTTAGAAAATGTGACTGTCAAAAACGGCGGAAAATACAGCGTTTGGGCAGAAGGCTATAACGAATCGCCTGTCGAGAATATTACGTTGAAAAATGTAAAAATTGAAAAGGTCGACTCGCTCTATTTATTAAAAAACGTAAAAAACATAAATTTTATAAATACCTACATCAATGAAAAAAAAGTAGAATCTATTACTAACTAAACACTATCAATTAACCAAACTTTAAACCACATGAGTATTAAACAATTATCTAAGAAAAAAGATAAGTACTTTGTATTTTTCTTTTTCCTGAATTTTTTGCTGTGCAGTTCTATATACGCACAGACAACCACAATTGAAGGGAAGATTACCGATGCGACGGGTATGTCGCTGCCAGGGGTAAACATTAATGAAAAGGGAACTAAAAACGGAACTTCGACAGATTTTGAAGGAAGTTTTAAAATCAATGTATCAAACAGTAAAGCTGTTTTAATAATTAGCTATTTAGGATTCCAGACACAAGAAGTAAGTGTTGCAGGAAAAACCAAAATAAATGTAAGTTTAGCCGAACAGTCAAACGCATTGACAGAAGTTGTGGTAGTTGGATACGGTTCTGTAAAAAAGACAGACCTTACAGGATCTGTTAGTACAATCAGTGCGGCGACTATTACAGAAAGAAATACCACAAGTCCATTAGAGGCTATTCAAGGAAGCACGCCGGGAGTTCAGATTTCATCAGCATCAGGACGTGCGGGAGATGGGTACAAAGTAGTAATCAGAGGGAATAACTCCTTAGTTGGATCATCGCCATTATATATCGTAGATGGCGTGCCAGTTGATAATATTGACTTTTTGAACCCGCAGGATATTTCTAGAATGGACGTTTTAAAAGATGCTTCTTCGGCTGCAATTTATGGTTCTAGAGGAGCAAGCGGTGTTATTATCGTAACTACAAAAAGCGGCGCCAATGTAAAATCTGGAATCAATGTGACTTTTGATACTTCTTACGGTAATAAAACTGCCGCTAGAATGCCAAAAATGATGAACGGTGAAGAATGGTGGAAATTCCATCAGGTAGCGTACATGAGCGCAACACCGCTGACGCAAACGCCTGCACAATTAGCCGCTTTGGCAGGAAATCAGAGTCCGTTATTAGTTTCTCGCGCTAACAGCGGTTATAATTTTGACTGGACAGATGCTGTTCTTAAGCCTGGTATGACTCAAAATAATTATTTAAATGTTACAGGGCGTTCAGATTCTGGTTTGAGTTATAACTTAGGATTCGGTGTTCAGAGTGATGAAGGACTTATCGAAAATGATTCGACTGATAAGTACTCTTTTAAACTTGGGTTAAACCACAAAATCAACGATAAATTTACAACTGGCGCCAACATTACTATTGCTCGCATTGATACGCAATTAGGAAGTGATTTGGCCATGCAGGATGCTTTCAGACTAAGTCCGCTGATGTCTCCTTGGGCGGTTGACGCACAAGGAAATGAAAAAGTGGGAACGCTATTTTTCCTTCCGGGGAAATTAACGTATCCTGACGGTTCATGGGCAATTAATAAAACAAGTACAGTAAATCCTTTGATGGAAATTGCCAATTCTTCTCAGACAGAAAAAACATGGCAAACCGTTGGAAATGTTTTCTTCCAATACCAGCCTTTAAAATGGCTTTCGTTTAAAACAACATTTGCAGGAGGTATAGAAAATACAGTTACCAGTGCGGCTTATACTGCACAAACAAATGCGGGTGTAACCTTAAACGGAAAAAACTCAGCATCAATAAAAAACTTCAACAACTTTAATTACACTTGGGATAACCAGATCGACTTAAAACACACGTTTAAAGAAGTACACGATTTTAGCGTTTTATTATTGCAGAGTTTGTATTCAAATGTTGATGAAACATCTTATTTATATTCTAACAATCAGCCTTTTGACGTTGGATCTAATAATATGGGATCTGGAGTTCAGACAAGTTATAACATAAGTTCAGGCTATCAAAAGAATACATTAAGTTCTTATGCAGTTCGTTTAAATTATACTTTTAAAGACAAATACTTATTGACGGCTTCTACAAGATGGGATGGTTCTTCTGTTTTATCTGAAGGCAATAAATGGCAAAGTTTCCCTTCTGTAGCTTTAGGATGGAAAATTAGCAAAGAATCTTTCTTAGCAAACAGCTCAGTTGTTTCTGATTTAAAACTTCGTGCGAGTTTAGGGTATACAGGAAACGATAACGTTGCACCTTATACTTCTCAAGCTTTATTAAACCAGCAGACTTTTTACGCCAATGGAGCTAATGTAGTTGCGGGATGGCAGTCTGAAAATTTAGCAAATCAAAATTTGACTTGGGAAAAAACACGTGAGCTAAACTTTGGTCTTGACTACGGATTTTTGAACAACAGAATTACAGGTACAGTAGACGTTTACGACAGACTATCAGATAAACTGATTTACAAACAGCAATTGCCATCAGAAACAGGCTGGAAAAACACTTATGCCAACGTTGGTTCTGTTAGCAACAAAGGAGTTGAAGTATTATTGACTACTAAAAACATTAAAAGTAAAAATGTAAACTGGGAAACCACTTTTACATTTACTAAAAACGTAAACAAATTAGAGTCAATTTACAATCAGGATCAAGTAAGTGATATTGGTAACAAATTAATCTTAGGGTCTGAATTAAATCCAAACTACAACTACGTTTATGATGGCGTTTGGCAAGAAAGCGAAGCGGCACAGGCAGCATCTTACGGAATGGCTCCCGGACAAGCTAGGCCAAAAGATTTGAATAATGATGGGAAATTCAACCAAGATGATAGAACCGTAATCGGAAATGCAAATCCAGATTGGCAGGGAAGTTTATATTCTAAATTAACTGTTGGCAATTTCGATTTCAATTTTTCGGTATTAACAAGCCAAGGGCAAACGGTTTTGAGCACATTCCACCAAAACTTTGCCGATGTGAGCGATAGAGGACGTCAGAAATTGGCAATGGATTACTTTATTCCAACAAACGGAACGGGAATTGCGGCTAACGCAAACAACGAACACCCAAGACCAGGACCTGTAGCGACTGGTGCTGGAGCATATTGGACTTCTTTATTTGGGTATTACAGAGACGTATCTTACGTGAAAATTAAAAATATATCTTTAGGATACACATTGGATTCTGAATTATTGAAAAGACTTAAAATCAGTAATTTGAGGATTTATGTGAATGTTTTAGACCCATTTGTATTTACAGACTTTGACGGATACGATCCTGAATGGGCCGGTGCTGCTTTCGGAGTAAATCGTCCAGCCTCTGTGACGACACAATTGGGATTAAGTGTTAAATTTTAATAAAGATATCAAATGAAAAAATTCATCATATTATTAGGAATCATTGTAGGAACATTAAGTTCTTGCAGTAATTATATAAAAGAGGAAAGTTTGTCAAATGTTCCAGCAGACGGGACTTATAAAACGGCGGCTGGTTTTCAATTGCTAGTGAATACCAATTATGCATGGTTAAAAGGAATTTATGGAGGAAATCCTTGGCTTTTTGAAGCAGGAACCGATATGTATGCAGAAGGAAGAACGCCAGAACCAGCAGGTTTAAGCCAATATGCGCTTTTAATTCCGTCTTCAGACAATGTTGCCGATTTGTATAATTCTTGCTATCAGCTGATTCAGTCTGTAAATAAAACGGTGTATTACTCTACTGTAACAGAGCAGACTTCAAATCTTAACACGTTAGTAGGCGAGGCTAGATTTCTTAGAGCAAATGCCTATTTTTTATTAGTTCAGACTTATGGAGGAGTGCCCATTGTAAGCGAGAATATTACAAGTCCAGTTTTGTTTTTTACAAGAAATACGGCAGAAGAAGTATACACGCAAATCATAGCCGATTTGGATTTTGCCTTAGCTAATGTTGGAACTGCAGCATACGGCACATCTGGAAAAGTAAACAAAAGAGCTGTAAACGATTTATTGGCAAAAGTGTATTTAACAAGAGGATACGAAACTTTTGGTAAAGCTGATGATTTTTCAAAAGCTGCAACTTACGCAGATGCTGCAATTGCAGGCCAGACTTTAGCACTTGCTTTCGATCAATTGTTTAAACCAGGAAACGATTTAAATGCAGAAACCATTTTTTCTGTACAATACGACAAAGCTTCGACAAGTACAGATCCGACAAAATTGGGTAACAATCAGTTTTACTATTTCAGTTCTTATTTAGGAGGAGCAGAAACAGGAGCGCCATTAAGAAGCTACAATTTATGCCCGACAGATTATGCTTTAGGTCTATACGAAAAAGGCGATGCAAGATGGAACGCGACTTTTATGACTGAAATTGTCGAAGGGCCAGAAACAACAAACGGAGTTACAAAAACTATTTTATACTATCCGTACTACAGAAGTTCAAACCCATCTTCTTTAAAAGTGAGACATTTTTACGAACCAAAATGGTTTACGCCTGCTGATAAAACCGCTTGGATGACCGCTAATGCTTCTAGATTATCAGCAACATTTGTGTATCATCCTTGGGGAGAATATTCTGCGGCGCATACGCTAATTAAAAACTTAGACTGTTATACTATTCCAGTTAAGAAATTTGACGATCCAGATCCAACAACTCCATCAAGTACAGGACCAGTAAGCACAAGAGACATTATTGTTTCAAGACTTGGAGAAACGTATTTAATTGCGGCAGAAGCTTATTTAAAAGCAGGAAACCCAGGAACAGGATTAGACCGTTTAAACGCAGTAAGAAAGAGAGCGGGAGTAGCCAATGCCACTTTAGCTCAGTTTAATATCGATTATATTTTGGACGAAAGAGGGAGAGAATTATTGGGCGAGTACAAACGCTGGTTTGACCTTAAACGTACAGGAACTTTGGTAGCGAGAGCTTCAGCTTATAATTATAAAATTAAAGAAGCAAATTTTGTGGGTGTTGACGGCAAGCTTAAAATTTTAAGACCAATACCGCAAACCGCTTTGGATTTAAACCAAAATAAAGATTTTCCTCAAAATCCTGGTTATTAGTAATTGGTTAGTTTTTTGAGAACTATGTTTTTTGAAGTAGTTAAAAAGGAGTTTGACTATAGGTCGAACTCCTTTCTTAACTAAACAGTAAAGAGTAGAAATGCGAAAATTTAAATTAATCTTAGTGTTGTTTTTTAATGCAATTGTAATGCAAAGCCAGCAGTACAAGGTAGACACGTCGTATACCATTAAAAGCACTTACGCTAAATTAATTAAGAAATACCCGTTTATTACAATTCCAGAAGTAAAAACAAATTTAGAAGTTAGAGAGGCATTCGACCAAATTTACAATCAAGAACAAGATCGCGTTCTGCATTTTGATGCTTTTGTTAATACCAAAAAGAAAAAAAATCCTGCCGTAATTATGATTCATGGCGGAGGGTGGAGATCGGGGAATAAAAATCAGATGCAGTTTTTAGGTGCAGCAATTGCAGCAAAAGGCTATTCTTGTTTTGCGATCGAATACAGATTATCATTAGAAGCAAAATATCCGACAGGAGTTATCGATGTAAAGAATGCAATAAAATTTATCAAAGACAATGCAGTGAAATTTAATGTAGATCCAAACAAAATTGCGGTTTTAGGCTGTTCCTCGGGAGGGCAAATGGCAGCTTTGATTGGTACAACACATAATAATCCGCTTTTTGAAGATAAAAATTTTAAAAGCCGTTCTTCTTCAAAAGTTCATGCCATAATAGATGTAGATGGGGTTTTGGCATTCAAACATCCAGAATCGTCAGAAGGCGATATGGCAGCATTTTGGTTGGGAGGAAAATCAGATGAGATGCCTGAGAATTGGCAAAATGCTTCGGCACTGAGCCATACAGGCAAAGATACGCAGCCTATATTGTATATCTGCAGCAGCATTCCGCGATTTCATGCAGGAAGAGACGATATGATTCAGATTTTGAATAAATATAAAATCTATAATGAAGTGCAGACCATTCCAGATTCGCCTCATTCATTTTGGTTTTATGATCCTTGGTTTACACAGACAATTTCGTACAGCGTACGATTTTTAGATAAAATTTTTAAATAATATTAGAATACAAATGAAAGCAAAAATCACCACAGCAGTTTTATTTTTCGCAGGTCTAACAGCCATAAACGCGCAGAAATATGATATCAAAACCAATAAAACGTATGCCGAAATATCTGCAAAAACAGACGGAAAATGGGAAGGAAGAAAGTATAAAGGCGGTACGGTGTTTAAAAATGTGGACCGATTAAAGCTGGCTCCTGAGCATACTGACCATTCTTTTGACATTCGTTATGAAGGGCCGGGATGGGAAAACAACAGAATTGGATACCGCTTGTATTTAGACTGGAGAAATGCTATTGACATCTTCGGAAAGAAAACATCAGAAAATATTCTGCCAAAAGTAGGACAGGACGGTTTTGATTCGTATCATGAAATGAGCGACTGGGGTGCAGATATCTTAAAAGCAGGAAAAGGAATTGGAATTGGTTCTATCGACCGTTATTTAAACAGCGAAAAATTACACTTTCGCGAAGTTGATTCAACCATTGCAACAGTAGCCAATAAAGCAAATGAATCTGTGGTAAAAGTAAATTATTATGGGTGGAAAACAGCTTCAGACAAAATCGACTTTGTTTCAGAGTTGACCATTAAACCAGACCAGTTGTATACGCAGCACACGATTAAAGCATCACAAGCAATCAAAGGAATTTGTACTGGAATTGTAAAACAAAAAACGGCTGAATTGCTTAAGAAAGAAAGCAAAAACAAAAAATGGGCATATCTGGCAACTTACGGAGAACAATCTTTGGTTCCAGATAAGTTAGGAATGGCAATTTTTTATGAAATTAGTACTGTCGAAAATATTGCTGATACAGACTTAGACTATCTTTTAATTTTTAAACCAACTACAAAAGCGGTGACTTTTTACCTTTTAGGAGCTTGGGAACAGGAAGTAAACGGTATCAAAACAAAAGAAGAATTTGCTCAATATTTAGACAAACAATTGGAAGTACTGAATAAAAAAGGCAAAATGTAAATTGTTTTTTGCCACTCCCGATAGCTATCGGGATAAAAGATTAAAATGATTAAAAAAGATCTGCTCAATCTGCCGAATCAGCGTGAGAATAATTTTAACACATAGAAACATAGAGTTTATTGTATTTTAAAAGAATATAAAAAAGAAGCTTGCTTCTTACACATAGCATACTATGTTTATTATTGCAAGTGAAATGCCTTTTATTAAGTTTTCTAAACTATGTATCTATGTGTTAAAAAAACAGCCAAAGAATAATCCATTAATCTGTGGCGAAAAAAAATATAAATATGAAGTATAAAAAAACTGCCCTATTATTATTTCTGCTTTTCAATGTTTTTGCAATAGCGCAAAATCAAACTGACGCATCAGAAAATGTAATTCCGTACGATTTAAAATGGTCAGAACGAACAGCACTTTCTATTTTAAGCAAGTATCCGAATGCATGGCAGCTGGATGGAAATGACAAACCAAAATGGGATTATAAAATGGGTTTTGTATTGTCTGGTTTTGAAAAATTATATCAGAAGACAAACAATAAAAAATACCTGAATTATATTAAAGAGTATGTTGATGGAATGATTGACAGCACAGGAAACATCAAAAAGTATGATGTAAAAGAATACAATATCGATTGTTTGAATCCGGGAAAACTGCTGTTTAATTTATATGATATTACCAAAGATTCACGCTATCTGCAGCTTATCGGAAAACTGAGAAATCAGCTTGAAAGTCAGCCGAGAACACCAAGCGGAGGATTTTGGCACAAACAGATTTACCCAAACCAAATGTGGATTGACGGTTTGTATATGGCAGAACCTTTTTATGCGCAGTTTACAGTGAAGTATGAAAAAGGAAAGAGCTTAGACGATATCGCCAAACAATTTGAACTCGTTCAAAATCATATAGTAGATCCCAAGACAGGGTTGGTTTACCAAGCTTGGGACGAAAGCAAAGAGATCGCGTGGGCAGATAAACAGACAGGAACCTCGCCAACGATCTGGGGCAGAGGAATTGGCTGGTACATGGTTGCATTGGTAGAAACGTTAGATTATTTTCCGAAATCACATCCAAAATATAAAGTTTTGGTAGGGTACTTAAATCAGATTTCAAAAAACGTGAATCAGTTCAAAAGCGAAAATGGGCTTTGGTATCAAGTTGCCGATAAACCAGAATTGTACGGAAACTATGTAGAACCATCAGCTTCTGGAATGATTATTTATGCGTTTGCAAAAGGAGCCAACAAAGGTTATTTAGCGTCAAGCTATAAAACAGCAGCGAAAAAATCATTTGACGGTTTTGTGAAAGAATTTGTGAAAGTGGATAAAAAAGGAGAAGTCAATATTCTAAATGTTTCGTCAAATGTAGGATTGGGCGGAAAACCATTCCGCGATGGAACAAATGATTATTATATGTCTTCCAAAACAAAAGAAAATGGTGCAATAGGCTTAGGAGCGTTTTTATTGGCATCGATCGAATTAGAAAAATAGTTGAATTTAAATATTGTTGAAATGAAAAATAGTAGAAAGCACAATTACTTCATGTCGGTTCTGATGATCTGCGTTATGACTATTACAAGTTGTAAAGTAACCTCTCAAGAGCCTGCAAAAAAGGATATCGTAATTGGAAAGAATCTGAAATGGTCTGATAAAATGGCTTTAACATTGATGAAACGCCATCCGGAAGCCTACATGATCGACGATGCTAAAAAGCCAAAGTGGGATTATGTTCACGCCTTAGTATTGCATTCAATCGAAGAATTGTACAAAAAAAATCCAGATCCGAGATACAAAGCGTACATAAGAGGATATGTAGACAATTTGGTGCAAGCTGACGGAAGCATCAATACTTACGAATTTGATAAATACAATATTGATTTAGTATTGCCAGGACGTCTTCTTTTTGATGTTTATGAAACTTCAAAAGAAGAAAAGTATTTAAAAGCATTGCAGTTAATTCGCAAACAGCTAGCAGAACAGCCACGAACTCAAAGCGGCGGATTCTGGCACAAACAAATCTATCCAAACCAAATGTGGTTAGACGGTTTATACATGGGCGAACCATTCTATGCAGAATACACAGCTAAATTTGAAAACGGAAAAAGCTTTGACGATATCGCAAAACAATTTGAAGTGATTCAATTGAAAGCTACAGATCCAAAAACAGGACTGCTATATCACGGTTGGGACGAAAGCAAACAAATGCCTTGGGCCAATAAAGAAACAGGAAACTCGCCAAACTTCTGGTCTAGATCTTTGGGCTGGTATGTAATGGCTTTGGTTGATGTTTTAGATTATATGCCAAAAGACCATCCAAAAAGAAAAGAATTGATCAAATACTTAAACAACGCTTCTGAGGCGATACTTAAATTTCAAGATAAATCGTCTGGTTTGTGGTATCAGGTTACAGACAGAGGCGGTGATAAAGACAATTACTTAGAAGCTTCTGGATCGGCTATGTTTGCGTATGCTTATGCAAAAGGAGCAAACAAAGGTTATCTGCCAGCTAAATTTAAAAAAGCAGCCAACAAAGCTTTTGATGGATTAACTACAATTTTAATCAAAAAAGTTGATGAAGATGGCGGAATCACTTTAACAAACTGCTGTCAAGTGGCTGGTTTAGGTGGAAATCCGTACCGTGATGGTTCTTACGAGTATTATGTAAACGAAAGAAAAAAAGACAACGATCCTAAAGCAACAGGGCCTTTTATTTTGGCAGCTATTGAGTTAAATCGTTAATTTCTAAAAGTTATGAGTTTTGAGTTATGAGTTATGAGTTATGAATGCTCCAATTTGTCTTGCTGAGCGATCCCGAGACTTCGGGAGAAGCATCGCAAAGAAACTCCTCAAAGAATATGCAAGTTACAAACCCGACAGTCCCGAAGCTTCGGGATAAAACCTGTCGGGTTTAAATAAAAGAACAGTTAAAAATGAAAAACATAAAAATCATCATATTCCTTTTCTGTATTTTTTCTTTTCAAAAGAATGCAGCACAAGTCTGGGTGCCCGATAACGGAGACGGAACATACACCAATCCTGTTATTCATGCCGATTACTCAGATCCAGATGTTGTTCGCGTGGGAGATGATTATTATATGACGGCTTCATCTTTTAACTGTATTCCGGGGTTGCCTATTTTACATTCGAAAGATTTGGTAAACTGGAAAATTATCGGTCATGCTTTGGTAAAACAGCCTCCGTTTGAAACATACGACAGTGTGCAGCACGGAAATGGAGTTTGGGCGCCAAGCATTACCTATCATAAAAATGAATTCTACATATACTATCCCGATCCCGATTTCGGAATTTATATGATAAAAGCCAAAAATGCTGAAGGCCCTTGGTCTGAACCGCTTTTGGTCAAAGCAGGAAAAGGATTGATTGATCCTAGTCCGCTTTGGGATACAGACGGCAAAGCTTATCTGACTCATGCCTTTGCAGGAAGTCGTGCACAGATTAAAAGTTTGTTAGTGGTTTGCACTATGAATCCAGAAGGAACCGTTGTAAATAATGACGAAGTAATGCTTATTGACGGACATAAAGGAGAAGAAACTATTGAAGGCCCTAAATTTTACAAACGAAACGGATATTACTACATTTTTGCTCCAGCAGGCGGCGTTCCAACGGGATGGCAGACTATTTTAAGATCGAAAAATGTTTTTGGACCTTACGAAAAAAAGAAGGTTCTGGAACAAGGTTCGACCGCTATAAATGGTCCGCATCAAGGTGCTTGGGTAACGACGCAGACAGGAGAAGACTGGTTTTTCCATTTTCAGGATAAAGGCGCCTACGGACGCATTGTGCATCTGCAACCTATGAAATGGCTAAACGACTGGCCAGTTATGGGAGAAGATTTTGATAAAAACGGAATTGGAGAACCTGTAACTACCTACAGAAAACCAAATGTTGGCAAAAAATACCCAATAGAAGTTCCAGCAACTTCAGATGAGTTTAACGAACCCAAATTAGGATTGCAATGGCAATGGCAGGCCAACAAACAAATCAATTTTGGATTTCCGACTAGTTTAGGATACCTGAATCTGTTTTGCAATACCACAACAGCCAATATTTTTAATGCTCCAAATTTATTACTGCAAAAATTCCCTGCTGAAGAATTTACAGCTACAGCAAAACTGACTTTCAATTCGAGATTAAAAGGCGAATCAACAGGTCTGATCGTAATGGGGTTAGATTATAGTTTGCTATGTTTTCAAAATATTGATGGGAAATTGTACCTAAATCAGAAAACAGGAACTTTTGATAAAAGTGTTTCAGAAACAGGGACAAAACCGATCGCAATTGATAGCAATACCATTTATCTGAGAGTTCAAATTAAGAAAGACGGAATGTGCAGTTTCTTTTACAGCTTAGACGATAAAAATTATCAGACGATTGGGAATGATTTCAAATCGAGAGAAGGCAAATGGATTGGAGCCAAAGTCGGACTTTTTGCGTTAGGCAAAGAAATAAAAAATGATTCTGGAAACGTTGAAGTGGATTGGTTTAGAATAACGAAATAAAAAAATGATGCAGTTAAAGAAACAAATAGTGCTTTTTGTATGTTTTTGCAGTTTTGCTGTAAAATCTCAAAACACCTACAAAAGATGGCCCGAAATTATTCGAAAGAATGATGCTTCTTGGTTTGCTTCGGCGGAAGCCAAAAAAATAGCAGAAAATGTGCTTTTGTATCAAAGAGATATAGGGGGCTGGCCAAAGAATATTCAGATGCAGGATGAATTGAGCGATAAGCAGAAAAAAGATTTGATTGCGCTCAAAAAAACAGCTGTAGAAACTACTACAGACAACGGAGCAACTAGCCAAGAAATGCTTTTTATGTCTAGAATGTACGCGCAGGTAAAAGACGAACGCTATCGAGAATCTTTCTTAAAAGGATTGAATTATCTGCTTGAAGCGCAATATGCAAACGGAGGCTGGCCACAGTTTTATCCGTTAAAAAAAGGATATTATACGCACATTACCTATAATGACGATTCGATGGTGAATATTATGAATGTCATAAAAGCCGTTGCAGACGAATCGGATTATTACAGTATAAAACCATCAAAAGAAGTTGTAGAAAAATGCAAAAAAGCTTTTGACAAAGGAATTGACTGCATCTTAAAAACACAGTACAAACAAAACGGAGTTTTAACAGCATGGTGTGCTCAGCACGATGAAGTTACATTGGCTCCTGCAAATGCTAGAGCTTTTGAATTGGCTTCGCTAAGCGGTTACGAATCGGCAAAAATAGTGCTGCTTTTAATGTCCATTGACAAACCTTCAAGAGAAATTGTAACAGCCGTAAAAAGTGCTGTAGCGTGGTTCGAAAAAACTAAAATCACCAATTTAGAAGAAAAAAGAGTCTTAAATGACGCTGGAAAAATTGTAGACAAAAAAATGATTCCAACAGCAAATGCTAAACCCATTTGGGCAAGATTTATGGATTTGGAAACCAATGAACCTTTCTTTTGCGACCGTGACGGAATCAAGAAAAAATCGCTGGATCAGATAGGATCAGAGAGAAGAAATGGCTACTCTTGGTATTCAGACGCACCGCAAGAAGTTTTGAAAAAATTTCCGGACTGGGCAGTTAAAAATGGCACTAAAGTAGGCGCATCAGAAAAGAAAAACGTAAATTATATCACAGTAGCTCAAGACGGTTCTGGAGATTACACCAAAATTCAAGATGCCGTTTATGCGACTCCTGCTTTTCCTTATGAGAAAGTTACCATTTATGTGAAAAACGGAACGTATAACGAGAAAGTCAGAATTCCAGAATGGAATACCAATGTGGTTCTGCAAGGCGAAAGCAAAGAAAACACCATCATTGCCTTTGATGATAATTTTTCGAAAATTGCTTTGGGAAGAAACAGCACCTTTTATACCTACACGCTTTTGGTTGAAAGCGATGATTTTTCGGCATCAAACCTAACCATTAAAAATACTTCGGGAGATCGCGGGCAGGCTATTGCATTGTCGGTGACAGGAAATCGTGTTAAAATAACAAACTGCAATTTTTTAGGAAATCAGGATACTTTGTATTTATCAGGAAAAGAGGCCAAACAGTATTTTAAAGACTGTTATATCGAAGGAACAACCGATTTTATTTTTGGAGGCGCAACAGCTTTGTTTGAGAACTGTACCATTCACAGCATCAAAAGTTCGTATATCACAGCAGCTTCAACCCCAGAAGACACACCGTTTGGATTTGTTTTTAAAAATTGCAAGCTGACAGCAAATCCTGAAGCAAAAGAAGTTTACTTAGGAAGGCCGTGGCGCATTTTTGCCAAAACGGTTTTTATGAACTGCGAAATGGGGGCACAAATTAAGCCAGAGGGCTGGGAAAACTGGTCAAAACCAGAAGCAGAAAAAAATGCCTTTTACGCCGAATACAATTGCAGTGGCGAAGGTTTTCAGCCATCAAAAAGAGTAAAATGGTCGCATCAGCTTTCAAAAAAAGATGCTGCACAATATACTATTGAGAACATTCTTAAGGATAAGGCTGGAGCGTGGTATTTTTAGTATTCAGTCGCAGTCTCAGTTTACAGTGCAAATTGTAATGCTATGCGGTTAATTTTTTAACGCAAAGCACACAAAGAATACGCAAAGAACACAAAGTTTTTGTAAAGGAGACAAATTTCGCAAGATTTTCACGTAGAGACGCACCGCAGTGCGTCTACGCAAAGAGAATCGACAAAGAATTTTAAATTTAGTAGCAAAGGTTCAAAGAAACAAAGAGACAAAGTTTTTTCCGTAGAGACGCACGGCAGTGCGTCTACACAAAGAATCGACAAAGCTTTGTGTCCTTTCGATATAGAACATAACGAAAATAAAGAAAAAACTTCGCGCACTTTGCGGTAAAAAAAACGACACAAATTCAATATTAAAAGTATGAATATAAAATACCTTCTCTTACTACTAATCACCAGCGTATGTTTTGCACAAAACACAGATTTCCCATCAGCAAAAGTCGATTCTATTGTAAAGAACATAAAGCTTCCAGAAATTCCTTCTTTTCAAATCAATGTGACGAAATTAGGAGCAAAAGGAGATTCTGTTTCAGACAATAAAAAGGCTTTTGATAAGGCAATGGCATTGTGCAAAAAGAACAGCGGAGGAACGATTATTGTTCCAAAAGGAATCTACAAAATAAACGGCCCGATTCATTTTGTGAGCAACGTTAATCTGAAGCTCGAAAAAGGAGCAAAAATAAAATTCAGCGACAATCCAAAAGACTATCTTCCAATGGTTTTAACCAGCTGGGAAGGAACGATGCTTTACAATTACAGTCCGCTTATTTATGCTAATAATTGCACTAATATTGCCATTTCTGGCGAAGGCATTATGGATGGCGAAGGAGGGAAGACTTGGAAGACCTTTAAAGCAAAAGAGAACGAAGGCAAAAGCCGAAGCCGTGACATGAATCATAATAAGGTGCCATTGAGCGAAAGAAAATTTGGAGAAGGCTATTTTTTGAGACCGCAGATGATTCAGTTTCTCAATTGCAAAAATATTTTAGTAGAAAATATCAGAATCGAAAATTCGCCATTCTGGTGTCTGCACCTTTTAAAATCAGAAAGCATCACCATTCGCGGGATAAGCTATAAATCGCTAAATCATAACAACGACGGAATCGATCCCGAATATGCCAAAGACGTTTTAATTGAAAATGTCACTTTTGACAATGGAGACGATAATGTGGCCATAAAAGCGGGAAGAGATCATGAAGGAAGGGCCAACACAGCAACGCCAAGCCAAAATATTGTCATTAGAAACTGTAATTTTAAAGGATTGCACGGAGTTGTGATCGGGAGCGAAATGTCGGCTGGAGTTCAGAATGTTTTTGTAGAAAACTGTAAAACAGCGGGATATTTAAAAAGAGGAATTTATCTAAAAACCAATGCCGATCGCGGAGGATATATTAAAAATATATTTGTTAGAAATATTCAATTAGACCAAGTAGAAGACTGCCTTTACATTACATCAAATTATCATGGAGAAGGAAAAGGCTATCAATCGGATATATCAAATGTATATTTTTCGGATATCACTTGCAATAAAGCATCTGAATCAGGGATTGTAATTCAAGGATTCGCAGATAAAAAAATCAAGAACATATCATTAAAAAACATAGAAATAAAAGAAGCTAAAAATGCGCTGTCGAACGAAAATGCTGAAAATGTATTGATGACAGATGTGTTTATAGGTAAGCGAGCAACAGTACCGACAGCCGTTTCTAAGTAGTAGATTTTTTTAAGGTTCGAAGTTTCTTAGAGACAAAGGTTCAAAGATTTTCCGTAGAGACGCACTTCAGTGCGTCTACTTTGCGGTTAATTTTTTAACGCAAAGTACACAAAGAATACGCAAAGCACACAAAGTTTTGTAAAGGAGGCAAAGCTCGCAAAGATTTTCCGTAGAGACGTACTTCAGTGCGGCTACTTTGCGGTTAATTTTTTAACGCAAAGCACACAAAGAATACGCAAAGCACACAAAGTTTTAGTAAAGGAGGCAAAGCTCGCAAAGATTTTCCGTAGAGACGCATTGCAGTGCGTCTACTTTGCGGTTAATTTTTTAACGCAAAGCACACAAAGAATACGCAAAGCAAACAAAGTTTTGTAAAGGAGGCAAAGCTCGCAAAGATTTTCTGTAGAGACGCATTGCAGTGCGTCTACACAAAGGATATCGGCAAAGTATTGTCCTCCTGAGCGGAGTCGAAGGATTTTCGTGGCGTAAAGGTCTTCGACTTCGCTCAGACTGACAAACGGAGACAAAGCTTAGCGCCTTCTAGACAAAGAAGAGAAACAAAAAACTTTGTGAACTTTGCGTAACCTTAGCGCGCTTTGCGGTAAAAAAAAACTTAGCTGTAAAAAAACAAAAACAATAGAAAAATGAAAAAATACATCATCCTAACATTCCTAATCACCACAGTTTGTTTTGCTCAAAAAACATCCTTGTATTGCATTGGCGACTCTACAATGGCAAATAAGAAAGACCCCGAAAAAAATCCAGAACACGGATGGGCGCAGGTATTGCAACCATTTTTCAGTGAAAATGTAACCGTAATCAATAAAGCTGTAAACGGACGAAGCACCAGAAGCTTTATCAACGAAAAACGCTGGGATTCAGTTTATAACAAATTGAAAAAAGGAGATTATGTTTTTATTGAATTTGGGCATAACGACCAGAAAATAGAAGACTCTGCGCGTTACACAAATCCGCATACCGCTTACAGATACAATCTCATTCGTTTTGTAAAAGAAAGCAGAGAAAAAGGAGCAATTCCGGTATTGTTGACTTCAATTAGCAGACGTAATTTTAACGAGAAAGGCGTTTTAGTGCCCACACATGGCGATTATCCTTTAGAAACCCGATTGGTTGCGCAAGAATACAATGTGCCTTTTATAGATTTAGAATATTACACCGAATTATTGGAGCAGTCTTATGGGCCAGAAAAATCAAAACAGCTTCATCTTCATTTCAAAGCAGGAGAGAATGCTTTTTATGATAAAGACAAAGCTGATGATACGCACCTTTCATTATTAGGAGCAAATAAAATTGCTGAAATTGTAATTAACCAAATTAAGCTTTCGAAAGATGCTTCATTAAAGAATCTTAAAAACGGAATTAAGTAAAATCAATATTTTGCAGCGGTTTAAAAAATAACCTGAAACTGAATGATAGCTTGCCAATTGCCTACATAACTGGGTTTTTCTACGTTGTAAAAACCCTGAGCTGCGGCAGAATAAAATAATTTGCTTTTAGATCCAATCTGAAAAGTTTTGCCGGGACCGCCGCCAATAGGAACCAGCCATTTATCGTGGCTAGGAGCCAGCCAGTTGGCTACAATAGTAGCATTGCTTTCTATAAACCAGCCTTGCGAAAAGTTATAATATGCCACATACTGGAGACTTCCTGCACTAACCTTGTTATCTTCATCGCCGCCAAGCGACCAATAGTTTTGGACAACAGTTCCGAGAGAAAATTTATCGCCAGCGTAGTACAATAAGGCAGTTGGGCCAAGACTTAAGCGATTGCTTCCCAGTGCAGCATTGGTGCGAGTCGGAATCTGCATGGCAGGCCCAATTCCCCAACTGAATTTTCCTTTTTTAGTAATACTCGAAAAATAACCGTTGAAGAGAATATTTCCCATTCCAGCTTCGCAGGTAGCGTCTGCCGTAATAGAAGGTAAGGACTGAAACGGAATAATGGTATAAGTAATAAGCTTTAAATTTGTCCCAAGTTTAAAAGGATAAACAGGCTGTACAGAAAACGAACTTGCCATACCGTCTCCTACAGGAAGCAATACTTCCTGTAGAAAAACACTACGCAGACCACTCACGGGATCTTGTCTTTTTTTGCTCATTTCTTCAACAGACGTTTTACGATCCGTATCAGACTGGCTGAAAACTGACGTCCAGCAACAGCATGATAAAAGGCATATAATATACGATCTTAGTTTCATCAAGTTTTTTTTTGAAACGGGACAGATTAGTTTACTTTTTCAAAATCTCCAGGTTTATATTTTCGGTCAAAAAACTCTTGTTTCGGTCCGTAGAAACGGAAGAGTGCAAACCAGCCTTTGCCTGGAACTGTTTTCAGCCAGTTGGCGTCTCCTGATGGTTTTTCTGGACTAACGATAAAAGTCACCGATTTATCAGGATTGTAAATTAGTTTGTTCATAGAATTCAAAGACGGATAAACTTGATCCTTTGCATCTACTCCCGATGCTGTTTCAGCGTCATAAAGCGTAAGTGACCAGAATAAACCTGCTGGCGGATTTGCAGGAAAAGTAATCTTATAAGTGTTTTCGCCCATCAGAAAATTGCCGTCTTTATCTTTATAAGCATTTCCATATTTTGCACCAAGACCCGGAATAGAAGACATCATTCCAGAACTTATTGAATAATGGTTAATGTACATCTGAATTTTAGCATTCACATCTGTATGTTTTGTTATTCTATTGCGGTATTCTTCGTCTAGAAGCGTATGCATGAAATCATCAAGTTTAGTTTTGCCATGAGCAATCCATTTGCGGTCTGCCCACCAGATGGCATCTTTTTCTTTATCGTAATTTCCAGCCACATTTTTAGCCATTTTCCAAGCCGTTTTAGCCGCTCTGTCCAAAATTTCTTTTTGTTTTTCTGTAGGTTTAAAAGCTTCTCCTTTTTTGATGCCGATAGCTTCTAACATACCATGCATATAAGGATCAACATCATCTATTTTATCGCTTTGTATAAATCTGTCCAACATTTCAAAATAGCTGAAATCATGGGCAAACAATGAATTTGAAGGTACATCCGAAACGTGCTTAAAACTCATAGGTTTCTTTTCTCCGTTAAGAGGATACACCTTTATTCCTTCAACAGATTTTACACCAGGCGAAAGATCATCAACCGACTGAAAGAAACCGCGCTGAAAAATAAAAAGTCCGTTTGTTTTACATCTGAAAACAAAATAATTTTTGTCATCTACAGTACCTTTATAATCGGAAGGAATCACTAAATATTTGCCGCCTTTTCCTTTATCAGGGCCAGGAAGACCAATATCTCCTAAATAAGTCGTACCATCTGGTTTTGCCGGACCTGCAAGAGGTCTGTGCCAAAAATCATCTAATATTCCCTGCAGCATCGGAGGAACCTCTAGAACTAAAGGGCCTGTTTTGCTCAAATCGGCAAATCCGAGAGCATAAATTACATCAGAATTTGGAGTTGTGATAACTGTTCTAGGTTTTAATCTTTTTTCAAAAACAGAAATAACATTATACCCTTCACCAGATATTTTACCCAAACCTTCTTTCATAGCATACATATTTACAGCTGGCAATGCCCATAAATATACCTGAGTGGCTCTCTGAAAATACAATTCGTCATTTAGTTTTTCAGTAGATTCAGCCGTTGGATATCCGCCTACAATGTCCTGATCTGTAGGAGCAGGAGAAGTGCCAGTAGCAGTGGCTTCATCTTTAGGCGATTGTTTGCAGCTTACGGACAGCAAACCAGCAAACATTATAATTAAGACTGTTTTTTTCATAATTTTTTTTTAGGCTGTTTTTAGGAATGATTTCAATACTAAATTAACCATAATTGTAACTGGTAGGCTTTACGATTAGGTTGCAAATTATAATTTGCAACAAACTTTAAGGCAAGAAGAGCAAATGCACAGATCATTCTTTTAAACAAAGTTTTCTTTTTTAAGTGTTGTTGTAACAATTAAAACTCTTAAATTGTTCAGAAAAAATAAAGACTTAGAAAGAATGAAAAAAAGAGTATTATTTTATATTCCAATTGTTTTATTTACAGCTTTACTCACTAGCTGTAAAGTTTCTCAAAGCGTATCAGAAAAAACAATTATCCTTAAAAACAGCAGTTCTCTAGTGCTTTCGCAAAAGGCAATTGCTATCAAAAGGGAAAACATCGGAGAAAAAAATATAAAAGGAACGTTTCCGATACTGCTTTTTAAAACAGATACAATTCCGGCACAGACAAACGATCTTAATGGCGATGGAAAATGGGATGAACTTTTCTTTACGGCTGACTTTTTGCCAAACGAAGAAAAAAACATTCAGTTAAAATGGTCCGAGACAGATCCAAAATTTACCATAAAAACCAGTGTTCGTTTTGGAAAACGAGAAGGAAAAAATCTTCCTGTCCATCCAGACACGCAGGAAGTTCTAATGGCCAATCAGGTTCATAAAAAACTTGGGTACCAAAAATATCAGACAGACGGACCAACTTGGGAAAATGATAAGGTTGGCTTTAGGCATTATTTGGACGGAAGAAATTCAAAAGATGTTTTCGGGAAAAAACTTCCAGCCATAACGCCAGAAAATGTAGGCATAAACAGTAAAGGTGCCGTTGAGGATAATTATCATGTGATGTACGATTGGGGTAGAGATATTTTTCCTGTTGGAAATTCGGTAGGTCTCGGAGGTTACGCGTTACTAATTGACAATAAAATAAACAGACTTGGAATTTTAGGAAATGATACTATCAATAATGTAGAAAAAACGACTTTTAAAATTGCGGCTGAAGGACCTGTAAATTCGGTTTTAAGCTATCACTATCAAAATTGGAGTGCCTCTGGAAACTTGTATCAAGTGCAGGAAACAACTTCGATCTGGCCCGGAATGTACGGTTACAAAAATACGGTTTCGATAAACGGAATTAAAGGGACGGAAACCTTTCTGGCGGCAATTTCGAATTTAAACAATAAAAACCCGTTGCAGGTTATTGAAGCTGGAGATTGGGTTTGCTTAATTCAGCACGATTACCTCACTTACGAGCGCCAGTGGATTTTGGGAACTGCCATTCTAGTTCCAGCAGATCTTTATCAAGGTTATATAGAGGCTCCTAAAACTGGACAGCTGACAGATTCGTATTTGGCAAAATTAAAAGTAGAAAACAATAAAGAGATTAGCTATTATGCTATTGCAGCTTGGGAATTGAGTGCAGATAAAGGCTTTAGTGATTCCGCTTTTTTTACCAACTACGTGACCAATTTGGCCAAACAGCTTTCCGTAAAAATAACAGTAACGGCTAAATAAGCGGCCTTTTTAAGGTGCTAAACGACTGTTTTTTTCAATTTGCAGTGATTTTTATCATCAAATTTTAACAAATAGGAGGGGCTTAGAAGGCATTTTTGCATATTTTTTTTAGGAATTTGTATATGATGTACAATGCTTTAAAACCTCTTCGGTAGAATTATCTTGCAAATAAGTCTTTGATTGCTAATGTATTGTGATTGCTGGTTTTTTGTAAAAAACAAAAGTGAATTTAATGTGAAGAAAATGAATGAAAAACTGCATTAAATTTAACAGCAAAATTGTTGTAACTATCACACAAACTTTTATTTTTGTGACTTAATTTAACAATATATAAGCATGAAAGATTTATTAGTAAAAATCAACGCCGAAATTGAAACATTCAAAACTGAAGCTGAATCTTTGACTGAAAAAGGAATTAAAGCTGCTGGACCAAGAGCACGTAAATCGACTTTAGAAATCGAAAAACTTTTAAAAGAGTTCAGAAAAGTTTCTATCGAAGAATCAAAAAAATAATACCACAGAAACCTCGTCCAAAAGACGAGGTTTTTTTTTGCAAAGTACAAAGTATTAAAAAGTATAAGAAAAGGAAGAGAAAACTTAGAAGCTCAGCATCTTAGTATCTCAGAACCTTATATAGAATTTCGGTCAATAAAATTAAAAGGAACTTTTACCTGGCCTTTTTCTTTATTCAAGATCATTCGCGCGGCTGTTTCTCCCATAACATTAAAGTCGGTAGACATTACAGTAATGCCCAACAATTCTTTCAGTGGGGTGTCATTATAAGATATAACCCCAATTTCTTTGCCTAAAACAAATTCTTCATCACGAATCTGCTTCATTAAATTTACAAGATCAGATTCTTCAATTGTGATAAATAAATCTCCTTTTTTAAGGATCATGTCATCATAAACCTCGCTTAAGATTTCAAAATTGATTTCATGCTCCACACAGAATTTTCGGAATCCGTGCAAAATTCGTCTCGGATAAGGATAAACGGCCTTGTCTGGGTACACCAAAATTAAGCGCTTGTATTTTGTGATTTTAGAAAGCCCTTCTTTTAAGGCATTATAAATATCATTTTCAAAATCCTGATAAATTTTGATAACGTCGTCACCAGTTCCTAATTTGATATTATCTAAAACAACCAGCTTTTCTTGCGGAATCTTTTTAATGGCACTTACAACATCATCTGTAAAACTTAGATGTTTTAGTTCGTCTGTCTTAAAATGTGTCGTGATGACATAATAGTCGTATGCGCCTTCAAACTTATCTAAGATATTCAAAAACAGCGTTTCGTCGCAGTGGTAAATTTGCAGGTCAACGTGTGCATTGGCGCCCAAAGTATCGATAAACGAACTGTAGGTTTTCATTTTGTACGAACTCAACTTATTCGTCAAAAACAAAATATTGACTTTCGACTCCAATTTAGTTCGGGTAATATAGTAGCCTTTTCCTCTAATGGAAGAAATGATTTTTCTTTCTTTTAAAATATTATAAGCTTTCTCAACAGTATCGCGAGACATATAAAATTCTTCGCTGAAACTATTGATAGAAGGAATTTTTTGATTGATTTTTAAATTTCCATTAGCGATGTTCTGAAGAATAGAGTCAACAATCTGTTTGTATTTAGGAACTCGAGAATCTTCATCTATTTTAATAAGTTTAATCATGTTCATTTTGAGGAAATCTGTCTCGTATTTCAACAAGACTCTTTTTAATTCTAAATATTTTAAAAAAATCTCTTCTTTAAAAAAGAATCTGTTAAGCAGAATCATTTTCGATATGAAAAAGAGAAATTGACAAGGCTTGTAGTCTTTTTTTTATGATTTCTGAATTTTAGCTCGAATGAAGAATCAATAATTGCGAAATCAATTGCTAAAATAGCCATTTTAAATTTATTTACCCAATAATTGCAAACCGTTATTTCTAATAATCTTTAGTTTTAACAAAAAATATGAAATCCGTAAAGGATAGTACAGGACAGTTTTCTTTTTGACATTCTCTTATTTTACAAAACCAAATTACTAACAAACCTAACCTAAACCGAAAACAATACTATGGAATCATTATTAGGAATCATTTTTCACTCAATCGGAGGATTTTCTTCGGGTAGTTTTTATATGCCTTTTAAAAAAGTGAAGGACTGGGCTTGGGAAAGCTATTGGCTTGTGGGAGGATTTTTCTCTTGGCTGATTGTTCCTCCTATTGCAGCTTATTTAACGATTCCAAATTTTGGCGAAATTATCGCTGCAGCTTCTCCATCAATCAAAGCCTTTACTTTTTCGATGGGCTTAATCTGGGGAATTGGCGGTTTAACTTATGGTCTAGGCGTTCGCTATTTAGGAATGTCTTTAGGAAACTCTATTACATTAGGATTTTGTTCTGCATTTGGAGCTTTGGTTCCGTCAATATATTACGATTTGTATCCAACAGAAGGAAAAATTTCATTTTCTCATATGCTTGCTAATCCTGGCGGACAGCTGGTTTTATTGGGAGTTGCCGTTTGCCTTTTAGGAATTGCTATTTCTGGAAAAGCAGGGATGCTTAAAGAAAAAGATTTTGCAACAGGGCATGAAGATAAGGATAAAGATTTCAGTTTGGTAAAAGGGCTTACCGTGGCGGTTATTTCGGGAATTTTAAGTTCATTCTTTAATTACGGAATCGAAGCTGGAAAACCTATGGCAGAGCAAGCCGTAATTAACGGATGCAATCCTTTATTTCAAAACAATGTAACCTATATCGTTTTGCTTTGGGGAGGACTTACAACAAACTTTATCTGGTGCATCTATTTGAATTTTAAAAATAAAACAATTGGTGATTACGCCAATAAATCGACTCCCATAGCCAAAAATGTTTTGTTTTCTGCACTTGCCGGAACAATGTGGTTTTTGCAGTTTTTCTTCTACGGAATGGGAGAAAGCAAATTAGGAAACGGCGCCAGCTCATGGATTCTGCATATGGCAACAATTATCCTGACAGCAAATTTCTGGGGATTTTATTTGAAAGAATGGACGGGAGTTTCTAAAAAAACATTTAGAACTTTCATTTGGGGAATCGGGCTTATTATGCTTTCGATTGTTTTGGTAGGAATTGGTAACTCATTATAAAATAAGTACAAAAGAAATAATTTAAAATACTATATGTCGAATACAAACACAATTAATAATATGAATTTTAAGCATGTAAGCTACCTTTGGGATGAGGCTAAGGCAGCAGCATTAGCAGGTGATGAAGTAGCGCTTTTTATTTATCGTTCTAACTTGCTAGGGGCTGATTTAAGATTGACCAACTACGGAGGCGGAAATACTTCTGTAAAAATTACAGACAAAGATCCTCTTACTGGAGAATCTTCTGAAGTAATGTGGATTAAGGGTTCGGGCGGTGATATTGGAACATTGACAAAATCTGGTTGTGCGGCTTTGTATTTGGACAGACTTCGTAACCTTGAAAATGTTTACAGAGGTATTGAGTTTGAAGATGAAATGGTAGAATTATTCAACCACTGTATTTTCGATTTAGCGTCAAAAGCGCCTTCAATAGATACGCCTTTGCATGGTTTTCTTCCATTCAAACATATCGATCACTTGCATCCAGATGCGGCAATTGCTATCGCTGCTGCGAAAGATGGAAAGAAAATAACAGAAGAATTATTTAACGGAGAAATTGGCTGGGTAGGCTGGCAGCGTCCAGGTTTTGATCTTGGTCTTCAATTAAGAGCCTGTTTAGAAACAGCAGCAAAAAACGGTAAACAATTGCGCGGAATCATGTTAGGTTCTCATGGTTTATTTACTTGGGGAGATACTGCGTTTGACAGTTATATCAATACGCTGGAAGTAATCGAGAAATGCGCTTCTTACTTAGAAGATAATTACGGAAAAAAGCGTCCGGTTTTTGGAGGGCAGAAAATTGAAAGTCTTTCTGAAGCAGACCGTAAATTGAAAGCGGCAAAAGTAGCTCCGATTTTAAGAGGCTTCTGTTCGTCAGAGCGTCAGATGATTGGACATTATACAGACGATGCAAGAGTTTTAGAGTTCATTAATTCTAATGATTTAGCAAAATTAGCCCCACTGGGAACATCTTGTCCAGACCACTTTTTAAGAACTAAAATCAGTCCATTGGTTTTAGAACTGGATCCAAATGAAGATTTGTCTGACATTGAAGCGGTTAAAGCAAAATTGGCTCCTGCTTTTGAGGCTTACCGCGCCATGTACAAAGACTATTACAATGCTTGCAAGAAATCAAATTCGCCAGCAATGCGTGACCCAAATCCAGTTGTTATTTTGTATCCTGGAGTAGGTATGTTCACCTTTGCTAAAGACAAAACAATGGCGCGTTTGGCATCTGAATATTACATCAATGCAGTAAACGTAATGAAAGGTGCTGAAGCAGTTTCAGAATATACTTCATTGCCGCACCAAGAAGCTTTTGATATCGAATATTGGTTGTTGGAAGAAGCAAAATTACAGCGTATGCCAAAACCAAAAGCATTATCTGGAAGAGTAGCTTTAATCACCGGTTCTGCGGGCGGAATTGGTAAAGCTATTGCTAAAAAATTCGCTCAAGAAGGTGCTTGCGTGGTAATCAATGATATTAACGAAGAACGTTTAGAAGGAGCAACTGCTGAGTTTATTAAAGCTTTCGGTAAAGATGCAGTTTCAAGCACTTTATTGAATGTTACTGACGAAACAAGTACAGAAAAAGCATTGGATGAAGCTTGTTTAGCTTTTGGAGGTGTTGACATTGTAGTGAATAATGCTGGAATCAGTATTTCAAAATCTATCGCAGAACATACTCTTGAAGAGTGGGATAGATTATATGACATCTTGGTAAAAGGACAATTTATTGTTTCTAAAGCTGGAATCGAAGTAATGCGTAAACAAGGTTTTGGAGGAGATATCGTAAATATCGTTTCTAAAAACGCTGTTGTCGCTGGTCCGAATAACCCAGGTTATGGTTCGGCAAAAGCTGCTCAAGCGCACTTAACACGCTTAATGGCCGCAGAACTTGGAGCCGATAAAATTCGTGTAAATACAGTAAATCCTGATGCTGTAATTTCAGATTCAAACATTTGGTCTGGTGGATGGGCAGAAGGTCGTGCAAAAGCATACGGAATTACAGTTGAAGAACTTCCGGCTTACTATGCAAAACGTACGCTATTAAATGAAATCATATTGCCTGATGATATCGCAAATGCTTGTTTTGCGTTTGTTGGAGGTTTCTTGAATAAATCTACAGGAAACGCCTTAAACGTAGACGGCGGCGTTGCAATGGGCTTTTATAGATAAAGATTGTTTAGGTTTTTTATATAAGTTTGTTTAAGCAAAAGTGGTTTTTTGTGGTCTAGCGTTCGAATTCTTTCGAACGTTAGATTTTTTTAGCATATAACAATTCGCTTTGACAAACAAAACTGAACAAAAAAGTGAAGTACAACCATCGTTTTGCCGCTATAAAATTTCTAGGTTTAGAATACTGAATGCGTAAAATGAACGCAGATAACGAATCCGTAGAGTCAGCGACTAAAACTCAACGCCACGTGTTAAAAAAATATACTAGACATATAAAATTTATACCTTGTAAAACTCTATTAAAATATCAATAACTATGATAATCTCATCAAACCACATTGATTCTCATAACGGGGATTTAATTAAAAAACACCAAAATAAGCTGGTTTTTACAGCATCAGAAATAAATGATACAGAAGCGATTATTCAAAAATTAATCGACTTTCAAATTGCAATTCCGTCTTGGGCTTTAGGAACAGGAGGAACAAGATTTGGACGTTTTGCCGGTGGAGGAGAGCCTCGTTCATTAGAAGAAAAAATCGAAGATGTCGGATTGCTTCACAAATTAAACAGTGCCTCAGGAGCAATTTCACTTCATATTCCTTGGGATATTCCAACAAATTATAATGAAATAAAAACATTAGCAGCACAGCACGGATTGAAATTTGATGCGATGAATTCGAACACATTTCAAGATCAGGCAAACGCTGAGCATACTTACAAATACGGTTCTTTGCAAAACGTAAACAAAGCAGTTCGCAAACAGGCGATTGCTCACAATATTGAAGTGATCAAACACGGAATCGAATTAGGATCTGAATCTTTAACAGTTTGGCTGGCAGATGGTTCTAATTTTCCAGGACAGTTAAACTTCAGAAAAGCCTACCAAAATACTTTAGAAAGTTTAGAAGAAATCTACGACGCATTGCCTTCAAACTGGAAGTTGTTTTTAGAATACAAATGTGCAGAGCCTAATTTTTATTCTACAACTGTAGCAGATTGGGGACAGTCTTATTCGTATGTTAAAAAGTTAGGAGACAAAGCGCAGACTTTGGTAGACTTAGGGCACCATCTTCCAAATGCTAATATCGAGCAGATTGTTTCTTTATTGCTGATGGAAAACAAATTAGGAGGTTTCCACTTTAACGATTCAAAATACGGTGACGACGATTTAACAGCCGGAGCATTAAAGCCTTACCAATTATTCTTGATTTTTAATGAATTGGTAGAAGGAATGGATGCAAGAGGAATGAATCACGCCAAAGATTTAGGCTGGATGATCGATGCTTCCCACAATATCAAAGATCCATTAGAAGATTTACTGCAATCTGTCGAAGCAATTATGATTGCTTACGCACAAGCGCTTTCTGTCGACAGAAAAGCGTTAGAAAAGGCTCAAGAAGAAAATGATGTCGTAAAAGCGCAGGAAATTCTTCAAAATGCTTTCCGCACAGATGTTCGCGCATTAGTGGCAGAAGCCCGCCTTCGTTCTGGCGCAGCATTAAATCCAGTGGCATTGTATCGTTCGCTTCAGGTTAGAGAAAGCTTAATTGACGAAAGAGGTTTAAAAACAGTAGCAACAGGATTGTAATTATGAATTATGAGTTATAAGTTGAGTCTTTTTGCGTTTTTACTGAAAACATGAATAGACTTAGCTTAAAGATAAAATCATAATTCAAGAACTCATAATTTATAATTCATAACTCATAATTAAAATAAATGAATGTAGTTGCGATTTTTGATATTGGCAAAACAAACAAAAAGGTTTTTTTATTTAACGAAAATTATAAAATTGTCTGGGAAAAATCTGTAAATCTGGATGAAACAGCAGACGAAGACGGTTTTCCTTGCGAAGATATCGAAGTGCTGAAAAACTGGATTTTAGATCGATTATCTGAAATAAAAGAGCTTAAAGATTATGTTTTAAAAGCCATCAATTTCAGCACTTACGGAGCCAGTTTTGTTTATATAGACGAAAACGGAAAAATTTTAACTCCTCTGTATAATTATCTAAAAGATTATCCAGAGGAGTTACAATCTGATTTTTATAAAAAATACAAAGGAGAAAAAAAGTTTGCTGTAAAAACAGCTTCTCCCGTTTTGGGCAGCTTAAATTCGGGAATGCAGATTTACCGATTGAAAGAAGAAAAACCCGAAATATTCAAAAAAGTAAAATACTGTCTGCATCTGCCGCAGTTTTTAAGTTTTCTTTTAACGAATGAAGCATACGCCGATATTACAAGTATTGGATGCCATACCAATTTATGGAATTTCAAAAAAATGAAATATCATAAATGGCTGAAGGAAGAAGCTATTTCAGATAAAATTCCGCCAATGCATTTTGGTAAAGATGTTATCCTAAACAATGATAATCTGGCTATTGGAGTTGGGCTTCACGATAGTTCATCAGCGATTATTCCGTACACAATCAATTTTACAGAACCTTTTGTTTTATTGTCTACAGGAACTTGGAGTATTTCTCTAAACCCATTCAACAATAAACCGTTGACTTTTGACGAATCGCAAAATGACTGTCTTTGTTATATGCAATACACAAACAAACCCGTAAAAGCAGCGCGTTTGTTTGCAGGAAATGAACATGAAGTGCAGACCAAACGTTTGGCACAGCATTTTAATGTTCCAGTTGACGCGTACAAAGAAGTTTATTTTGACAAAAAAATCGTAGCCAATTTAAGAGCGCTTAATTATCAGATTATCTATCCTAAAAAATACGATTTTGATATTCTGAAAGAATGCCCTTTTCAAAAAAGGGATCTTTCCTATTTCAAAGATTACGAGACGGCCTATCATCAATTAATGCTGGATTTGGTAGAACAGCAGGTTTTTTCGACCAATTTGGTAATTCATAACAGCCCAGTAAAAAAGATTTTTGTGGATGGAGGTTTCAGTAAAAATTCGATTTATATGAATTTATTGGCAGAAGCTTTTCCAGACATTGAAGTTTATGCCGCTTCAATGGCGCAGGCGAGTGCTTTGGGGGCAGCTTTGGCAATTCATGATAACTGGAATCCAAAACCAATTCAGAACGATTTAATTGACTTGAAATTCTATAAACATTAGGTAAAAATGGTCTGTATGTTGTAAATTTGTTGAGAAACGTATTTTTTACATTTTTACAGTACACGCCTAATGAACAACACACTAAATATTACAACATGAAAATTGGACTTTTTATACCTTGTTATGTCGACCAATTTTATCCTAAAGTAGGAATCGCAACCTACCAATTACTTCAAAAATTAGGCTGTGACGTGCATTTTCCAATGGGACAGACCTGTTGCGGACAGCCAATGGCAAATAGCGGTTATGCGCATTTAACCAAAGGATGCGATGCCAATTTTATTGCCAATTTTTCTGGATTTGATTACATAGTCTGCCCTTCTGGAAGCTGTGTTCTGCACGTAAAAGACCATTTGCACGATGAAAAACAAGAAGAAAAAGCGGCAGCAATTCGAAATACGGTTTACGAACTTACCGAATTTATAACCGACGTTTTAAAAATCGATCATATTGACGGAAGATTTCCTTATAAAGTCGGAATGCACGTAAGCTGTCACGGTCAGCGCGGATTAAAGCTTTCGCAGATGTCTGAGTTGAACGCACCATTTTTTTCTAAACCAGAGCAATTGCTGCACAGTATAAAAGATCTTGACTTGATTTCTTTGACCAGAAAAGACGAATGCTGCGGTTTTGGAGGCACTTTCTGTGTGACCGAAGAAGCCGTTTCTGTAAAAATGGGGCAAGATCGCATTAAAGATCACGAAAGTCATGATGTGGATTATATTACGGGTGGAGATATGTCTTGCTTAATGCATTTGGACGGAATTCTAAAAAGACAGAAAAGCAGAATTAAAACCATTCACATTGCTGAAATATTAAATTCACTCGAAAACTAATTTTTTTCTACCATTAAGATATTAAGAAAGTTAAGTTGCTTACTGCTTAGAGCTTAAAGCCTACAGCTTAAAAAAATAAAAAATGTCATCAGAAAAAACAATACCGCACAGCGAAGCCGCAGCAAAGTTCAATAAAGATGTAGAACGTGTCAATTGGCATGACGAAACACTTTGGTTTGTTCGCGCTAAAAGAGATAAATCGGCGCATCAGATTGAAGATTGGGAATTGCTTCGCGAAACGGCTTCTCAAATTAAATTTAATGTACTTTCTAATATTCATGATTATTTAGTTGAATTTGAAGCTAATGCGCAACGAAACGGCATAATTGTGCATTGGGCAGCCGATGCAAAAGAACACAACGAAATTGTGCATTCTATCATGGCAAAACATGATGTAAAGCAAATGGTAAAGTCCAAATCGATGCTTACAGAAGAATGCCATTTAAACGATTATTTAGCCGAAAAAGGAATAGAAGTAATCGATTCTGATTTGGGAGAATATATTGTACAGCTCCGTAAAGAACCGCCAAGCCACATTGTACTTCCGGCAATTCACTTAAAGAAAGAAGATGTAAGCGAAACTTTTCACGAACATTTAGGTACAGAAAAAGGAAATTTCAATCCGCAGTATTTGACAGAATCGGCTCGCCAGAGTTTGAGAAACACTTTTTTAACTAGAAAAGTGGCTCTCACAGGAGTTAATTTTGCTGTTGCTGAAACTGGCGAATTTGTAGTCTGCACCAATGAAGGAAATGCCGATATGGGCGCGCACCTGGCAGACGTTCACATCGCCTGCATGGGATTTGAGAAACTGATTCCGAAAAGAGAACATTTAGGTGTTTTCTTGAGGTTATTGGCAAGAAGTGCCACAGGACAACCCATAACTACTTTCTCAAGCCATTTCAAAAAACCAAGAGACGGAAAAGAAATGCATATTGTAATTGTAGACAACGGAAGAAGCACGCAATTGGGAAGGGAAGATTTTAGAAATTCGCTGAAATGCATTCGCTGCGGGGCGTGCATGAACACCTGTCCCGTGTACAGACGAAGCGGCGGACACAGCTATCACAATGCAGTTGCAGGGCCAATCGGTTCTATTTTGGCACCAAATTTAGACATGAGCAAAAATGCAGATTTACCGTTTGCAAGCACGCTTTGCGGTTCGTGCACCAATGTTTGCCCTGTAAAAATCGATATTCACGATCAATTGTACAAATGGCGTCAGGTTTTGGTGAAAGAAGGACATACGCCAAAAGCCAAAACTATTGCGATGAAAACAATGGCAACCGTTTTAGCAAATCCAACAGTTTTTAATATTGCTGGAAAATCAGGGCGATTTGTAATGAAGAACATTCCAGGAATGGTCAATAATAAAATGAATAAATGGTACGATCAGCGCGAAATGCCAGATGTTCCAGAAGAATCTTTTAGAGAATGGTACAAGAAAAATTCGAGAGAATCTAAAGCAAAAAGAGATGAGCAGTAAAGGCGAAATTTTAAAAAGAATTAAATTAAACCAGCCTGATTTGGTTTCAGAACTGCCGAATCTAAATCTTTTAGGTTCAGAGCAATTTGATGTGCTAGAAACCTATAAAACGGTTTTAAAAGGTATTGGAGGCGATCCGGTTGAGGTTGCTAATTATGATGAAATTATCAATTACATAAAATCGAATTACAATCTAGAAAAAAGATTAATTACAACCCTTCCAGAACTTTCAGAAATTGCTTCTTTAGACTGGAAAACAGTAGATCCGCATTCGCTTCAGGATGTAGAATTGACTGTTATAAAAGCACATTTTGGAGTTGCCGAAAACAGCGGGCTCTGGGTAACAGATGATATTTTAGGACAGCGTGTTGCGCCTTTCATCGCGCAATATTTAGCAATTATAGTCCATAAAAAAGATCTTGTGCCAACAATGCAGCAAGCGTATCAAAGAATTGGAAACATGGAATATGGTTTTGGAACTTTCATAGCCGGTCCGTCAAAAACAGCCGATATCGAGCAGTCTTTAGTTCTTGGAGCTCACGGCGCACGAGGATTGATTGTGTTCTTATTGGATTAGATTATAAAAATATAGATAATCAGTCCAGCAAAAAAGCAGTCCTTTTGAGACTGCTTCTTTCTATTTTAAAATGGCTTTCAATTAAGCCGTTTGATCATCTATAGTTGCATCGGGAGCATTTTTCTTTACCGATTCGATTCCGTTTTCTCTTGCCGCAACGCTTTCGTACATTTCGCTAGAACCAATAATCTGGCCGTTTCCAGCTTTTAAATTAAAATAAGGTTTACCGCTTTTAGATTCTAATCTATCATAACGATCATCGTCTGATGCATTTTTTTTAACCGATTCGATACCATTATTACAAGCCGCTTTTGTTGTATAACCTTCGCTTGTTAAAATAGTCTGGCCGTTACCAGCTTTCAAATTGAACTGGAACTCTCCATTAGCTCTAGTAGTGATTACAAATTTTCCCATGTATTTTAATTTTAAGTTAGGTAAAATAAATTTTGCTATTGATAAAAATACAAAACTTCGTAATATAAATCATACACCTGTTTAAAAAAATGATTACGCTAATGATAAAAAATTATTATAGTTATTCTCAAAAGAAAATCTAAAATATTTTTTCTTCCAGACAGCTTTCTTCCGATATATTTTAGATTCCTTACTTTTATATCGATGAAATAGTCCAAACGGCATTTGTCACAGGAATTATTTCTCTTTAAAAGATTTCCCTATTTTTGTTTGGAAGATATTTTTATATGAAAGAAATCAGCGAAATTCTTAAAGCGCATTCCGAAGCAGAATTGGCAGGAAAAAAAACAGCCTTGGCAACAGTTGTCAAAGTGGAAGGGTCGTCGTACAGAAAGCCAGGCGCGCGTATGCTGGTGACAGAAGACGGCATACTGACGGGCGCCATAAGCGGAGGCTGCTTAGAAGGCGATGCGCTGCGAAAAGCGCTTCTTTCAATTAATCAGAAACAGAATAAACTGGTCACCTACAATACAAGCAATGAAGATGATGCAGAAGTAGGATTGCAGCTGGGGTGCAACGGAATTGTTCATATTCTTTTTGAATACATCGATGAAGAGGTAGAAAACAATCCGATTCAGCTTTTGAGACAACTTGAATTGGAACGAAAAGAAGCTGTAATCGTTACCGTTTTCTCTTTAAAAAGAAATGCATTTCAGATTGGGACCACTTTGTTTTTTCGAAAAGACAGTCCTGTTCTAAATCATAATAATGAATCTTTAAATCTGATTTCAGATGTAAAAGAAGTGCTGAAAAGCAAAACGTCATTAGTCAAAAAACTGCAAGAGCAAAACGACAGCGAAGCCTTAATTGAATATATAAAACCATCTATTTCGCTGATAATTGCAGGAGCAGGAAACGATATTCGGCCACTGGTAAAAATGGCGGCTGTTTTAGGATGGAAAACCACTATTGGCGAAGGACGCGCCACTCATGCAACAGCAAAGCGTTTTCCTAAAGCCAGTCAGATTTCAGTTGTAAAACCCGAGCAATTTCTGGATAATGTAAACATCGACGATCAGACTTATTTTCTTTTGATGACGCACAATTACAAATATGATCTGGCCGTTCTAAAATTGTTATTGCAGACCAATTGTCATTACATCGGAATTCTCGGTCCAAAATCAAAGTTCAACCGAATGCTTGACGATCTTTTGCAGGAAGGAATAACAGTAAGCGAAGAACAGTTAAGCAGAATCCACAGTCCTATTGGTTTGGATATAGGCGCAGAAACTTCAGAAGAAATCGCTCTTTCGATTGTTTCTGAAATTAAAGCAATTGCCTCTGAACGTGCAGGAACATCCTTAAAATACAAATTGGGTAGAATTCATGATGAAATTCATTATGGAGAATAAAATTTGTCATCAAACAGGCATTGTTATTCTCGCTGCAGGGAGTTCGTCAAGATTGAACAGCCCCAAACAGCTGCTGCAGTACAAAGAATCGACCCTGCTGAAAAACACGATTTCAGAAGCTTTAAAAGTTAAAAACTCGTTTCTAATAGTCGTAACAGGCGCCAATCATGATTTAATCGCAAAAGAGCTTAATTTGCCCGAAATACTATTTTCTTTCAATTCTGAATGGGAAAAAGGAATGTCTTCTTCAATCGCAAAGGGAATTACAGAAGCACTGCTTGTAAATCCTGATTGTGAGCAATGTATTTTGGCAGTCTGCGATCAGCCTTTTGTCACTAGTGCCGTTTTTGAAAACTTAATCAGCGAATCTAAGAAAACAGGAAAAGAAATTGCAGCATCCGGTTATTCAGAAACCTTAGGAACACCGGTTTTATTTCATAAAAAATACTTTCCGGAACTTCTAGCGCTGAAAGGGAAAGAAGGGGCAAAAAAGCTTATTAAAAAATACGCCGAAGACGTCGTTGCGGTTCCTTTTGAAAAAGGAAATATTGACATTGATACGGAGGAAGATTATAACCAGTTGATTTCTTGATGTTGCCACGAAGACACAGAGACGCAAAGATTTTTATGAATTTTTCTTGATGTTGCCACGAAGTCACAAAGACACTAAGATTTTTATTTTTTAATCTCGTAAAGTCCCAGAGACACTAAGATTTTTATGAATTGGCTCCAGTTTTAACTGGAGCATTAAGGGATTACAAATTAAAAGGCTTTAGCCAAACCACGAAAGTTGGGCTAAAGCCTTCAGCTTCTTTTATTATTTCATCCAGCTAAAGCTGGAAGCAACACAAAAAAACAATAAACTTCTCGCACCTTTGCGAGATTTAAGCATAATTTGAATAGCGTCCAGCTTTATCTGGATGGCAATAATTAAGCTGGAGAGTAGGGCTTTAGCCAAACAGGAACTAATTTTGGCTAAAGCCTTCAATTCTTAATTTTTCATATTCTCCAGTTGAAACAGGTGGCAATTCACAAAACCTTTGAGTTTTTATGAGATTAAAATATAAAAATCTTAGTGTCTTTGAGCCTTAGTGGCAAACTGTCTAGCTAGACTTAAAACGTGTTCTATAGCAATATCAATTTCGTCTTCGGTAGTAAAACGCCCTAAACTAAAACGAATTGAGCTTAAAGCTTCTGCATCAGACAATCCCATTGCTTTTAAAACGTGAGAAGGTTCAGAAATAACCGCAGAACACGATGCACCATTTGAAACTGAAATATTTCCCAAAGCCAAAATCAGCTGTTCAGAATTTACGTTTGGGAAACAAATATTTGAAGTATTATAAATTCGGTTTTCAATATTTCCGTTCACGAAAGAGCCTTCAAACTGCAATAATCCTTTTTCAAGTTTGTTTCTTAAAATTTCAATTCGTTTTTGATCTTCTTCTTGTTCCTTCAAAGCAATTTCAGCAGCTTTTCCTAAACCAATGATTCCTGGAACATTTAGTGTCCCGCTTCGTAACTTTCGCTGTTGTCCGCCTCCGAGAATCTGGGGAGATAATTTTGCTTTGGCTTTTGCCGAAACATACAGAGCGCCAACGCCTTTTGGTCCGTAAAACTTGTGTGCAGATAAGGCTAAAAAATCAATCTCATGCTTTTTTACATCAATCGGAATTTTGCCGACAGCTTGTGTAGCATCGCATATAAAAAGTACATCTCTGGCTTTCAGAATTTTAGAGATTGCACTTGTATTTTGTATGACGCCAGTTTCATTATTGGAGAACATTCCGATGAAAACCAGTGTTTTATCGGTTATTATTTCTTCGAGTAGTTGAATTTCTAATAGCCCATCAGCAGCAGTTGGAAGATAAGTAACTTCAAAACCAATGCTTTCCATAAAATGGCAAGTTTCAAGAACCGCTTTATGTTCGGTCTGAATGGTAATAATATGTTTTCTTTCTTGATTGCTCAGGCCTTTTATAGCCAAATTAATGCTTTCTGTTGCGCCAGACGTAAAAATGATTTCATCAGCATTTGTATTTATCAAATCGGCAGTTTGCCAAGCAGCGTTTTCTACAGCTTCTTTTATGGTTAATCCCGCAAGATGCGTACTTGTTGGATTGGCGTAAAAATCAGTGAAATATGGCAGCATTGCATTCAAAACACGCTCATCAACACGGGTTGTGGCATTGTTATCCAGATAAATGATTTTTTGCTGTGGCATAATTTGAGCTTGATTCAGTAAAAATACAATTTCAGAATTAATCTCTATGGAAAATCAACCGTAAAGCACACAAAGTTTTTATGGGCATCTTTTTTTGCTTTTCGCAGATTTCACAGATTTGAACAGATTTTTTTAAGCTTTATTATTAAAAACGCTGCGCAAATCTTTCTTAAACTCAAACCTACATTATCTGCCAAATCTGCGAAAGAAATAATAAAATCTTTGGAAACTTGTGGTTAAAAAAAACAAAATTGTAATTATTCTAAATAAGAGTAATGTTTGAATTTCATAACTTTTTGTGATTTAAGTTGACTAAATTTGTTAGAATTACAAAAGCAAATCTGCTAATTTAACAAATAGACTGAATGGCTTCTAAAAAAACAAATCAGAATAAAGTAACGCCCGAAGATGCTAGTTCGCGCCGTGACTTTATAAAGAAATCAGGACTTTTTACCGCTCTTGCCCTGACGCCTCCTTCGCTGGTAATGGCTTCAGAAAAGAAATGGGATGAAAAAATTGCGGAGTATTTAGAAACGGTGCCGCTTTCTATTGAAGTAAATGGCACAAAACACAATTTGAACATCGAGCCAAGAACTACGCTGCTTGATTTGCTTCGCGAACAATTGCAGCTTACGGGAACAAAAAAAGGCTGCGATCATGGGCAATGTGGTGCGTGTACAGTTCACGTAAACGGAACTCGAATCTTATCATGCCTTTCTTTGGCATCGATGCAGCAGAATGCACAGGTGACCACTATTGAAGGACTCTCTCAAGGCAAAAAACTGCATCCAATGCAAGAAGCTTTTATCAAGCATGATGGTTTTCAGTGCGGCTATTGCACTCCTGGACAAATCATGTCGGGAATTGCCTGCATAAAAGAAGGCCATGCCAACAGCAGAGAAGAAATTAGAGAATATATGAGTGGTAACATCTGCCGTTGTGGAGCTTACCATAATATTGTTGATGCTATAACAGAAGTGAAGGAAGGAGGAAAGGAGATATGAAAAACTTTCAGATAATTAAAGCGCTGTCTTCTTCTTCGGCAGTTACAGGCAAAGCCAAAGATAATTCTTCCATGTTTATTGCGGGCGGAACGAATCTTGTCGATTTAATGAAGAAGAATATCGTGGCTCCAGACAAACTAGTTGACATCAACGGATTAGACTTAAAGAAAATAGAGTTCTTAAAAGGAAAGGTTTCTATTGGAGCATTGGCCAAAAATAGTCAGGTTGCCGAAGATTCATCTATAAAAGAAAAATATCCTTTGCTGGCATTGGCTTTAGCGGCTGGGGCTTCTCAGCAAATTCGCCATATGGCAACCGTTGGAGGCAATATGCTTCAAAAAACGCGTTGCTCTTATTATTACAATACTGATATGCCATGCAACAAAAGAACACCAAAAAGCGGATGCGGCGCCATTGGCGGTTCTAATCGAATGGCAGCAGTTTTTGGCGCTTCAGACAGTTGCATTGCTGTTCACCCCAGCGATATGTGCGTGGCTTTGGCAGCACTTGATGCAACAGTTTTGGTCGAAGGTCCAAAAGGAAAACGAGAAATTAATTTTACCGATTTTCATCGACTTCCTGGAAACACGCCTGAAAAAGACAACACGCTTGACAGTAGAGAATTGATTACTTCTGTAGAAATTCCAGACAATAATTTTACTAAAAACGTCCATTATCTAAAAGTTCGCGACAGAACCAGTTATGCTTTTGCATTGGTATCTGTGGCAGTGGCTTTAGACATAAAAAATAATACTATAAATGATGTCAGATTGGCGATGGGAGGCGTAGCACATAAACCTTGGAGATTAACTGAAACAGAAAAATTCCTGAAAGGGAAAACAGTTTCGGAAGATATATTCAAACAAGCAGGCCACTTATCTATGAAAGGAGCGAAAGGATATGGCGATAACAATTTTAAACTAACGCTTGGAGAGAATGCAGTAGCAGAAGCACTTGCAATAGCAGCATCAAAATAATTAAATTATGAGCAAGACAAGTAATATTAATAGAGTTGACGGATTTGCTAAAGTAACGGGCTCTGCAACTTATTCGGCAGAATATAAAACGGCTGGTGTAGCTTATGCGTGCCTAGTGGGAAGCACGATTGCCAAAGGAAGAATCAAAACCATTAATACCAAAAAAGCAGAATGGGCTCCAGGAGTTTTGGCGGTTATTACCCATTTGAATGTAGATAAACCTGCAGGTTATCAGAAAGCTAAAGACAAGCATAATTTTGGGCAGCCGCTGCAGATTTTTAAAGATGATTCGATATTGTATTACGATCAGCCAATTGCTTTGGTGATTGCCGATACTTTTGAACGTATGCGATATGCAGCAAGTTTGATCAAAGCCGATTATTTTAAAGAAGAGCATTCGACAGAACTTAAAAAAGCCGCTGAAAAAGAAAAGAAAGTTGAAACGGATAAAGGAAATGACTACCATCGCGGTGAGCATGACGGCTATAAAAATGCTGAAGTAGTTCTAGAAGCCGAATATACGATTCCAACAGAAGTTCACAACCCAATGGAACTGGCAAATATCATTGCAAAATGGGACGGCAATAAGCCAATTTTATATACGAAAAGCCAAGGTGTAGAAGGTACGCGCAGAAGTGTAGCAGGAGTTTTTAATGTTCCCGCAGAAGATGTTGAGGTTCATGCTGAATATCTTGGAGGTGCATTTGGAATGGGATTGCATACTTGGCCCTATGAAATCGCGGCTTTGATTGGTGCCAAAAAATTAAATCGACCTGTGAAACTGGTTTTGCATCGTGAGCAGATGTTTACCAATGTTGGTTTCAGACCGTACACCATTCAGAAAATGGGTCTTGGTGCAACAAAAGATGGAAAACTGACAGGTTTGACGCATGAGGCGGTCGCCATGACTTCGAGTTATGAAGATTTTATGGAAGGAACGGTAAATATGTCTCGATTTATTTATGATTGTGCCAATGTTTCTACACGTTACAGAATTGTGCCTTTGGATACTTGCACGCCAATCTGGATGCGTGGCCCGGGTGAGGCGACAGGATCTTTTGCATTAGAATGTGCTATGGATGAAATGGCTTATAAATTAAATTTGGACCCGATCGAATTTCGCAAGCTGAATTACGCAGAAAAAGATCAAGAACAAAATAAGCCGTGGAGCAGTAAATACCTTTTAGAATGTTACGAAGGAGGAATGGAGCGCATTGGCTGGAAAAACCGTAAAAATGAACCAGGTTCTGTTAAAGAAGGAAACTGGCTGGTAGGTTACGGAATGGGAACAGGAACTTTTGGCTGTTATAGAAGCCCAACTGCTGTAAAAGCAAAATTCTTAGCCAATGGCGATTTAGTGCTGCAATGCAGTGTAAACGATATGGGACCGGGAACAGCGACTATGATGACTGCAATTGGAGCAGAAGTGATAGGTTTGCCGACTGAAAACGTAATCATCGAAATGGGAAAAAGCGGATTGCCGAAAGGTCCGACACAAGGGGGGTCGGCAACAACTTCATCTGTCGGTTCTGCGGTTCATGATGCCTGTAATTTGCTATTGAATAAAATAATTGAATTGGGAAGCAAAAGTCCTGCTTTAAAAGGAATCGCGATTACCGATTTAACTTTTGAAAACGGAACGGTTTCTTCTAAAAAAGACAAATCGAAATCGGTTACGCTGGCGGCTCTTTTAAGCAGTAATAAATTAGAAGATTTTGAAGTGGAAAATCTTTCTAAAGCTGCTGAAGAAGCCAAGAAATATTCGATTTACTCGTTTTCTGTTCATTTTGTAAAAGTATTGGTGAATCCGAATTTGGGTAAAATAAGATTGGCTCACGTGGTTTCTTGCGCAGATATTGGAACAGTAATCAACCAGAAAACTTCTGCGGGGCAAATGTTTGGCGGAGCAGTAGGAGGAATCGGAATGGGGTTGATGGAAGCCTTAGAAATCGATCATCGTTTTGGCCGACCAATCAACAATAATTTTGCTGATTACCATGTTCCTGTAAACGCGGATATTGAAAAACAGGAAGTTTTCTTCGTTAATAAAAAAGATCCAATAAGCAATCCAATGGGAACAAAAGGTCTTGGAGAAACTGCCTTAGTCGGAATGGCGCCCGCAATTGCAAATGCTGTTTTTAATGCAACTGGAAAACGTGTTCGAGATTTACCGATTACGCTAGATAAAATTATAGAAACTGTTAAGGTTTAAAAAACAAAAAGAGGCATTGAAAAATGCCTCTTTTTGTTTGCGCCCGAATTTTTAGAATATAGCCTGTGGTTTTAACCATAGACATACAATCAAAAAACAATCTGTATCCAATCCTGAGCTCCCGTGGTTAAAACCACGGGTTATGTTTGCATTGGATTGTGTGTGCAAATGCAAGGGAAAATGATTTAAACAGGAAGAAGCATTAAAGAGTGTTTTTGATTCCTAATTTTCAAATATAGCCTGTGGTTTCAACCACAGGAACACAATCAAAAAACAATCCGTATCCAATCCTGCGCTCCCGTGGTTAAAACCACGGGTTATGTTTGCATTGGATTGTGTTTGCAAATGCAAGGGAAAATGATTTAAACAGGAAGAAGCATTAAATTTTTTATAGCCACGAATTACACTAATTTTCACAAATTTGATTCATCAGTTTTTGGGGAAAAATTAGTGCAAATTTGTGTAATTCGTGGCAAAAAAAAAAGTCGCAAAGCTTTAGAAAAAACTTTGCGACTTTGTGCCTTCGTGGCATATATTAGTAAAACTTATTTAACCGTAATTGGCAATTCAACCGTTGTTTTATCCCAGCCAATAACAAGATTTGCTACATTGCCTTGAGCAGTAAATGCGATAGATAAAGCTTCGATAACATCAGAAACTGGTTTAACAGGAACTGAAACTCTTACCACATCTTTGCTTTCGTCATAAGCATAACCACCCCATAAATCCAATTCTTTGTTGATGATGATAGTCCATTTGTCTTTTTCTGGAATGGCAAATAAACTGTAGTATCCCGCAGGAACTTTTTTACCGCCGATTGTGACATCTTTGTAGAATTTAATCTCTGTGTTTTCATTAGCGCCAACTCTCCAAACTTCTCCAAATTTTACCACATCGCCAAAAATAGTTCTTCCTTTTGCAGAAGGTCTTGCGTAAAGAACTTTGATAACTGGGTTTGGGGTATCTGTTTTTTTGAATTTAACCGCTTTGTTTGGAAAATAAGAAATATCAACCGGACTTGCATCAAGCGGAGCAAATTTTACTATGTCTTGAGCCTGAACTGTAAAAGCAGCAAACAAAGTAACTGCTAGCAAATAGAATTTTTTCATGGTTTACAATTTTTAGATTAACTACAACAAAGTAAATTAATAATGAAGAAAAATCATATAATTTGCTGCCTGTTTTTTGTTAATGAATTGGTAACAGTTTTGACGAGATAATTTTAATTCCGATCCAATTTTCTGTAGAGACGCACCGCAGTGCGTCTAATGTATTGTAACCGTCGTTGCGTAGACGCACTGCGGTGCGTCTCTACAGATTAACGTTGTGTGAAAATAATTATTTAATATTCGTTTTTCTTTTTAGCGTACCAATCCTGCATAATGTAAAAAGCCTTTTTCTTTTCGCCGTCATTTGAAATTAAACCTTTACGATTATAACCGTCCTGAATTCCTGGAAGCAGTCTTTTCGGAGATCTGAAATCGACTAGAATCCAAGGGCTTGTTCCGCTTAGATGTGGAATCTTTTCAATCATTTTCAGGTTTTGAATGTATAGATATTCCTGATATTCTTCTGTCCAACGTTCGTTTTTCTCTCCATGAAAACCGGCTTTTGCATCGCCTCCAAACTCAGAAACAACAATAGGTTTATTGTATTTAGATTTCCATGTTATTTTTTCAGCATCTTCCAAATTTCCGCCGTACCAGCCCAAATATTGGTTGAAAGCCACAACATCTAAAACTTCACCAATCGGATCATCAATAGTTTCTTTTTTGGTTAATAAAGCAGCGCTGATTAATCTGGTATTGTCTAATGATCTGGTGTGTGATGCCAAATTTTTGATGAAAGCATTTCGAGCATCAGAAATTGGCGTTTCATTTGCCATTGACCAAATGATAATGCTTGCTCTGTTTTTATCTCTTGTAATAGAAGCTGTCAATTGATCTTCGGCATTTTGATACGTGTTTTTGTTTGTAAATTCTACAGTCCAATATACCGGAATTTCCTCCCAAACCATTATTCCCATTTTATCAGCTTCGCGAATGATATTTTCGTTATGCGGATAATGCGCCAGACGCACATAATTGCAACCCAATTCTTTTGCCCAGTTTAATAAGCGCAAAGCATCTTCTACAGAATTGGCGCGGCCGCCTTTTGCATTTTCTTCGTGAATTGAAATTCCTCTTAAGAAAACTGGTTTTCCGTTTAGCAGAATTTTATCTTCTTTAGTTTCGATAGTTCTAAAACCAATCTGATCGTTTAATTTTTTCCCGTTAAAGTCAACAGTAACATTATATAATTTCGGATTTTCTGGAGACCAGTACAAGATTTTTTTGGCTGGGATTTCGAAGTTTAAAATTCCGTTGCCATCCGCTTTTCCTTTGAAGTTGACTTTTAATTCAGGAATTGAAATTGAAATCTGATTTTTTGAAGCATCTAAATTATTGATTTTTATAAAACCTGAAATAACATTTGCATTGCCTTTTTTCAGCTGGATTGTATAATCTTCCACAAAAGAAGCCTCTTCTTCAATTAAAGTCACATCTCGCGTGATGCCGCCGTAGTTCCACCAATCGGTGTTTACGGTTGGCACATCTTCTTTATGGCGGGTATTGTCAACTTTAATGACTAGATAATTTCCCGTAGGTTTTACGATTGAAGTCACTTCGTAATTAAACGGTGTGAAACCGCCTTCATGCGTTCCTAGTTTTTTTCCGTTTAAATACACATCAGCTTTATAATTAATGGCTCCCAAATATAAAAACAGGCGTTTATTAGCCGCTAAATTGTAATCAAAAGACTTTTTGAACCATACATTTCCTTCGTAATATTTCAGTTCTGCAATCTGCGAATTCCAATCGCCAGGGATGTTGATTGTTGGCGATTTATCAAAATCATATTCTACCAATTCTTGTTTGTTTTCTGCGTGATAATTGGTGAAAAAAGCTCCTTTTGCCGGTTTTTCACTTTTGTCGTACTGATCCAAGTGAAAGCTGTAAAAACCTGTTTGATAAGGATCGATAATATAATTCCAAACTCCGTTTAAAGAAGTTGTGTTTCGGTTTTGGACATTCGATATTAGATTTTGTGCAGACGCCAAAACGGAAGAGGTTAGGAGTAATGCGGTTAATAGTTTTTTCATTTTTGGTATTAATTTGTTTTTGTATTTGTGTTTTGCCACGAAGGCGCTAAGGCACGAAGTTTTTTTCATACAAATAAATCTGCGAAAAAAAAGACTTTGCGTCTTTGCGCCTTCGCGTCATAAAAGAATCTTTCACTCAACAGGAATTCTCAAATATTCTCCTTTAAAACTTTGATTCAAAGCGGTCATTTCAATCGGATTGCCAGAACCGTCAGGAATCACTTCGATAGCAGCTTTTCCGTTTGCCATTCTGATGGATTCGCTTCCGGTTGGTGTTCCTTGATTTTTTAGTGTTTTTCCTCCCTTTAAACATTGAAAATAAACACTCGCTTCATAATCCAGACAGCGTAAATTATTGTTGTCAATTGCAATAGCAGTCACGAGATAGTTTCCGTTTTTTAGTTTTTCTGATGACAATTGCAATGAAACCGCCGTGTCATTTTTGTTGAAACGATAGTTCACTTTCAGCGTATCTGAAACCGTTTTTCCTTCTTTTGTTTTTCCAACGGCAACCAACAAATTTTCCCCTTTCGTAAAATTGACATCCCAAGTTAGGCCATTCGCAGGGTAAAGAGCAAGATTTCGCTGCTTTTCTCCCAACGATTTTCCATTATGAAAGAAAGCCACTTTCTCGCAGTTGCTGAAAACGCTAATCGTTCTCGGCGTATTTTCTGGCCCCTGGCGCTCTGTCCAAGTATGCGATTCGATATAAGCGAAAGGTGCTGTCGCCCAGTAACTTTTAAAAACATAATAGGCATCTTTCGGAATTCCGTTTCGATCTGTCAATCCTTTTTGGTTCATGTACGGAATATCGTCTTCTGGTCGCAAAGGCGTTGCAAAATCCTTAAATGCCCATTGTATATTACCCACAAACGTTGGGTCATTCTCGGATATGTGCAAATGCCAGTCAAATAAATCAACGATATAATTTTCGCTCCAATCGCCAATTTGTGCAATGTTAGCAATTTTAGTCTGTACTATGGCTTCTTCCCAGCCTTCAGCTTTTATTACATTTTCACCTGTAATTGGGTTTTCGCTATGGCGCCCTACGTGACTGTCTCCGCCATATTCGGCATGAATAAAATGTTTGTATTCTTTCTTGTAAACATCAATCGCTTTTTGATAGCTTTTATAGCTTCCAGAATACCATCCTGACCAGATTGAAGGCGAGAACACGTCTACAATATGCGAACCTTCGTAATATTTTCTGATAGCCGTTTTGCGGGTTGGATCCAGTTTATGAGCGATGTCGTTTAATTCCGTTAAAAAATTATTCGTTTTTTTATCGTTATCGCCATCAGGAAAATCAGGAAGCCAGTTGATTTCGTTTCCTAAAGACCAGATAATAATGCTCGGATGATTGTAATTTTGATTGATGATTTCTGCCAGCATATTTTTGGTATTCGTTTTCCAAACGTCATTGCCAATTCCGCCGCGACACCACGGCAATTCATCCCAAACCAAAAGCCCCAATTCGTCGCAAGCTTTATAAACTTCTGGATCTTGCGGATAATGTGCTAAACGAACAAAATTGGCACCCATTTCTTTGATCGATTTCATATCTGCCCAATGCTGTTCGTTACTCATGGCAGCGCCAACGCCAGCTTGCTCTTCATGACGATGAGTTCCGCGAATCAACAGTCGTTTTCCATTCAGATAAAATGGCCCATGATCTTTAAACTCAAACCATCTAAAACCTACTTTTTCTGAAACGCTGTCTTTAATTTGATTTTTTTCAGATAAAGAAGCGGAAAGTCTGTATAAATTTGGTTTTTCTGTATCCCAAAGTTCAGGGTTTTTGATATTTTCAAAAGTAATGGTTGAAGTTTTATCTGTAACCAAAACGGTTTTGCTCGCTACTTTTTTCCCTTTCGGATTTTTAAGCGTTACAGTTAAGGATAAATCTTTTGAATTGTTAGGATTTGCAATTGAAGAAACAATCTGCACTGAAGCTTTTTTTGCCGAAACCTCTGGGGTTGTAATTTTTAGGTTTTCGATATGGTTCTTGTATTTCGAAACCAGCCAGACATCTCGCGTGATTCCGCCATAAATAAAGAAATCGCTTTTTTGGGAAGGAATAATTTCAATATCATAGCTATTATCCACACGAACAAAAATGTCGTTGTTTCCTTCCTTAATTAAGTTCGTAATATCGATAGAAAAACCGATGTAACCGCCAATATGCGATCCGGCTTCTTTTCCGTTTACATAAACTTTAGTGGTTACGTTTGATCCTTCAAAGTATAAAGTATAGACGCTGTTTTTATCGATTTGCGGAATGTTTAATTTTTTATGGTACCAGCTTGCATCGCGTCTGTATCCCGGATTTAAATCGGTTGCATCTTCGGCGTTCCAAGTGTGAGGTAAGTTTAGAGAGATCCAGTTTGAAGCTTTTTGGGCTTCGCTGAGGTTTGCGGTATGATTTTCTAAATAAAGCCAATTGTCATTAATGTTTCTCTTTGTCTGAGCAAAACTGCTCAGACAAATTGGAAACAAAACAAAAAGTGCAAAAATTGAAAATGTATTGTGTTTATAATTCTTCATGTTTGTTTAGGTTCAGAGGTTCAGAGGCTCAAAGGCTCAAAGATTGTAAGGTTTAGAGATAAAAAGACAGAAAACCTTTGCCACTTTGTTACTTTGTACCTTTGCCACTTTTTCTTAAAAGGGCTTCCAAAAAATAATAATCGGCGTAAATTATTGGTTCGTCAATTTCGTCGTGTTTTGGCCAGTTTCCAGTGCTGTGATCAAATAAGAAGGGCGCTTTGATTTTGGCATCTAAAATATATTTGTCTGTTTGCACTGAAGCCATCAGTTTATCGGCGAAAGCCAAATAACTATCATTTTTTGTATAACCGTGCAATTCGTATAAAGCAGAGGCGATCACCATAGCAGCAGAAACATCTCTAGCCGAATTTGGAATGCTTGGATCTTTAAAATCCCAATACGGAATTCCGTCTTCTGGCAGGTTTTTATTTGTCATAAAAAACTTTGCTGTTCCTTCAGCTTGTTTTAAGTAGGCTGGATCTTTTGTATAGCGATACGACATAGTGAATCCGTAAACTGCCCAAGCCTGACCGCGTGCCCAAACCGAGTCGTCATTGTATCCTTGAAGAGTTGTTTTCTTTCTGACTTCGCCAGTTGTCGGGTTATAATCGATAACATGATAGCAGGAATTGTCTGCTCTGAACTGATTTTTTAAAGTTGTATTGGCGTGTTGGATGGCAACGTCACGATATTTTGGATTTCCAGATATTTTGGATGCTTCAAAAAGCAGTTCCAAATTCATCATATTATCAATGATTACTGGATAGTCCCAAATTGCTGTGTTGAAATCCCACGAACGGATAGCCCCCACTTTTGGGCTAAACCTTTTACACAAAGTTTCGGCGCCTTTTACAATTACGGCTTCGTATTCTTTCTTGTTTTGCACTTTCAGCGCTTCTCCAAAACTGCAAAACACTTTAAAACCTACATCATGCGAATTGCTGTTGACACTTTCTTTTTTGCTGAAAGGAGTCCATTTTTGAGCTTGTTCCTTATATTTTGAATCGCCTGTCAATCGATATAATTGCCAAAGATTTCCAGCAAAAAAACCGCTTGTCCAATCTCTCGAAGGCACTTTGCGAATTTCAAGGGTTTTGGTATTCATGCTTCTAGGCATCGACATAGAATCTACGGGATAATCGAGCAGCATTTTGTAACGCGTTTCCAGTTTTTCTGTCACCGCCGAGGTCGCTTTTGTCTGAGGATTAATTCCGGATTTGCACGCTGTTGCAAGCGATGCAAACCCAAGAATTAAAGAAATGAAACTGACATTCTTCATATTAAAATAAATATTTTGTAATCGTGATTTTTAGAAGCGGATTGTATGGATTCGCTATCGCGAAAAAGCTGATTTACACAGATTTTTTTATATCACGCAGATCATGCAGATTTTGCTGATTTTTTATTTCACGCAGATTTTTAAAAACTTCGTAGATTAAAATGAATTTTTTTGAATTAAATCTGCTCAATCTGTAAAATCTGCGTGAAACTAAATGCACACTATGGGATTAAAAAATCTATTTCATTCGTGTCTTGCGATAGCAAATCTGTTTCATCTGCGTTCAATAAGAGTTAAATTTAATAACCGGGATTGTTTGGTTTTAAATTCGGATTAATTGCCAATTCTGTTCCCGGCAATGGCCATAAATAATCTCTGTTAGGGTCAAAATTAGCGTGCGGTTCTAAACCGTTTGGTCCAAATACTTCTGGTCCGATTTTAAGTCTTTTAATGTCGTACCATCTCACATACTCAAACGCCAATTCTAATCTTCTTTCGTCGATAACCATTTTTCTGAAATCGGCTTGAGATAATCCCGGTGTTACGTTAGCAGGAAACGAAACCAGTTTGCCAGCTTTATTTCTCGCTCTTGCGCGCACGCGATTTACATAACCATCAGCTTCTGTTGTTCCGGGATTAATTTCGTTTAAGGCTTCAGCAGCAGTCAATAAAACTTCAGCAAAACGCATTGTGATGTAATTGTGCTGAGAAGTTCTCCCGTTTGCACCCGCTTTTCCCGGAAAACGGAAATATTTGGCAATATGCGGACGTGGAGCTTTCTCGTTATCGCTCGAAGGATAAACTTGAAGCGATCCGCCCGGACCTGTTTTCTTTCTGATGATCGTATCAAAACTTACCGCTCTTCTGTAATCTCTCTGATCCCAAGTGTTGAATACTTTTAAAGAGGGAACCGCTACAGAGAATCCTTGTCCATAACTGTAACTGTCATCTTTTAACGATCCTGTAAAAAATGCGGTGTAATCTTGACCGTAATTTCCTGATGTCAGGTTGTTAAAGTCGATTGTGAATAATGGCTCTTTTAGTGACGCTGTTTTTGTGGCATTAAACAAATCTTGAAAATCAGCATCTAGACCTAAACCAAATTTTGCTTCGTTGGTAATAACAAATTTTGCTTCGTCGTATGCTTTCTGAAAATTCCCTAAAGTCAAGTAAACAGAAGCTAAATATCCTGCTGCAGTGCCTTTTCCCGGAACGGCTTTCACTTTTGGTTTGTCATCCAGCCATTGTTTGGCAAATTCTAAGTCGGCAATGATTTTTGGGTAAACGTCAGCTTCTTTTGTTTTGCCAAGAGAGTTTACCTGATTCACATCATTTACGACGAAATCAACATACGGAATATCTCCAAAAAGACGCACCAAATGATAATAGGCAAAAGCTCTTGCAAAGTACGCTTGAGCGACAATGGCATTTACCTTAGCAGGATCGCCTGGTGTTTTCTTAGCGCCTTCAATGGCTTGATTTGCCGCCGTGATAATAACATAAGATTGCGGCCAAAAGTTGGCTACAAGCGCGTTGGTGTCGTTCATAGACATATCATTTACGTCAATACGCGCAGCCTGAGTGGTTCTGTCGCCAATATCGGCCATATCATCGCGAAGCATCAGGGCAATTGTAAATTCTCTTCCCCAATAATTGTTGTGGGCAATGTTGGCAAAAGCTCCATTTACAGCAGCCTGCAAATCGTCTGTATTATTGAAAAAGTTTTCTGGACGAATAATTCCTACCGGTTTTTCTTCCAAATCAGAACAGCTGAATAAAGCCATGGTTCCGAAACAAAGAAAAGCTATATATTTTTTCATAGTATTTTTATTTAAGCTAGTTGGATGTAGTTTTTAACACATAGAAACATAGAGGTGACATTTTAAAAAGGCGCTTCACTTATTTAAACACACATAGAGAACTATGTGTTAGAAACCTTGTTTCTTTTTGCATTCTTTCTAAAGGCATAAAACCTATGTTCCTATGTGTTGTAGCACATTAAATCCAAAGAGGTTATTAGATTAAAATTTTAAATTGAATCCTGCTGTAAACGTTTTTACGTTTGGATATCCTCCGTAATCCAATCCTAAATTGGTATTACTTCTTGAGTTGGTGTCGTTTAAGTAATTCGTTTCAGGATCTGTACCCGGATAATCTGTAATGGTCCAAAGGTTTTGCGCGCTGATGTAAAAACGAACTTTGCTTAAGCCCATTTTTGAAACAATTTTTTCATCTAAACTATATCCGATAGAGATGTTTTTTAGACGGATATAACTTCCATCGTAAACAAATCTTGACGTGATTCTTTTGGTTCTCGCCGCGTTGGCAGGAACATTTGTATCGGTATGAGTTGGTGTCCAAGCATCAAGAACTTCCGTTGTAGCATTGTTGTTTCCAGAAGCCAATTCCATCAAAGTATAGTTTAAAATCTGGCCTCCTTGCGAACCTTGGAAGAAGATATTCAAATCAAGATTTTTATAGGTGAAATCATTGTTGAATCCAAAGATGAAATCTGGATTTGGGTTTCCTATGATGGTCTTATCCTGAGAATCTAGTTTTCCGTCGCCATTGTAATCTCTGAATTTTTCTCCTCCCGGAGCCGTTTCAAAGTTTCCAGGCACTACCGTTTCTCCCTGCTGAATTACGCCATCATAAATAAACCCAAAGAAAGAACCTACAGGCTGTCCGACTCTTAAAATCTGCGATTCAGTTGCTAAGAAATGCCCCGGAGCAGAGTTGATTAGAAGGTCTTTGTTGTCTGCTAATTTTAGCACTTTGTTTTTATTCGAAGAAATATTAAAGTTTGTTGACCAAGTAAAATCTGCGCCAATAAAGTTTCTGGTATTAATGCCCAATTCCCATCCTTTATTTTCCAATTCGCCCACGTTTTGAAGCTGAGAAGCAATTCCAGAAATTCCCGGAAGCGGTCTGTTAAACAATAAATCTTTAGTAATCGTTTTGTAATAATCTGCCGTAATGCTGATTCGGTTATCAAACAAACCTAAATCAATTCCGTAATCCTGCTGATATGATGTTTCCCATTTTAAATTCGGATTGTCTAATGATGTCAGCTGAACCGCATTGGTAATCACGTCACCGCTTACGTAATAGATTTCAGAAAATCTAGAAAGAGTAGAGTAGGCGCCAATTGAAGGGTTTCCTGTTGCTCCATAACTAGCTCTTAATTTCAGATTAGAAACCGTTTTATTGTCTTTTAAGAAGTTTTCTTTGCTAATGTTCCATCCAATCGCCCCAGAAGGGAAAGTTCCGTATTTGTAGTTTTTGCTAAAGCTTGAAGAACCGTCTCGTCTTGCTGTAAATGTCAGTAAATATTTGTCGGCATAATCAAAATTCAGCCTTCCGAAAGCAGAAATCAATTCTGTTTCAGATAATCCAGAATCAGGTTTTAAGAAAACGGTTCCAGCGCCTAAATTTCTATACGAATTGGTATTGGTTAAAAATCCTCTAGAAGCGGCATACGAATTTTCGTTTTTGTTTTTCTGGTATGAATATCCTCCAAGAACGGTCAATATTCCTTTGTCGATAATTTCACGTTTGAAAGTCAGATAATTCTCTGTCAAGAAAGAAGAAAATCTCGTATTGTTTACAGAAGCTTCTCCTTTGATATTTTTTCCTGCTATTAAAGTTGAAGGAATAAATCTTCCTGTCTGCGAATTATTATCGGTTAAACCTAAAGTAGTTTTAAAATCTAAATCTTTTGTGATTTGGTATTGGGCAAAAAAGTTGTTTCGGTTTACGATAGAAACAGTTTCTAAGATATTCTCCATTGCTGTCGCGTATGGGTTGTCAATATCATCGCCAATCGGAGCCGTAGTAGTGTAAGTTCCGTCAGCATTGTAAATACCTTTGTCTGGCATAAAACGATAAGCCGATGCAATTACACCCGCAGCACCAGTTCCTCCTGCGCTTGTCTGGCTTACAATTCCTTCTTTGTTCTGTTTGCTCGTAAAAGTGTTCAAACCTACTTTGAATTTTGGAGATAAGTCAGCTTCAAGATTACCTACAATCGTGTATTTGTCAATTCCTGAATTGATTACAACCCCATTTTGGTTAAAATACGTTCCAGAAACATAATATCTTACATTCTCAGATCCGCCAGAAAAAGACAATTGCGTATTCGAAATCATTCCGTCGCGATAAATTACATCTTGCCAGTCTGTATTTGCTGGACCCTGCGTGTGCGTTGTAAAGCTTTTTCTGTATGCAGCAAACTGATCGGCATTCAATAAATGCAATTTGTTATTTACCGATTGTACAGAGGTCGAATTGCTAAATTCGATTACAGGTTTTCCAGGTTTTCCTTTTTTAGTCGTTACCATAATAACCCCGTTAGAACCTCTGGATCCATAAATGGCAGTTGCCGATGCATCTTTCAAAACTTCGATAGAAGCAATGTCTTGAGGCGCAGGCATAGAAACACCTGCAAAACCGTCAACAACGATCAAGGCGTCTCCGCTGGCATTAATAGAAGTTCCTCCACGAACCCTAATTTTTACAGGAGCTCCAGGTTCGCCACCATTATTCGTCATTACCGAAACCCCAGCTGCGCGGCCCTGCAAAGCCTGTTCTGCGTTTAAAAGCGGAAAAGCAGTCAGTTCTTTTGCCGTTACAGAAGATACAGAACCGGTAATGTCGCTCTTTTTACGCGTTCCGTAACCTACTACGATAACTTCGTCAAGCGCTTTTGTATCAGGTTTTAAACTTACATTGATAACGCTTTTGGTTCCAACAGGAACTTCAACAGTTTGAAATCCGACGAAATTGAAAACTAAAACAGCATTTTTCTCTCCTACAATTACAGTATAATTTCCGTCCATATCGGCAGAAGCGCCAACAGAAGAATTTTTGATATAGACATTGGCACCAGGAAGCCCGAGCAGATCTTCACTGGAAGTTATTTTTCCAGTCACTTTTCGTTCTTGTGCGTGCATCACGATATTTACCAGTAAAAAAGATACCAGTAAACACCATTTAAACGAGTTGTTTTTTTGGTTTGTAAACATTCATTTTTTGGTTTTAGGGTTAATAAGTTAAATAAAGTAGAAAAGCAATAAACTCATTCCGATGATGAGAATGACAAATAAAATTTGCAGCAATAAGTAGCTCGTTTTTTTGATTTTCATATCGCAAATGTAGGAGCCGAAAACGATATAGAAATACAAAAAAGGGTATCTAAAAATACAGATACCCTTTTTTAAGCCTTTAAAATACTAGGTTTTAAAATTTGTGATAATTAATCCTGCAAGGTTTTGAAAACCTTGTAGGTCTAAATAGCGGCAAGGTTAGTGATTGGCAAGTATTGAATAATACCTACAAGGTTTTGAAAACCTTGCAGGAATACATCAGAAGGTTTTTTCGTAAAATTTATCAGCGTATTGCGATGGAGTCTCTCCATACTTTTTCTGGAAACATTTGCTAAAGTACTTCGGATTGTTGAAACCGACTTTGTAACTGATTTCAGAAACGGTCAATTTGTTTTGTTCTAATAATTGAGCCGCACGTTTTAATCTGATCTCATGAATAAATTCGTTTGGCGTGCAATTCGTCCACGCTTTGATTTTTAAAAACAGCATGGTTCGGCTGACACCCAATTCTGAACAGAAAAACGGAATGTCAAATTGTTCGTTCGAAATGTTTTCTTCTACAATTTTGAATGCTTTTTTCAATAATTCTTCATCCAATGACGAAACCGTAATTTCTGAAGGAATAAAACTGTCTTCGCTTGAAAACTTGATTTTTAAACGTTCTGTGGTGTTCAGAAGGTTTTTAACGCGAAGCCTGAACTCCATTAAATTGAACGGTTTGCTGATGTAATCATCGGCACCGCTTTCCAGCCCTTCAAATTTGTAGACTAAAGAAGATCGCGAAGTCAGGAGAATAACTGGAATATGGCTGGTTTTGATGTTTTCCTTGATTTTTGAACATAATTCAGTTCCTACCATTTCTGGCATAATAACATCACTGATAATCAGATTTGGAACAAATTTTAGTGCTTTTTCCAACGCAATTTTGCCATTTTCTGCTTCAATAATGTTGTAATCTTTTTTGAGAAGGTTTTTCATGAATTTTCTCAGGACTTTATGGTCTTCAACAAGCAAAATGGTCTGTTTTTCTTCGTTTACGATTAAATCTTCGATGTCTTCATTTTCGATAACTTCCGAAGGCTCCAATTGGGCTTTGTATTGCTCAATATCATCGCTGATTTTAAAATCAGGAATAATTTCGCTGTCTAGAAGATGTGCGCGTCCAAGCGGTAAAGTCACTTTAAAAACAACTCCGCCTGTGTTTTTGTTGGTAACATCGATTTTTCCTTTATGAAGCTCGACAATGTTTTTTACGATTGAGAGCCCGATTCCAGTTCCTTTATTGTAGTTTTTCTGAACCTGATTGTGTGTTGGAACTTCAAAAAATAGATCAAAAATTTTATCGATATGTTCTTCTGCAATTCCAACGCCAGAATCTTCAACGGCAATAAACAGATTGTGGTGGTCATGATTGATTTTAATATTTATAGAACCGCCTTTTGGAGTATATCTAAAAGCGTTCGAAATCAGATTGTAAAATACGCGTTCCAGTTTATAGCGGTCAAAATAAACCAGAATCTCTTCGTTTTCAGTTTCAAACGTATACTCGTAACCGCCGTCTTTGGCATATTCAATAAAAGACAAGAATATTTCTCGGGTAAATTTCACGATGTTTCCGTTTGCCGATTCTAACGTAACCTGATGATTTTCGAGTTTTCTAAAATCCATTAAACGGTTAATGAGACTTAAAAGATGATTGGCGCTGCTTTCAATAACCAGCAGTCTTTTGTACATTTCGTTGGTTCCGTTATAATCGGCCAGAATTTGCTGTAGCGGACCTAAAATCAATGTCAAAGGCGTTCTGAATTCATGCGAAATATTGGTAAAGAAATCCAGTTTTAACTTATTGTTTTCTTCAATTCGCTGTGTTTCTAGGTATTCCAGTTCGAGTTTTTGCTTCAATCTCGCTTTCGATTTCATAATCCAAATCAAACCATATAAACCTAAACCAATTATAACCGCATAAAGCATAAATGCCCAAATGCTGCGCCACGGAGCTGGATTTACGATTACGGTCAAAGTAGTTGGAGTCTGATTCCAAACACCATCGTTATTGGCGCCGCGAACTTCAAACGTGTACGTTCCTGGATTCTGAATCGCAAAATTGGCCTCGCTGTTTTTAGTGGTTGTCCAGTTGTTCTCCAAACCTGTTAAACGATAGCTGTATTGGTTATTTTTGGATCGTATGTAATTCGGAATCGCGAAATTGATCGAGAAATTGGCCTTATCATAATCTAAAGTGATGGTTTTGGTGAAACCGATGCTTTGCTCTAAAATTCCGTCTTTGTCATGCGCATGAACAATTTCGTTTTTAATCTTCAAATCGGTAATTAAAACCTGTGGGGCATATTTATTTAAGGAAATCTTTGTCGCATCAAAAAATGTTGCTCCCGACGGATTGCCAAAATAAAACTGATTCGAACTTAATTTTAAAGCCGAATTATCATTGAATTCATTACTCGCCAAACCGTCTTTTTGGTCATAAATAACAATTGACTTTTTAGTTGTGCTGTACTTTATAATTCCCTGATTGGTGCTGATCCATAGGTTTTTATCGTCATCTTCTAAAATGGAATGGATAGAAGTAATGACCGTATTTCCAATTCTCAAATTGATTCGGTTGAATTTTTTTCCATCAAAATAATGCAGTCCTTTTGCTTTTGTTCCAACCCAGATTTTATTTTGAGAATCCTGAAACAAAGTCAGAATATCATCGCCAGAAACAGTAGAATGATCATAGAAAAAATGTTGAATCGAGTATTTCTGCGGATTGAAATTTTTGAGCGGAATTCGGTTCAAACCATTTTGAGTTCCAACCCAAAGAAAATTTTGTTTGTCGACCAAAATCGTGCGAAGAATATTATTGGTAAGGAAAACCGGTTTGGTGTTGTCATTTCCGATAGCATCAAAAGTTTTGCTGATGGTGTTGTAGCGAATTAAGCCTTTGCCGAAAGTTCCAATCCATAAAATTGAGCCTTCCGTTTTGAGAGCATAAACGCCGCTGTCTTTTAGCAATTCGCTCAAATCAGAAGAAATTCTCTGATCTTCAATTCTTTTTGAAAGCGTGTTGTAAGCCGATAATCCTTTAGAAAAAGTACCAATCCACAAAATATGATCATCAGAAAGGCACATCGCTTTGATGTCATTTTTATTCGTCTGTCCTGTTTTGCTGTTGATGTAATTTACTGATTCACTATTTCTGTTGTAAATCGTAATTCCGCCCCCTTCAGTCCCAAAATAAATATTCTGGTTTTTATCCGCAATAATGGAACTCACCACATCAAAACTCATCGGAATCTTTTTTGAATTCTGATTGTAATTGGAGAAATTGACATTGGAAACATCCCAAAGATTAACGCCTTTGTAATAACAGCCAATCCAGATTGAACCTTTTTTATCCATAAAAACTGACTTTACTTTGTCGATTCCGTTGGCATTATTGCTGTTATTGATTTTCTGAAGATCTTTATCTTTTCCTAAAATATAAATTCCGTCATAAGCGCCCACCCATAAAGAGCCTTGATTGTCAATGACTAAAGATCGTATGTCGGTATTGATTTCGCGGTACTTTTCAGCTGGCAAAAAAGAAACAAAGGCTTTCTCTTTTGAACTAAATTTTAAAAGTCCTTTGTTTTTTGTTCCCACCCATAAATTGCCGTCTTTGTCTTCAATAACCGATTGAACGTTTAATAAATCAGTAGTGTTTAATGGATAATTTTTAAAGAATAGTTTCCCGTTAATCCGATTTGCCAGCTTGCATAAACCTTTTGTAGTTCCAATCCAGATTTCGCCTTCTTTGGTTCTTAAAATGTTGAGAATATTATTGCTCGGAAGGGAAGAAGCATCATCATCTGAATGAAAAACGGATGTAAATATCCCTGTTTTTTTATTGTAAATGGTTAATCCTTTTGAAGTTCCAAACCACATTTCGCCACCAATTTCACGAATGCTCCAAACAGCATTATTGCTTATCGTATGATTGGCTTTGGTATGAAGATATCTTGTAAAACGGTTTGAAACAGGATCATAACAGTTTAAGCCATTATAAGTTCCCACCCAGATTTTTCCCGTGTTGTCTTCTTCAATGGCTAAAATATCATTGTTGCTGATCGAATATTTATTGGCAGCATCGTTCCTAAAAATAGTAAAACGGCTTCCATCATATTTATTCAGACCATCACGTGTGCCAAACCACATCTGCCCAAATTTATCCTGATGAATGGCAATAACAGAACTCTGCGAAAGTCCGTCTGTCGTAGAGAAATTTTTAAGACGATATTTATTTTGGGAAAATAGATTTCCAAAAACAAATGCAATTGCGAGAAAAGCTATTTTATATTTCATAGCGGTTATTTTTTTAGGTTCAAAGTTGCAAAGGAGCAGAGGTTCAAAGTTTTTCTCATTTTTGTCATTTCGACGAAGGAGAAATCTCCACGAGTAACTCTACAAAGATTGATGAAGTTCTATACGGAGCTACTTACGAAGATTTCTCCTTCGTCGAAATGACAAACTATACTTAAATGAACAAATAAATCTTTGCGTCTTGGCGACTTTAAGAGATTACTTCAATCGCTTTTTTAATTGATAATCATACAGTGAAGGAATCTTCTCAATTGGAATGTTTAAAAATTCTATATATGGCTCAACGTCGTATTTGATTTCAAATTTCGCATTTCCGTGAACGCCAATAATTCTGGCAAAAGCGCCGTCTTTCATTCCGTACAGTAAAACCGGTTTTGACTGATCTGGATTTTCAACCTGCACATTTAAATTCCAAAAAGTGCTGAAAGGTGCGTGAGAAGGTTTCCAATAATCGGCACCGCCACCGCCAAATAAAGGATAGCTATTATTTTTATCGGCTTTTAAATGAACGGTAATATTGTCAAATAAATTTTGATGATTGGCTCCTGAATGCTGATCTAAAACGGGATCTGTAAATATTTCGCAGTTTTGATACACGTTTTTAGTGGCAAAAGTGTTGAAACTTAAAGGATGGACAGCCGAATTGTAGATTTTCAGATTTTTAACCAAAATATTGTGGACACCGCCTAGCGTTACGGTATAATGCGCCAGATGCGATCCATCGGTTGTAATATCTTGAATGGTTACATTAGAAATTTCTTCGGCTAAAATTCCGCTATCGGCATTGGTGATTTTGACATCCTTTACCCAGCTGTTGAAAAGACGAGTTAGGAAAATTCCGTTGTTGCCGGGCTCAACATGATGGGCCACTCTCGGAATATCAGGAAATGTAAAGCGAAGCTGTTCGATTCCCACTTCAGTTAAATGTTTCCATTCTACCAATTGTGCCTGATAACTTGGTTTTATTGAAATAGTCAAAGGTGTTTTCAGAGTGATTTTAGAGCCAGAGATTTTAGTGATTTCAACCTGCTGTCTTACTATTGGAAGCTTCGGAAATTTCCAGTGGTGCGATCCCGGTTTTACTTTAGCTCCCTGATACAAATCTTTGATGATTTCGCCGTTTTCGCCGTCTTTATTGAACAATTGCAATTCGATAACATCGCCAACTTTCAATCCTTTTGCATCAGAAACCGTGATATTATGTTCACCCATTTTTCCAGAACTTACTTTCGCCAGCGGATTAGATTCTGGTTCATATTTGTCCAGATAAGATTTTACGCGCTCACCCGGAACCTGCGTCCAGATGAAGCCTCCTGACCATGCGTATTGCGAGAAAGGAAGATCGATATTGTTTTCTGGTTCACGCTGTCTTTTGTCGAAAGTAGTCAGATATTCGCGAAGTTCGGCTAAAACTTCAGAATCTTTCAGATACATCAAAGGTCTTGGGCAATAGATTTCAGTTCCGTTTTCGCCAGAACCAGCGCCGCGAAGCACAAAATTGCTTCTTTCGATATAGAGAATTTCGCTTAAGATGATGCGTCCTGCGGGCAATTGCAGTATAACATTTCCTTCAACGGCATTGGCTGCTTTAAAAGCTTTTAATAGCGCTTTTGAATCGTCCAAATTGTCATTGGCTTTTACACCAAAATCAGCTGCATTAATGATTTTTCCGTTTGCTTCGGGAATCTGGCTTTCGCCAAAGCGATATCCCGCATAGCTGAAATCGGGCAGATATTGGGTTTTTGAAGTAATAATTTTGGGTATTTCCTGCGCCAGCAAAGTGTTTATAAAAAAGCCACAGGATATAAGAACGGCTTGGCGAATCATGGTTTTGTGGTTTTTGTGGTTAGTTAGTTTTTTTTTGTTTTTGCCGCTAAGGCACTAAGGCACGAAGTTTTTTATTTTTTTATTTCACGCATTGTAAGTCTTGATGAGAACTTTGTCAAAGTTTTTAACTTTGACAAAGTTGAGCCTTAATAAAAAAACTTCGTGCCTTAGCGCCTTCGTGTCAAAAAAAATTATAAAGATCGTTTGATCCCCATTTCAAGTCCTCGCAACTCTGCCAAGCCTCTTAAACGGCCGATCGCAGAATAGCCCGGATTTGTTTTTTTCTTTAAATCATCTAGCATTTGATGCCCGTGATCCGGACGCATTGGCAAAGTGCTGTTGTTTCTTTTCTCCACTTCCAGAATTGCTTTTACAACTTCGTACATATCAACATCGCCTTCTAGATGGTTGGCTTCGTAAAAGCTTCCTTCTTCGTCGCGTTGCGTGCTTCTTAAGTGAATAAAATTCATTTTATCGCCATGGCGTCTCACAATTCCAGGTAAATCATTGTCAGCTCGAACGCCGTAAGAACCTGTACACATTGTAAATCCGTTTGATTTAGATGGTGCAGCATTCATTAACTCGATCAAATCTTCTTCTGTGCTAACGACTCTAGGCAAACCTAAAATTGGGTAAGGAGGATCGTCTGGATGAATCGCCATCAATACCCCTTTGCTTTCAGCGACTGGAATAATTTCTTTTAGAAAATGAAAAAGATTATTTTTTAAAGCCTGTCTGTCAATATGATTGTATGCGCTTAAGGTTACCAAGAAATCTTCAACGGTATAAGCTTCTTCGGCTCCCGGAAGTCCTGCCAAAATGTTCTGCTGCAATTTTACTTTATCTTCGGCAGTCATGGCTTCAAAATAGCTTTTTGCTTTCTGTTTCTGCTCTTCAGAATATTCGTTTTCTGCACCGGGTCTTTTTAGAATAAACAATTCAAACGCCGCAAAAGCATTGATGTCAAAACGTAAAGCTTTTGAACCGTCTTCAACCGTATACGACAAATCGGTTCTTGACCAGTCTAAAACGGGCATAAAGTTGTAGCAGACACATTTGATTCCGCATAAAGCCAAATTGCGAATGCTTTCTTTATAATTTTCAATGTATTGCAGATAATTTCCAGTCTGTTTTTTGATGTCTTCGTGAACGGGAATGCTTTCTACAACCGACCAAGTCAAACCAGAAGCCCCTTTTTTAGGATCTCCGTCTTCATGTTCGATTTCAACTTTTCTTTTAATGATTTCATCAATGCTCCAAACTTCTCCGTTTGGAATATGATGCAAAGCCGTTACAATTCCAGTTGCGCCAGTTTGTTTGATATCTTGTAAAGAAACAGGGTCATTTGGTCCGAACCATCTTAATGTTTGTTCCATGTTTTATGTTTGTGTTTTGTTCCTGCAAAGTTTTTAAACCTTGTAGGTATTTTAGTTTATATAAATTATTAATTTATACCTACAAGGTTTGGAAAACCTTGCAGGAGAGAGGTTGCGATTTTAAATGCTTGTTGCAGCAAATCCGCCATCAACTTTTAAGATAGTTCCTGTAACGAATTTTGACATATCGCTGGATAAAAATAAAAGCGCGCCGTCAATATCTTCAGGAGTTCCAAATCTTCCCATTGGCGTGTGATCGATGATTTTTTCGCCCCTTGGAGTCAGTTTTCCTTCTGGAGTCAATAATAAAGCACGGTTTTGTTCTCCTATGAAAAAGCCTGGAGAAATAGCATTTACACGAATTCCTTCGCCATATTTTTGAGCCAATTCAACTGCCATCCATTGGGTAAAATTGTCGATTGCAGCTTTTGAAGCCGAATATCCTACAACTCTAGTTAATGGTCTTTGCGCCGATGCTGATGAAATATTGATGATGTTTCCTGATTTCTGCTTGGCGAAAAGCTCGGCAAAAATCTGAGTTGGAAGCATGGTTCCAATAATATTCAAATCGATAACTTTTTGCAGATCGTCGCTTTTCATATCATAAACGGCTTGATCGGGCTGAATCGTTGCGCCAGGCATATTTCCGCCCGCAGCATTGATTAAAATGTCAAGACGTCCGTATTTTTCAACAATAAAATCTTTGGCTTTTTCTAATTCTTCTTTGTTTAGAACATTTGCCTGAACAGCAAATCCTTGCCCGCCATTTGCTTCAATGGATTTTACTGTATTTTCTGCTTTCTCTAATGATTGCGAAACGATTCCGACAATAACGCCTTGCTGTGCCAAAGTATTTGCAAATCGGCTTCCTAAAACACCAGCGCCACCTGTTATTAATGCAATTTTTCCTTTTAGATTAAATATTGAATTCATTTTTAGTTCTTAATTTATATTTTTTACTTTCGGATAGTTTCTATCAAATCCAAAACCCTTTTAGTTTCTTTTTCGATTGTTTCATAAGCGCCGTATTCCATTACTTCTTTACTGATTAATTTGCTTCCCATTCCAACGGCAGAAACACCAGCTTTAAACCAAGTTTCAATACTTTCTCTTGTCGTATCAACACCGCCTGTTGGCATAAAAATTAAATTTGGAAAAATATCTTTGATCCCGCTCATAAAATCAGGGCCTAAAATATTTCCTGGGAAAAGTTTAATAAATTTCACGCCAGCATTTTCAGCCGCAATAATTTCTGTTGGCGTCATGCATCCGGGAGCGTATAAAACTTTTTTAGCCATTAAAAAAGAAGCTATTTCAGGGACAAAACCCGGACTGATAAAAAAATCTGCGCCCGTTGAATAGTACGTTTCTGCCTGTTCCAAATTTTTGATTGTGCCAATCCCTAAAAGCATTTCAGGCATTTCAGCATTTCTGACTTCAATCATTTTTTTGAAGTTCGAAAGTGCTTCAGAGCCACGGCTTGTATATTCTACAGCTCTAATTCCTGCTTTGTAAAGTGTTTTAAGAACAGCAATACTTTTACTTTCGTCGGCATTAAAATAGAGCGGAAGCATTCCTTGCTTTACAATGACATCTATGGAGTTCTGAATGGTACTCACGATTATATTTTTACTTTAATTACAATTTTTTTCAATGGCCCGCTTCCAATCATGGCAGAATGAACATCTTCTGGAAATAGAATTGCAAATTGTTTTTCTTTTATTTCAAAAAACATATCTGGCTTATCATGAAAAAAACGAACATCTCTTTCGTCGATGTAATCGCCATTTGGACTGATGCATTTTTCTCTTGGTTTCCATGCAAATGTTTCAGGACCAATGATCGAAATCTGAATATCGATGTTTTTGTCATGGCATTCAAAACCTTTAATGCTTTCTTCTCTTGTGCTTCCTTCGCCCACAATTACAATTAGTTTTAATCCTTCACCAATTTCGTAAGCGCCTTCTTCAAGATTGGCAATATCATTTTGGTTTACATAATCAAATGCTTTTTTGAAGTTTGGATGCAGACTATAGTATTTTGCTGCATTATGCAATGAGTCTATTATCATTTTGTACGGTTTTTATTTTGGTTTTTTGATGTTATGCGTATATTTGCGTGTGCGTACACGGTGTTTTACAAATGTATGCAAAATGTGATGTAAAACAACTTATTTTTGATAAAATAAATTAATTTTACCCGACTGCTTTTATATTTTTAACTTAAAAAGAATCAATATCATAACAATTAAAAAAATTGCCGAATTAGCCAATATCTCTGCAGGAACAGTGGATAGGATTATACACAAACGTGGACAAGTGGCTCAAGAAACCGTTGACAAGGTGAATGCGATTATTGAAGAATATGGTTATAAGCGAAATATTCTGGCAAGCAATCTGGCGCTGAATAAGAAATTTCATTTTGCAGTTTTTCTTCCAAAATCTGAAACTTTAGAATATTGGAAAAGCCAGGCTGAAGGTATTGAAAAAGCAGCTTTGGAGTTTAGCAAATTCGGAATTGTACTGGATTACTTTTTTTACGATTATAATTTGGCATCTTTTAAAGAAACAGTGCAGAAAGTGATGCAGTTTGATTGTAATGGTCTGTTATTTGCTCCGATTTTTTATGATGATTCGGTTCGGTTTTTAAAAGAATACGAAAAGAAAAATATTCCTGTTGTGATGATCGATTCGAATATTTCTGAAGAAAATGAACACGCTTACGTTGGTCAGGATGCTTTTCAGAGCGGCTATTTGGCGGGAAGACTAATCAGTTTTGCAGTGAAAAATGAAAGACAGGTTCTGATCTTTAAAATTACCCGTGAGATTGAAAGCACTTCTGTTTATCAGCAGCGCATCAAAGGATTTTATTCTTATTTTGAAGATCATAACGAATTGACTCATTTTAAATTTTCAGAAGTAACTTTAAAAGACTCAGGAATTGATCAGCTAAGTTTGGAGATGTTTTCTGGAGTAAACAGTGTCTTTGTGCCCAATTCCAGAGCCTACATTGTTGCTCAGTTCTTAGAAAAAAACAATATAAGAGGTGTTCGAATAATTGGTTTTGATTTGCTAAAGGAAAATATAGAATATCTAAACAAAGGCGTAATTGATTTCTTAATCAATCAAAGGCCAGAAGAGCAGGGGTATTTGGGAATCAATTATTTGTATAAGAAATTGGTTCTTCAGGAAGAAACGGAACGGACGCAATATATTCCGTTGGAGATTATTTTGAAGGAGAATTATTTTCCTGTAAGAAGATAAATATATTTTTATTACATATTGAGTATATAAAAATATATTTTTGATATTTTTTTGTTCAAGCGTAGTTAAGATATAACCCGTGGTTTCACGCCTAGAGAACAAATTGATATTAAACATAGCCCGTGGTTTCAACCACGGGAATACAATGCAGAATAGGAATACGTTTCCACGGTTGAAACCGTGAGCTATGTTCTAAAAAATCTTTGTGTCTTAGCGCCTTAGCGGCAAAAAAAAATCACTTCTTCACTTTCACAATCAAAGGATTATTAATTTTCTCAGCAAAAGAACTCAGGTATTTTTCCCATTCCTGTTTGGTTTGGAACGGACTTCCTTTTTTCCATCCAAAACCAACATAATAAACGGCTTTATTGTTTTTTACTGAAATATTTCCATAGAGATTGCTCAAGTCTTTTTCATCAGTAACATGATTGTCAAAACTTAGCAAAGTATTTTTGGGAGCAACTAAACCTATTCCGATTTCAGAATCGTCGATAGGTTCCCAATAGCTCAGCCAGCCTTCTTTTAGATTGGTGCCGATAGCTCCTTTTTTATCATGAAGCGTTAGTCCAGCTGCAATTTGTTTGGTTCCTGTAATATTGATTTCAAAACGCGAAAGCTGGCTTCCGTAATCTAGACTGATCAATTTTGATTCGGTTATTTTATTGCCCTTTGCGTCCCAATCTGCATAAGTCAGAATAAAACTAGTTCTGATTGGACCCGTTGTAATGGTTTTCCAGCTGATAAAATTTTTAGAGAAATAATATTTTCCGTCAACATTTACAGCAATTCCGCCCACGCCGCGGCTGTCGCCCACGTGAAAATTATCCAAACCTTCGCCAGTGTCTTTATGGTACGTTCCGGTTCCGTTAGTCGCTTTTTCGTACCATTTATTAATGATTGGATAATCGACTCTTTTTAGCCAAGCGTCAATTCCGCTCGTTAGCGTTCCTCCTGGAATTTTGTCTTCAACCATTTTTTGAGCTACTGGACCGTAAGTTCTAAATGCAACTTTATTATTTTCCCAAGCATAATCGTCTGTACGCTCTGGAACAAAACGAGAATAGCAATTCACCACTTTTGAAGCCGTAGGATTTGTGCCAATCAGCACTTCAAAATCCTGTTTGGAAGAAGCTTTGATTTTTGGCTGGAAAAGCAGCACATCTGCATTTCCGTCGCCATCATTATCTACCGTTTGTGTTTCTAAGTAACTATTGCTGCCAATTTCTTTTACGGCATAATTTTCAAGCTTAGAATCTGCATTTAATCCAAGAGATTTTTTAGTCAATTCGATAGTTTCAAATGCTCTGTCAACTTTTAAATTGTTGGTGATCGTAATGATTTTATTCTGAGAAAAAGCAGTAAAATTAGCTGTCAGAATGGTTATGATAAAAAGATGTTTTTTCAAAATTCTTCGGTTTTTAATATTTCAAAAATTAGGCTTGATAGGATTATAAAAGTACAAATCAAAATCGTATTGAAAATACAGAATAGGAGTAATTATGTACAGAAGCTTGAAAATGAGCAGAAAGGCTTTGAGAATGAAATCGATTATTTTTCGTAATTTACATTCCCTGATTTTGATTTCGGGAGTTTATGTAATTAAATGAAAATCAACAAAATGGTTAAATGTATTATTTTCGATTGTGACGGAGTATTGGTCGATACAGAAAAAATTGGCAACGGAATATTGCTGGCTATGGCTCAGGAACATGGATTTGAAATGGAATTGGAAGATGCCTACCGTCATTTTAATGGACGAAACCTGAAAGATTGTTTCAGACATATTGAAGAGGCGATCGATCAGAAATTGCCTGAAAATTTTGAAACCGAATATCGCGAAAAGAGTTTTGAAGCTTTTAAAACTGAGGTAAAACCAATGAAAGGTGTTCTTGATTTTATCGAAAAAATAAAGATTTCATATTGCGTTGCATCGAGCGGGCCAGTAGATAAAATTCGTCTGAATCTCGAAGTGGCGGGACTGTTGGATAAATTCGAAAATAAAATATTTAGTTCGTATCAAATTGGCAGCTGGAAGCCAGAACCCGGAATATTTCTTCATGCGGCTGCAGTAATGGGTTTTGAAGTAAAAGATTGCATTGTTGTTGAAGACAGCAAAGCTGGCGTTAAGGCTGGAATAAGCGGCGGATTTAAAGTGTACGGTTTTGCAAATGGCTTTAATAATGATGATTTAGAAGAAGAAGGAGCGGAGCTTTTTAGTTCGTATGAGGAATTAAGCGAGAAACTTGGGTTTTAAGTTTTGTTTGGAATGGGCTTCGACTACGCTCAGCCTGACAGCGGCTTGTCAGCCTGAGCGAAGTCGAAGGCACTCATCCATAAGAACTTTGTCAAAGTTTAATTATCTAATTGATACATTGTCTAATTATCAAATTCTCCACTTAAAATGTAATTTGTTGCATTAAAATAAAATTTTATATATTTGATTTTCAACATTCTCTCTTTTGTTTAGGTAATAATGAATAATTGTTATTGGTGCACTTGAAAAAAGAATGTTTTTGTTTAGAAAATACTTTTCCCAAAGAAGCATTTTTTAGATTGTGATTTCAAAAAATCACAGAACTAACCTACAGACAGCTGCAGAATGATGAAATTTAAATTTAGAATTTTACTTCTATTCCTTTTATTTTCTCCGATTATCAATTCCCAAATCAAAAAGATTGGAGTTCCATTTATAGCCAATTACAGTCCGAAAGCTTATAAAGCAGCATCTGAAAATTGGGATGTTTTGCAAGATTCTAAAGGCATGATGTTTTTTGCCAATCATTTTGGAATCATGCAGTTTGATGGCGTGCGCTGGAGCATTGTGACGCAGCCAGAAAACCGAAGCATGGTTCGCTCATTGGCAGTAGATAAAAAGGATAAAATTTATGTCGGCGCTCAAGGCGATTTCGGATTTGTCATTCAGCTTCCAAATGGGCAATATCAATATACTTCTTTGGTCAAACTGCTTCCTAAATCGGCAAGAAATTTTGGAGATGTGCTGCATACCGTTATTCGAAATGATGAAGTGATTTTTTTCTCTTACGAAAGGATTTTTATTTATAAGAGCAATACAATCAAGGTGATAAATGCGAAAAAAGCTTTTGATGATTTCTTTGAAGTAGGAAAAGAAATTTATATTTCGGACAATGAAAAGGGATTATTAAAGCTAAAAGACGACGCTTTAATTCCTTTAGAAAACGGTCAGAAGTTTGTTGGAATGCAGGTTAGAAAGATTTTTCAAACAAAAAAAGGCTTTTTGCTCTTCACTCAAAAAAAGGGTCTTTTTATCTTCAGCGAAAATCAAATTAAACCATTTGCAACAGAGGCAGACCATTTGCTCAAAGAGAATCAGATTTCGGCAGGAATTCAACTTTCTGATGGCTATTTCGGAATTGGAACCCGTCAGTCAGGGTTGATAGTTATAGACGGTGAAGGGCATTTGATTCAGCATATTGACAAACAAATGGGACTTCAGAATGAGTATGTAACTAATTTTAAGATTGATAAGGAAGGAAATTTATGGGTGACGCTCAAAGGCGGAATTTCGCAGATTCAGATTTCATCTCCTTTATCCAAAATTATAGACAGTTCTAATTCTGAAACCAAAATCTATTGCAGTCAGATCTACCAGAATAAATTGTACATCGGTACAGACAATGGTTTATTTTGGCTAGATTGGGATGCCTACAAAAGCGGGAAAAGAGAAAACGTAGCTTTTCAGCATATTTCTGGAATGTCTGAGAATGTCTGGAATGTTGGCGTTTTCGGACATTCGCTGTTGGCTTTTGAAAAAAACGGAATATTTGAAATCAACGGAAATTCCGCGAAAGCGCTGGTAAAAATTGATGGCGCTTGGCAGGGAATTCTAGTTCCGAATCATCCTGATTTATTGCTTGTTGGCGGTTATACAGGATTGTATCTTCTGAAAAAAGTAAACGGTTCTTGGGTTTTTCAGCATCGCATAAAAGGTTTTGAAGAAAGCAGCAGAATTATGGAAACCGATAAACAGGGCAACATTTGGATTGCGCACGGTTACAAAGGAATTTATAAGCTGAAACTCAATGCCGCATTTGATTCTGTTGCTGATATTCAGTTTTATAATGATAAAAATGGTTTTCCCTCGAGTCTGTTTTTGAACACTTTTAAAATCGATAATCAGATTTTGTTTGGCACCACTAAAGGCGTTTACAGACAGGATTTAGCTTCAAAAAGAATGATTCCGGACCCAGTTTTCAAAAAATATCTAGGATTGCAAAATCATATCCGATTGCTAAAGCCAGACAATCAGGATAATATCTGGTATATTTCTGGCGAAAATACTGGAAAAATGAGCAGGCAGACAAATGGAAGTTTTAAAATTGAAGAGCTTCCTTTTAGAAAACTTCGTTACATCTATGTTCCAGGTTTTGAAAATATTCAGACTACAGAAAGCGGCGATGTTTTTTTTGGAACGCAAGAAGGGCTGATTCATTATAGCGCCATTAAGAATAAGAAATATCAAACAAAATATAAAGCCATTATTTCTGAAGTAAAATGCATTTTTCCAAAGGATAGTCTGTTGTTTTCCAGCCGTTATGATGTTTTGCCAAATAAAACGGGCTATGCATATGATAAACTTTCAACGATATTGCCCTATTCTAATAATGCGCTTCATTTTTCTTTTGCCTCTCTTTGTTTTGAAGATGCCGATGCGACGAAATATGAATATTGGCTCGAAGGTTTTGAACCAACATGGTCAGATTATAGTCTTCAAACGGAGAAAGAATACACCAATTTGCCTGAAAACGAATATGTTTTTCATGTGCGAGCAAAAAATATGTATGATGTAGTAAGTGAAGAAGCTGTTTTTCACTTTAAAGTTTTACCTCCTTGGTATAGAACTATTTGGGCGTACTTATTTTATTTTGCGCTTTATAGCATTGTAATTTATCTAATTGTTAGATATCAGAAATCTGTTGCTGAGCGCCAACGACGTCAATTAATAGAAAATCAGGAAAGAGAATTGCTTCGAAGCCGTGCAGAACTTAACGAACAGAAATTGACATTGGAACAGCAGAATATGGCTATTGTTCGGGAGAATCTTCAAACGACCATAAACCTTAAAAATGCGAAAGTGGCTTCAAGTACGGTCAATTTGATTCACTTAAATGAAATCTTGCTGTCGATTAAGGACTTGATTGGACAGATTGATAAGAAAAACGATCCGAATGTAAACTTTAGCCTGCTGGCCAAAATCAATAAATTAATTGATCATGAATTGCAGGGAGACAAACATTGGAATGAATTTGAAGAAATTTTCAATCAGCTGCACGATAATTTTATGCAGCGATTAAAATCGACTTACCCAGAATTGACTCCTCGCGATATGCGTTTGTGCGCTTATCTGCGAATGAATTTTAATACGAAAGAAATTGCTCCGCTTTTGGGAATTTCTGTGCGTGGTGTTGAAGATACCCGTTATCGCATTCGCAAAAAATTGCAGCTGCCTTCTGATACGAATATCACCGAATTCATTCTCAATTTTTAATTTTTCTCTTAAAAGCGAAATCTGAAGTAATTTTATGCTTTTCGTCGATGATTTGTTACATTTCTTCGATAGTACCGTAGTCAAACCGTACTCCAAAATGTAAGTCTTGCCTGATTTTTTAGTTAATATTGCGCTGTTATTGTCGGAAAATACAATCTGTTTTTTGAAAATAGAATGTATTGATGAAATAATGTTTACTAACTAAAAACCTATTAAAAATGAAGCAAAATGACTTTTTTTTCGGCCGACCACCGAAAAGCAATTCTTATTTATGTAAACAATTTTGTGTGGCAGTTTTATTCTTACTGCTGCCATTTCTTAAAATTCAGGCCCAGTGCAACACGCTTGTATGGTCTGACGAATTTAATGGCACTACAGTAGATTTAACCAAATGGCAAAGCATCTCTGGAAACGGTTGTCCGTCGCTTTGCGGATTTGGAAATGCTGAGGCACAGCGCTACGACCCAAACCAGGCTACGATTGTGAAAGAAGGCGCAAACAGCTATTTGATTATTGAAGCAAAATATCAGCCTAATGCATCATTTCCAGATCAGCCGTACGCTTCTTCAAAATTAACAACGGAAGGGAAGTATTCTTTAAAATACGGTAGAGTAGAAGCCCGCATGAAGCTTTCAAATGCGCAAGGAGCATGGCCAGCCTTTTGGATGCTGCCAGTGGGAGGAAACTGGCCATATACGGGTGAAATTGATATTATGGAAGCCAAACACCGAAATCCGAAATCTATAGATGGGACTATTCATTACGATGGCGGAGGGTATCAGTTTACTGGAAGAAGCTACAGCTCTCCAATCGATTTATCAGCAGATTTTCATGTTTATGCTGTAGAATGGGGACCAAATATCATAAAATGGTTTGTTGATGATGTGTTGTTTCACACTGCAACTCCAAATACCACAGTAAATGGCGGATGGCCTTTTAATGACAACAATTTTTATATTATTCTGAATTTAGCAGTTGGAAGCTACGGAACGCCTTACACGAGAGTTAACGGAACAGGAGTTGAGCCTATTCCTGCCGATTTCCCAGCAAAATTACAAGTCGATTATGTTCGTGTTTACGATGGGAGTTTTAAATATGCGGTAACTGGCGATAACAAAGTCTACCAAAATGAAACTAGTAAAACCTATTCTGTAAATGCAATTGCAGGGGCGACCTACAACTGGACTGTTCCAGCGGGAGCAACAATTGCATCAGGACAGGGAACAAACTCGATTACGGTAAATTGGGGAACTTCTGGAGGAGATGTTTCTGTAGCGGCAACAGTTTCAGGCTGTAATGTCAATAACTACAAACTGGCCGTTACAACCGAACCAGCATTGCCAGTTGAAAAAATGCATGAAGATTTTCAAAGCAATCGAAATGTATTGTATCCTGTAAAAACGGGTGTTTTGACAGAAGCTGTTGCGAATCCTTCTGCCACAGGAATTAACTCATCGGCTCTGGTGGGAAAATACGTTCGAAATTCAAGCGAATTGTATGATGTTTTGAATATCAGAAATGTAACCATAACCAATGCGAATGATTATGTTTACGGAAGAAAAAGGCTTTCGTTTGATATTTATACTTCAGCTCCGGTTGGAACAAAAATTTCAATGCAGTTGGAAAACAGCAATGTGACGACTGCAACCAATTATCCGTCAGGTAGACATAGCGGTTTTAAAGCTACAACAACAGTCCAGAACAAGTGGGAAACGATTGAATTTGAATTTGAAAAAGTAATTGACCCAAATACAAGTGCTTTAGCTATCAATAATGTGGTTATTCTTTTTGAATCTAATTCTAATTCTGGAGCGACGTACTATTTTGATAATCTGCTGACAAAAGCGGCGCCAGAAAAACCGATTATTGCAACTGATGTGCTGCAAAACTACGATGGAGCAAATAAAATCATAAAAGGCACTACAACTGGAACCTATTCTGTTGTGGCAAATCCAGGAACTAATTCGGTTAACTCTTCTGCGAATGTGGCAAAGTATATCCGCAATGCTTCAGAGCAGTATGATGTGCTTTTCTTTAATACGCAAACTTCAATTGAAGATGCTGGTTTATTTAAAAATCAGACCAATAAAATTATGATCGATGTGTATACGACAGCACCGATTGGTACGGTTGTAAGCATGAATTTTGAAAATAGCGCCACTTCGCTTCCGGCCAATTATCCGACAGGGAGAAATAGTAATTACGTAGCCATTACAACCAAACAGAATCAATGGGAAACGCTGACTTTCTATTACAATTCAAGTCCAGATGCAGGAACTTCGAATTTAGCTGTGAACCAAATGGTTTTATTGTTTAATTCAGGTTCATACACAAGCGATACATACTATTTTGATAATATCAGAATTGGTTCGACCAAACTTCCAGATACGTTTACGTCAGGTGTCGTGTATGAAGATTATCAAACCATTCACAATATTACTTTTAGAGATGCCATTGGAACTTATACGGCAAACACAGCAAATCCAAATGCAAGCGGAATCAATACTTCTTCAAATGTTGGAAAATACGTTCGCAAGTCAACAGAATTGTATGATAACTTTTCATTCAATACCACTTTAAACAACATTGGAGATTTTAAAGCTGGAACAAAAAAGTTTGCGATGGATGTGTACACTTCTGCACCAGTCGGATCGGTTATTTCATGGCAAGCAGAAAGCAGCGCTTCAGTTCCGTCCAATTATCCAGTTGGAAGACACAGTATTTATCAGGGAGTGGTAAAACAAAGTAACGCTTGGCATACCATTACGTTTACCTACGTGAGCACGCCTGATGCATCGACCGCAGATAACGATGTAAACCGTTTTGTTTTCTTGTTTGAACCGGGAACCAATTCTGGAAACACCTATTATTTTGATAACCTGAGAGCTTTAAATTTAGTTTCGACAGAAACTCCGAATGTGAATTTGGCTTTGGCTAAAACAGCAACGGCTTCGACATTAGAAAACGGGACTTTTACTGCAAACCAAGCAACAGATGGAGATGGAGGTACAAGATGGGCAAGTTCTTTTGCCAATGCAACCGAATGGATTTATGTGGATTTAGGAAGCAATTATACCCTTAACCGTGTAGTGCTAAAATGGGAAGCAGCTTATGCAACGCAGTACAAAGTGCAGCTTTCGGCCGACAATGTTTTTACAGAAAATGAAACCATCAGCACACAAACGGCAAGCGATGGCGGAACTGATGATTTAGCGGTAAGCGGAACTGGAAGGTACCTTCGCATTTTATGCAATGCAAAAGCTTTGGCGCCTTACGGATATTCGTTGTATGAAATTGAAGCTTACGGATCTTCGTCAACGGCTAGAATGGCTTTGAATGTTGAGGAAGAGTCTCAGAAAGAAGAAACTATTTTGGCAGTGTATCCAAATCCTACGACGAATTATGTTCAAGTTTCATCTCCTGAAAACTTAAACAATAAAGTCATTACCATTTATGACAACACAGGAGCTTTGATTTTACAGCAAAAACCTCAAGGAAACGAAAGCGTAATTGATGTAAGCAGACTTCGCAGAGGAATTTATATTCTAAACTTCAAATCAGACCAAAAAAGCTGGAGCAAGAAGTTGATTAAGAAATAATTTTAAATCCGTTGGGTGCAATTCAAGGAGGGCTTACCAATTGCACCTGGCGGATTATTTTGTCATTTTAAAATGGCTTTGGTTTTAGAATCTAATTATTATGTAACCCCAAAATTATTTAGATATGAAAAACAATAAATTTCAAAGATTTTCTATTCTGACCGCACTGTTTCTAGTGTTTTCGACTTTTATGTACGGTCAGGGGCCAGTTCCTTTTACAATAAGCAACAATTCCACTTTTGCAGACAGCGATTTATATGTGGCTATTGTAGGAATCGATTATACTACAGGAAACCATGTTTGGGTAAATGCCAAAACAAGTCAGGTTTTGCCAATGAGCGCCTCATACAATACCGTTACAGGACCGACTTATGGCGGAAATACAGGACCGGGACAAAACTCAAAATATGCGGCTTGTTTTACTAAACTGAGCGAAATTCCAAATAAAACGTTCACTTTGCCTTTAATTGCCGGGTGCAGGGTTTTTATTTCTAAAGGATCGCAATTGTATTTTTACTTTTTCGGAGCCAGCGGAGCGCCTTCGGGTTATGCATCGCCAAATCCGCAGAATGCTACAGATCCTAATCAAGGCATTTTATATGAAATGATCGAATTGACTAATAATCAATACGGTTTCTTCGGGAATCCGACACGTGTCGATTCATACAAGTATCCAATGGGACTAGAGCTATTTGGTGCTAACGGTTACCAAAAGAAAGTGGGCGACTTGAAAAAACACGCAGATATTGTTGCGGCCTTTAAAGCGAATGTTCCAGCAGAATTTCAAGGTTGTGTAAATGATGCAACGGGAGAAATTACTGCGCCATCAAAAACGCCAGCTTACGCCGAAGGATCAGGACCGTATGCAAATTATTTAAAATCGTATATCGATGCGATTTGGAACAAATACAAAAATGAAGATTTGATTTTCTACGCGGGAGATGCGGGAGTTTTTAAAGGAAGAGTCATTGGAGAACAGCTTGAAATGGTGGGGCAATCTGGTGCTTTTGTCGGAAGGACAGGACGTGTTCAAAATAGGCCGACAACGCAAGAAGCGCTTGAAGGAAAAGGTGTTTTGGACAGAAGATTGGTTGACGGAGATTTGGATCTTGTCATTCAGGCGCAATTAACGGCAGCAATCAACCGTCATGTGGTAAATACGACAACAGCAAATCCGGGTCAGCAGAATTGGTATGATGCGTCAAAATACTACCAGACAAATCCAACAAACCATTATTCTAAATTTTGGCATTTGCCGGGAATCAATATCGATAATTTAGCGTACGGATTTGCTTATGACGATGTTGCCGATCAGTCGCCATCGCTTCATTCGCCACAGCCAACAAAAGTTATTGCAACGTTTGGAGGATATTATGGACTTACTACGCCTTCAGTTCCTGCCACAACAGATGTTATTACCGTTTATAAAGATTGCAACTACACAGGATTCTCAGGCGGACTAACAATTGGAGATTATAATTTGGCCCGTTTGAATTTGTTGGGAGTTTTAAACGATGATATTTCTTCGCTAAAAATTACTCAAGGCTATCAAGCGATTTTATATCAAGATGATAATTTCAGCGGAGCTTCAACTGTAATCAATTCTGATAATTCTTGTTTGAATGCTACTTGGAATGATAAAGTGAGTTCGATTCGAGTTATTGCAAACGGAACGGCAACTTTAGGAAACCAAACTTTTTTTCTTCAAAACAGAAACAGCGGTTTGTACATGGATGTATGGAATTCTAGTATGTCAAATGGAGCAGGAATCAATCAAGGCGCTTTGAATTCTGGAAACAATCAGAAATTTACTTTTACGCATCTAGGAGACGGAATGTACAAAATCATAGCCAACCATAGCGGTATGTCAATGGATATTAATAATTTCAATAAAGCCAATGGGGCAAGAGTAGAACAATATCCATACAATGCCACAACAAATCAGCAGTTTATTTTGGTTGCTACAGGCGATGGCTATTATAAGATTGTTGCCCGTCATAGCGGAAGAATTGTTGAGGTAGCAGGAGCAAGCACGGCCTCAGGGGCAATCGTTCAGCAATGGGATAATAACAATCAGACTTGCGGGCAATGGAAGTTGGTTCCAGCAACAAGTTCACAAACTTCAGTATTGATTCAAGCAGAAGATTATTCGGCAATGAGTGGCATTCAAGTCGAAGCGACTACAGATACAGGCGGCGGATCAAACGTTGGTTATACAGAAACAGGTGACTGGCTGGCGTATAACAATATTAATTTTCCAACAACAGGATCTTATGTCATCGAATATCGAGTGTCAAGTGCTGTCACTGGCGGAAGACTGTCTTCGGATTTAAATGCAGGAGCCATTGTTTTAGGGAATGTTGATATTCCGAATACAGGAGGATGGCAGAATTGGCAGACCGTTTCGCAAACAGTAAATGTAAATGCAGGAACGTATAATTTCGGAATCTATATTCAGAATACAGGAATGAATATTAACTGGATTAAAATCACAAAAGTTGCGGGAACAGCAAGAATGGCTTCGGCTGAAACGGTAGAAGAACCAGAAGAAATGGTTTTAAATGTTTATCCAAGTCCAGTAGAAAGCACTCTTTTTGTTACAACAGATCTTTCTGGAGGAACTGCAAAAATTGTAGATTCTCAAACAGGAGCTACTGTGGTTTCGCAAAAAATCAACAACAATAGTTTTGACGTTTCGCATCTTAGAAAAGGAATCTATTTTATAGTTTTTGAAAAAGAAGGCAAACAAACCATCAAGCGATTCATAAAGAAATAATTTTAGATTAAAGTGATTTTAGATTGCAGATTTTAGATGTTAGATTTTAGATTTTAGATTTTAGACTTTAGATTTTAGACTTTAGATTTTAGATTGATTTTAAAATTAAGATTTGACACAGTCAAATCCCAATCTAAAATCTAAAGTCTAAAATCTGCAATCTAAAATCTAAAACCAGAAATATTTAACTCAAATAACCGTCCCATATTTACGAGTTTATTAATCTATTAAAACAATTATTATGAAAAACAATTACAGAAGAATGCTGCAGCAATGCATTATTATTTTAATGTTGGGCGCTTTTAATTTAGTTTCGTCCCAAAAGAAAGTAATAGCTTATATTCCAAACTGGATTGATTTGAATGCTTTTTCGAGTACGGTTCAGTACAGCAAATTAACGCATATCAATATTGCGTTCGAAAATCCTGATGCCAATGGCTATTTAAGTTTTAATTCGGGAAGCAATGCCATTATCAATGCGGCTCATGCCCAAAACGTCAAAGTTTTTGTGTCGCTTGGAGGAGGTTCTGTTTCTGAAGGAGGACCTATTCGCGATAATTATTTCAATTTAATAACGCCAGCCAACAGAACGGCTTTTATTCAGAAAATCTACGATTACGTGGTAGCTCACAATTTTGACGGTGTAGACGTAGATTTGGAAGGCCCTGCAATTAATGGCGATTACGGCGGATTTGTAATTGCTCTGGCCAATAAACTTCATGCCAATGGCAAACTGATTTCAGCAGCACTTTCAGAAGGATATGGTGGTGCCAATGTACCCTCATCTACTTTTGCGGCCTACGACTGGATCAATATTATGGCTTATGATGCTACTGGACCTTGGGCGCCAAACAATCCGGGTCAGCATTCTCCTTACAGCATGGCGGTAAACCAATTTAATTATTGGACAGGAAGAGGGTTACCAGCAAGTAAAGCGATTATTGGACTTCCTTTTTATGGCTACGGTTTTGGAGCTTCTGCCAATCAGGGAATTTCTTATGCAAATATTGTAGCGCAATATCCGGGAGCTGAAAATTTGGATCAGGTGGGAAATACGATTTATTATAACGGAATTCCAACCATCAAACAAAAAACGACTTTTGCGATTCAAAACGCAGGAGGGGTTATGATTTGGGAATTGTCTCAGGATGCAACTGGAACTAAATCGTTGTTAAATGCCATTAATCAAGTTATTACGGGTGGTACTTCCCCAGGAACAGGAACTTTAATTCAGGCAGAAAATTACAATACTATGAGCGGCGTGCAGACAGAACCAACAACAGATACAGGCGGAGGATTAAATGTTGGATATTGCGACACAGGCGACTGGATGGCATATTATAATATTAATTTTCCAACATCTGGAGCTTATGTAATCGAATATCGAGTGGCAAGTGCTGTTAACGGTGCCAGAATTTCTTCTGATTTAAATGCAGGAGCGATTCAGCTTGGAGCGGTAAATGTTCCAAATACAGGAGGATGGCAGAATTGGCAGACGATTTCGCAGACTGTAAACGTAAATGCAGGAACGTACAACTTCGGAATTTATATTCAAGCCTCAGGCGCTAATATAAACTGGTTTAAAATCACTAAATCGGGAGCGACTGCAAAATCAGCTCCTGCAAGCACAGAACAGTCAATTGCGAGTTTGGAGATTTATCCGAATCCGACGGAAAGCCAGATTTTCTTCAGCACAGAGGTTTCTGGCGGAAATGTGAATGTTATAAATACTGAAGGAGGTGCAACTGTTTTCTCTCAAACCGTAAGCGATAACAGTATTGACGTTTCAACTTTAAAAACAGGAATCTATCTAATTTCAATTGAGAAAAACGGAGTCAAAACCGTAAGACGTTTTATTAAAAAATAATCGTAACCCATTTGCCATAATGGTTTTAGATACATTAAATTTTAGGTTTTAATGTGAAGAAAAGGCTGTCTATTTGGACGGCCTTTTTTTACCGCAATTTTTTTTAATTCTGTGTAGGTTTTACCGCAAAGAGCGCTAAGGTTTACGCAAAGTTTGCAAAAGTTTTTTCACCTATTTATGTGTAAGTTTAAACCGCAAAGAATGCCAAGGTTTACGCAAAGTACGCAAAGTTTTTTCACCTATTTATGTGTAGTTTTAAACCGCAAAGAGCGCTAAGGTTTACGCAAAGTTCGCAAAGTTTTAAGTTTAGCTTTGCGAACTTTGCGTTTTAAAAAACCTTGCGTGCTTTGCGGTAAAAAAACGAAGTCAAATTAAAAGCATAGCCCGCGGTTTCAACCGTGGCAACGCAATGCATTTTATCCCCAAACGTCCCCGTGGTTGAAACCGCGGGCTATGTTTGCGAAAAAAGCTCTGCATCTCAATAACTTAGAAACTTAGCAACTTAGTGACTAGTAAATCATCTTAAAAAAATATAATAAACGAATAGTTAAATATAATCTGTATCTGATTGAATATGAGTAAATTTGAGTTAGAATATTTACGTTTTAAAAATGTCTCAAATAAAACTTCAGTAATTAACTCAAAAGAAAAAAATCATGATACATCAAATCGACACTACAGATAATATTGTTGCCTTTAGAGCATTGGCAGAAGTGACAAAAGAAGATTTTGTGACAGCAGTGGCTCCAGCCGTTGAACATTTGGTAAAACAGACAAATGAAATTAATTTTTTGCTGGTTTTGGATACCGATATTGAAAATTTTACAACTGGCGCGTGGCTGCAAGATGCTCTTCTTGGTTTGAAAAATCTTGGAAAATGGAACAGGGCAGCGATTGTTACCGATACAGACGAAATCATTTCTTTCACAAATGGATTTAGCTATATTGTTCCTGGTGAGTTTCGCGGCTATAAAAAAGTTGATTTTAATAAAGCATTAAATTGGGTCGAAGGCAATATTTCTTAACCAGTCACTGAGAAATAAAAAGAGCGCTAAATTCTAAAAATTAGCGCTCTTTTTATGATAACTATAAAAGATTAATGATTGTATTCGATACCGCTGCTTGCTTGAGCGTCAGTTTTTTCTTTTGTAATCTGACTGTATTTTTTATAGCAAGCCGATGCTAAAATTGGCAATGCAAGGCTTCCTACAACAGCGCTTGCTTTATTATGCCCCGTTTTTTTCAGAACAGCCGATGCTAAAAGAGCACCTACACCAGCACATACCATTTGTTTTACTGACAGATTTAACGGTTTGCTTTCAGGTTTGATTCCGTGTAATAATGGGTCTATAAAATTTAAATTCTCCATAACGTCAATTTATTTAATTATACTTACTTTTTTAATTGTTATTTTACTCTTTACTGTTTTCGCTGTCAGTCTCATTTTCAATTTTCTCAATTTCGACCTTTTCTTTCTTTATAGCCTGTCGTAATAAAGCAAAAAGGCTCATATAAACATTTGCCATAAAAACCAGAGAAAACCCTGCCAAAATATACCCTCTCCAATCATTTAACAAAAGTTTATAATCGCAGATAATCAGAAAGGCAATTGTAACGTAATGGCTAAAGCAATATTCGCAAGTAAGAAGATAAAAGAACTTTCTGGACAAGATGTATCTGTCATTTTTAGAATGCCTGACACACCATTCATGAGGTTCTCTAAAAATTTCTTCGTGTGTGACAGTCCAGCTGATGCACGCAATTGGGATTGCGAGTACAAAAAGCCAAACTATTTGTGCTGCTAAAGACATATGAGTTAATGCATTACAATTTACGATTAATTTTGTTATTCTCTAGGATGGTTTTCGGGATAATGTTCTGCGTCAAAATCATCCAATTCTTCATCCTGATCTAGATCATCATTTTTTTTACGATCGTTTTGATAGTCTAAATCAGGATCATATTCATCATTTAAATCATCTTGAGTGTCATCGTTTGTAACGGCATCATCTTCATTGACAATTCTTTCTTGATTCGGAATATTTTCTGAACGAATATTGGTATTAGGTTCAAAATCTCCTTTTGGATGAGAAGGATCTTCAATAAACTCTTCTTGATATTGGTACGGATCTTCATCACGTGCATAATTGTCATTGTCAATCAGCGTATTTTGTTCATGATAATCAGGATCGCTTTCGCCAAATTCGCGATTGTCATGTTTTTTCAAAACTTGTTTAAACTCATCTTCATTAGAATAAGTACCGTCAACAAGAGTATTTTGTTCGATATAATCAGGATCAAATTGACCATAATCATGGTTGTGCTGCTTTTCCATAATAGTGCTTTTTGATTGTTATTTTTTTCAAAATTGAATCTTCATAAAGAAGACCTGCCAAATCTTTACAGTTGCCTGTAATTGTCTTACTATAGCTTTTATTGGCTTTTACATTATTTATCGGATTATATTAGTTGACTTTAAAAGCTATATTTACAAATTTAGCACCTTAATACACGGATGTTCTTATAAAAAAATAAATGATAGTTGCATAATTAACAGTTACTTATAATGTAAATGTTGTAAGAAATTATATAAGTTTATGATATCGCAACATTTTACATTTGAAATGAAAATTATGTTTAAATCAAATTAGAATCAATATGGCATCAGAAAAAATAACCGCTTGCTGTAAGGCTTTAATAGAAAAAAATTTAACAATATCATTTGCAGAAAGCGCTTCTGCGGGGAAAATGTGTTATGAGTTTTCGACAGTGATTAATTCTGGAAGAATACTTATAGGAGGAATCGTCTGTTATCATTCTTCAATGAAAGAAGATTTATTGCACATTCCTTGGGGAACTATTGAACAATATAGTGCCGAATCTGCAGAGGTTACGAAGCTTATGGCGCAGAATTTTTCCCGCTATATTAATTCAGATATTTGTGTGGGTTTAACAGGATTAACGACACCAGGCGGAAGTGAAAGCGAGTCGAAACCTGTTGGGACTATTTTCATGCACATTATTTTTGGCGAAAAGGAAATTGCCAAACGTTTTGAATTTAAAGGAACTCCAGAAGCAATTATCGATCAGGCAATAGATGTTGCAGCCGATTTGATTTTGAGGGAAATTTAATAAATCTATCAAACGTCCTTATGGTGCGAAGCCTTTTTTACCGATGAGATGTTCCTAGCGGAACATTTTTTTGTTTTGAATGATTTTTTTTGGATGTTGCGGGCGATTTGGTTTACCGATCAGACGTCCTTATGGTGCGAAGTCTTTTTTACCGATGAGATGTTCCTAGCAGAACATTTTTTAGCCTTAAATTAATATTCTTTTACCTTTTAAAAGGCAAATAAAATGTATACATTTTTAAAATTTGCACGAGCAAGAGAAAATATGTTCCGCTAGGAACATCTCATCGGTAGAACTTTAATTAAGAATCGTTTTTTTCGTTCCGTAGGAACGTTTGGTTGGTAATGGCAAAGCAAGATTTTTGAAATTTGTCGCTACAGCTGCTGTTGGAAAAGCACAAACCGTTTCGATTGCTGAAATTGGTGTTGTGGAATAAAATGTAGGTTTCAAGTAACAATTCATTCCGTAGGAATGTTTCGTTGGCAGAATCAAATTTGTGTTACGATTATACGTTCCGTAGGAACGTTTGATTAATAAAACGGGGTTCCATTTCTATGAAATCAGGCGTTCCTACAGAACGCAATGCGAAACAATATTTTTTTTTACAGACGAGATATTTCTACGGAATATCAGATGCAATCTGCAGTCAAATTTAAATAGAATCCGTTGTTATCTGTGTTTTCGCAAAGCGAATCTGTTTTATCCACGTGCTATTTCATTCTTATTTTGTCTTTTGCCGAAGCTTAGCCGCTATTAGTCGAATTTTTACTGTGAACGGATAGGAGAATTCTACTTTTATCTTGCATTAATTAAAACAGCAAGAGCAGAATGATCAAAGAAGACATAGGTTTTAGAGAAGCAGGTAAATTTGAGGAGACACGTTTTGAGAAAATTCATAATGTTATTTTCGAATCGTCGCAAGAGGCTTCTTTATTGGTCGCTCGTGAAATTGCCAATTTAATTCAGAGAAAAAATGAGCTGAATGAGCCTTGCGTTTTAGGTTTGGCCACAGGATCTTCTCCGATCAAAGTTTACGAAGAACTTGTGAGAATGCACAAAGAGGAAGGGCTTAGTTTTGCTAAGGTTGTTACCTTCAATTTGGACGAGTATTATCCAATGGATAAAAATGACATTCAGAGTTACTATCATTTTATGCATGAGCATTTATTCGATCATGTAGATATTCATCCAGAAAACATCAATATTCCAGACGGGCAGGTGAGTGCCGAGGAATTGCAGCAATATTGCATTGATTACGAAATGAAAATTATCTCTTATGGAGGACTAGATTTTCAGCTTTTAGGGATAGGAAGAACGGGACATATCGGGTTTAATGAGCCTGGTTCTCACGTAAACTCAGGTACCAGAAGCATTACGTTAGATCATATTACGAGAGTCGACGCGGCTTCTTCTTTTTTAGGAATTGATAATGTTCCTAGAAAAGCCATTACTATGGGAATTGGAACCGTTAGAAACGCAAAAAGAATTGTTTTGCTAGGATGGGGAATTAGTAAAGCTGGAATTATAAAAAAGACAATCGAAGGAGAAATTTCTTCGCACGTGCCCGCTACGTATTTGCAAGAGCATAACAACACAACATTTGTTCTGGATACAGAAGCGTCGTCTGAATTGACAAGAGTAAAAACGCCTTGGCTAGTAAAGTCTTGTGTTTGGACGGACGATTTAAAATTAAAAGCGGTTGCTTGGTTAAGCGAACTGACTAAGAAAGCCTTCCTAAAACTGACAGATAAAGATTATAATGACAACGGAATGTCAAGTCTTTTGACTGAGGAAGGAACTGCATACGATTTGAACATTAAAATGTTTAATAAAATGCAGCAAACCATCACCGGATGGCCGGGCGGAAAACCCAATGCAGATGATACATACAGACCGGAGCGTTCCACGCCGGAGAAGAAAAGAATTATCATTTTCAGCCCGCATCCAGATGATGATGTGATTTCGATGGGAGGAACTTTTGACCGTTTGATAGAACAGGGACACGAGGTTCATGTGGCGTATCAGACATCAGGAAATATTGCCGTTTCTAATGATGAAGCGTTGAAGTTTGCTGAGATTTCTAAAGCTTTGCATCCAGATTCTAGAATGTCTGATAAAATAATCGAATTTCTTCAGAATAGAACTGGAAATGAAATTGATTCATTAGAAGTAAGAAAGTTAAAAGGATTTATTAGAAGAAGCGAATCTTTTGGAGCAACACGCTATTTAGGCTTGCCAGATGCTAATGTTCATTTTTTAGATCTTCCGTTTTACGAAACGGGAACAGTCAAAAAAAATAATCTTTCGGATGCAGATATCGATATTATGTGTGATATTATTGAAAGAATAAAACCGCATCAAATTTATGCCGCTGGAGATTTGGCAGATCCGCATGGCACTCATAAAGTTTGCTTGGACAGTTTGTTTGAAGCTTTGAAAAGATTAAAACAGGAAAGCTTTATGAATGACTGCTGGGTTTGGCTTTACAGGGGGGCTTGGCATGAATGGGAATCGTACCAAATTGATATGGCAGTGCCAATGAGCCCTGACCAGGTTTTAAAGAAACGACACGCTATTTTTTATCACCAATCTCAAAAAGATGGGGTTATGTTTCAAGGTGATGACAGCAGAGAGTTTTGGGTGCGGGTTGAAGACAGAAACAGATTGACTGCAGAGAAATACCACAGCTTAGGGTTAGCAGATTATTCGGCTATTGAGGCGTTTAAACGTTATCATTTCTAAGTGCTTTTGCAGCAATAAAAATAATAGACTATTTCATGGTTTATTTTGGTTAGTTACCTATAATTGAGAGGAAATGCGGTCGTGGTTGGCCGCATTTTCGTTTTTTTTATTGCAATTTTTTTTACCGCAAAGTTTTTTTTTACCGCAAAGTGCGCTAAGTTTTACGCAAAGGTCGCTAAGGCTTATTTCTAAGTTGTTTGAAAATTGAGAATAAAAAAGTTCGCAAAGCTTTGTATATAAACTTTGCGAACTTTGCGAAAAAAAATCTGTGCGCTTTGTATATAAACTTTGCGAACTTTGCGCATTCTTTGTGCCTTTGCGGTAAAACCTAAATAGAAGAATTGAGAATTTTTTGTTTTACTTCATCTTTACTGCAAAGCTTTTTTTACCGCAAAGTACGCAAAGATTTACGCAAAGGTCGCTAAGGCTTATTTCTAAGTTGTTTGAAAATTGAGAATAAAAAAGTTCGCAAAGTTTTGTATATAAACTTTGCGAACTTTGCGCATTCTTTGTGTCTTTGCGGTAAAACCTAAATAGAAGAATTCAAGATTTTCTGTTTTACTTCGTCGATGTAAGATCTTCCAATAACGTATCTAAGTCCTTCAATTTCAATGCTATTTCCTTCTACTGCGTCAATTTTGTCAATAGCGATCGTGTAGGATCGGTGTATTCTTATAAAATCTCTTTCAGGAAGCAAGCTTGTAAAATCAGATAAAGTGCTGTGGATGATAAATTTACCGGAAGTAGTGCTTATTTTTAGATAATCTTTTAAACTTTCGATGACTAATATTTCGTTCAGGAAAATCTTCTTCATTTTTTTCTTATCGATTTTAACGAAGATAAAAGGGTTTTCTTTGCTGTTTTCCTGCGGGAGTTTGGTTGTATTATTGAGTCGTTTGTTGATTTTGTTGACAGCTTTCATCAAACGCGGAAATTCAATTGGCTTTACCAGATAGTCCAAGACATCAAGCTCGTAGGTTTCAATTGCAAATTGGTCGTATGCACTTGTAATAATAAGCAAAGGAGGATTTTCTAAACTTTTAATAAAATTTATACCGTCTAAAACAGGCATATTTATGTCCAGAAAAATTACATCAATGGCATTGTTTTTTAAGAAATTTAATCCTTCAATAGAATTACTAAAGGTGTTTACCAGTTCTAAATCTTCAATCTGTTCAATATAACTTTTAATAACGTTTATTGCCAATGGCTCATCATCGATAATTAAACACTTTATTTTCATTTCTAAATATTATTTTTAGGCCGATACAGGTTTTTGTAGGTATTGTTTTCGAAATAGCTAAAAGCGAGGCTATGTGACTTTTATAACTAGTTTAACGACAAAAATATTCTTTTTATTTTTAAATGAAAGCTTATAGTCATTTTTATTATATCCTAATTCCAGTCTTTTTTTTACATTTTCGATACCTATGCCACTTGCCTTGTTAAAATTATCTTTATGTACGGTAAATTCGGGCATAGGGTTTGAAATCGTGAAATGTAAATAGTCGCCTTTTACTTTAAACCTGATATCAATGAGAACATTTCCTGTGTTTTTGTTTACACCGTGTTTGAAGGCATTTTCGACGAAAGTCAAAAGTAAAACGGGTGAAATTTCTTTGTCGTGTATATCGCCAGAAATAGACATATCAACTTCCAGACGCTCGCCGTTTCTTATTCTTTCCAAATCCAGATAATTCTGAATGCACATGATCTCGTTTTCCAAAGTCTGCTTTTTGCCCTTTGTTTCATAAAGCATATAGCGCATCAGTTCAGAAAGCTTCAAAACGATTTTAGGCGTTTTATTTGATTTTTCTACCGAAAGAGAATAGATGTTATTTAAAGTATTGAAGAAAAAGTGCGGAGAAATCTGCGACTTCAAAAACAATAATTCGGTTTCTAGCTGTGATTTTTCCAGATCGGTTACACGTCTTTGCTCTTTTAAAAAATCCAATGTTATTTTAATTGCAGTTACAAACGTCATGACATACAATTCTCCCATCATCATATCTATGGTATAATTTAGGGTTAGGGTGTTGATCGTTTGCGGACCTTCAGGCCATACGTTGTGCGTAATGAGCAAGTACGTGAGGTTAAACTTTAAGACAACCATCACAAAAATTGCCGACAATACGCTTACTATATATAGGAAGTATTTTTTCTTGTAAACCAAATGCGGCATCAAAACCAAAATATTCAGATAGCATAATGCCATATGAATTGGGAACCCAAGTAGGGTGGTTTTTAAAGAATAAACATAATCGTTAAAATAGCTTCCCCATCGAAATGTATTAAACACAAAATACGTCAGCCAAAAGTAAACATGATAGCGTATAGGTAAACTATAAGGTTTGTTGGAGTTGAAAATCATAATCGGAGAAAAAAATGTCGTTTGTTACTATTTTTTGATGTTTAGAGCTGTTTAAATGTCGTCCGTCTAAAAATATTTTGGTAAAAGTTGAATTTATCTAAATTTAAAGTTAAATTAATATTGTTTTGATATGAGGAAAATTACTCTGCTTTCTTTAACGGTAATTTTAACTGCAAGTTGCAAAATAAATGTAGATAAAAATACGCATCACAAAAGTTTTGCAGCAAATTATGTAGATCCTTTTATAGGTACTGGCGGGCACGGACATACGTATCCGGGTGCGACAGTTCCGTTTGGGATGCTGCAGGTGAGTCCAGATAATGGAGTTTCGAGCTGGGACTGGTGTTCGGGCTATCATTATTCTGACTCGATAGTTTCTGGATTTAGTCATTTACACTTAAGCGGAACAGGAATCGGTGATTTGGCAGATATTTTATTTATGCCGACAAACAAAAAATTAGATTTAACCGCCAAAGCCGCTTCACGCGATTTCCTTCCGTATAAATCAAAATACAATCATGTACACGAAAAAGCAGTACCGGGTTATTACCAAGTTTTTCTTGAAGATCCTAAAATCAATGTAGAATTAACTTCTACACAAAGAACCGCTTACCATAAATATACCTATAATAATAATGACACGCAGTCTGTTGTTGTCGATTTAGGTTTTGCCATCAATTGGGACAAAGCGGTAAAAACTTCTATTAAAATTGAAGATGCTCATACAATTAGCGGTTACCGTTATAGTACAGGCTGGGCAAAAAATCAGAAAGTGTTTTTTGTTGCCAAATTTTCTAAACCTATTGCAGAATCTATTATCACAGCAGATAAAAAAGTAGTTTCTGGTCAAAATGCTGAAGGTGAAAATACTGCTTTGCAATTGTTCTTCGATTCTAAAAATTCTAAAGAACTGGGCATAAAAGTGGCGCTTTCTTCTGTAAGCGTTGAAAATGCAAAAGACAATTTAGATGCGGAAAACCTGAATTTTAAAAAAGCAAAATCGGATGCGACTTCAGATTGGAACAAAGCTTTAAGCAAAATTACAGTAGAAACACCAGTAGATTCTCTAAAAACTATTTTCTACACTGCTTTATATCACGCGCAAGTTGCGCCTGTAACGTACAGCGATAAAAACGGCCAGTTTAGAAGAGAAGACGATAAAATTATCACTGCCAAAGATTATACGGCTTATTCTACATTATCGCTTTGGGATACGTTTAGGGCAGAGAACCCATTGCTGACGATATTAGAACCAACAAAAGTTTCAGATTTGGTGAACTCGATGTTGGCCTATTACGAAACTAAAAAAATACTTCCGGTTTGGACATTATATGCCAATGAAACCAACACCATGACAGGATATCATTCGATTCCGGTTATTGCAGATGCTTATTTAAAAGGCATAAAAGGTTTTGATGCCGAAAAAGCTTTTGAGGCGATGAAAGCAACTATGATGCAAGACGAGCGCGGATTAAATTTTTATAAAAAATACGGTTACATTCCGTACAATTTATTAGACGAATCAGTTACGATTACTTTAGAATATGCTTATGATGACTGGTGCATAGCTCAAATGGCGAAAGCTTTAGGAAAAACAGCTGATTATGAGTTTTTCTCCAAACGTTCCAAAGCTTACGAATATTTATTCGATTCAAAATCTGGTTTCATGAGAGGAAAATCAGAAGATGGAAAATCATGGAATGAGCCTTTCGACCCAAAACACTCCAATCACAGAGAACATACCGATTATACTGAAGGAAATGCTTGGCAGCACAGTTGGTTTGTGCCTCATAATGTGGATGATTTTATTAAGCTTCACGGAGGAAATGGCGCTTTTACAAAACGTTTGGAACAATTATTTACAGAGAGTTCTGAGATTACAGGAAACAACGTTTCAGCAGATATTTCGGGTTTGATCGGGCAATACGCGCACGGAAACGAACCAAGCCATCATATTGCTTATATGTTCAATCATGCGAAACAGCCTTGGAGAACGCAATATTGGGTGCGCCATATTCTGGACACACAATATAATACGACAGCAAATGGGTTAAGCGGCAACGAAGACTGCGGCCAAATGTCGGCTTGGTATGTATTCAGTTCAATGGGATTATACCCAATGAATCCAGCTTCTGGCGAGTATGAAATTGGAAGCCCGATTTTTGAGAAATCGACTTTAAATCTTCCAAATGGAAAAACTTTTGTGATCGAAGCAGAAAATGTTTCGGACAAAAATTTCTATATCCAATCGGCTACTTTAAACGGAAAAGCATTTAATAAAACAGCAATTTCTCACCAAGAATTGCTGAAAGGCGGTGTGCTTCATTTTGTAATGGGAGCACAGCCAAACCAAAACTGGGGTCTAAACTAACTAATTCAAAACAAATAATTTAATGAACATTATTGACGTATCAATCATTTTAATTTATATCGTACTCTCGGTCGGTATTGGAATCTGGATTTCAAGGAAAGCATCAAAAGGGCTAGATGATTATTTCCTTGGCGGGAAATCCATCAAATGGTATTTTTTAGGATTGAGCAACGGCTCTGGAATGTTTGATGTTTCAGGCACTTCCTGGATGATTGGAGTTTTGTTTTTATATGGCGTAAAAAGTTTCATGTTTATGTGGCTTTGGCCAATATGGAATCAGATTTTTGTCATGATGTTCCTCGCTATTTGGATTAGACGATCAAAAGTAATGACAGGTTCTGAGTGGATCCTCACTCGTTTTGGAAGTGATAAGGCAGGAAAAGCATCCCATATTATTGTGGCGATTTTTGCAATTATTTCTACAATTGGCTTCATCGCTTATTTTTTTGTCGGAATCGGGAAATTTGTGACTATTATTCTTCCGTGGGATCTAACGGTTCATATGAATGGCGGCGTTTTCTTAACATCAGAACAGTCTTATGCATTGCTAATTATATTTTTGACTACAATTTATACCGTTAAAGGCGGAATGTTTTCTGTTGTGGCGACTGAGGTTGTGCAATATTTAATCATGATTGTTGCTGGAATTTTAATCGCTGGTTATGCATTCGTAAATTATACAGATGTTCAGATTAATTCGGTAATTACGCCAGAATGGAAAAATGTTTTCTTTGGATGGGAATTTGAAACGCAATGGAGCGATAAATTTGAAACTTTCAACAGATTAATTGATACGGAAGGCTATAAAATGTTTGGTGCTTTTATCGGAATGACTTTATTCAAAGGATTTTTTGCCAGCGTTGCGGGACCAACACCAAGTTACGATTTGCAGCGTGTTCTTTCTACAAAATCGGTAAAAGAAGCGGCTTACATGAGCGGTTTTACCAACTTGATTTTATTTATTCCTAGATATTTATTGATTACAGGAATTGTAGTGATTGCATTGGTAAATCTAGCGCCAGAATTAAATGCAAACGTTAATCTGACAGGTGCAGATTTAGAATTATTAATGCCAAAAGTAGTCAATCTTTATATCCCTGTCGGTATTAAAGGAATTCTTCTAGCAGGTTTATTAGCGGCGTTCATGTCTGGATTCTCGGCTTTCGTAAATGCAGGACCAGCTTATATTGTAAATGATATTTATAAAAAATATTTTAAGCCTGTTGCTTCAAACAAACATTATATCAAAGTAAGTCAGATTTCTTCTTTCTTGGTTGTTGGTCTAGGAGTTTTCATGGGATTCTTTGCAGATTCGATCAACTCATTAACCCTTTGGATTACAAGTGCTTTATATGGAGGTTATGTTGCAGCCAACTTCTTAAAATGGATTTGGTGGCGTTTCAACGGATGGGGTTATTTCTGGGGAATGGTTGGAGGACTTGTTGCTGCTTCTCTTCAATTTATTTTAGATCAGAATAAAGGAAATTTAGCTTCTGGAACATTTTTGCATCAGCTATCAGAGGTGCCTTCAATTTATCTATTTCCTTTAATTTTCGGATTCTCAATTTTAGGCTGTTTTTTAGGAACTTATCTAAGCAAACCAACAGATATGGAGGTTCTCAAATCTTTCTACAGCAATGTTAGACCATGGGGATTTTGGAATCCAGTTTACAAGCAATTAAAGGCGGAAGATCAGTCTTTCCAAAAAAATAATGATTTCTATTTAGATATGATGAATTGTGCAATTGGTATTGTTTGGCAGTCAAGTATGATTCTGCTTCCGATTTACTTTATCATTAGAGATTATCCAAAAGCATTAGTGGCATTGGCGGTTTTTTTAGTGACAACGACAGTGTTGAAGTTTACTTGGCTGGATCGAGTGAGGAAGATTGAAGAGTAGATTAGAGAGGAGAAAGATTTTAGAAGCAAGATTTCTTTAATTGAGATAAAAATTTAAACACATAGAAACATAGATTTTTTCACTTTGAAAAAGATAAGAGAAAGAAACTAGTTTCTAACACATAGGTATTCGACTCAGTTTTGTCATTCCGAGGAACGAGGAATCTCCGCAAGTAACTCTACAAAGATTGGCGACTAACGTGATGGAGTTTTTTGGAGAGATTTATATGTTCTATTCACTATTACTAGGGTTTACTTTTTCGAAATGAAAAAATAGTAGTTAAAAAAATTTAAACACATAGAAACATAGATTTTTTTGATTCTTAAAAAGGAAAAAGAAAGAAACTAGTTTCTCACACATAGAGCTGTGAACATAGCCCATAGTTTCAACTACGGGAACGCAAGATTGGCGGTAACGCTATGTTTATTTAAACAAGTGAAACGCCTTTTATAGACAAAGTAAAACTATGTCTCTATGTGTTGAAAAAACAAAAACAAAAATCTAATAAATAAAAAAAACAAAAATATGAGTACTATTCCTTGGCAAGACAGACCCGAAAACAGTAAAGATGTAATGTGGAGATATTCTGAGAATCCAATTATCGACAGATATTCGATTCCTTCATCAAACAGTATATTCAATAGTGCAGTTGTACCTTTTGGAGACGGATATGCTGGGGTTTTCAGATGTGATAATAAAGCAGTTCAAATGAATATTTTTGCTGGTTTCAGTAAAGATGGCATCAATTGGGAAATTAACCACGAGCCAATTGTAATGCAGGCTGGAAATACAGAAATGATCGAATCTGCTTATAAATACGACCCTCGTGTGGTTTGGATTGAAGACCGTTACTGGATTACGTGGTGCAACGGTTACAACGGACCAACGATTGGAATTGGCTATACTTTCGATTTTAAAGAATTTTTCCAATGCGAAAATGCCTTTTTGCCATTCAACAGAAACGGGGTTTTATTTCCACAGAAAATCAATGGAAAATATGCCATGTTAAGCCGCCCAAGTGATAACGGACACACGCCATTCGGAGATATTTGGATCAGCTATAGCCCAGACATGAAATATTGGGGAGAACACAGATTGGTCATGAAACCAAGTCCGTTTGAGCAAAGCGCTTGGCAGTGCACAAAAGTGGGAGCAGGGCCAATTCCAATCTTGACAGACGAAGGCTGGCTAATGATTTACCACGGAGTGATCAATACTTGCAACGGTTTCCGTTATGCAATGGGTTCAGCGCTTTTATATATTGATTCGCCAGATCAGGTAAAATACAGAACACAGCCTTATTTATTAGGACCAGCAGAAACGTATGAAATGGTTGGAGACGTTCCAAATGTAGTTTTCCCTTGCGCAGCTTTGCATGATATTGAAGAAGATAAATTAGCAGTTTACTACGGTGCGGCAGATACTCACGTAGCAATCGCTTTCGGAAAACTGAGTGAAGTAATCCAATTTACAAAAGATAATAGTTTATAATGATGCATAGTAGAGGTAAATTGTTGTCCCTAGCCGTTACGTTTTTTTCGCTGTTGGCTTATGCGCAAGCTGAAAAACCGGTTGAACCGAAAAGTTATATTGCGTATAAAACTTCTCAAGAGATTGTTATCGACGGTGATGGAGCAGACAAAGCTTGGGAGAAAGCATCTTGGACAACTCCTTTTGTCGACATAGAAGGTGTTGAAAAACCAAAATACAACACACAGGTAAAAATGCTCTGGGACGATAATTACTACTATATCTTGGCAAAAATGGAAGAGCCGCACGTTTGGGCAAATCTAAAACAGCGCGATACAATTATTTTTTATAATAATGATTTTGAGGTTTTTATTGATCCGGATAACGACACGCACAATTATTATGAATTGGAAATCAATGCGCTAAACACGGCTTGGGATCTATTCATCAATAAACCTTACCGCGAAAAAAACACGGTTTTAAACGACTGGAATATTACAGGTTTAAAATCGGCGGTAAAGATTGACGGAACTCTGAACAATACTTCAGATACCGATAAAGGCTGGACATTAGAAATTGCCATTCCGTGGTCAGTTTATAAAACATCCTATTTTGATAATATTGTTCCGAAAGATAAGTTTTGGAGAGTCAATTTCTCTAGGGTAAATTGGCAGCATTCGGTTATCGACGGAAAATACGAACGCAAAAAAGATTCAGAAGGAAAGTTTCTCCCAGAATACAATTGGGTTTGGTCGCCTATGGGAGTCATCAATATGCATGAGCCTGAAAAATGGGCTTATGTATATTTTTCTTCAAAAGAAAGCAACGATAAATTTACAATTCCGCAGGAAGAAAAAGTAAAATGGGAGCTTTACACTTTATACCGTGCTCAAAAAAGATATTTCGAAAAGAATAAAACTTGGGTAAAATCACTGCAAAGCATCAGTAAAAAAAATATAGTTATTGACGGAAAGACTTTAAAACCAGTTTTAGAAAATCATTCATCCGGATTTAATATCTTGGTAAAGAGTCCTTTTTCAAACAAAACCTTAATAATTAAAGAAGATGGTAAAATTATTACGAATGAATAAGTTACAGAACTTTTCAAAGATTGTAGTTCTTGCGCTTTCACTGAGTTTATTCTCATGCGGACAAAAAGATGCTAAAGCAGAAGAAAACGGTAAATTCATTTTTGGCGTTTGGACCACTGCCGACGCTAAAAAATCGGATGCAGATTATTCAAAAGAATTCAAAAAATACAAAGACGGCGGAATTGACGAAGTTTTAATTAACACCCAAACTGATCCGAAACTATTGGAAAGATTAGTGCCTCTTGCAAAAAAAGAAGGACTAAAAGTTCACGCTTGGATTATGGCAATGAACCGCCCAAATGATTCAGTTGCCTTGCAGCACCCAGATTGGTACCAAGTAAGCAAAGAAGGAAAATCTTGCTTTGACAACCGTCCGTATGTAGATTATTACCAATGGCTTTGTCCAACCAGAGAAGAATCTAGAAATCACGTTTTAGGGTTAGTTGAAGGTCTGGCAAAAGTTGAAGGAATCGAAAGCGTACATTTAGACTACATTCGCTTCCCAGATATTTTCTTGCCAATCAGTTTATTGCCAAAGTATAATTTGGTTCAGGATGTAGAATTGCCTCAATTTGATTTCTGTTATTGTGATGCCTGCGTAAGCAAATTCGAAAAAGAACATCACAAAAATCCAAAAAATAGCCACAATACTTCTATTGATATGGAGTGGAAAAACTTCAGATTGAATGCCGTAAAAGCCGTGGTTGATGATGCATATAAAATCGCTCATAAACACAATAAAAAACTAACGGCAGCAGTATTTCCTTATCCAGAAATGGCAGACCACATGGTGCGCCAGCGTTGGGATAAATGGAATATTGACGAAGTATATCCAATGATTTACCATAGTTTTTACGATGAAGAAATTGACTGGGTTGGTTATGCAACCAAGCAAGGTGTAGCCGATTTGGAAGGAAAACAGACGAAAGTAAATACAGGAATCTACATTCCAGGATTAAAATCGGATGCAGAATTGAAAGAAGCGATTTTGCTGGCTAAGAAAAATGGTGCTACGGGAGTTTCATTTTTTGACGGAAATGCTTTATCAGATAGTAATTTAAAAACAATTGCAGCAGTAAAATCTACCTTGTAGTCGATTTTACTGGGATTAAAAAGTATTACTGATTAATTTAGCAACATTAAGAACATTTTGTTTTTGAAAGTTGAATTTAAACCAAAAGAAATGTCAAATAGAAGAGATTTTATAAAGAAAACAACCTTAGGCACCTTAGCTATAAGTTCTGTTTTAGGCGTAAGCGGATTTGCTGCAAATCATGAAAATGAGGAAACAGCCCCAGAATCAAAAGAAAAAAAGCAGCAAAAACCGGTTATTATTTCGACATGGAATCACGGTTTGCCTGCGAATAAAGAATCGTGGAAAAACTTAAAAGAAGGAAAATCAGCTCTTGACGCAATCGAAGCGGGAATGAAAATTCCTGAAGCCGATCCGAATGTGCGAAGCGTGGGTTATGGAGGATATCCAGATCGCGAAGGAAAAGTGACTCTTGATGCCTGCATCATGGATCACAATAGCAATTGTGGGTCTGTTTGTTTCTTAGAAGGAATTATGCACCCTATTTCTGTTGCAAAAAGAGTGCTGCAAAATACGCCTCACGTTATGTTAGCGGGACAAGGCGCATTGCAGTTTGCTTTGTCAGAAGGATTTAAAGTAGAAAATTTACTGACTCCCGAATCTGAAAAAGACTGGAAAAAATGGCTGGAAGATTCTAAATACAAACCAGTTATTAATATAGAAAATCACGATACCATAAGCATGCTAATGTTAGACCAAGAGGGCAATCTTTCGGGCGGATGTACCACGAGCGGTGCGGCTTGGAAAATGCACGGACGCGTCGGTGACTCCCCAATAATCGGCGCGGGTCTTTTCTTGGACAACGAAGTGGGAGCTGCTGCTGCAACAGGCTTGGGAGAGGCAGTCATTAGAACGGCTGGAAGCGCGATGGTGGTCGAATTAATGCGTCAAGGAAAATCTCCTTTTGATGCTTGTAAAGAAATCACAGAGCGCATTTATAACAAACACAAAAACCACAAAGACATGGAATACCTGCAAGTTGGTTTTATTGCTTTGAACAAAAACGGTGAATATGCAGGTTACAGCTTAAGATCAGGATTTAATTACGCCGTTTCTGATGATGTGAAAGGCCACAGAATGGAAGACGCGAAATTTAAAATGTCTTGGGAAAAATAAAACTAGACGTGAAATTTTTAAACACATAGAAACATAGAATTTATTGTGTTTAAAGTCGTTTCACTCTTAATAAATAACATAGCTTGATGGGAACTTTGTCAAAGTTTCAAACTTTGACAAAGTTTAACGACACAGTTTTGTCATCCTGAGGAACGAAGGATCACACAAGTAGCTCGCGAAAGATTGGCGAGTTGCTTTGAGGAATTCCTAGTGTGATCCTTCGTTCCTCACGATGGCAAACAAAAACTAAAAACTACATCTCTAAAAGTCGCTTTATAAGTAACTGTTAGAGAAACCAAAAAATAAATAATGAAAAAATTACTATTCCTATTAACCGTATTCACTTCAATTTTCTCGGTTAATGCGCAGAAAGTTTACACAGAAAGTGATATTCGTATCATTCCAAAACCGACTCAAACGCTGATAAAAACGGGTGTTTTTGAATTTACAAAAGATACCAAATTTGTCGTTAATGGCGATTTTCAAAAAGATGCCGCAAATGCTTTGGCATCAAAATTTGAAACTGCTGCAGGATGGAAACCAGAAGTTACCGCAAAAGCTCCTTTGAGTAATTATGTTGTATTAAAAACAGATCCAAACTTAAAGAATGAAGCTTACGTTTTGGATGTTAACCCAACTAATATTGTCATTTCTGCTAAAGGAAATAATGGTTTTTTATACGCTTTAGAAAGCATTAGACAATTGCTTCCTGAAGCCATCGAAAGTAAATTTGCGATTACTTCTGCAAAATGGCAGATTCCAAGTTTGACCATTACTGATGAACCTCGTTTTAAATGGAGAGGTTTAATGCTTGATTTTTCACGTCATTTCTTTGATAAAAACTATGTTTTAGCCACAATCGATCGTTTGGCAGCGCATAAAATGAACGTTTTGCATATGCATTTAGTTGACGATCAAGGCTGGAGAATCGAAATAAAAAAATATCCAAAACTGACAGAAGTTGGCGCTTGGAGGGTAGATCAGGAAAATGTTTCTTGGAATGCCAGATTAACGACAAATCCTGATGAAAAAGGAACTTACGGCGGATTTTTCACTCAAGACGAATTAAAAGAAATCGTAAAATACGCAGCTGCAAAAGGAATTGAAGTTATTCCAGAAATCGAAATGCCGGCTCACGTAAGCAGTGCGATTGCAGCGTATCCAGAACTGGCTTGCTTCAATCAGAGAATTGGCGTTCCGTCTGGCGGAGTTTGGCCTTTGACTGATATTTACTGTGCAGGAAAAGAAACTACGTTTGAGTTTTTACAGAATGTGATAGATGAAGTAATTACTATTTTCCCTTCAAAATACATTCATATTGGTGGCGATGAAGCGACCAAAACCAATTGGGCAAAATGTCCGAACTGCCAAAAAAGAATCAAAGATGAACATCTGAAAAATGTAAACGAATTGCAAAGCTATTTTGTAAAACGTATGGAGAAATACATCAACTCAAAAGGTAAAAAAGTGATCGGTTGGGATGAAATTTTAGAAGGCGGTTTAGCTCCAGATGCAACGGTAATGAGCTGGAGAGGAATGAAAGGCGGCATCGAAGCGGCAGATCAAGGTCACGATGTGATCATGACACCAGAAACGCCTTGTTATTTTAATTTCTATCAAGGTCCGCAAAACGAAGAACCTCTTGCTTTTGATGCTTACAACCCGTTAAGCGAAGTGTACAAATTTGATCCTGTAGTTTCAACCATGACACCACAAGAAGCCGCTCATGTTTTGGGCGGACAGGCCAATTTATGGGCAGAACATATTGCAGGACCGCGAGATTCTGAGTATATGATTTTTCCAAGATTAGCGGCGTTATCAGAAACCTTATGGAGTCCGAAAGAAAAACGCAATTGGAACGATTTTACAGCGAGATTGTTTTCAATGTTCAAACGTTACGATTATCAGGGAGTAAATTATGCAAAAAGCGCATACTTGGTAACAGCTGCTTCAACAGCAGATTTGGCCAATAAACAAGTGAAAGTGGAATTGAAAAATGAATTTCCAAACCCAGATATCCGCTATGTTTTAGGAAATCAAAGCATTGAGCATCAAGCGATAAAATACACAAGTCCAATTGAAATTAAAGAAACAACGGTATTAAAAGCATCTTTATTTCAGGATGAAAAACCCGTTGGAAAAACATTTACAGATACTATTGTTTTCCACAAAGGATTTGCGAAAAAAGTGAAATACTTAACGCCTTACAATGACAATTATAAAGGAGATGCCAATACGATGGTCAACACCATTCGCGGAAGCAAAAATTTCCATGATGGACAATGGCAAGCTTGGCTGGTTAACGATATGGAATTGGTAATTGATCTTGAAAAAATAGAAAGCATCGAGCAAGTATCAGTTGGAGCTTTAGAAAGCCAAGGCGCAGGAGTTAATTTCCCAATTCAAGTTAAAGTATTGATTTCTACAGACGGAATTAAATACACGCAAGTGGGTAAAATAATGCGTCCGTATACTGTAAATCCAGTTCCAGAATTGAAAGATTTCAAAATCAATTTCCAAAAGCAAAATGCACGTTTTGTAAAAGTGATTGGAGGCAACCTAAAGAAAAGTCCGAAAGGAGAAAGCTCTTGGTTGTTTGTAGATGAAATTTTGGTGAATTAAATATTTTTAAACATATAGTCCTGAAGCCTCGGGATTGAAACTTGGTAAAAGAAATAGCTTAACGTGAAATGCTTGTGACCGCTTTGTCAAAGTTTCAAACTTTGACAAAACTTTAAAGACATAAATGTATAATCTGAAAAAAAATGAATAAGATACTATTTAAGCTCGGGATATTATTGATTTGCTTGATGCCCTTTTTGAGTAGGGCACAAACCAAGGGATTTTCTATATCGAATGGAGAATTTCAGCAAGACGGTAAAATTATCAAAATACATTCGGGAGAAATGCACTATGAGCGTATTCCAAAAGAATATTGGAGACATAGGCTTCAAATGCTCAAAGCTATGGGAATGAATACCGTAGCCACTTATGTGTTTTGGAATTATCACGAAATAACGCCTGGTGTCTGGGATTTTAAAACAGGAAATAGAGATTTAGCAGAGTTTGTGCGTACTGCTAAAAGCGAAGGATTGTATGTAATTCTTAGACCAGGTCCGTATGCTTGTGGTGAATGGGAATTTGGAGGATATCCTTGGTGGCTGCAAAATAATCCAGATTTAGTAATTCGTACCAATAACAAAGCATTTTTAGAAGCTTGTAAAACATATTTAGAACATTTGTATGCAGAGGTAAAAGGACTTTTTGCTAATCAAGGAGGACCTATTATTATGGTTCAGGCTGAAAATGAATTTGGCTCTTATGTTTCTCAAAGAACCGATATTAAAGCCGAAGATCATAAAGCATACAAAACTGCAATTTACAATATACTTAAAGAAACGGATTTTCCAGAACCATTTTTTACTTCTGATGGTTCTTGGTTGTTTGAAGGCGGCATGGTAGAAGGTGCGCTGCCAACAGCAAATGGAGAATCAAATATAGAGAATTTAAAAAAGCAGGTTGATAAATACCATAATGGGCAAGGACCTTACATGGTAGCAGAGTTTTATTCTGGCTGGCTGGATCATTGGGCAGAACCATTTATTAAAATTGGATCTGAGGAGATTGCAAGTCAGACTAAAAAGTACCTTGATGCAGGTGTTTCTTTTAATTATTATATGGCACACGGCGGTACTAATTTTGGATTTACCTCTGGAGCAAATTATAATGAGGAAAGCGATATTCAGCCAGATATTACAAGTTATGATTATGATGCTCCAATTAGCGAAGCAGGTTGGGCAACACCAAAATTTATGGCTATACGCGAAGTAATGCAAAAGTATTCTAAAACAAAATTAGCATCGATTCCAGAGAAGATACCAGTTGCAAAATACCCTAATCAGCCTGTCAAATCTAGCATGGATGTTTTAAGTTGGATCAAAAAAGATAAAGCTGTCGTAAATGATCAGCCATTAACATTTGAAAAATTGGGTCAGGGAAATGGATATGTTTTGTACCGTAAACGATTTACTCAGCCAATTTCTGGCAAATTGAAAATTGATGGATTGAGAGACTTTGCTACAGTTTACGTAAACGGAGTTAAGGTTGGCGAGTTGAATAGAGTTTTTAAAAATTACGAGCTGACGGTTTCTATTCCTTTTAACGGTATTTTAGAAATTCTGGTTGAAAATATGGGACGTATTAATTACGGAGCCGAAATAGTGCATAATACTAAAGGAATTATTTCTCCAGTTTTTATTAATGAATATGAAATTACTGGCGGATGGGAAATGTATAAAATGCCGATGAATGAAATGCCAGTTATTAAAAATGAAACGATAAAGCCAGGACGCCCAGTTTTATATGAATCTATTGTGAACATAAACAAACCAGCCGATACTTTTCTTGATATGTCCGCTTGGGGAAAGGGAATTGTATTTGTTAACGGTCACAATCTGGGCCGCTACTGGAAAGTAGGGCCACAACAGACGCTTTACGTGCCGGGCTGTTGGCTGAAAGCAGGCGAGAATAAGTTTGTTGTATTGGAGCAGCTTAATGAAAACACCCAAAAAGAACTAACTTTTACAGATCAGCCGATACTTGAAAAATTAAATTAAGATTAACCCGTTGGGGGTAATAAAAAAAATAAAAGTATTTTAACACATAGAGACATAGTTTCTTGTGTCAAAAAAAGAAAATGGAAGAAACAAGTTTCCACATATAGTTAAACTATGTGCATTTGAACTAGTGAAACGCTTTGTTTAAGTTTAGTTAAACGATGTTTCTATGTGTTGAAAATAATTTCATCCAACGAGTTAGATTGCCTATTAAACCAGAAAAACAAAGAATAATAAATTATAAATTAGAGTAAAGATGAAAAAAGGAATATTCATGATCGCCCTTTTATTTTCAGCTCAGATATTCGCTCAGGCGATTTATGAAGATGAAAGATACGTACCAGAAACAGATCCGTTGGTATTGAAAAACTTAGAAGAGTGGCAAGGCAAAAAATTTGGCCTTCTCATGCACTGGGGAACTTACAGCCAATGGGGAATTGTAGAATCTTGGTCTATCTGTCCTGAAGATTACGGATGGTGTGAACGTAAAAAAGGCAGCAATCCCTCTAATTATAATGATTATATAAAAGATTATGAAGGATTAAGAAAAACATTTAATCCTGTAAAATTTGATCCTGCAAAATGGGCCAAAGCGGCTAAATATGCAGGAATGAAATACATGGTCTTCACTACAAAACACCATGACGGATTCAATATGTACGATACTAAATATTCTGATTACAAGATTACTAGTAACGATGTTCCTTTTCATACCAATCCTAAAGCTGATGTTTTAAAAGAAATTTTCAACTCTTTTAGAGGAGAAGGCATCTCGACAGGAGCTTATTTCTCTAAACCAGACTGGCATAACGAAAATTACTGGGATCCGTATTTTCCTCCGTTCGATAGAAACGTAAACTACGATCCGTCTTTATACCCAGAAAAATGGCAGAAATATGTTGATTTCACGCACAATCAAATTTTAGAAATTCTTTCTAACTACGGTAAAGTTGATATTTTATGGTTAGATGGAGGATGGGTTAGAAAAAGAGACCAAGTAAACATCAAAGAAAACTACGACGAGAAATTTACAGAAAACGAATCTAAAAACGGTTTCATCAAACACAGAGTGGTAGATCAAGACCCGAAAATGGATGAATTGGTTGTAAAAGCACGTCAAAAACAGCCGGGTTTAATTGTAGTTGACAGAGCGGTTCACGGTAAAAACCAAAACTACTTGACCCCAGAAGGGCGTGTTCCTGCTAAAACGCTGCCTTATCCTTGGGAATCTTGCATTCCGTCAGGCGGAGGATGGTCGTACTCTCCAGGTGCGCAATACATGACAGGAAGACAAGGCATTCATTTGTTGATTGATATTGTGGCTAAAGGCGGAAACTTATTATTGAACGTGGCTCCAAGTCCAGAAGGCGAATGGGACAAAGGCGCTTACGATTTATTGCAAGCTTACGGAGACTGGATGAAAGTAAACAGCACAGCGATTTACAATACAAAACCAATCGAACCTTATAAAGAAGAAAACATCTGTTTTACGCAAAATAAAGCAGGAAATGTATTTGCATTCTATTTGGCAAAAGACGGAGAAGATAAAATTCCTGCTGAAGTTACAGTAAAAGCCATCAGTCCTAAAAAAGGAACAAAAATTACGATGTTAGGTTCTAAAACTTCTTTAAAATGGACCAAAGAAGGAAACGGATTTAAAGTAATAATTCCTGAAAGCTTAAGAAACAATCTTCCAGCAAAAGAAGCTTGGACTTTAAAAATCGAAGCGATCAACAGATAAAAATGAAGCCTATGGTTTTAAAAACTAAAAATAAATTGAAGGCAGCATATATTTTGTATATGCTGTTTTTTAGCATTGCTATTTTTGCGCAGGAACCTGCCGATTTTGTGAATCCGTTTATTGGAACTTCCAATTATGGTGCGGCTTATCCAGGACCGATTGCACCACGTGGGATGGCGAGCATCAGCCCGTTTAATGTTGCAGGAGTAAAAAATACTCCGATGGAAAAAGACAGTCAATGGCTTTCGAATCCGTATGTGAAGGAGAATACTTTTTTGACGGGATTTAGTCAGGTAAATTTAAGCGGAGTTGGCTGTCCAGAATTGGGTGTGATTTTATTAATGCCAACGACTGGCGAAGTAGAAATCGATCATTTGAAATACGGTTCGACTTATTCTAATGAAGTGGCGAAAGCTGGATATTATAGCGTAAATATCGATAAGTATAAAGTTAAAGGCGAATTTACAGCTTCAAAACGAGTAGGAGTGAGCCGATTCACTTTCCCGAAAGGGCAATCCAACATTTTATTAAATCTTGGATTGGGACTAACCAATGAAGAAGGCGCGATGATAAAAGTGGTTTCTTCGACAGAAATTGAAGGAATGCGCTCTGTAGGTTCGTTTTGCTATAACAGTCCAGAAGATGCTTATCCGGTTTATTTTGTGGCTCAATTTTCTAAACCTGCCGATAAGTTTGGAGTTTGGAAAAAGCCTGCAAAATACAACGGCGTTGAAGCGCAATGGATGGGCTACAACGGAAAAGCGAGAATAATGGATAATACAATCAAAACCGTAGTAGGTGATAGTATTGGAAGTTATTTTACGTATAAATTCGAAAAACAAGAAACGGTTGAAGTAAAGATTGGAATTTCGTACGTAAGTATCGAAAATGCCCGTGAAAACTTAGCAAAAGAAGTTGGGAACAGATCTTTTGATGCAATTTATAAAGAAACCTACAACGAATGGAACGAAGAATTGTCTAAAATTTTGGTTGAAGGCGGTACAAAAGATGAAAACACGATTTTCTACACCGCTTTGTATCACACTTTAATTCATCCCAATATTTTAAATGATATTAACGGACAATATCCCGTAATCAAAAGAAGTAAAATTGCTAAAACCGATGACACCCGTTATACCGTATTTTCTTTATGGGATACGTACCGAAATGTACATCCATTGATGTCTTTGGTTTATCCAAAACAGCAATCGGATATGATAAAAAGTATGTTGAATATGTTTGATGAAAACGGCTGGTTACCCAAATGGGAACTGAATTCGACTGAAACTTTTACCATGGTTGGAGACCCGGCAAGCATTGTAATTACAGATACTTATATGAGAGGAGTTCGTGATTATGATATTAATAAAGCTTATTATGCGATGTTGAAAGGCGCAGATAATATTGAAAATAATCCGCTTCGTCCGGGATTGAAAGATTATATCAAAAAAGGGTATTTGACAACCGACAATAAAGGGCCAGTTTCAACGACTCAAGAATACAATATTTCAGATTATTCTATTTCGCTTATGGCCAACGAATTTGGAGACAAAGACAATGTAAAACGTTTTAAAAACCGTTCGTTATCTTACAGAAAATTATTTGATAAAAACCTGAATTTGCTTCGTCCAAGATTGGCAAACGGAGATTGGTACGAACCTTTTGACCCAAATTCAGGAGCTAATTTTGAAGAAAATGTTGGTTTTATCGAAGGAAATGCTTGGCAGTATGCATTTATGGTTCCGCATGATATTATCGGATTGAAAAAGTTAATGGGCGGTGATATAGCATTTTCAGCGCAATTGCAGAAAATCTTCGATACCAAACAATTTGATATGGCCAATGAGCCAGACATTGCCAATCCGTATTTGTTTAATTATGTGAAAGGCGAAGAATATAAAACTCAGGAAATGGTAAAGAAATTGGTTCGCGAATATTTCAAAAATGAACCCAAAGGTCTGCCAGGAAATGATGATACAGGAACCATGTCAGCTTGGTTGGTTTATTCCATGATGGGAATTTATCCAATCTCTCCAGGAGATCCAATTTACACCATTACAGCGCCAATGTTTCATAGAGTGACCATCAAATTAGATCCAAGATATTATAAAAAAGAAAGCATCGTAATTGAAAGACAAGAAAATAACGGTGGGAAAATCAATTCGATTGAGCTAAACGGAAAATCACTTAACAGCTTTTTTATTTCGCACGATGATTTTGTGAATGGAACGAAGCTTAAAGTGATTCAAAATTAAACACACACAACTATGTTACAATTAAGAATGAGAAAAACGGCCATTATTTTTGTAATGGCTGTTGGTTTTTTTAATCAAACCCACGCCCAAAAAAAGTATCTGTACCAAGATGCTAAAGCGCCTGTTGAAGACAGAGTAAAAGACTTGTTAGGCCGTATGACGCTTGAAGAAAAAGTGCGTCAGATGGATATGTACAGAGGAGATTTTTTTAAAGATAAAGAAGACTTTGCTAAAGGTAAATCGGCTGAGAAAATCGGGAAATTAGGAATTGGAGCGATTCATGACCTTTATCCGCGCTCGGCAAAAATGATCAATGATTTGCAAACCAATGTAATTAAAGGAAACCGTTGGGGAATTCCCGCGCTGATTATGTGCGAAATGCTTCACGGATATTTAGACGAAGGAAGCACCGCTTTCCCTATGAATATTGGTCTTGGAGCAACTTGGGACGTGGCTACGATGGATAAAGTGGGTAAAGTAATCGGTATGGAAGCCAGAGCGCACGGCGTTCATTTTGGTTTTGGACCCAACTTAGATTTAGGACGCGAGCCAAGGTGGGGACGTGTTGCTGAAACTTTTGGTGAAGATGCTTTCTTAAATAGCGAAATTGGTTTGGCCTTCATAAAAGGAATGCAAGGCGATGATTTGAAATCGGATCGTTCGATTATTGCAGAACCTAAACATTTTGCGGTTCACGGTATTCCGCAGGCGGGAGGAAATTCTTCTCCGATTTTGGTTGGAGAACGTTCTGCGAGAGAAGATCATTTGCCATCTTTCGAGAAAGCTTTTAGAAAAGGCGGTGCTTTAGGAACGATGTGCGCTTACTCTGAGTTAGACGGAATTCCTTGCGCGGCCAATCACTGGCTGTTGACGGATGTCTTGAGAAACGAATGGGGTTTTAAAGGATTGGTAGTCTCAGATTTAGGAGCTATTAAATACATTCAGACCACTCACAAGGTTGCTGATTCTCCAAAAGATGCCATTAGAGAAGCGGTTTCGGCTGGTGTTGATATGCAGTTTTATGATTTTTCGAACGAATTTTGGCAAAGCACAGTCATTGAATTGGTAAATGAAAAGAAACTGACAATGGAAAACATTGACCGTGCAGCAGGAGCAGTTTTACGTTTGAAGTTTTTGTTAGGATTATTTGAAAATCCGTACACAGATAAAAACCTGATTAAAGAGCGTTTTCATACTCCAGAAAACCAAGCTGTTGCTTTAGAAGCGGCGCAGAAATCAATGGTTTTATTGAAAAATGATAACAATACTTTGCCTTTAAGCAAAAGCTTAAAAAATATTGCAGTTATCGGACCCAATGCAAATGCCTCAAGATTGGGTGGTTATGCTCCAAAGAACAGTGTCGGAATGACGGTTTACGAAGGCGTTAAGGAATTGGTTGGAAAAACTGCAAATGTAGTTTATGAAGAAGGTGTTCCTTTGATTGTAAAAGGACAGATCATTCCATCTAAATATTTATTTACTCCAGACGAATCTCAAAACGGATTAAAGGGAGAATATTTTAATAATAGAAATCTAGAGGGAACTCCAGCATTGACTCGCATTGACAGTCAGTTAGAATTTGACTGGCCTTGGGCGCCTGGTGATGGCGTGAATGTGGACGACTTTTCGATCAGATGGACTGGATTCTTAAAGTCAGATCAGGCTCTTGATGGATGGTTGGGTTTAAGTTCTGATGACGGAATCAGAATGTATATCGACGACCAGTTGGTAATTGACAACTGGACAAAAGGAGCGACAAGCATGGTGACGACTCCAAAAATTATTGAAAAAGGTAAAAAATACAAAGTCCGCATTGAAATGTGGGAAGGTGGCTGGGGAGCCAGAGCTCATTTCCGTTGGAATTTAGAAAAAGTAAACTTGCAGCCTTCAATCGAAGCCGCTAAAAAAGCTGATGTTGCGATTGTCGTTTTAGGAGAATCTAACGAATTGGTAGAAGAAAACAGAGATGTCGCGTCTTTGGATTTATTTGGAATCCAGCAGCAATTGATAGAAGAAATTCACAAAACAGGAACTCCAGTGGTTTGCGTGTTATTAAACGGCCGTCCGCTTTCTACAAATTGGATTGCTGAAAATATTCCTGCAGTTTTAGAAGGATGGTTTCCAGGCGAATTAGGCGGTAGAGCTGTAGCCCATGTTTTGTTTGGAGATTACAATCCGGGTGGAAGACTGCCAATTACAGTTCCAAAATCGGTGGGGCAGTTACCTATATATTATAACCAAAAACCATCTGCGATTCATAAATATGTAGCAGAGAGCGAACATCCGTTATATACATTCGGTTACGGATTGAGCTATACGAAGTTTGAATATTCTAATTTAAAACTGAATACCACTGAAATTAAACCAAACGGAGAAGTAAAAGTTTCTGTTGATGTTAAAAACATTGGAGAAAGAGACGGAGACGAAGTGGTTCAATTATACATCAACGATGTTTACAGCAGTACCACAACACCAGAAAAGACATTAAAAGGATTCAAAAGATTGAACATCAAGAAAGGTGAAATAAAAAATGTTGAGTTTACACTTATACCAGACGAGCTATCTCTTTGGAACAGAGAAATGAAGCGTGTGGTAGAGCCCGGAGATTTTGAAGTGATGGTAGGCGGAAATTCGACAGATTTGCTTAAAACTAAATTCAAGGTTTTGAACTAAAATTGACAAAACACAGAATATTTTTAGGTGTTTCTGCACTAAAAAAATGAATACAATTAAAAAAGGCCAAAATCTATTGAAAAATAGAGTTTTGGCCTTTTCATTTAAGGCAGAGTTGGATTACAAATGAAAACGTTTTCTTTCAATAAAACACTAAAGATTTACCAACACCTTTTCAAAATTGTCATTTGTCGAAATAATATTTTGTTAACAAAATGTATTCTTAAGTTTAACATGTTATTAACTCTAAAAAAACAACTAATATGATTAAAAACGTACTAAAATTACTGTTGGTCATATGCCTTTTCGGTTTCCAAAGCCTACAAGCGCAGACCACAGTAAAAGGAACGATAACAGATGCTCAAAGCGGGATTCCGATTCCGGGGGCAAATATTATTGTTAAAGGAACCAAAACAAGTGCTTCATCAGATTTTGATGGTAAATACAGCATTAGCGTTCCTAATCAATCAGCAGTTTTAGTTTTTACCTATGTAGGATCTGCTACAAAGGAAGTTGCTGTGGGATCGCAATCTACAATTAATGTATCTTTAGGTCCAGATACACAGCAGCTAGGAGAGGTAGTGGTTACCGCTCTTGGAATTAAGAGAGAGAAAAAAGCCATTACGTATTCTGCACAGAATGTTTCTGTAGATGAGCTTTCTGAAGCAAGATCATTAAACGTTGCCAACTCACTTTCTGGTAAAGTTGCAGGTCTTAACTTCTCTACTACTTCAAACGGTGTTGGTTCTTCTTCTAGAATTACTTTAAGAGGTAACAGATCTCTTAACGGAAACAACCAGCCTCTTTATGTAGTTGATGGTGTGCCAATTAGTAACGGAACAACTACAACTAACCCTGATATCGATACAGGAGGGACAACACAGCCAGATGGTATTTCTAACATTAACCCAGAAGACATTGCTTCGATGACAGTTTTAAAAGGACCATCTGCAGCGGCTCTTTACGGTTCTAGAGCATCAAATGGTGTAATCGTAATTACAACTAAATCTGGTAAGTCTGGAAAAACTTCGGTTTCGTTATCATCAAACTTTATGGCTTCTTCTGCTTATAATTTGATGAACTTGCAAAACGAGTACGGTCAAGGTACAAACGGAAATTATGTTTCTAACTCAAGCTCAAGCTGGGGAGCGCCTTTAGACGGGCGTCAGGTGCCTGCATGGCAGCTGGTTCGTAACCCAAGTTATGCTGGACCAGCGACACAAAGCTATTCTCCGCAGCCAAACAACGTTATTGATTTCTACAAAACAGGTTACAATTTGGCAAACACTTTGACAGTAACTGCGGGTAACGAAAAAGCGCAAGGTTATTTCTCTTACACGAACACACGTGCTGAAGGTATTGTTGGAGGAAACCAATTGGACAGACACAATCTTAACTTGAGATTGACAAGCAAGATTACAGATAAATTATCTTTGGATGTAAAAACAAACTACATCGTTCAGGATATCGATAACTTGCTAAGAACAGGTGAGGAGTCTATCGGAACATCTGCATATTTGCTTCCTCGTAGTATCGCTTACAACGATTATAGAGATTTCGAATTTTTTGATGCTGCAGGACAAAGACAAGTAAATTATTTCCTTGACGAAACTGGTGCTCCAGGCGGTAACCCATTCTGGTCTGCTTTACGCGATGATGCTCGTACAGATAAAAGAAACAGATTTATTGGTTTAGCTTCTCTTAAATATGAGTTTACAAAAACGTTAAGCTTGCAAGGTAGAGCTGGTTTAGACCAAATGACAAATAAAAACGTTAGAAACGGGTATGCAACAAATGCTTTTAATAGCAATTTAGGTTCGTATAGAGAATCTTATGAAACGGTTAGTGAGCTAAACATTGATGCATTGCTTTCGTACAATGAGAAATTCGGAGATTTTTCTGTTGGACTTAATGCAGGAGCAAGTTCATTGCAGCAAAATAGTTCAGCGTTAAGTTCAGGAGGTGTTTTAAGCAAAAGAAATTTCTTCGCATTATCAAATGTTCAAACGCCTACATCTACTTCTACAGCGTCAGAAAAAAGAATTAACTCTATTTACGGATTTGGCCAGATTGGTTTCAGAAACTACTTATTCTTAGATTTAACAGCTAGAAATGACTGGTCTTCTACTTTGCCGCAAGATTATTTCTATCCATCTTTCGGACTCTCAGCTGTTATTTCTGATATGGTTACATTGCCAGAAGTAATTAGTTTTGCAAAATTAAGAGCTTCTTACGCAGAAGTGGGTAACGATACAGATCCTTATCAGACACAGCAAAGATTCTCTTACATTGGAGGAAACGGAGGTATGCTATATGGACAAAGCACAAAAGCGAATCCAAACTTAAAACCTGAGATCTCTTCTTCTACAGAGTTTGGTGCAGATGTTAGATTTTTCAACAACCGTTTAGGGTTAGATTTTACCTACTTTAAAACATTGACTAACAATCAAATTTTCTACATCAATACGCCTGAGCCTTCTGGATATTCTAGAGCAATCGTAAATGGTGGAGATATTGAAAATAAAGGTATGGAGCTTACGCTTACGGCAACTCCAATCCAGACAGCAAACTTTACTTGGGACATTACAGCAAACTACGCTTCTTACAAGTCAAAAGTAAAATCTATTTTTGAAGGAAGAGATGAGCTGGTTCTTGGAGAAGGACGTTTAGTGAGAAGTAAAGTAGTTGTTGGAGGCGAATATGGTGATTTATACATCAAAGGTTTCCAAAGAAATGATGCTGGGCAGATTCTTGTCAATAGCGCAGGTATTCCATTGGCAACAAATGGTTTTGATGTTCGGGCCGGTAACTTTAACCCAGATTGGACAGCAGGTTTCAAAAACAACTTTAAATACAAAGATTTCTCTTTAAGCTTCTTGGTTGATTTCAGAATTGGCGGTGAAGTTATTTCGTACACTCAAGCAAGACAAGCTGGTTTAGGGGTGAGCGATATCACTCTTGCAGGAAGAAATGGCGGAATTATCGTAGATGGTGTTGTAGATAACGGAAACGGAACTTACACTCAAAACACGACAAGCATCAACGCAGAGCAATACTGGACAGCAATCGGGCAAAGAACTCCTATTGCAGAACCATTTATTTACGATGCTACAAACATCAGATTAAGAGAGCTTGTTTTTGGCTACTCAATGCCAAAACGTTTATTAGGCAACTCAGGATTTTCAAGCATCGATTTCTCATTAGTAGGCAGAAACTTGTTCTTCTTCTTAAACAAAGCAAAATACTTTGATCCAGAAGCAGGAGCAGGGACAGGTAACTTGCAAGGTATAGAATCTTTCAACATTCCATCAACGAGAGATTATGGAGTGAATGTTAAATTCGGATTTTAATTAAAAAAGAGATATCATGAAATATAGTTTTAAAATAAAAACATTAGGAGTTGCATTAATGGCAGTTTCGATTTTATCAAGCTGCGCTGGTGACTTTGATGAGATAAACAAAGATCCTAATTCATTAACCGAAGATCAGTTAGATGCTACTTTAGCAGGGCCTGCATTTGCTTCAGCATTGTATGCAGGTATCCACAACGGTTCTTACTCATCTCCAGGCGGTATCGATGATCAAGGTACATGGGGTATTGCTACAGGTATTTTGTCTTCAACTTTCATTCACTATTTAAACTGTGGATACGGAACAGAAAGAAATGCTTTCGTTAACGGATACGAAGGCAGAGGATGGACAAGATTTTACACCGTTGCGGCTCCAGCTCTATCAAATGCTGTTAAAGCTTCTAAAGGAAATGAAGAAGCATTGGCAATCTTAAAAATCTGGAAAGTTTTTATGTACAACCAAATGGTTGACGCTTACGGACCAATTCCGTATACTGAAGCCGGTAACGGAAAAGACAAAGTTCCTTACGATAGCGTAGAATTTATCTATGCAGACTTCTTTAAATTATTAGACGAAGCAAATGCAACATTGACTTCTACTTCTGCAACTTCTGTTGCTTCTCTTGCCCCAAATGATAGAGTTTATGGAGGAAATGTTGACAAATGGAGAATCTTTGGAAACAGTATGAGATTGCGTTTGGCTTTAAGAATCTCTGATAAAGATCCTGCAAATGCAAAAACGCAAGCTGAAGCTGCGGTTGCTGCTGGTGTAATGCAGACAAACGATCAAAGCGCATTCTTTAAAGCAAGCAACATTACGCCAAACAACTTAAACATGATTGTAAACAGCTGGGGGTATGTAATGACCGCTTCTATGGAAAGCATCTTGGTAGGTTACAACGATCCGCGTTTATCAAAATGGTTTGCCCCGCTTGATGCAAATGCTGCTGTAAAAGTGTATAGAGGTAATCCTGTTGGAGGTTTAGAAGATCAATTTGGAACGACTAAATTCTCTGCTTTTAACAATGATGTTTTAGGAAATGGAGCGGCTAATAATCTTAGTGAAACTAAAAACATTGAAATTTTTATGGCTTCTGAAAACTACTTGAGCAGAGCAGAAGGAGCCTTAAATGGATGGAACATGGGCGGAGACGCTAAAACTTTGTATGAAACAGGTATTAGATTATCTCTTGCACAATGGGGAATTACTAATGTTGATGCCGTTAACGATTACATTAACGGAACATCATTGCCAACATTGCCAAACATTTTGACTTTATATCCAACTTTAGATTTGCAAGATATTCCAGTTAAATTGCCTGTGGCATGGTCTGCATCTACCGCTGATCAAAGAACGCAGATTGCAGTTCAGAAATACTTGGCAATTTTCCCAGAATCTTGGGAAGCTTGGGCAGACTTAAGAAGAAGCGATGCGAAAGTAATCTATCCTGTCTTAAACACTGATAATCCAGATGCTGGAGTTGGAAAATCTTTGATGAAAAGAATTATTTACACGACAAACGAGTACTCATCAAACAAAGCGGCTGTAGAAGACGGAGTTTCTAAATTAGGAGGCCCAGATTCTGGCGGAACAAGACTTTGGTGGGACACAAAATAATTAATTTGGTAAAGCAAAAAATCAATCGATTTGTTGCTTGAGCAGAAGGAGAGGCAACTCTCCTTTTGTTTTATATAAAGACCAGTGAATTTTTGCCCCAACTTTAATTCATAATTAGCAATTTCCCTTTGTGTGAAAGTGAGCAAGTTTAATTTTAACACATAGAAACATAGGTTCTGTGTCTAAAAAGAAAAGCAAAGAGAAAAATATTTCTTTCACATAGCTATGTGTTAGAAACTAGTTTCTTTCTTTATTCTTTTTCGTAAAAACAAAAAATCTATGTTTCTATGTGTTTAATAATTTCAAAATAAAATGATTTTAAAGACAAAATATACTGTTGTGGCGCTATTGGTTTTATTTCTTTTTTCTAACGGAATAAAGGCTCAAATAAAAGCGGTTAACATTGAAAGCAGTTATATTGCAGATCCGCCAGCTACAACAAATAGTCATGCCTCAACTTTGGTCGAATACAAACCAAACGAAATTTTAGCGGCTTGGTTTGGCGGAAAATATGAAGGCGCAAAAGATGTCGGGATTTATATTTCGGCTTACAAAGACAAAAAATGGTCTGCGCCAAAAGAACTGATTCAGCCATTAATCAAAAACGGCGATACATTGCCATGCTGGAATCCGGTTCTGTTTAAAAGCAAAAGTCAAAATTTATATTTGTTTTATAAAATTGGAAAAAATCCTAGAGAATGGTTTGGAGCCATGATGGTCTCAAAAGACAACGGAACAACTTGGGGAGAACCCAAATATCTTCCTGACGGAATTTTAGGGCCAATTCGAAACAAGCCAATCGAAACCACTCCAGGCATAATTTTGTGCGGAAGCAGCACAGAAAGCGTAAACACAGACGAATGGCGCGTACATATTGAAGAGTACACAGAAGTAGCTGATTCTTGGAAGAAAATTGCAGTAGAAAACAATCAAAATTTTGACATTATCCAGCCAACATTTCTAATTCATAATGCTACTGATATTCAGATGCTGTCACGCAGCAAGCACAATAAAGTGGTATCGAGCTGGTCGGGAGACAATGGCAAAAGCTGGATTAGAACCAATACGATAAATGTGATCAATTCGAATTCGGGCATTGATGCCTTAACAGTTAATAAAAATCTGTTTTTATTGGTAAACAATCCGCTTCCGATTGGCAAAGACTGGTTTAACGGACGGAATATTCTGGATGTTGAATATTCTGCAGATGGTTTAAAATGGACCAAATTATTCGATCTTGAAAAACAGGAAAAAGGAGAATTCAGCTATCCAGCCATAATCCAAACCACCGATAAAAAGATACACGTGCTATATACTTATGACAGAAAATATATTAAGCATACCTCTTTTGATTTATAAGATAATAGAACGCTGATAAAACGGATTCACTTCTTGAAAACACCGATTAACATAGATGTCATAAACCTATTAATGAATGAACCGTTTGGTGAAATGGAATAAGAGTTTAATTTAACACATAGAAACATAGATTTTTATTGCTCCAGAAAAAAGAAATAGAAAAAGCTAGCTTTGACACATAGCTATGTATTTTTAAATTAGTGAAACGCCTTTTTAAAGTTTATGTAAGCTATGTTTTTATGCGTTTAAAAAAATAAATCAGTAAAAATTCGCGTCTTCGCAAAAGCGAATCCGTTTCATTCGCGTCCAATCTATAGAAAACAATTATGAAATTAAAACTTCTTTTTACAACCGCATTTTTTTGCTGCGCTTTCGCGAATGCGCAAAAGGCTAAAACTTTTTACAAACACGACAAATATCTTTCTTCAGATCGATTAGAAGGCCGTTTTGTGGGAACCAAAGGAAATAACGATGCTGCTGCTTACATCAAAAAATATTTTATGAAATATGGTTTGAAGCAATTCAATGGCGCATATTATCAGCCTTTTAAAGTATTTGTAAAAGAAGGAATCAACAAAATGAAATCGGATAGTGTGGCTACTCAAAATGTGGTAGGCTATATCGAGGGTTCTGACCCCACTTTGAAAAACGAATACATTGTAATTGGCGCCCATTATGATCACTGGGGCTGGGGCGGACAAGGTTCTGGAAGTAAAAAGAAAGAGGCTTTTGCCATTCATAACGGTGCAGATGACAACGCGTCTGGAGTTTCGGCTTTGCTTTGCATTTTAGAAGAAATCTCAAAACAAAAAGTAAAACCAAAGCGAAGCATCATTTTTATTTCGTTTAGCGGAGAAGAAGAAGGATTGCTAGGCTCAAAATATTTTGTCCATCATTTGCCAGTTCCAAAAGAAGCGGTAAAAGTAATGCTCAATATGGATATGGTCGGTAGGCTGAACGATAAAAAAGAGCTTTATATGGGAGGTGCAGGAACTTTCCCGAACGGAGTAGAACTAATGAAAAAACTACAGGAGAATTCCGGATTAAATCCTGTCATTCACGCGGGAGATGTCGGCGGTTCAGATCATGTCTCCTTCTACAAAGAGTCTATTTCGGCAGTTGGTTTTCATACAGGCGGACATCCGCAATACCACACACCAGACGACGATATTGACCTGATTAATTCAGATGGAGGAGCATTGGTTTCAAAATATATCTATAATGCCCTCACACAAATTGCCAACTACGAAGAAGCTTTGGTTTTTATTAAACAGAATTAAAACAAAGCGTTATTCTATACTGATAAATTAAGTGGTTTCAGAATTCTAATTATAAAAACTGTTGGTTAATATGTTTCTATGTGTTTAAACAAGATACATTCCAGCTGTTCACAATGTATAAAAAAACATTCCGCTTGCTATAAAATAGAAGCGGAATGTTCGATTAAAAAAAAACTCAAGTGATGAATCTTTCACAGACTGTTTTCGCAGCCGTATATTTTTAGAATACCCCGATGTAGTGGTTTCCAGGCTTGTTTAATAATTTTGCTCCTTTAGTAACTTTTCCAGAAGGAATATCAATTACATAAATGTTACCGTCTTTTCCAACTGGAGTTACAGCAATGTAGAAGTTGTTTCCATCAACTACAAAACCTTGATATTGACCAAAATCTAAATCAGCATCATAATCAATGCCTTCCACTTTTTGAGCAGTTCTTGCATTTAAATCTAATCTTGCCAAATAGCCTTGGTTTGTGCCGTCAAAAGTATAAACTGCATAAGCAATTCCGTTTCCAACATATCTCCAAGCGTCGATATAACTTCCTTTAACGCCTAAAGCTGTATCTAAACTAAATACATAGTTATCATCGTACTGATTGTTCTGATTGATTCTTAAAATGTAAGAACCTTTCTGAGCATCTCTTTGCGTTGCTTGGTAAATGTTTCCGTCTGTGGCAACAAAACTGTTGAAACTTCTGTATCCGCTCGTATCGCCAAAAGCAACTTTTGAAGTGATTACCACAGGATTTTCTAAAGAAGGATAATCAACCACAACAGATTTAGATCCTAAACGCGTAAACGAACTTTCGTTTTTTGACGGATCAGCAAGATTGGTTTTACGCATCCAAGTTCCAATAATCAATTTGTTTCCTGCTTTGTTTAATGTTGGAGCATCCAAACGGAAAATGTGGTGTCCTTGCGCTTCTTCTTCAGCAGATAACGGAATATCGTATTGCTTGTAAGCAGAAATCAAAGTGTTCTTCATGTCTAAAGACAATACAGTTGCTTTTCCTCTCGTATATTTATAGCTTTTATCCTCGTTTACATTCACAACAGGAGCAGTAACATTTACAGCGATACCAGTTTTATCTCCGTCAAAAAGTTTTACCCATCTCGGAGTTACACCCGCATATTGCGAAATGTTAACTTTTGCAGTTGATTCTACAAAATTATTGGCTCCGTTAACTTTATAAGTCATAAACTCCCCACCATTTGCACCATTGTAAGTAATGTTAAAAAGCGTATTTCCATCAACAGAAGACTGCAAACGAGCTGTTCTGCTAGATTGAACTGGCGAACCTTGATCGTAAACGTTTACAGAAAAGTTAGGATTGATAGCGTTTTCTTTGCTTATAGCATAAATTTTGGTTCCGCCATTTCCGTCACCCGGTTCTGTCTGCATTACTGCGCCCGCTACGGTAATCCAACGGCCGTCTGTTTCTGGGTTAACAGGTTCTGCACTTTTATTATCGTCGCTGCTGCAAGCTGTAGTCAGTGCAAACGCACCCATTAGCAAGCTAGATGTAAATAATTTAAATGTGTTTTTTTTCATCTCTATTGCATTTAAAAATTAGTTATTTATTGAATGATTAAAATTTATTTAAGGTATAGTTGAGTTTTAAATAAAAAGCTCTTCCCGGTTTTTGGGCCGCAAAATTGTCATAAACCTGTTCGTCAAATACATTTCTGGCGTCAAAACTTACCGTAAACTGTTTATTCGGAAAAATATAGCTCAAGCCTAAATCTTGAGGAAACTGGGCTGTAGTTCTGTCCGTTTCGAGCCACGAAGTGTAAAATGGCGCTACATAACCGCAGTAGTAATACAGATTAAGTTCTGATTTGCTCTGAATCACGTTTTTGAAATTGTACTGAAGATTGGCGTTCAAATTAAAGAAAGGTTCATTCGGAAGCTGTTTGTTATAGTTCGGAAGTACATTTCCGTTTTTATCGTATTTGTCTTTAAAAAGCGAATTGAATTTTGAAAGGTTCATACCAGCAAAAAAACGATTGTGGTAGGAATACTGAAATGAAGCTTCAAAACCAACCGATTGCGCTTTGCCTAAGTTCACAAATGGCGAAGCTTGGATGGCTTCATTTACGCGATCGCTAATTTGGCGGACAATTTTATCTTCTGTATTTCTCCAGAAAGCATTACCCGAAACCGTAAATTTGTGGTGATTGATATCGTACGGACCAAAACGCAAGCCGGCATTAAAATTATTGCTCTGCTCAGGTTTTAGGCCAGAATTGCTGATGATGTTTTCTCCAGGATTGCCAAATATTTCATTTTCAGAAGGAAGTCTGATCGCCTTTTCTCCAGAAGCCATAACCATTACTTTTGGAAGAATAGAGTAGGAGGCTGCCATTCCGTATCCATTGTAATTTGTTCTTTTAGATGTAATTACCTCTTTTACTACCTTTTGCCCATTTTCAGTTACAATCTGAGGATCTCTCTGCTCATTTTTCAAATTGTAATTTTTTACAAAAAGATTGGCTCTCAATCGGGATTGAAATGCCGTCATTTCATAAGCAAAGGAAGAAACTGTTTTGGCTAAATCTCGGGTAATGATAAAGTTTCGGGTAATTTCTGGCTGCATCTCATCATAATCATTTCGATCAAGTATGTAAGTCATTACGTTCACCAAAACCTTATGATTTTCATTAATCGTATAATTTAAGCCGGCACGAGTATTAAAAATATCCGACTTCATATGATTGATCGTTGGTGCGCCTTGTTGCGCTCCAGTATTGGTTAAAATAGGCTGGCCATACAGACCAAGCGCCTTTTCGCCATTCCAGTTGTAGTTCCATTTTACAGTATCGTTAATCACATCGTTTCTGTGGCTGTAAACCGAAATAAGTGAGAAGTCAAGATTTTTAACTAAAAAGTCTTTTTTGCTGTAATTCAGACTAAAAACATTAGCTGCCGATTCGCTAAAACGCCCTTTATAAGGTTTTGTCATATATTGTCCGTGCTGAATCTGATTATAGTCTTGCGAGCCGTTGTAGCTGATAAGTAAATTGTCTGCCCAATCAACATTGGTGAAACCAGTTTCTAAACGTCCTCCAAAAGATCGATACATACTTTCAAATCTTTTTGCGCGAATGTATTCGTAACGTCCGTTTGGAGCAATATTGTAAACCCATTTTCCCCAAACTTCATAATCATTATCAGAGTAATTCTGAAATGCATTTGCTTTTACAGTAAAACCATTTTTATCTCTAAAAGAAGCATTAACATTTGATTGGACAGTATTAAAAGAACCATAAGAAACAGAAGCATTCAAACTGTTTTTTGCTCCTTTTTTCAAAACCACATTAATAGCGCCCCCAAGCGAATCATCAGCTAAATAAGCCGGAACAACTCCTTTAAAAACTTCAATTCTTTCAATTAACGCTGGCGGAATACTATTTAAACTAAAAGAAGCGCCATAAGTCTGAATTGGAACTCCATCAATGAAAATTCGAATCGCATTTCCAGACATTCCATTGATATTATACGTTACGGCAGAACCCAAACCTCCATTTTGCCTGATTCTTACTCCGCCAGAACGATCCAATAAATCATTGGTCTGAAGATTTCTTTTTGCAGCTTCTTCCGTATCAATCACATTTACTGCAAAGCCTTTTTCGATAATATCTTTTTTAAAGCTTTTTTTATGGATTTTAACCTCTTTAAGCGCTTTTGGGTCTGTTACTTTTTCTAATGCAATATTAATTTGATGCAACGGACGATTAACAGCTATGTTTACTGTTTTTGGTTTTGCTTCCATCGAAGAAATTTCCAAATCGTAACTTCCGTAAGCCAAACCTTTTATTTCAAAATGACCGTCATTGTCAACGACAACAAATTTTTTTGTTCCCGTAATTTGAACCGACGCCCCAAAAGCAGTTTCATTATTGGTAAAATAGACTTTTCCGGTAATTTTTCCGGTTTGAGACCAGCCAGAAAAAGTCATCATAAAAAAGAGAGCGTAAAGAATTCTCATGTGTAAGTTTACTATTTATCGGATTGCAAACTTATACGATAATTTAAATTTAATCTAAATAAAGGAGTTAGAAGATTATTAGAATTTCAGGAAGCATTCTAATGTTATTTTAATATTGATTTTTTGAATTGTGAATTTTGAATTGTGAAATGTGAGTTGTGAGTTGTGAAATGCAAATTGTGAATTTGTACTTTGTCTTCCTGAGCGATCCCGAAGTTTCGGGAGAGGGATATGCGGAAAGTGAATATGTTTAACCTCGCAATGTCTATAGCTATCGGGAGCAATGCCTCAAATCTTATTTATGAATTGTCTCCAGCTTTAGCTGGAGGTTATTTTTTGGAGGAAATGAAAAGGCTTTAGCCGAAAGTAAGTTTGGCTAAAGCCCTGTATATGTAGATTTTTTCATCCCTCCAGCTAAAGCTGGAGGCAATTCATAACTCATAATTCATAACTCATAATTCATAACTCATAATTCATAATTCATAACTTATAAGGAAAGTTTTTAGACTTAACAATTTTCCCTTTATCAGTAATCAGAACACAATTGTAATCGGGAAATTTCTGAAGTAGAAGCAAGCCTTCTTTCTGGCCTAAAACCATCATCGAAGTGCTTAATCCGTTTGCGGTTTCTGCATTTGGGCCAAATACAGTTACGCTGCATAATCCAGTGGCAGGATAACCTGTTGCAGGATTTATAATATGCGAATAACGTTTTCCGTTAAAAACAACAAACTTTTCATAACTGCCAGACGTCGTGACAGCGCCTTCTTTTAAAGGAATTGCGGCTAAAATCTTTTCAGGCTTAAACGGATTTGTAATTCCGATTTTCCAGTCTTTTCCGTTTGGCTGTTTTCCCCAAGTGCTCATGTCTCCAGAACCGTTTATAATTCCAGCCTGAACCCCTTTTTCAATCATCATGGCACGGCATTTATCTGTTGCGTAGCCTTCTCCTAAAGCGCCAAAACCAATTTTCATTCCTTTCAGCTTCAAAAAAATTGTCGATTCTGTGCTGTCTAGAATAATGTTTTTATAGCCTACTTTCTCCACCGATTTTTTTATGGCTTCTGCCGAAGGCATTTCGGTCATCGAGCCGTCAAATTTCCAGATTCGGTCCATTGCCGCAAAGCTAATGTCAAAACCGCCATTTGTTATTTCAGAAAGTTTAATGGCTCTTTTGGTCAATTCAAACACTTCACGATCTACTTTTATTGGTTTTACTCCAGCATTTTGATTGACTTCAGAAACCTGAGAAGTTGGTTTCCAATCGGAGATTAAGTTTTCAATTCGAGTGATTTCTGCAATTACTTCATTAATATTATGCTCTGCTGAAATCGAATCTTTATCTACAATCGAAATATCAAAACGCCCGCCCATTAGAAGCGTGGTTCTTTTTCGTAGCACCTGCGAATGTGCAGATAAGCAACAAACAGTTACAAAAAACAATGAAATTTTATAGGATAAGAATTTATGCATATTATATTTTTAGAACATTTATGTCGCCCCGCTGGGGCTTTAGCTGCGTTGAATTAAATTTGATCTATAAATATGCCATCCCTCTGGGATTTGTCCGAAATATAAATCGACAATCCAAAATCCACAATCCAAAATCTAAAATCAACAATCTAAAATTCAAAATCAATAACAGTCCGTTAAAAATTGTTTATTGGCTTTATATTCAGAAAGCGTTTTTAAACCTTTTGCTGTGCACAATTCGCTCAAAATGTTCTCTACATCTTTCTGCATCGCAAGTGAACCGCAAATCATAATGACACCATCTTTTTTCAATAAATTCACGAAGAAATTAGCATCTCTTTTAATCAAATCCATTACATAAATATGTTCTGCTTCACGGGATAGCGCCACATGAAAATTATCCAGATGCTCTTTCTGGATCATAATGTCAGCAAATTTTCTGTAAGCCATTAACGTTGGCGTCACCATCCTAAATCCGCTATAGAGATGAAGCTCTTGTTTTGTTTTATTCTGTTCGATCATTCCTAAGAAAGGAGCAATTCCTGTTCCGTTAGAAACAAAAGCCACTTTTGGAGCTTTTTTAGGCAGATGAAAAGCAGGATTTTTAACAATCTGCGCTTTTATTACATTCCCAGGTTCTAAAGCGTTCAAAAAACCAGAACCCAATCCGTTTGGATGCAATTTTACAACCAGCTGAATATTTCCGGAATGATTTCCGATAGAGTAGAGGCGTTCTCTAGAATCGTTGGCAGGATAAATGGCAAGTAAATCGCCAGAGCTAAATTTAGTTCTGGCATTAGATTTTAAAGTCAGAATAAAAGTATGTTCGGTTTCAGAAATTGGCGTTTTATCGAGAACCATAAATTTTTGCAGGCCTTTTGGAACGTGGTTGTATAAAGATGGAGTGGTCGCCAACGGAATTCCAGTTTTTTCACTCCATAATCTTACCCATTCTACAAATTCAACAGCCGATTTGTCATTTACAGTTTTCAGATCTAAATAACGATCTGCCCATTTTTGTTTTCCTAAAAGCTGATCTATTTCGATAGCAAACTGGCAAAAATCGGGATATGATTTTGAACCAAAACCAACCACAGAAAAGTTAATGTTCTGTTCCTGATTCTGTTTTTCAATTAATGCTTTGAATTGCGTTCCGTTTGAAGGCGCGTCTCCCAAACCGTGAGTTGACGTAAATACGACAATGTGTTCAGCTTTAGGATAGGCAGAAAATTTGTTCAATTCGCTGACAAAAACTTTCTGACCTTGATCTATTAATTGTTTTTGGATGGCATTGGCAAATCGGAAAGTGCTTCCATTTTCGGAACCAACCAAAAGTATAAAAGTGCTTTCGTTTGCTTTAAATTTATTTTTTATTCGGCTTGACCTTCTTTTTAAAGTAATGGCAAAACCAGAATAGATAAAGAACAAAATATTGATGCAGGCAATGGCCAAAATAACAGCCCAGATTCCGTTAATTCTTCCTGTGTGAAGATCAAGACTTAATGCCGCAAATTGAGCTGTCATTGGCGAACGTTTTTCAGAAATTACAGCTCCTGTAACCTGATTTACTTCAACTTCTCGGTCTTTTAGTTCAATGATGTAATATTCTTCTGGATCATCTGTAAAAGGAAATTCTATTTTCTTTACATCAGACAATAGAGTGGCATTGAAAATTGAGGCAGCCTTGGCTTTTTCTGAAAATTCTGTTTTTACAGGTTTTGCTTTTTCTTCACCCATAAAAAAGTTGAATCTTTCCAGCGATAAATAAGTTCCTGTTAGTGCAATAATAAGAATCGGAATTAAAGCCAATCTTCCTAAAAGCACATGATAATATTGGGCAAAATATTCTTTGATTATTTTAGAAAAGAAATTTCGGATGCCGCGCTGTCTCTTTAAAACCAATACAAAACCAGAAATGGATATTAGCAATAAACAAAAAGAGATAACACCAACAAAAAAACGTCCTGTTTCATGAAGAAACAGCGAGCGGTGCAAACTTGTAATCCAGTTTATAAATTCGGTTTTCTTTGCTGGAGTTCCTAATGCTTTTCCCGTTTTTGGATCAATGTATGCTTTAATGTCGTTTCCGTCTGCATCAATGGCTTGAAGCGTTACAAACTGATTATAATCTACACTCAATTCTGTAATTTCAGAATACTCTTTCTTTAAAATTGATAGCGTTTCGCCTAGCGTTATTTCATTAAAATTTTCAGCTTTGTACGGAAGTGTTTTTTCCTGAACTGCATCGACTGCCAGAATAATTCCGGTTACCGAAGCCAAAAGCAAAAAAATAGAAGAAAATAAGGCTAGAGCCAAGTGTGCGTAACGCCAGAAAGAAAGAGTCATTGAGTGTATTCTATTATAAAACGTTTAAAGCTTTGTCAAAGTCTAAAACGATGACAAAGCTCAGATTTTAATTCTAAGCACAAAAATAAAATTTGTACTCATTATAAGGTTAAAAAATAATGTGCTTAAGATTATATTTTGTTTAATCTTACATATTTGATGTAGCCTTTACCATCTGTTTTTTCAGCCAAACCTTCTGTTGTAAGCGGAACTTCAAGATCGCTTACATAGTATTTCTGATCTTCAACAGCCGACTCAAAACGAAGTTTGTATCCTTTGTTGATTTTAGAATTTTCAATTTCGATTGTCGTTACACTGCGGTCCCCTCCAGTTACAGAAGCACCAGTTTTAGCGCTGATATCTTCATTTTTCTTTGAGTGGAATTTATTCCATTCTTTCAATGATTTGTACCATTTTTTGTCATCGCCCATTACATAAAGCGTTTTTTCGTATTCTCCATTTGCATTAATCAAAGAAACAACGATATAAGCACCTTCTCCCATATAGTTATTCATTTGAAGCATGATTTTATATTTGCTCGATTGTGCCTGAGATTGGAAAGAAATTAGAAAGATAAAAGCACTTGTAAGAGCAATTTTTAATATTGATTTCATGAAATTTAGTTATAAATTATAATTATGAGTTATGAGTTTTGAATTATTTATGAGCTTCATTTTTAACTCATAACTCAAAACTCATAACTAGTAAAAGTTATTTTAAAAACTCAACGGAGATATTATTTTTGGTAAGCAGTTCATTTTCTTTAGCCAGAGCATAAGCCGTTTCATCAAACTCTGTGCTGATGTCTTTTTTAGCTCCTGCAGCAACTAAATATTTTAAAATTGCATCATCTTTAGAAGTCATCGCCGCTCTGTGCAAAGCCGTTAAGCCATCTTTATTTTTTGCGTTGATGTCTACTTTTAAATCGGTAATTTTTTTAAGAAGCGAAACATCGTTTTTAGTAATGGCTAAATGATACAAAGTGTTTCCATCTTTTTGAGGAGCGGCTAAGTTTAATCCTTTGTCTTGAAGTGCTTTTGCTTTTGCATCAAAAGGATCGGTTGCCGCTTTTTCTCTTCCCGCAGGACGATAAGACTGTACTAGATAAACGCCTAAATTATTTCCGTCTTTATCTTTTACATTTACGTCGGCACCTTTAGCCAAAAGTAAATTTACAGCTTCTGGAGATCCGTTTCGTACAGCAAATGTCAAAGCCGATTCTCCTTTAAGATTTTGAGCATTGATGTTTTTAAGTTTTGGAAGGAAAAGTTCTAAAACTCCCGCTTCTTTTGCAGATGCAGCAGCCATTATTGGCGTATTTCCTTCTTTATCGGCTTTGTTTACATCAACTCCTTTCGCTAAGAAATATTGAATAATTTCTGTCTGATTTGGTTTTCCTGCCAAAATATGCAGCACATTTTGTCCTGCTTTGTTTTGGGCAGCTGCTTTAATTTTTACTTCTTCAACCAAATATTTATAAGTTTCAAGAGTATTGGTTTCTCTTCGGCTTCCTTGCGCAGCAAATAGAAGAGCAGCATCAGTCGGTTTAATTCCTTTTTCCAAAAGTTTTTTCAAAAGAGCAATATTTCCAGACCTAGCAGCATAAGTAAAAGCAGTGTTACCGTCACTGTCAACATCTTTTAAAGACATTCCTTTTGTAGAAAAATATTCAGCAGCTTTTAAATCTTTGTCAGATGCAATTGCCAAAAGCAAAAGGTTGGCACCGTTTGCATATTTTTTTGTCGGATTAAGGCCAGCTTTAAAGAAGGCATCGTACATTGCTGGATTTGATTGTCCGTTTGAAGCGGCAAAATCAGCAGGAGCTGTTCCGTGGCTGTCTTCAAAGTTTACGTCAGAACCTTTATCTATTAAATACTGCACCAATTCGGTGTTGCCTCTATAAGCCGCCCAGTGCAAGTAAATACGATTATCATGAGTCAATTTTGCGATTGAATTTCCAGGCTGCTCGGCTAAAAATTTGATTGTTGCAAAAGGAGCATCATTATTAATAGCTAAAGTCGTAACATCAAACGCATTGGCATTCGCTTCAGCTGGATTATTTCCTTTAGCTATTTCCGCCTGAACCGTTTCAACAGTTGGAGCACTTTTCCAAAAAGCGGCATCCAATAGCGAGTTTTTTTGCTGAGCACTTACAAACAAAGTCGCAGCAAATGCAAAAGAAACAAAAAGATTCTTTTTCATATTTCGATAATTTATGGTTATTGAGTTGTACAAGATTAATTTATTCTTTGGAAAATCTATTCTATTTAGAATAAATAAAAATAAAAGCAAATGTAAAAATTAATAATCTTAAACCAAGAATAATTTGCTGTAAAAAGGAATTTTGGGTTCAGTTTTGCGGAAAATTAAGAATTGCTTAAGTCAATTTTAATTTTGTTCTAATTAGAGGTGTATTGAAAGTTTTTTTTAGAAATATTTTTTTAATGAGCTTTGAAATTGATTTCGTGAATATTTACGCCATTATATGCTGATTTTGTAATGTTTTCTAAGTTTCTTATAGAAGGCTTGATTTTAAATAATTGTTATAAAGGAAGTTATACTTTTGGGTAATGCAAAATTATTTAGAATAATTATTGATAAGAAGCGTTTTTTTTCAATTGAAAATGCTTTCCGAATTTCCAATTTCAAAAGCCGAATGTTGATAACTGCTTTTGCTTCTGACCCGAAAATGCTCATTTTTTCATGTTGATAACTTGACTTTAATTTTAGTGAAAATGCTAGTTCATTGCGAATTACAAGAAAATATTTTCCTGTTGATAAGATTTCTACAATCACGGTTTTTTGGAGTTTTAAAACTGTTGATAATTGGACAGATTTTTAACATCTAAAACTAGACAAAAGAATAACTGTGGGCTAAATTTGTATTTATAGAAATCACGCTGATACCACCCCCCAACTTAAGCGCTCGTATTTCTATTTCAAAATAGTCACTTAAAACTCTATATAGTATGTCAATTTTCGATAAAAGAATCAATTATAAACCTTTTGAATATCCTGAGGTTCTGCAATTTACCGAAGCAATTAATAAAGCTTACTGGGTACACACCGAAGTAGATTTTACTGCCGATACGCAAGACTTTCACGCGCATTTAAATCTGGCTGAAAAAACGGCAATTAAAAATAGTTTATTGGCAATTGCACAGATTGAGGTAGCCGTAAAAAGTTTTTGGGGCAATATATACGAGCATTTTCCAAAACCAGAATTCAATGGGTTGGGGACTACTTTTGCAGAATGCGAATTCAGACATTCAGAAGCTTATTCTCGTTTGTTGGAAGTTTTAGGCTATAATGACGAATTTGAAAGATTATTGGATGTTCCTGTAGTGCGCAGACGTGTAGATTATCTTTCGAACGTGCTGAAAGACACTAAATCTCAGGACAACAGAAAATATATGGTTTCACTGATTCTGTTTAGCATTTTAATAGAAAACGTTTCATTGTTCAGCCAGTTTGCCATTTTGCTGTCATTTACAAGATTCAAAGGATATATGAAGAACGTGAGCAACATTATTGCATGGACTTCTATTGACGAGCAGATTCATGCCAATGGCGGAATTTACATCATTAATAAAATCAGAGAAGAATTCCCAGAATATTTTGATGCTGAAACTTTAGAATTGGTAAGAGAAACAGTTAAAGAATCAATTGGTGTTGAAGCTGATATTTTAGACTGGATTTTTGAAAATGGACCAGTTGAAACCATAAACAAAGAAGATTTGGTAAACTTCATGAAATTTAGAATTGACGAAAGTTTAAAACAAATCAATATCGAAACCATTTTTAATGTTTCTCCAGAAGAGTATTCAAAAATGACTTGGTTTGAAGAAGAGGTTTTTGCAAACAGTCTAGATGATTTCTTTGCAAAACGTCCTGTAGAATATACAAAACACGATAAAAGTATCACTGCAAACGATCTTTTCTAATACAAGCCTATAATACATTATGAATACAACAGACATAAACCCTGAAAATAACAATTTTGAACCGCAAAACGGCACTAAAATGTGGTGGAAAAATTCTGAAAGCGAGCAGATTTTAAACCGCGGCTATCTTTTAAAAGGAGAAACCGTAGAAGGAGCAATTGATAGAATTTGTGCGGCTGCCGCTAGAAGGCTTTACAAACCAGAATTGAAAGAATCTTTTGTTGAAATGATCGAAAGAGGCTGGATGAGTATTAGTTCGCCAGTTTGGGCCAATATGGGTACAGAGAGAGGTCTTCCGATTTCTTGCTTCAATGTGCACGTTCCAGATAAAATCGAAGGTATCACTCATAAATTGGGAGAAGTAATTATGCAGACCAAAATTGGGGGAGGAACTTCTGGTTATTTTGGTGAATTACGCGAGCGCGGAAGCGCTGTAACCGATAACGGAAAGAGCAGTGGGGCGGTTAGTTTCATGAAGCTTTTTGATACCGCAATGGATACCATTTCGCAAGGAGGCGTTCGTCGTGGTGCATTTGCAGCTTATTTGGACGTTGACCATCCAGATATTGAAGAGTTTTTGAAAATTAAAAGCATTGGAAACCCAATTCAGAACTTATTTACCGGAATTTGTGTGCCAGATTATTGGATGCAGGAAATGATTGATGGCGATACGGAGAAAAGACAAGTTTGGGCAAAAGTATTAGAAAGTCGTCAGCAAAAAGGATTGCCTTATATCTTTTTTAGCGATAATGTAAATAAAAGCAAACCGCAAGTTTATAAAGATCAAAATCTTCGCATTAACGCCAGTAATTTGTGCAGCGAGATTATGCTTCCGTCAACTCAAGATGAATCATTTATCTGCTGTCTTTCATCTATGAATTTGGAATTGTATGACGAATGGAAAGATACTGAAGCAGTTAAATTGGCGATCTTTTTCTTAGACGCCGTTTTACAAGAGTTTATCGAAAAAACCGAAGGCAACTATTATCTTGCTGCAGCCAATAAATTTGCCAAAAGACACCGTGCGCTTGGTTTAGGAGTTTTAGGGTGGCATTCGTATCTGCAGAAAAATATGATTCCGTTTGAAGGAATGGAAGCTAAAATGAAAACCACAGAAATTTTCAAGCATATTAGTGACAAGGCAGATAAAGCAACGCAGGAATTGGCTAGAATTTATGGCGAACCAGAATTGCTAAAAGGCTACGGAAGACGTAATACAACCACAATGGCAATTGCGCCAACAACCTCTTCTTCTGCAATTTTAGGACAGACTTCGCCAGGAATTGAACCTTTTAGCAGCAATTATTACAAAGCAGGATTGAGCAAAGGTAATTTTATGCGTAAAAATAAATATCTGAAAAAACTGCTTGAAGAAAAAGGTTTGGATAACGAAGAAATCTGGAGAGGAATTATGCTGAATGGCGGAAGCGTGCAGCATATATCGCAGCTTTCTCAAACTGAAAAAGATGTGTTTAAAACCTTCAAAGAAATAAGCCAGTTGGAGATTGTACAGCAGGCGGCAATTCGCCAGAAGTTTGTGGATCAAGGTCAGAGTTTAAATCTTAATATTCCAGCCGAACTTCCAATAAAAGAGGTAAACCGCTTAATGATTGAAGCTTGGCAGTTAGGAATCAAAAGTTTGTATTACCAAAGAAGCCAAAGCGTTTCTAAAGAATTAGTAACAAGTCTTGTTTCTTGCAGCAGCTGTGAATCATAAAAGTGAAAACCGGATCTTAAATTAGATTCGGTTTTTTTATTTGGAATGTGTCGAAAGGTTTCATGCAGATTTTACAAGATTTAAACTGATTAAGATATGAATTGCCTCCCGCTTTAGCTGGAGGTAAAAAAGGAAAGCAAGAAGGCTTTAGCCAAATTCAAAGTTTGGCTAAAGCCTTTTACATTAAAAAAAAACAGCTAAAGCTGGAGGCAATTCATACAAAGAAAAATAATTGAATTCGAGAATTGCTTCGCCTGTTAGCTATCGTTTGGGTCGTGGTTTAAAAAAAAAAACTTAGCGTCTTAGTGGCAAAAAAAAAATAACGCTAAACCTTAGACTTCAACCGACTCAAAGTTTCTTGAGAAATATTAATGTAAGAAGCCACAATTTTATTAGGCAGCCGCTTTACAATAGCAGGATTTATTTTCAAAAGCTGGTTGTATCTTTCTAAAGCATCCATTGTGGTAAAAGACATTAATCGATTGGCATTATTCACATATGCTTTTTCCAGATAATTGCTGTAAAATTCGCGCCATTGCGGAATTATTTCCATCAAATGATTAAAATCTTCATGAGAAATGGTCAGCAATTCTGATTTCTCTACAACCTGAATATTTTCAAGAGCTGGCATTTTAGTGATAAAACTAACCAGTGCCGTCGCAAACTGATTTTCGAAAGCAATATATCGGGTGGCGTCTTTTCCTTCTTCATTGATAAAAAAGATGCGCAGACAGCCTTTAGCAACAAAAAAAGTTTCTTGACTGATTTGGCCTTGAGCAAGCAGAATTTCATTTTTTTCTTTTTTAACAAGTTTAAAATAGGAGAGAATGGTTTCTAAATCTTCATCAGAAACGTTTATGCTTTTTCGAATGGAATTGCCAAGCTGTTGGTATATCATATTTATTTAAAATGCCCAAAATTTAGTTTTAACACATAGAAATAGCTCTATATGTATTATTCGAATTAAAACGTCTTTTGTAAACTTCTAAAAGCTGTTTTTTAATGTGTTAAAAAACAATTTCGGCAAACGGATTATTTATAATCTCTAACGAATTTGCGGTAATAAATAATATCTTCAATAGATAAAACTACCAAATCATGTTCTTGTGCAAAGCTAATGATTTTGTCGAGTTTAGCCATGCTGCCGTCTTCGTTCATCAATTCGCAAAGCACAGCTTCGGGTTGTAAGCCAGCCAATTTCATCAAATCGACACTTCCTTCGGTATGGCCATTTCTTCCTAAAACGCCATGATCGTTCGCTCTAAGCGGAAAAATATGGCCAGGTCTTGCTAAATCTTCCGATTTTGCATTTGCTGCTACGGCTGTTTTTATAGTGGTAATTCGATCTTGTGCCGAAACTCCGGTTGTTACTCCATTTTTTGCTTCAATTGTAATCGTAAAAGGAGTTTGAAAACTGCTCGTATTTTCTTTTACCATGTACGGAAGCTCCAATTGATCTGCCTTTTCATTTGTTAGGCAAAGGCAGACAATGCCGCTGCATTCACGAATCATTAAGGCCATATCGCAAACGTTCATGTGCTGTGCAGAAAATATAAGATCGCCTTCATTTTCACGGTTTTCATCGTCGGTTACCAAAACACCTTTTCCGCTTTTAAGCTGTTCCAAAGCATTTTCGATACGTTCTTTACTCGAAATTCCAAATTGCGCTAACGGACTTAATTCTGTACTTATCATAAAAACTTTTTAGAAATAATTTGAAGCAAATCTAAAGCTGTTTACAACCAAAAAGTTTGATATAAGTCAATAAATTGATATTCTATTTTTTTAATGCTAACCAATTTAGTTGTCATAAAATCTTAATTTAGTACCCAAATTCCATAATCCTAAATCAATAAATACCGCCAATAAATGGAGAATATTACCGTAATCATTATGCTGCTTTTCGGTGTAGCTTTTCTTAGTCTTGTTAGTAAAAGATATAATTTCCCGATTCCGATTGTTTTGGTTTTATGCGGTGTTGTAATCAGTGCTGTGCCAGGACTTCCTGTGATTGCTTTGAGTCCAGAAATTGTGTTTATTATATTTTTGCCGCCACTTTTGTATCACGCGGCATGGCACACTAGCTGGTCCGATTTCAAGCAGTCAATTCGTCCGATAACTTTTGCCGCTGTAGGCTTGGTTTTTTTTACGACAGGATTAGTTGCTGTTTTTGCGCATTGGCTAATAGATGATATGTCTTGGCCGTTAGCTTTTCTGCTTGGCGCAATTGTTTCGCCCCCCGATGCGGTTTCTGCAACAGCCATTACAAAAGGTTTAGGGCTTAATCCTAGATTGATTGCTATTCTGGAAGGAGAAAGTTTGGTTAACGATGCCAGTGGTCTTGTTGCATACAAATATGCCCTTACAGCAATTACAGCAGGGAATTTTGTTCTATGGCAGGCAGGGTTAAATTTTGTGCTAATGTCGGTTTTAGGCATTGCAATTGGTTTGGTTGTTGGTTACATAATGTTCTATATCCATAAAAGATTTGTTTGCGATGATATTATAGAGGTGACGCTTACTTTGCTGACGCCATTTGCTTCTTATCTGCTTGCAGAGCATTTTGAAGGTTCTGGAGTTTTGGCTGTGGTAACGACAGGTCTTTTTCTAGCGGCTAGATCAGGGACAATTTTTTCTCATGAAAGCCGAATTATGACGAATACGATTTGGGATGTTTTAAACAACATTTTGAATGGTTTGATTTTTATCTTGATCGGACTTCAGTTGAGGCAGATTATTGCAGGAATCAGCAATTACTCTGGAAATTCGTTATTTATCTGGGGAGCAGTTATCAGTATCGTAGTTATTTTAGTGCGCTTTTTATGGGTTGTTCCAGCAACGTTGATTCCGAGAATAATCAGTAAAAGGATTCGTGAAAAGGAAGCTTTTGACTATCGAAATATGATTATTTTTGGCTGGTCAGGAATGCGAGGCGTTGTTTCTATGGCAGCGGCTTTGGCACTTCCATTAATGCTGAATAAAACCGAAGAATTTCCGCTTCGAAATTTAATTATCTACTTAGTTTTCTGTGTTATACTTTCAACTTTAGTCATACAGGGACTTACGCTTCCGTGGCTGATCAAGAAATTGAAAATTGAACGTTATTCGATACTTGCAGAGGAATACAACATTAGGAATGTAATTGTTTCAGAAACTATCGCGCATATAGAAGATAATTTTTCATTGCTGAATGACGAATTGCTCCATAATATTAAAAGCAAATACGAAGTAAAATTTAATCGTCTTCAAAAGACAGAACTTCCCGCTAATTTCTTTGGAAACGGGAAACTCCTTGGTGGAGAAATTTTTAATGATTTCACTAAAATCCAAATTGATCTGCTAAATGTAGAACGGGCAAAATTAGAATCCATGCATAAATTGGGTTCTGTAAACGAAGAAATTTTCCGTAAAATAGAAAAAGAATTAGATCTTGAAGAAACCCGTCTGTGGATGGAAATGTATGAGGAAAATTAATTGTTAATGGTGAATTGTAAATTGTTAATGGCTTATGGCTATAAAAAAACTTTGTCAAAGTTTTGAACTTTGACAAAGTTAAAGTTAGAAATAGTCCTCCTTTTAGAATTTTAAAAAAAAATCTCGACCAATAAAATCATTTACAATTCACCATTAACAATTCACAATTAAATTACGTTCATTTTCTGCATTAAGAATGTCGCGCTTTTATTTTTGCATATTCCGTTTCTAAGTTTGTAATCGAAATGCAGATCGTTGTTTTGAATCCCAACTTCAAAACATTGATTGGTTAAAATTTCGGGGTATTCATTGGTAGTTAGGCAAACTTCGATATCGTGAGTAGCTATGGCTCCGATTGCTTTTTTAGAAATTATTTTCTTCACCACTTCAATTGTTCCGTTTCTTTTGTCATCGGAATTTGTGCCTCTTAAAATCTCATCTAGTAAAACAAAAGCAGGCTGATTTTCAAGCGCATCCATGATTTGTTTTAAACGTTTAATTTCAGCAAAAAAGTAAGATTCGCTATCCGATAAAGAATCGGACAATCTCATTGAAACCAATACTGGAAGTGGATGAACTTTAGCTTCTGATGCACAAACTACTGAACCAATTCCGCTAAGCACCATATTAATGCCTAAACTTCTTAAAAACGTACTTTTACCTGACATATTAGAACCTGTCAAAATCACAAAAGATTGAGGGTAAAATTGCGTGTCGTTGCCAATTCTTGTCGCAGGATTTAGCAGCGGATGGCTTAGGTTTTTAAACTCAATTTGATAGTCTGAATTGATTTCAGGAAAAACGAAATCGTCATTGTTATACGCCAAATTTGCCAGACTGTTTAGTGCTTCAATTTCGCCAATTATAGCAATCCAATGATTCATTTCTGAAGCATAATCTTCTTTCCATTTTAACAATGCTCTTAAAACGTGCAGATTGAATAAGAATGTTCCGTTGAATAAAGTTGCTGTAACAAAATTGCTTATCGTATTCATTCTAGAAAATAGCTCAGAAAGCTGTTTCAGATGCTGGCTTGCTTTTGCATTTTTAAAATTAAGCTGTGCTTGAAGATTCTTTAGTTTTTTAGATTGGAATGATTCAGTCTCAATTTTTTCAATCAACAAGCTGTATTGTTTTATAATGCTGTCGACATTGTCTGCTTTTGCAATTTCCGATTGGATTCTTTTTACAGCTCTTCCCAGAACAATTAAATTAGCGATAAAGACATAAGTTAAATAAGAAAGGATAATGGTTTTTGAAGTAATAAAATAAGCAGCCAGAAACCCAAAAAATGTTACAGGAAGAATAAATGATAATGCTACTAAAACTTTAGGTAATGAATTGTTTGTAAATGAAATCCAATGTTTTATAGCCTCATATGATTGTTTGGAATCTTGACTAATTATTGCCAATGCCTGAAATTCTTGTCTCCAATCGATTTTGTTTTTTAATTCATTTACGGCTTCCTGATTTTCTAAAATCTCACTTTGCGGGAGCGTATGGAGCAATAGTTCTGCTAGTGTTTTTTTTCCGATAAAAGAAGCCGTTCGGTTGAGATTTTGAAATAAAGAATGTTCTCCAAAAATATCCAGATCGTAAGCGTACGGATGATGAAAATCGATGAACTCGGCTCCATTTTCAAAAGGTGTTTTTTCTCTTTTTAAGAAAGCAATTTCATTCTGATTGATTTTTAGAAGCGTTTCTGCCAGTAATTTTTGAAATGACAATCGCGAATGTATTTTCATTAAAACAATAAAACCAGCAAAAGATAAAACAGCCAGGATCACATAAAACATTTGGTCTGTTTTGATGTAGTAAAACATAAAAAACAAGAAAAGACCAATGCTTAATAGCCTCAAAAGGCTTATACTGTTGTATTTTTTGTTGGTTTTATTATAGAGCTCTGAGTATTTTGCAACGTTGTCTGGATATGCTTTCATTCTATTATTTTGCTTGAAATACAAATATAGCTTTTAAGTCACAAAATCATCAATATTGTCATTTAATCTTCGTGCATTACCAAAATAGGAATATGCACTTCTTTTGATATTTTTTTGCTGAAACTAGAATCAAAAAGACTTTCAAAGAAAGAACGTTTGTGCGTAATTGTGGTCAGAATATCAATGTCTTTGTAAAGCACAAAATCAAGGATGGTTTCTTTTACGTCATCGCTTGGCAGCACTAAAAATTCAACATTTTCTCCTGCAAATTCTTTCTCAAATTCTTTTCTGATTTCCTCTGTAACATCAGAATTAGACGTTTTTACATATAAACTTTTAACTTTCGCATCAGTTTTTTTGGCGATTTTCAAGATTTTTTTCAGCTCTTTTTTGTCTTTCTCTCGATAGCGTGTAGTAAAACCGATTGTTTTTACTTTTTTGAATTTTGCATCGATAGGAACACATAAAACAGGCACTTCAACTCCCGAAATTACAGATTCGGTATTAGAACCTGTAAAGAATTTCGTCCAGTCAGATACGCTGTTTGTACCCATAATGACAAAATCGATGTTGTCTTCTTCGACCGCATTTTTGAGATTATAAATAAGATCGCCATCCATTAAACGGTGTTTGATCGCAATGTCTTCTAAATTGCGTTCAGCAGCGATAGTTCTTAGTTTCGGAATTTCATCCTTAAACATTTCAAATTTTGCAAGCTCGATTGAACTGTATATGGAAGCATAATTCTCTGGAAAGAATTGGCTGTCGTAAACAGGAATCTCGAATGTATGAAGTAAGATTAATTCGGCGTTTACAACTTTAGCAAATTCTAAAGCATGAACAAATGCATTGGTGGCAGCGTCAGAGAAATCGGTTGGAAATAATATCTTTTTCATAGTATTTAAGATTAAAGTTTGTCTCTCAAATTTACTCATTCTGCGAAGAAAACAACCTGACATTTATCAGTATTTTAACACTTAATGATTTATTAATCTTAATTAATTTGAAGATTTCGGGTAGATATGGAGCAAAATTAACCCAGAAAAGAAATTGAGCGTTTTTTTATACCTTTGCAGCATGATAAATCAAGATTCTATAGTTGCTTTGGCTACGCCTTCGGGAGCTGGAGCTATTGCCATAATTCGTATTTCTGGAGCCGATGCCATTACCATTGGCAATTCGGTTTTTAAATCGATTAAAAACAAAGATTTAACCAAGCAGAAAACGCATACACTTCACTTGGGGCATATTGTTGATGGGAGTAAAACTTTAGATGAAGTTTTAGTTTCGGTATTTAAAGGCCCAAATTCCTATACGGGAGAAGATACGATCGAAATTTCTTGTCACGGATCGACTTATATCCAGCAGCAGATTATTCAACTATTGTTGCGAAATGGCTGCCGAATGGCCGATGCGGGTGAGTTTACGTTGAGGGCTTTCTTGAATGGAAAGTTAGATTTGTCGCAGGCAGAAGCAGTTGCCGATTTGATTTCGTCAGATAATGAAGCTTCGCACCAAATTGCGATGCAGCAAATGCGCGGCGGATTCAGTAATGAAATTGCTAAACTTAGAGAGGAGCTTTTGAATTTCGCTTCTTTAATCGAATTGGAATTGGATTTTGCAGAAGAAGATGTTGAGTTTGCCGATAGAACGCAGTTTCATGAATTGCTGAACCGAATTGAATTTGTTTTAAAGCGTTTGATTGATTCGTTTGCGGTTGGGAATGTCATTAAAAACGGAATTCCAGTTGCGATTGTGGGCGAACCGAATGTTGGGAAATCGACCCTGCTGAATGCTTTGTTAAACGAAGAAAGAGCCATTGTTTCTGATATTGCCGGAACTACGCGTGACACCATTGAAGACGAACTGGTAATAGGAGGAATCGGATTTAGATTTATTGACACTGCCGGAATTCGTGATACCAAAGATGTTGTCGAAAGCATCGGAATCAAGAAAACCTTCGAGAAAATTGACCAGGCTCAAGTGGTAATTTATTTATTTGACGGATTGAAATTCCAAACTTCAAGTTCTGAATTTGTAAATGAAATTGAGCAGATTAAGAATAAATATCCGCTAAAACCGCTAATTATTGTGGTGAATAAAAAAGATATTTTATCTGCTGATGAAGTAGCCAATATTACCAGTCAGTTAGAAAATCTAAATGCGAAACTATTATTAATTTCTGCAAAAGAAAAAATAGGAGTAGAGGATTTAAAAAATGAATTGCTGTCTTTTGTAAATACAGGAGCACTTCGCAATAACGAAACGATTGTTACCAACACAAGACACTACGATTCTTTATTGAAAGCTTTGGATGAAATTCAAAAAGTAAAATTTGGTTTAGAATCAGACCTTTCAAGCGATCTTATGGCGCTTGATATCCGCGAGGCTTTATACCAATTCGGGCTGATTACAGGGCAAGTTTCTAATGATGAGCTGTTGGGCAATATATTTGCTAATTTCTGCATCGGAAAATAGAGGGCGTAAATAGATAAAAGCAAAAAAAATAAAGGGCTAAAATGTTAATAAGTAATGTTTTAGCCCTTTTTTCTTGGATTGTTTCTCACCAGCAAATATTTTGTTCAAATCTGCATATTAATGTGTTGAGAAGTGTAACGGCCGTTAAAAAGCAGAAACGAATTTTCCCTGCTTTTTATGTATCACCAACGTAATTTATGTAAACAATATTTTGACTTGGCTATTTTAATGTTTTTCGTAATGCAAATCAGCTGTTGTTTTCATTCTCGAGCTGTCTTATAAAGTCAACAGGTGATTGCCCAGTAACTTTTTTGAAAGTGGTGGTAAATCTGCTGTGGGAGGAAAATCCGGAAAGATCTGCAAGATAGCTTATTTTATATTTCAAATAGCTAGGGTTGTTACGCAGACGATCGACGATATAATTAATCCGTAATTCATTGATATAGCCAGCAAAATCTTTTTCGGTATTCTTGTTGATGACATAGGAAAGATAGCGGTGGTTAATGCCAAGTTCTGCCGCTAGAGTAGTTAGAGATACTTCGCTATTGAGATAAAACTGCGCTTTTTCAGATTCTTTCAGACTGTTTAAAATACTATTTTCTGTAGCTTCAGACATATACTCTTTGCCGTTGTCTCTGCGCTGCGAAGAATCTTTTTTGAAAGTGGCTTTACTGATAATGCTATTGAAGTTTTTGAAATCCTGTCTTCTTCTATAGGAGAAAAAAACAATGGTAAGCAATACGGCTGAACTGAATACAGACGCCATAACCACAGTACTTTTTTTATACTGCGATTGGCTGTTGATATGATTTTTACGCAGAGTTTTGATCAGATCATCGGCAATAATTTTTCTGCTTTCTTCCTCATCTTTATGCAGTTTCAGATTCAATTCATTATAAGCAATGTATTTCCTGCTGTCGCTATTCTTGTAAAAAGCCATCATTGCATTATATACTTCCTGCTTAAGGATGAAAAAATTTGACTGATTGGCTATCTGTTCAGCCTTATTATAGTTTTGAAGCGCTTTATTTGAGTCTCCCTTTTCACGGTAAACGTTTCCTAAGCCGTTTAGAATAAAACCTTTCAGAGGACTTTCTGAAGATTGTGATTCTTGTAGTTCTTTTGTAGCCTTTGCATAATAGAATAACGCTGAATCTGCTTTGTTTAATGAAAGATAATTTTTGGCGATAAGCTCGTCATTTACTGCGGTATTGAAATTGACGTCTATCTCTGGACCTGCTTTTTTAAAGAGAATATTTCCATCTTTAAGCTTTTCGATTGCCTTAGAGTAGTTGAATGAATTCATTTCATAATAAGCGATTTCTTGGGAAAGGTTCCCTTGAAACTTATACATCTCTGCTTTGTTTTCAATATTTCTGCTTGCTTGTACCGCTTTATTGAGATATATCTTCCCTAGACTATAGATTTCATTTTCTCTGTGAAGCGTAGAAAGAAAGCCGTTAATTCTGGCCATTTGCGTGTAGTTCTGATCGGATGAAGCGATACTATCGGCTTTTTTGAGGGCAGCAATCGCTTCATTGCGTAAACCGTATTGTCGGAGCAGCGTTGCTTTAAGCATTCCGGCTTTAATACGTTCGTTGTTGTTCTGCGCTATTTTATAAAGATAATCGGTGTTGCTTAATGCTTTTTTAGGATTTGAGCTTAATAAAACCTGAGCGGTTTCGGCAAATACTTTATCGTACTGGGAGTTTTGCGAGTAGCTGGGCCGGCAGAAAATAAAAATGAATAATAATAAAAGAATGGATCTTAAGTACATGTAACTAATGGTAAAATGTTAATGGAAATTGGAAATAAAAATCCAAAGCAGTGTGGCGCTTTGGTGTGGTAATATTAATGGGCGGCTAAAATATTAAAATTATTGGAAATTATTGCAAATTCTTGATTTTGAAATGTGATTAATTCGCTGCGCCGCAGACAGTCAGAAGCAAAGGATGGCAAAAGCATTGTGTTTTTTCCTTACAAGCATTCTTACTTTATCCAAATTTTACTGAAATATCGGATTGGATGCTTAATTGTCTGGATTTAAGACTGCGGCGTAAGTATTTTTTTAATTGGTTGTTGTTTAGTGTGTTACGTTTTTTGTAGGAAAGAAAAGCTTTCATTTTTGCGCTATAGTGAAAGTATAAAGCTTCTTGCCGCCCTTTCGAAATGGTATTTTCGCAGCCAATTAGCAAACAGCTCAATTAATTAAACTTTTATAATCATGACCAATTACCTGAAATCTTTCAGAAAAGAAAAACTGTTACTCTATCTGCTGCTGTACAGTTTATTTTATTCTTACAGATCAGCAGCACAAAACATTTACGAGGAGCCATCAGCGCAATTTTTCAAAACAATTTCATTTGGCGAAAAAATCGACTTTGGATCTATTGATGAGTCTGTGACTTGGACAGTCAGCAGTTCAAAAAATAATGTCTTCGTTACTCTGCGTGGCAATGAAATCAAAAATTACATATTTCAGGAACCTGGAGAGTACGAAATTAATTTTCATGAAACTAAGAAACATGATGGGGAATGTGATCACCAGCAGTTTCCCGAAAAATTTAAGATTAAAGTGGAATCTGTTAAAATATCTTTTGATTTCTCAAAAATTAGTTTCTCAGAAAAAATAGTAAAAGGAAAAAACTATTCGGATCTGATTCTTACTGTTCCGGTAAAAATTGCTGTGAAAGGAAGTTCTGTTGCAAAGCTACCAACTCCTGAAATGTCAATTGTGGGAGTGGGAGTCTCAATGACAGCTGAACCTTTAGATAAGGAAATTGCTTTGAATGGTAAAAATCAGCTACTGAAGTACAGAATTTCGGGAACAGCTGATAAAGATACCTATCTGATGTTTGATTTTTATGATTTCAGCAGACAGGTACAAACTTATAGCCTTCCTCAGATAATAAAATAACGAACCGATGAGTATGATAAAAAACTACTTTAATTTAAATAACGGACTGAATTTGCAAAAGACAATTGCTCTGTTTTTTGTGTTTTTTATATTTAGTCAGGCAGCAGATGCACAATGCGCCACTCCGATTATGGGCTGTTCCAATACGGATTTGTCCAATTTTGGCGCCGCTTCAAACAGCAATGCCGCCACAATTGAGTACGATAACTTTGTTTCGAGCTGGCACACCACTGTGGTAAGAACTTCAGACGGTTCATTCCAGACTTGGGGCGAAACAATTTCTAGTACAGGAACCAACCAGTTATCGCCCATTACCATTAACAAGGCCAATTTTCCAGCTTTATCTGCTGGCGCAGTTCCTTTGAAAGCAGCTCTGGGAAGCAGTTCTTCAGACAATGTGCAAGGGATACTTTTAGCCACAGATGGTCTCTATGCCTGGTCTAAAGTTGGTGCAGTTTTGGACGCGTCGCTTACAAGCAGCGCTGTTTTTCAAAAACTGACCATAGGCGGCAATGCCAATGGACTTCCAAGCGGGGTAGCTCCAGGCGATGTTAAAATGATGTTTGGAACCTTTAAAACGCTTGCTATTACAACCTGCAGTGGAGATGTCTGGGTAATTTCACAAACAGCTGCTGTAAGGGCTAATGGAGCGTCTGGCAATAGTACAACATGGTACAGAGTGAGAACTTCTGAAAATAATAATCCATTTTTGACAGATGTAGTAGCCTGCAGAGGAAATAATGATGCGCTTATGGCATTAAAATCTGATGGGACTGTATATATATGGGGTGTTAATGTGTTTTTAGGAAACAACAGTGCTGCTGCAAATCAAAATTATGCTAGTGCCATGACACTTCCTGCTGGAATTACGCCAAAAATGATTGGGTCAACAGGCACAGGAACATTACAATCTCATTACATTTTAGCTACAAATGGGAGTTTATATGCTCTAGGAAACAATAGCAACAGACAGTTAGGAGATTGGACTTCTGCCACTGAAAGGCTTGCATGGATTCAGCCTAGATATACTTCTGCTTCTGGTCCGTTTATGAATGATATAAAATGGTTCAGCCCTCAAGAGCATGATGCACGCTATGCGGCTATCAACGTGCTTACAAACGCAAATAAAATTTATGCATTTGGAAACAGCAATGGTTCCCTGTTAGGCGTTGGATCAGCGACTTCTAATAATCCGACAATTCCTGGCGGACTTGGTGCTTCTGATAATATTCTGGCAATTGAAACGGGAGGACACACTTCTATGCTTGTAAAGAGTTGTGAAGCTAAGTTCGGATATGTGGGCCATCGAATCAGCGGAAGCATGGGTGATGGAACCAATAACACTACAAATGAAACGAGCTATACTTTTGCAACTGCAGATGTGCAGATCTGTGGTGCAGAATCCAATCCAGCCATCCAGCCAATTTCTACTGGCGGCGGGCCAGATTCAAAATATTGCGTTGATGATCCCGTTATTTTGAATCCGACTCCAGCTGGCGGAACATTAAGCATCATGAGCGGTCCCGGAACATTAGCCGGAAATACTTTAAGTTTTACTGGAGAAGGTACAGTTTCAGTGAAATACTCAGTTACCACTTCATGTGGGGGAACTTCAGTGACAACAAGAAATTTCGATGCGGCACTATGTCCTGCAGATTTAGAGATTACGAAAACTGCAGATAATTTATCGCCAAGTGTAGGAAACAACGTGGTATTTACCATAACAGCTAAAAATAAAGGGCCATACAAAGCTACAGGGATAGCAGTCAGTGATGTGCTTCCTTCAGGATATACTTTTGTTAGTGCAGTACCTTCAATAGGAACGTGGTTAGCACCAAACTGGACAGTTGGCTCTCTTGCTAACGGAGCAAGTGCTTCTTTAACAGTTACGGCAACTGTAAATTCAACAGGATCATATGGCAATACTGCCAGCATTTCAGGGAATAATCCTGATGGGACTAACGGAAATAATTCGGCCACTGCCACACCTTTGGTTCAGTCAAATCTTTCTGTAACCAAATCAGTTAATAATACTTCACCAAATGTTGGAAGCACTGTTACGTTTACAATTACAGCTTCCAATGCGGGACCTAGTGCAGCAACAGGAGTGAAAGTTACAGATGTTCTTCCTTCGGGATATACTTTTGTAAGCGCTTCGCCTTCAGTTGGAACATGGTCTGCGCCAGATTGGACTATTAATAATCTTGCAAACGGTGCCAGTGCTACTCTTACCATGCAGGCTACAGTAAATGCTTCAGGTTCTTATGCCAATACAGCTTCTATATCTGGAGAACAGAATGATCCGACTGGAGGAGATAATTCAGGAACCGTTACACCAGATGTGAAACATTTTCCAATTGCGGTAAAAGACACCTATACGGCTGCAGAAGACAATACGATTCCTTTGACGCCTCTTGCCAACGATACGGATGCGGATGGAGACGCGCTTTCAATCGCTTCTATCAACGGAACGGCGCTTACAGGCGGGGTTCAGACCATTTCGGTTCCAAACGGAACGGTGAATATTTCGGCATCGGGAGCGATCACTTTCACGCCTGCGGCCAATTTTAATTCGACGACGCCAATCAGCTTCCCTTATGTGGTTACTGACGGCAGCCTGACTTCGACAGCCAATATCGAAATCACCGTTACGGCAGTGAATGACGCCCCAATTGCGGTAAAAGACACCTATACGGCTGCAGAAGACAACACGATTCCTTTGACGCCTCTTGCGAACGATACGGATGCTGACGCAGATGCGCTTTCAATCGCTTCCATCAACGGAACGGCGCTTACAGGCGGGGTTCAGACCATTTCGGTTCCAAACGGAACGGTAAATATTTCGGCATCGGGAGCGATCACTTTCACGCCTGCGGCCAATTTTAATTCGACGACGCCGATCAGCTTCCCATACGTTATTACTGACGGCAGCCTGACTTCGACAGCCAATATCGAAATCACCGTAACGGCAGTGAATGATGCTCCAATTGCGGTAAATGACACCTATACGGCTGCAGAAGATAATGCAATTGCCCTGACGCCTCTTGCGAACGATACGGATGCGGATGGAGACGCGCTTTCAATCGCTTCCATCAACGGAACGGCGCTTACAGGCGGGGTTCAGACCATTTCGGTTCCGAACGGAACGGTAAATATTTCGGCATCGGGAGCGATCACTTTCACGCCTGCGGCCAATTTTAATTCGACGACGCCAATCAGCTTCCCTTATGTGGTTACTGACGGCAGCCTGACTTCGACAGCCAATATCGAAATCACCGTAACGGCAGTAAATGACGCCCCAATTGCGGTAAAAGACACCTATACGGCTGCAGAAGATAATGCAATTGCCCTGACGCCTCTTGCGAACGATACGGATGCGGATGGAGACGCGCTTTCAATCGCTTCCATCAACGGAACGGCGCTTACAGGCGGGGTTCAGACCATTTCGGTTCCAAACGGAACGGTAAATATTTCGGCATCGGGAGCGATCACTTTCACGCCTGCGGCCAATTTTAATTCGACGACGCCAATCAGCTTCCCTTATGTGGTTACTGACGGCAGCCTGACTTCGACAGCCAATATCGAAATCACCGTAACGGCAGTGAATGATGCTCCAATTGCGGTAAATGACACCTATACGGCTGCAGAAGATAATGCAATTGCCCTGACGCCTCTTGCGAACGATACGGATGCGGATGGAGACGCGCTTTCAATCGCTTCCATCAACGGAACGGCGCTTACAGGCGGGGTTCAGACCATTTCGGTTCCGAACGGAACGGTAAATATTTCGGCATCGGGAGCGATCACTTTTACGCCTGCGGCTAATTTCAATTCGACGACGCCAATCAGCTTCCCATATGTGATTACTGACGGCAGCTTGACTTCAACAGCCAATATCGAAATCACTGTTACGGCAGTGAATGATGCTCCGATTGCAAATGATGATACAAATAATGCAATCGCATCAACAGCAGGAGCAGTAAGAATCAATGCTTTGACAGGAAGCGATATTGACGGGACAATTGCCAGTTATACAATTCTGAGCTTGCCGACAGACGGTATTTTAACGTTGGCAGGCAACCCGATTACAGTGAATCAGATTTTAACACCAGCAGAAGCGGCAATGGTATTCTATACTCCGAGCGGAACCTTCTCAGGAAATGTAACTTTTGATTTTACGGTTACAGACGATTTAGGATTAAAAGCATTACTGCCAGGAACGATCACTATTCCTGTTGGCAATAATGCTCCTGTCGCAAACGATGATACAAATACGGCAATTCCGTCTAGTGCTGGTGCAACAGCTATTAAAGCTTTATCAGCAACGGATACAGATGGAACAGTTGCAAATTACATTATACTGAGTTTGCCATCAAACGGTACATTAGCTTTAAATGGTTCGCCAGTAGCTGTTGGTCAAATTTTAACACCAACGGAAGCAGGGATGCTGACTTACGATCCAAGCGGTTCTTTTTCAGGAAACGATTCATTTACCTTCACAGCAACAGACAATAGTGGAGCAGTAGATGCAACACCTGCAGTAATTACAATTCCTGTTGAAAAAAGAATAATTGCAGCTATTAAGGATGAAGCAGGACCTATTACAGGTATTAATGAAATAGTTAAAGTTATCAATGTTTTAGACAATGATAAATTAGACAGCAATCCATTAGCGCCTGCTGATGTTGAGCTGAAGGTATTAACTCCAGATCCTGATCAAGTATTGACATTAAAGCCAGACGGAACTGTTGAGTTAGTTCCAAATGCTCCTGCAGGAACGTATACTTTGACTTATGAAATCTGCGAAAAAGCAAATTCTGGGAACTGTGCATCAGCTTCAGTGACAGTTACAGTCGTAGCGCCAACCATGACAATCAAAGCAGAGAGCTACTGTTTTAATAATGCAGCATATGTATCTTATAGTGTAAAAGCAGATAATTTCACGCCTTCTGGTTTACTGACAATCAATTGGGTTGATTCTTCGAACCGCGTTGTAGCGACACAGACAGGAATGCCTTTAAATGGTAATGTATTGTGGCCGGGTACAGCAGTAGATGGGAACAATTTGCCAACCGATTGGCCAGGATGGATATTGGCTAACGGACAATGGATTGAAGGCAATGACGGATTTGAATTGACAAGACCTGCCGTGACAATGCAATTTAGCTTGAATCCTACACAGTCAGTAACTGTAAATTATCCTTCGGCTACATCAGGCTGTACTGCTAAACCTCATTTCGGAATTAATGCAGGAAATGATGACGATTTTACAACTGCCGATGGAATTAATGGCTCATTAGAAGCTATCAATGTTTTAAAGAATGATAAATTAAATGGTCTTCCGGTAAATCCTGTGGATGTTATTCTAACAGCAGACAAGTTCCCGCAAGGAATTACCCTGAATCAGGACGGAACTATTGACGTTGCTCCAGGAACAAAAGGCGGCGATTATATTTTGACATATCAAATCTGTGAGAAAGCAAATCCAGGTAACTGCAGTTCAGCAACTGTCCGCATTTTTGTTGAAAAACCTTCAGTATCTCTTGTTATGAAAGTGAAACTCAACGATGAAAACGGAAACGGAAATGTTGAAGCAGGCGAAACTCTGACTTATACTTTCACAGTTACAAATACAGGAAATGCTACTCTAAATAATGTGCTAATTTCTGATATTCTTCCAGGAATTACGATTACGGGAGGTCCAATATCATTAGGTGTAGGGCAGAGTGATAGCTTGACATTTACTGGAACATATACTTTAACTCAGGCAGATATAAATGCTGGTCACTTAAGCAATCAAGCAACAGTTTCAGGAAGCACGCAGAGTGGCATTGTTGCGACAGACCAGTCTGATTCTGAGAACATAAACGGAGATAATCCGACAGTTATAGAGCTGAATGGCTGTAGCATAAAAATTTATAATGCTGTTTCTTTAAATGGCGATGGTATGAATGAGAGATTCTACATCAAAGGAATTGAGTGCTATCCAGACAATACAGTCCAGATTTACAACAGATGGGGAGTTCTGGTATTTGATAGAGATCATTACAACAATAATGATATTGTATTTAAAGGCTATTCAGAAGGAAGAACAACTGTAAAAGGATCAGAAGGACTGCCTGAAGGAACTTATTATTACATTCTGAAGTATAAAGACAGCGCTTCTAAACCAAAGCAGGAAGCAGGATATCTTTATCTGGCTAAATAATATTTCCATATAAACAAAAATGGCTCGGCCATGTCTGAGCCATTGTTTTAAAAATATATAAATGAAAAAAATAACTTTACTATTATTGTTTTGTTCAGCAGTTGGTTTTGCGCAGCAGGATGCGCAGTACACCCAATATATGCATAACACAATTAGCATTAATCCTGCTTATGCGGGTTCTAGGGGCGTTATGAGTATTTTCGGGCTTTACCGTACCCAATGGGTAGGACTCGATGGAGCTCCTGAAACAAGTACTTTGTCGTTAAATGCGCCAATTAACAGCAGCGGTTTAGGATTGGGCTTCTCTTTGGTTAATGATAAGATCGGCCCCACAAACGAAACTAACTTTTCAGCGGACATTTCCTATTCTATCCAGACATCGGCTGAAGCTAAATTATCTTTTGGTATCAAAGGATCAGCTAATGTTTTCAATCTGGATCCAAACAAGCTGACCATGGAAAACCAAGGCGATCAGCAGTTTTCGAATTTTAAAAATAAGTTTACTCCTAACATTGGAGCAGGGGTTTACTATCATTCTGACAAAGGATATGTAGGCTTGTCAGTTCCGAATTTTATTCAGACAAACCGTTACAATGATAATGATTATGCCATTTACAAAGAACGCATCAATTATTATTTAATAGCTGGATATGTATTTAATCTGGACCGTTACGAAGAGATTAAGTTCAAACCTGCAGCACTTCTTAAAATGGTCGATGGGTCGCCGCTCCAGTTGGATGTTTCCGCAAACTTTTTATTCAACGACAAGTTTGCAGCAGGTTTGTCTTATAGATGGAGTGCAGCTTTAAGTGCCATGGCTGGATTTCAGATCAGTAAAAGTTTGTACGTTGGATATGCTTATGACCATGAAACTACCCAGCTGAGGCATTATAATTCAGGCTCTCACGAGATCTTTCTGCGCTTTGAGTTCATGAAGGGCTATAACCGAATCACATCACCAAGATTTTTCTAATTATGGACTTTAAAAAAATACTGTACACGATTATGCTGTCTTTTTGCTTTTTGAGCGCTACAGCGCAGAAAGCACTATTAGAGAAGGCAGAAAAAGAATATAATAATTATGCCTATGCTGATGCTATAAACATTTATGAAAAGCTGGCAGCAAAAGGAGTTGAAGATGAAAAGATGTTCCAAAGATTAGGAAATGCTTATTATTTTAATGCAGAATTGCCTAAAGCAGCTCTGTGGTACGACAGACTTTTTGCCCTAAACCCAAATCAGGAGCCAGAATACCTATACCGTTATGCACAGTGCCTCAAATCAGCTGCCGATTATGCAAAGGCCGACAAAATTTTGGAGCAGTTCAATAAGAAGAATGCAACGGATAGTAGAGGAATTCTCTTTGAAAACAATAGAAATTATCTGGAACAGATACAGATGAGCTCTGGACGGTTTGAAATTTCTCCTGCGTCGGTAAACTCAGAGAGTTCAGACTTTGGAAGCGCCTTTTTAGGAAATAATCTAGTATTCAGTTCTGCAAGACAGATTGATAGTAAGGACGGAAAAACATTTAAGTGGACCAATAAGAATTTTACCAATTTATATATTGCCCCAATCAATCCTGACGCGAGTACAGGCAGTCCGATTCTGTTAATTAAAGAAATTAATTCTAAGTTTAACGAATCGACTCCTGTATTTACAAAAGACGGAAAGACGATGTATTTTACGAGAAACAATTATCTGGACGGAAAACGAGGTAAGGACGATAAAAATATTACGCTCCTAAAATTGTATAAAGCAAGTTTAATCGATGGGAAATGGACCAATATAGTGGAACTTCCTTTCAATAGCGACAAATATAGCACAGCGCACCCAGCCCTAAGTCTAGATGATAAAAAGCTATATTTTGCATCTGATATGCCGGGGACTCTAGGCCAGTCGGATTTGTTTTGCGTCCTGATCAGACCAGACGGATCATATGGCAAGCCGGAGAACCTCGGCCCTCAGATCAACACAGAGGGCAGAGAAACCTTTCCATTCATTTCAGATGACAATGAACTTTATTTTGCGACTGATGGGCGTCCGGGGCTTGGGGGACTTGATGTAGTGGTTTCAAAAATTCTTGAAAACGGAAGTTTTGACCAAGTTCAAAATATTGGAGAACCAATAAATACAAAGTTTGATGATTTTGCTTTTATTATAAATAGTACTAACCGTAAAGGATATTTCTCTTCAAATAGAAAAGGAAGCATGGGAAGTGATGATATTTACAGTTTTACAGAAACCAGAAAACTCGTTTGCGAGAGAACTCTGATCGGTACTATTTTTGACAGCAAGTCACAAATGCCTATTGAAGGAGCAACGGTTACGCTCCTTGACCAGAACAATCAGGCACTTGAAACAGCAGAAACAGGAAAAGACGGAAACTACAGCTTTAAAGTAAACTGCAGTAAAAAGTATTTTGTGACAGTGGTGCGAAAAATGTATCCTCGAAAAGAGAACGTTATTGCAATTGGCACTGCACTAGACAATAGATTAGATTTTACCCTAGAAAAAGAACAGATTGCAGCTATAGCGATTCCAGAGATAAAGACGGTTAAAGTAGGAACGGATCTTGCTAAAACACTGAACATCTCTATGATTTATTTTGATTTAGGAAAATGGAATATCACAGATCAGGCAGCCATTGAACTGGAAAAAATCTTGGCAGTTATGCAAGAATATCCAAATATGAAAATCGATATACGCTCGCATACTGACAGCCGTTCTTCTGCCCAATCTAATATGGTTTTATCAGACAAAAGAGCAAAATCTATTATGGCATGGTTCAAAACAAAAGGCATTGCCGCTGATCGCCTTAAAGGAAAAGGGTATGGTGAGAGCAGGCTTCTTAACAGATGCAAGGATGGGGTTAAATGTTCGGAGCAGGAGCATCTTAAAAACCGTAGAAGCGAATTTTTGATTTCTTCTATGTAATGGCATCAACGATAATGTAATTTAGGTGTCTGCATCATTATAGAAAAGATAGTACTATTGCAAAAATATGCTCTAAAGAGGGCAGATATAAAAAAAAGCAGGAATCATTTCCTGCTTTTTTTGTTTAAAATCGTATAGAATGAGATTGCAGAGATCTTTTTAATGAATACCTGTATATAATATTGAGACTTATACTTTTTTCAGCTCAGTAGGGGAGCAGCCAAACTGTTTTTTGAAGGCAAATGAAAAATGGGATAGATTCTCAAATCCTATTTCATAATAGACATCAGAGGGCTTCCTGTTTTTTTCAGTTAGCTGATAGTATGCGGCGTCCAATCTTTTCTTAGTAAGCCAACGCTGAGGTGTAAGACTAAAGGCTTTGTAGAAATCGCGTTTAAAGGTAGTTAAGCTTCTGCCGGTTAGATAGCCAAATTTTTCCAAAGGCATATTAAACATAAAATTTTTTTCCATAAAAGCGGCTAAGTCAATCTTGCCTGGCACTGCAAAGTCTGTCAGAATGGAGTCAATATCTGCGTTGATGGTTCTGAGGATCGAAATGGCTTCAGTGATTTTCAATGAAGCTATGTTTTCGGGAAAATTGTCCTGCATTTCAAAATAAGGAATGAGCGAAGCCATACAGCTTGAAAGCAGAGGATGACTTCCAAAGTCTAAGATGTGTGATTTGGAGGTCTTGGGTGCTGAATCTGCATGGCTGTAAAAATCTCTAAGTCTTTGAGTAGACAGATGCATGGCAACTGCCTTGTGCGGTAGACCGTCTTTAGGAATATTGATTATGGTGGCCAGCTGGTTTCGTGGCAGCAGAAAAGTGCTGCCCGCGCCAAATATAAAGCTTTGATCTGTTTGGATGATTTTTGTTTCCCCTGAGATTAGCCACACAAGTAGATGGTCATCAAAGGCAGCCTCTGTTTTAAAGAGTCTGCCTGTATAATTAGAAAGTTTTATTTCCCTTGTGATATAATTTACCTGATAATCCATAATGACTCTATGGTTTAAAGATACCAATTTTAGCTGATATTAAATGTTAGGCCCGTCATTTCTTCACTTAAAGTCCATAATTTTTCTGCATTTGCCTTATCCAGAGAATACGGTTTTATGCCGCCGATTATAGACGTGTCAGAACTTAAATCTGCGATGTCTGCATTTTCACAATATACCCCGCCAATGTTGTCAAGAAGTTTGCTGGTAGCTGCCCATACGGTTGTAGCTGCGCCTTGCTGAATGGTTTTTAAGGATGAGGCAACTTCTTGCAGGATGTTTCCCTGCGCATCACTGAATCCCAGTTTGTGAAATAGATCAGCAGGAGCTTCTCTTGCTAATTCTGTTTCGCCCACAGCTCCCGGACATAAGGCATAGACACGCACGTTATGATGTTCTGCCCTTTTGTCGAGTTCTATTGAAAAAAGGTTTACAGCTGTTTTGGATTGTCCGTATGCCTTTAAAGTCTCATATTCTCTGTTTAGGAAATTGGGGTCTAGGAAATCAAAATCTGAAAATTGATGGCCACTCGAAGAAACATTCACCACTCGGGCTCCCTCCGCTTTTTTGAGTGCTTCCCAAAGTCTGGCTGTAAGCTGAAAGACTGCAAGATAATTGGTTGCAAGCTGCGATTCGTATCCGCGGCGGTCTCTTCTTAAAGGCACCCACATAATTCCTGCATTGTTTATCAGCAAATGCAGTGGTTTGCCTGTAAGGAGAAACTTTTCAGCAAAAGCATCTATGGAGTGGGGGTTCATAAGATCCATTTCTTCAATCGTTACATTAGGTATCCCAACGAGATTTCTTGCGGCTTTTTTTATGTCTCTTGCAGGCACGACAACTTGAGCGCCTGCTTGGCAAAGCGTTTTGACAGTCTGCAGTCCGATCCCTGTATTTCCTCCTGTTACAATAGCGGTTTTTCCCTGAAGATCAATCCCTCTAATTACTTCCTGTGCTGTTGATGAAGCATTAAATCCTGAGCCTATGGCTTTTTGAAGTGCACCATAATAATTACTGTGTTCCATTTTAAATTTGTTTTTTAAATTTTATAATGGACAAAGTTAGCTTATGCCGCCTGTGCTCATTTTGTTTAAACGTCCGAATATATTTTGTTTAAAAGTCCAGATTTGAGCTGTTTGTATATCTTAGTTCTATTTAAAATTAACAGAAAAACATTAGTAAGCTGTAAAAGTCAAATAGTCTAAATTCATATTACCGTTTTCTATGATATGAAGTGTGAGTGTTTGTTGGCCTTTTTTAAGGGTTATGCTTCCTATATTGTCAGAGCTGCTCCAATGGTGCCACTGTCGCCAAGGCACGGGATCGCTATCATCATGTGTAGAAATTATTTTCATCTTTCCAGTGGCGTCCTTTCCATTGGCATCAATAGAGATGGCGCCGTCTCCATTAGCAGTGTAGAGAAGACCTATTTTATACCTGCCTGCTTTTTTTACCTCAACAGTGTATTTGAGCCATTCTGCAGGTTGTGTCCAGCCTACATAAAGCTGTTCTAGTTTTACTGGGATTTTGCTGTAGGAGCTATTGTCGATGCTGTCCGATTTGGTATACGAAATATCAACTCCTTCATTGATTCGGAATTCATTCAGAGGATTTCCATTTACAGGATTTAGTTTTCCGCTTCCATTATTGACACTGTCCAAATCAGAGTAAGCTATACCTTGACCGCCCAGATCATAGAATTCGCATTCTATTTTTCCGGGTATTTCCTGAGCTGCGTATGCATGGGATTCTCTGGCTGTCTGGCTACCTAAAAAAACATAAACGCTTAGCATTAACAGCCCTTTTTTTGGAGCATTTAGTTTTTGATACACAAGGCTTGTGAAGCAGTGGAAACGGTTCTTATTTGCATCTTTGATTTTTTCCATTATAGAATGTCTAGAAGTTGTTTTAATAAGATATTAGCAATCATATCGCTTAGATTCAGAAGGTTAGTTTTACTGAAAAGCTTTTGATATAAAATTAGCATTTTTTTCTTTCGAGAAAACATTGAAATCAATTCAACAGATCTTTCAGATCATGTATCGAGGTAAAAAAGTAAATGTTTTGACTAAACGATAGTCATTTTTAAGTAATAGAACAAACTTGTTTTTTACATTTTCAAAACGATTATTTGTTAAAATTTTTTGCTATATTAGTTGTTGATATTTAGATACTTAGGTGTATGTAGGAGCTTTACATTGTTTAAGTAGTCAAAACGAGCCAATAAATTAATTCAGTGATGCACCCAGATCAAATTTATAAATGGATTTCGTATGAAAAAAATTCTACTTATAATGCTGCTCTGCACAACTTTTGCTTTTGGACAGACAGTCGGTGATTACAGATCGGTAAATTCGGGAGACTGGCAAGCGCTTATCACTTGGGAGTATTATGATGGGAGCCAATGGGTGATACCTTCAGGAAAAGCTCCGCAGGGATATCCTGGTGAGTTTGATGGCACTCATAATGTTCACATTCAATTTAGTAAAAACATTGATATTTCAAGTGCAGGCATTACAACGAAACCTTTCAACCAATTACTCATTGATGGTGCTTTAATCTTAAACGGATCAAATGCCAATCCTTCCTTTGCCATTAATGCCAGCGAAATAATAGTAACCAAAAATCTTCAGCCCAAAGCCCACATTGAATTTATTAATCAGGCAAGTTTAAGGCTTCCTCAAAACAGCAGTCTTCAAGTTGACAAAGTAGGATTAACGGGAAATTGCGTTACAGATCAGGCACTGTTTATTGACTCTATAAAATATGCCATCTGCGATTATATAAATGACGATAGTCCTACAGGGTTAAACTTTTTAGATTTAATGAATACAGGAGGTTCTCTAACAGCGATCCCTACAGCCAATCCTACTGTATTCGTGGGGGAAACCATTTTTTTGAATGGAGAATATACTGGTGCTCCCGGAGATGATCTCAGTTTTCAATGGAGTATAACTGATCCTCTGGGTGATGTTGCTACTGCAAACATTCAAAATTTTTTAATTCCAAATGCATTGCCAGGGGTTTATACACTTAAATTTACCGCTTTTACCATCTACAGAGGACAATTTCGTGATATTGATTACAAACATTCTAAGACTATAGAAGTAACTGTAAGTAGAGGCCAATCACCGGATGCGCCAACAGCGATTGCAGGAACAGGTGCCACTTGTAGTGAAATAACCGCCAATTGGGAGGCTTCAGCCAGTGCGACAAAATATTATCTGGATGTGGCTACAGACATTAATTTCACCAATTTTGTAGCGGGTTATGATAATTTGGATGTTGGAAATGTGTTATCAAAAAAAGTTACGGGCCTTACGAATGGAACCACTTATTATTATCGTGTTTATGCCCAAAACGACAATGTTTTAAGTCCAAGATCGAACACTATAAATTATGCTACATTAACAACTCCCAACGGGTTATCTGCAACAGTTACAGCTCAGCCTACTTGCAGCGTGCCTACAGGAACTGTGACTTTAAACTCTTCTTACTTGGGAGATAGCCGTTATGAATACAATGCAGACGGCGGAGCGTATCAAAGCTCTAATGTGTTTACGGGATTGAAACCGGGAAATCATGTATTTACTGTTCGGTTTTTAGGTCAGGAGTCATGTGTTTCAGATCCGGCAACGGCTACTATAAACGAATCTCTCCAAATACCAATTGCAGATGCAGGAACTGATTTTACAAAAACGTGCAATTCTAACCCTTCAGGGAAACAGATTGGGGCAGTTCCAGTTGACGGAGTAACGTATAGCTGGAGTCCAACATTAGGTCTATCTGATGCTACAGTTGCTAATCCAATTGCTAACCCGACAGCTACAACCACTTATACTCTGACAGCTACTCAAATTGTTGGAGGATGTACGGCTACAGATACTGTTGTAGCTACCGTTGCCATTACTCCTCCAAATGCTATTGCTGGAAATGATTTTACAAAAAGCTGCACTTCCTTCGCAAATGGAAATAAAATTGGTTCTGCCTCAGAACTTGGAATTAGTTATAGTTGGACTCCAAGCGCGGGATTATCCGACAGTACCATTTCAGACCCAATTGCCAATCCTGACATCACCACAACTTATACGTTGACGGCAGTAAACACAGCAACAGGATGTGCTGTAACCGATGCTGTTTTGGTAACCGTAAATACTGAAAAACCTATTGCCAATGCTGGCATTGATTTTACTAAAACCTGTTCGGCGAACCAAAATGGAAAAGCTATTGGAGAACAAGCCATGCCCGACACGCAATATGTATGGAGCCCAGTAACAGGACTTTCAGCTGCTGATATAGCCAACCCAATAGCCAATCCGTCAGTTACCACTGTTTACACATTAGAAGCCATCAATATGACAAATGGCTGTAAAGCTACCGACACCGTTTTGGTAACGGTAGATCTAACAGCGCCTATTGCAAATGCAGGAACGCCTTTTGCCAAAACCTGTACGCAATTTAGCAGCGGTAAAGAAATTGGTTCACAGCCAGAACCCGAAACAGTTTATAGTTGGAGTCCGTCTGAGGGGTTATCAAGCACAACAATATCCAATCCTATAGCAAATCCTGCTGCTACCACAACTTATACGGTAAAAGCAACAAATAGCAGAACTGGCTGTATTGCTACGGATGATGTTACGGTAAGCGTATATTCGGCAATTCCAATTGCAGATGCAGGAACTGATTTTACCAAATCGTGTATTGCCAATAGTTCTGGGAGAATTATCGGGACTGATGCCTTAGCGGGAACTGTCTATAGCTGGAGTCCATTGGCAGGTTTATCAAATGCTAATATTTCTAGCCCAATAGCCAATCCGACAGAAACGACTCTTTACACGCTTACTGCAACCAATTTGGAAAGCGGCTGTACGGCTACAGACCAAGTAATTGTAACCGTCGATACCGCAGCACCTGAAGCAAACGCTGGTTTAGATTTTACAAAATCCTGTACGATAAACCCAACAGGAGCTTTAATTGGAGCTGCGCCAATAACTGGAGTGCTATATAATTGGAGTCCTTCGACAGGTCTATCTGATCCAACAATTTCAAATCCGACAGCAAATCCTAATGTGTCAACCATTTATACACTTACCACGACATCTACAATCAATGGCTGTACAAATTCAGATACTGTTTTAGTTACAGTCGATACAGATAATCCTATTGCAGATGCAGGAATTGATTTTACCAAAACCTGCACGTCCAATGTTTCTGGCAAAACTATAGGAGTTTCTCCTGTGGTAGGAAACACCTACAGTTGGAGTCCGGTGGCAGGGTTATCGAGTGCTAGTATTTCCAATCCAATAGCCAATCCGACTGCAACTACAGTTTATACTTTAACAGTAACAGGAATCAATGGATGCTCGGCGACTGACGAAATTGTGGTAACAGTCAACAACACCTCTCAAAGTTCAGGAGCTGCAGGAATTGACAAAACTATAAATTGCAATGTCCTGACGGCTAGTATTGGTTCTATTGCCGAAGCAGAAACTGCTTATAGCTGGAGTCCATCCACTGGATTATCGGATGCGTCAATCTCCAGCCCAATTGCATCTCCAACAGTAACCACTACATATACACTTACGGCAACCAATACTGTAAGCGGCTGCGAAACTAAGGATAGTGTGACGGTAACCGTTGACAATGAATTGCCTGCTACTCCGATACCTGTAATTGGATACCAGCCCAGCTGTATGATCCCTTCAGGAAAAATAATTTTAAACGGTCTGCCTTTGGGAAATTGGACAGTAACCGTTTACCGAAATAACTTAAGATTCTTATCTATACCGGGTTCAGGAAGCAGCATTTCCATGAGCAATTTTAGTCCTGCAACGTATTATTTTACAGTAACCGTGACAGAAACTGGATGTATTTCTGCCGCTACTGCTGATGTGGTAATCACACCTCAACCGCCTACACCATCTGTACCCGCAATTGGTGCTATCACTCAGCCTACTTGCGCTACTGGAGGATCTGTCGTTTTGAATGATTTACCCGCAACAGGAACTTGGACTTTACGGCAAAGCGGAACAAGCGATAACCAAATAACAGGATCGGGGAGCAGCACAACAGTTTCTGGATTGTTGCCTGGAACCTATCAATTTAAAGTGGTTTCAGATGCAGGCTGCGTTTCGGCCACGACGGCTGATGTGGTTATGAATGCTATTTCTTCGGGAGCTACGTTGGGCACAGTAATTCATCCAACCTGTACAGTTTCAACTGGAAGCGTCACTATCAACAATTTGCCAGCAACTGGATGGACCATTACCCAAACGGGACCAATTAACGCCACAATAACAGAACCATCGCCAAGTCCCACTACTTACATTGCATCAGCATTAACGGCAGGAGTCTATAATTTTGTATTGGACAGCGGCACAATATGTTTAGCGCAAGATGGCAATGTTACAATCAATGCTCAACCGTCGACACCATTGGCGCCAACGGCAACGATTACATCAAATCCTTCTTGTAGTGATAGTGAAACATCTATTTTAATTAGCAATCTGCCTTCAGGAAATTGGTCGCTTAATGTGTTTGACAGCACTTCGTCATTAATAGAAACGATTACGGGAACAGGAACAAGTTATAGCATAGTTGGCACATTCGTACCGGGCAATTATACTCTTGGTGTTACCAATGAACAGGGGTGTAATTCGGAAGCAAGTACTTCATTTACCATTATCGCGCAGCCATTGCCACTGGCTACACCTGCTATCGGCACAATAACACAACCCATTTGCGGTACTCCAACGGGAAGCGTTGTTATAAATGGATTGCCTGCATCAGGAACTTGGACACTCAATCAAAGTGGTACGGCTAATGCTTCATATTCAGGTTCAGGAACTTCTTTTACTGTTTCATCTTTGGCAGAAGGATCTTATAGTTTTACTGTTTCCGGAATTTCTGGCACTTGCAGTTCAGAAGCTTCTGTAACGGTAGCCATTGAGAAAGCTAAGATAGTGCCAGCAGCTCCGACAATCGTAAAAGTCACACAGTCAACCTGTAATTCCAATAGCGGAAGCATTGAATTGAGCGATTTGCCTTCGGGTTCTTGGACTATTTATGCCACGCCTTCCATTGGAGACGGAACGGGATTAAGCGGTTCGGGAACAACGGCGATTTTAACTGGAGTTCTTGTGGGAACCTATACCATTACGGTAAAAAACGATGATGATTGTCTGTCTGCATCTTCATTGCCAGTTACACTCAATCCGCAACCTATTTCTCCAGCAATTCCATTGTTAAGCATTCCTATACAGCCAACTTGTACAGTAGCCACAGGAAGTTTTACCATTACAAATTATGATTCCAGCAGCATTTATGTGGTGAGCCCAAATAGCGGAGTAACAATTTCTGGCAATACCATAACTGCTCCAAGAGGAAATTACACAGTTACAGCTACTCTGGCGGATTGCACTTCGAACGCATCGGCCGTTGCAGTCATAAACAAACAGCCTGAAACACCAAGCGCTCCAGTAATTGTCAGGGTAACACAGCCTACTTGTGAATCCAATATTAGCAGTATCGAATTAAGCGGTTTGCCAGTTGGTTCATGGACACTTTTTGCATCGCCCGCAATTGGGAACGGAACAGGACTAAACGGTTCTGGTACTACAGCAATTCTTACAGGCGCTCTTGCAGGCACATATACCCTTACGGTAAAAAAATCTGATGGCTGTAGCTCTTCTTCTTCTTTACCGTTTACTTTAAATGATCAACCGACAACTCCAGAAGTTCCTGTGTTAAGTGTTCCTATTCAGCCTAGCTGTACAGTGGCTACAGGAAGCTTCACCATTACCAATTACAATTCAAATTATACTTATGCTATACATCCGAATACTGGAGTTACACTCTCAGGAAATAATGTTACGGCCCCAAAAGGCAATTACACTGTGACAGCGACATTAGGAAACTGTACTTCAGGAATATCAGCTGAGGTCGAGATTTTGGAACAGCCCATGACTCCGTCTCCTCCAATTATAGGGAACATAGTCCATCCAAATTGTGATTCAAATAGAGGAAGTGTAGAAGTGAGCGGTTTGCCTTCTGGGGCATGGACACTCTACGCTTCTCCCGAAATAGTAGTTGGAAACCCAGGACAGGAAGGGGTAGGGCCAACTGCATTTTTCAGCAGTATGCCTCCGGGAAGCTATACATTAACAGTAAAAAATTCAGAAGGATGCATTTCTGAAAAATCCATTCTTTTTACTATTAATTCTCAACCCGTTACCCCTGACAAACCTGTGCTAAGCTCAGTTGCGCAGCCAACCTGTACAGTAAGCACGGGAAATTTTAGCATAACAAATTATGATGCAGATAACAGCTATACTGTTGTTCCAAACACAGGAGTTGTCATTTCTGGAAACCTAATCACGGCACCAGCTGGAAATTATACTGTATCTGCTACGCTGGGAAATTGCAGTTCAGTCCCGTCAGAAATGGTTACAATCAATTCGCAGCCAATTATGCCGACTCCTCCCATAATTGATTTTGTGACCCAAGCAACCTGCGAATCTAATTCAGGCAGTGTCGGCCTAAGCGGATTACCCACTGGAAGCTGGACTCTAACATCTTCAGGAGGCAGAACTTTGACGGGCATGGGAACAACAGCAATTTTAAGTGGAAATACTGTTCCAGGCACTTATACAATTACCGTTACTAACGCTGACGGCTGTATTTCAATGCCATCATCTCAAGTTGTTTTATATGCACAACCGAGCGTTCCAAATGCTCCTACAGTTGGTTCTATAATACAGCCAGACTGTATTGTAAACACGGGTACTGTTGTTATAAGCATTCCTGCTGAAGGAACTGGTTTTGAATACAATATTGACGGAGGTTTGTATCAGGCTTCGGCAACTTTTTCTAATATTCCCTCAGGAACCCATCAATTCAGCTGTCGTTCCATTACCGTGGGTTCCTGTATTTCAGATCCAACACTTGTGGAAATTAAAAAGCCATTATTTGTAAATCCCCCAATCATAAAAAACATTATTCAGCCTACTTGCAGCACAAACGGAAGCATTTTGTTAGAAGGACTTCCTGCTGGCAGCTGGACACTTTACCAAAGCGGCACTTCAACCGAAACAATACTGGGTTCGGGAAGCACTGCTACAATTTCAAATCTCAAAATAGGAACCTACAGCTATAGGGTTTTTGACGGAAGCTGTTTATCTAAAGCTACGCCCAATGTACTTTTAAAACCATTAGAATCTACAGCTTGGACAGGAGCAAAATGGACAAACGGTCTGCCTAGCATAGACAAGTACATTTATATGAAGGGTAATTATACTTTCAGCATTGATACGGAAATGTGCAAATGTCAGGCAATTACGGGTTTTATCGATGTCTCTGAAGGCATTACAATGGCATTGGCCAATGAACTTGAAGTATTGGACGGAGCAACCTTTAGTTTTGCCAACACATCTAGTTTAATTCAGAAAAATGAAGTGGCTAATATTGGAAAAATTATTTACAGCCGATTTACAACTCCTGTATTGCAATCCGATTATGTCTATTGGTCCTCCCCAGTAGAATCTCAGCAGCTGGGAATAGCATCTCCTAATACTCCTTCTGATAAATTTTTCTCATTTGATGCTAACGCTAATAATTGGAAAGAGGAAAAACCGACGGAACATATGAAAATTTCTAAAGGATACAGCATTGGCAGTCCGACAGGTTTTAATAAAGAAAACATTTATAGTTATCCAATCCATTTTAGAGGTATTCCGAACAACGGAACCATAACGACTGAAGGGATAGAGGCAGGTAAATCATATCTCATCGGAAACCCATATCCATCAGCGGTCAATGCCGATCAGTTTTTGGAAACCAATAGAACTGTTCTAAACGGAACCCTTTATTTTTGGTCTCACAACCCGCAAAGCGCAACTTTGCCAAACGCCTCCAATGACTATGCTTCTTACAATGCCACAGGAGGTGTTGGAATTGGCCCCAAAGATCCCGTTACCCATATTAATAATACGATTCCTAAGGGATTTATTACAGCGGGGCAATCCTTTTTTATTCAAGGAAAAGAAGGTGTTTTTGGAACCAATGCCAAGTTTGATAATACGATGCGAATTGGTGGCAACAATTCTCAATTTTTTAAATTCAATACCACAAAAAAAATCTCTGACCCAGTAGAAAAAAATAGAGTTTGGCTAAATGTTTACAATAATCAAGGGGCATTCAAACAAACTCTTGTTGGCTATATCACAGGGGCTACCAATGAATTTGACAGCACTTTTGACGGAGTTGTTTTTAATGGAAATAAATACATCGATTTTTACAGCATCAACCAGAGTAAAAATTTTGCCATACAGGGAAGAGCCCTGCCTTTTGACGTAAATGATACAGTGCTATTAGGCTTTAGCACAACAATCGGAGGCATCTTTGAAATTAGCATTGAACAAACAGAAGGATTGCTTGCCAATCAGGATATTTATTTGGAAGATAAAGAAGCCTTTGTTTTTTTCAATCTAAAAAAATCCCCATATCGATTTAATACTTCAAAAGGGACTTTCGATGACCGATTTGTATTGCATTATAAAAATGAAACCCCAAGTCAGGAAAAATTAGATCATCCTGTCATTGTTTCTATAAAAGATGGAATCATAAAAGTCAATTCTTTTTTTGAAGTGATTGATAAGCTCGAGATTTATGATATTTTGGGAAGGCTTATATACAAAAAGGAAAATGTAAATATCAGCGAATATTATATTATGGATTTCCATTCCAGCGATCAGCAATTGATTGTAAAAACGTTTCTAATGAATAAGGATATTGTTTCAACTAAAGTTATCTACACTTCGTACGGCTATTAGAGCAAGTCAAAAAATAATTTATAAATCTGGTTTTATACTTTTTGAAATGATTCATCTCATCAATCCAGGAAACCATCTTTGCAGACCTACAGCTATTTTGCCGTGGCCAGTGAAAATGTAATTTCGCTTTCGCTTTAAGATAGCCTTTACCATTACTTTTGCGGCTTTATCTGTAGGCCACATCAAATTTGCTGGCCGTGGATCTTGCTGTTCGGGATGCCAGACTCCATCATTGTCAGTTCGTGCAATTTCCGAAACTACAAATCCTGGGTGCAGCGTAGTGCAGCTCACGCCTGTACCCATTAATTCGACCTGCAAAGTCTGGCCAATAGAGTTTACAGCAGCTTTTGAAGCCCCGTATGCGCCTACATTAGGATTAGGAAGATATGCCGCTACACTAGCAACCAAACCTATTCTGCCTTTATTTTTCTTTAAATGCGGCAGTGCATATTTAACAGTGAGGGCGAGGCCGGTAACATTGCCCTGCAATTGTCTGTTCCAATCCTTAGCCGTCAATTTTTCGATGCTTCCAAAAACACCAAAACCAGCATTTGCGATAACTGCATCCAGTCGCGCCCAGTCTGTAATGATTTGCTGGACAGCTTTTTCAATAGCGGTTTCCTGCATAATATCACACGGAACGACCAATGCGATACCGCCTGTGAGTTTAATCTCTTCTGCCACTTTATCCAATAATTCTTTACGTCTTGAGGAAAGAACCACTTTATACCCTAATCTAGCCCATTCAAAGGCCAGTGCTTTCCCAATGCCAGAAGAAGCACCAGTGATCCAGATTACGTTTTCTTTGGGATTTGTCATTTTAAGCGTTTTTAGGAAGATGTTATTGTGTTGATATGTAAGTGTTTGCACTTTTATGGAGCAATGTAAAGCTACCTAAATTATGACAGATAGCTGTGATGAAAAATTATTTTTTTACTCTCATTTTATTTGGAACAATCGCACAAATTCATTGAAGATTTTGGAGAGCAAGAACTTTACTCTATTTATTTTCTGTAAATTTGGATGTATTTGCAGGAGAAAAACTGTACTGCCAATTTTAGAAAAACAACTTATCAATTATTTATTTTAGTATCATAAATGCATATTCTTTATCAAAGCCCAAAAATAATTATACGCGAATTTTTGCCTCAAGAGAAACAAACATTCTTAGATCTTTTCAAAGATGAGCAGGTTACACAATATCTTCCCGACACTTCACCCGAAAGGTATGTCGAAATGTTTAACGAATTGCTTGAAAATTATGAAAAGAAAAACCTTAGCCGATGGGCGATATTTAGTGCTGTAGATAATGGTTTTATAGGGATGTGTGTGGCCCGTATTTTTGTGCACAACACGAGCCAGGTAGAGATTGGGTATGTGCTTAGCAGAGAATATTGGGGCAAGGGTATTGCCACAGAAGTGTGTAAAGCCCTTACACAATATAGTTTTAGAGCTACAGAAACCAAAGAAGTTGTGGCCATAACAGATCTTGATAACACTGGATCACAAAATGTGCTGCAAAAAGTCGGATTTGTAAGATTAGACAATTTGGTGAGAAATGACGAAGAGCTTGCTTATTTTAAAATCGAAAGAATATAATTTTGCTCTTTTGAAGAATACTGTAAAGGCCTTCATAATCAATTTAAAAGTTAAAGCTTCAGATTTGTCTGAAGCTTTTTTATTTTCTCAATTTTCTTAGAAGTTTTTATATTGGTTGAATGCATTAATTCTTTTGAAATTTGTTTGCTGCTTCATCTTACAATTTTTTGGGTTCGAACAGTATTTTAATGCGCATTCTCCTTAATTCATCCGTTTTTTTCCCGCACTCATTGTTTTGTTGTTGAGTATGGAATAACACCGCCATACTTTTGCCTCATCAAACAACTAACATAAAAAAGAAATGAATAGAGAACTTACGTTTTTAAGAACATTTGCCGCAGTTACGGCTATTGGTGTAATTATGCTTGCGACATCTGCATTCAAAAAATCAGACAACCAAAGAGCGCTATAATAAAAACACCTTGGCGATCAAGTTAAAAGATGGCAAAACGCTTCTCAAAACAAGTCAAAGCCAAACCGCTGCATTTCGGGAATGGGTTGAGAAATAGGCAATGCTTGATAGAGAGTATATTTTTACCCTGTTTGGTGCCACACTGTATCTATCCAGTTGTTCTGCAGCTTTAGTCTGCTCGATAAATCGACAGGCAGAAACTGCATTTTTTTTAGGAATGTGTTTGCTTTATTTCTTGAATCAGAACAATCGGCTATAAAAAACAGCTCTTCTTTTTTCTGTTTTTCTGTAGTGTCCAAGTGCGAACTGCAAGGCATTGGACTGAAAAGTTTTACCACATTAGCGGCAGGAAATAGTGCCGCAGCAGTTTTGTATGCCATGGCATTGCTGATTCCCGAGAGAAGAGATTGGGGATCAGAAATGAGACCGCTGGTATGCAGTACGGTTTTTCCAGACATATCGGGCATTTTTCGGATCGTATCTTCCAGATTTTCCTTTGGCAGAAAAATTACTACCAAGTCAGGAGCAGCCGCTTCATTGAGAGAACCCAAGTGTATGTCTGTTCCCATTTTTTCGATACAGTCTCTTACAAGACTGCTGCCTTTTGGATTGTTTATAATAACCTTAAATCCTGCTTTTGTTGCCCTGTTGGCTAAATCTATGGTGAGACTGTTTATTCCTATGATTCCAATTTCCATAACTTTCTTCTTTGAATAATAGTAGGTCTATAAAAGGTAAATCTGACGCTATCAAATGATGTGGTAAAAAGTATGATTCGCAGAAAAATTTTGACATTTAAATTTATTGCAATTATTTGACCTGAGTTCAGGTGTTTTTACTTGTTTTAGATGTCAGTAAGTTTTATCTGTTTTTTTATTAAATTTTCAGCGTGATTTGCCAGTATTGAAGAAATCGATTAGGAGTGTTTTTTATGTAATGATTTGTAAATCAATAAATAAATAGGCTGAATAAATAAATTGGATTTAGTTAGGCAGGATTTAAAGACCGTATTTAGCATTTAGTGCAGAAAGTGATTCTTTTGGATAGGGCATAAAAAGGGAGGACGAAAACCAGGCCTGTAATTAAAATTGGCCTAGCTGCCAAACAGAAACCATGATACCAAATGTTTTCGTATGTGCCCCATGATGTTTGTCTATCGACAAATATTTGTGTGTCTATTATTAAGCACGATACTAATAAGACAAAAATAGTAACTGCTGTAGATAGAATGCGGTCACTTGTTATCGTAAAGAATGAAATAGTAAGGATAAAAATAAAAGATATGGGAGGCAATGACATTATAAACAAATCGATAAGAATATCACAATCAAGCCAGTTGCAAACTCTTGCTGAGTGATAATCCCAAAGGGCCCAGAAACCTTGTATCAGCACAGCCAGAACCATAAATACAAAATGGTAAAATAGTAAAATCCAATTTTGAAAAAACACTTTTTTCATATAGGCGCTTCCAATTACATTAACAGTTAATTATCTAGAAAAAATGTAAAAAATGTAAAAAAAGCAGCTCAAAAATGAGCTGCTGAATGTTCGCTCAAAAATGAGCTGTCTAAAATTTAGGGCAAAATTTTATCGACGTAAAGACGGACTTTCATTTGCCGAGTCCTCTCTTCTAATTTTTTTTAAGTCTTTAGAAATCAGCTTGATCTCATGTCTAACTGTTTTTTCTCTGCTGGCTACTTCCAAGTAGTAGATTCCGTCAGAGAATCCAGCTAAACTAATTGTTTTTAGAACATCTAGTTTGTTTACTGCTGATTCATAAATTAGATTGTACTGCTGATCGTAAATAGATAAAGATGTTTCTTCATCAGGAGTTAGGATAAAGCTGATCGCTTTTCCATTTCCAGTTTCAATCTTTAAAGTGCAGCCTTTTTCCCTATTGGAGGCGTAAGCAAAAGAAAACAGCAATAGGGTGGCTGTAAGCAAGAATATTTTAGTGGTATTTGTTATTATTTTCATTCTGGCGATTTATTCTCTGGTTAAATTTGTGGCGCAAAATTATATATAAATTAACAAGAATCAATATGTAAGATGTTGAATTGTAAATAATTGATTATCTCGGTTGAATTATTTGTAAAAAATTTAATGTTTAAGCGGTTTTTTTTGCATTTTATTTATTTTTGAGCGCATTCTACTGTATACTAAACTACTAGGGAAAAAGAAATAAGAATCTTCTTTCTCTTATTTGTGAGATAAAAAAATGCAGAAGTCTGCTTCTAAAGCTTCACAAATAAAAATTATTCGTTGCAATGAAAAAAAAACTCTCATAATCAGCTGCAAATTTGTGTAAATACCTAAGCTGCGACATCCTTGAAAGCAATTATAATTGGGAGGCTGCAAAAGCTTGATAATATTGATTTTATTAAATTATAGAATAATAGTACAGCGTTGCCGACAGAGACAATAGGATAAAAAAAGAACCAGCCTTAAGAATATCTTTAGACTGGTTCTCTGTTTTTTAAGCAGATAAGTGCGTTTATCCTAATATTTATAAAAAAAATGGTAAAGGGATCGGATTTTTATCTGTAATAAGGCAAAACCTGAAGATCATTGCCATATTCAATAAACATTTTTTGAGTTAGTTTAGCATCTGGCAAATTATTCTTTCTCATAAGCAGCTGGTAATCCTCTCCAATTTTAATCGAATCTCCTTTTTTAGCTGGCTTAAATTTTAAAAGCCAGTTTTTGAAATTCTGTGCCGAATCATAAGAATCAAATACAAGCTCATAAATATCGCTAGGCTCAATTAAGCTCTGAATCACTATGCGTGTCCTTTCTTCAGAAGGGGTTTGGTCTTCTCCCTTTTTAGAAATAGTGTAAAAATCAGGAGCAAAGTCTTTTCTTCTAAAAAGAACGATGTCTTTTTCTTCATCTTTACAGTTATAATATTCAATGACATCATCCCATTCATAAAAAGTTTCCGCACCTTTTTTCACGTGCCTGTATGCGTACGAGTATTTCAGTTTGGCTGTAATTGAATCAGGATAAGCCTGCATATCGGGAACCATAACAGTATAAGGCTCAGCTTTTAACTCTTCTTCTGAACTGTAAGTTCCGTTTGCTTTTTTGTAGTCTGATATTTTAAAGAGAATTTGTGGCATTTCATCAAATTTCATAGACAGATCAGTGGCAATATTTCCTGTGAGATCGATTTCACGCATTCCTTCTTGTTCTATATCAATGCTTTTTTCCTGCATTTTTCCGTTTAAGGCAACGTATCTGTATTTAACTTTCTGCACTTCATTTTTTGTAATTGTTCCTTTCACGCTCACATATGGTGTTGTGCCGCCAGATGCAGTAGTTTTAGAAGAACCGTCTGTTTTTTCGCTTGTTGTCGCTGTAGAAATCCCTGTACCTGCGGTAGCTTCTAAAGATTGATTAAAAGTCAGGTCTGCTACATCTGCAGAACCATACTCTGTAACAAACTTATTCCACTTTACAAATTTTAAGGGTATCGACTTTGGAATTGTCAGACTGAATTGCAAATATTCAATTCGGTCTGCGGAGGTGTACGGGGGATTGCTGTCTTTAATTTTTACAAAATCACGATTTTTTTTAACGCTGAAAATCATCTGAATATTTTTTGAAGTAAAATCAGAAGATGGTTTCTCGCTAGCTTTTAAATATTTTGTGTTTAATAGTGCGGTGAGCTTATCGGTGTCAGTGGATCTTAATGCAAAATTTTTAATCAGTTCAGCTTGTCCTTCCCCAGAAAGATCCCATAATGTTTTGCTATTGTCTACAGCAGTGGCAGGTTCTATTTTCAATCCGAAAATAGATAAATCCACACGTGATGCATTGTCCTCTTTAGAATCAGCAATAGATTTATATCTTTTAACTGTTGTGCATCCGGTAATCACGAAAAGCAAGCATAAGTAAAAATATCGCATAGAGTAATTTTTTTTAGATCAGGTTTTCTTTTTTAGCTGTTGTATAATCGCAATATACTTGGGCTGTACTTGAATTGGTGCTTTGCAAACATCGGATAGGGATATCTTTCACCAAAACGATATTTGAAGGAAATTTAAGGCTGCCCGTGCATTTAATGTTCATATTCGGAGTGTAGATATCGGAAGGATTCTTGTCAATGCAGGTTTTTTGGCCACCTGTAGTTTTAAATAGATAATACATATTAATTATTTTTAGGATTTAACGGTTTAAGATGAAAAGATTCTAAAAAATGCAATCGTATTTAGTTGCTGGTCAGGTAGTGCGCAGTATGCTGGCGAATAGATAAGAATACGTTTTTGCTGCTATCACAAATAGCTTTAGGATGAGGTAAAAATATAAAAATGGAATTAGATGCTTATAAGTACAAATACGGTTTTTTACGAATTTCCCTATTTTTTTTCTAAACGAATAAGAGAACCTCTCATCAAGTTTATTGCAACTATAATAACTGCAAAAGCCTGAAAATTACTTTACATATTGAAGCGATCATTTCAAATTAAGCTATAAATGGGAAGTTGTAAAAATTACAATCCGTGGGTCTAAAGATAACAATGCCCAGAGGCTTCTGCCTTACTTGCAGCCTATAATTTTATGGAATATCTTTGGGTTTTATGAGAGGAAATATCAAGAATTTCATGGCAAGCAGGCCAATAAGAAATCCTCCGCCCAATATTTTTAAAACGGTTATAAAACTGGTTTCGCATTTTCCTGATTTCGACAATCCAAATCCAGAAAAGCCGGGATTAAGAAATAAACACAATACGACAGAAATGGTAAGTAAGACACTCAACAATGTGAGAATTCCGTAAAACATTTTGCTTTTTGTCCAGTCATCGCCCAATTGTTTTTGCTGTCTTAAACAAAACAAAGCAACAAGAACCAATGCAGCAAAAAGTATTTCTGTAATTACAATGATTAAATCATCAGAAAACATTTTTTTGCTGTCCTCCTTGGTAAAATCGCAGGGATGATTAAAAAGCTTTTTGTACAATCCAATTTCCTGCAAGATTCTTCTTTTCCAAGAAGCCATTCTTCCTTCTTTTACAGGTGGTTTTAGTATCGTGGTTTTGACCTTTATGTACATGGTTTTGTCTATCAGGGCATTCCACATTTCTGGTCTTCCATCATCAGAACCCAGCCCCCATATGCCAATTCCTCCAACTCCTTTATTCAGAATAAAATCATATTTTTCGGAGATAGTCTGTACATCATCAAACCATAATTGGCTGATAGTGTCTTTTTTATTTTTGATGATATTTATTAATGCTCCATTGTTTTTATCATACAGCGGAGTATACTTATTGAGGTAATCTTTTACAATGGTATTGTAGAACTTAAACTCAGATCTTTTTGATTTATACTGCCACAGTATTCCGTCGTATGTCAGGCAGGCAATAACTTTTTTTGGAGAAATGTTTTTATTGAGGTAGCGGTCAATGCCAGCATCAAGACTGTAGTTAGAACCTTTAATAGGCGCTATAGGGCCATAATTGTTTTTCTTTGAAAAATCTATAATAAACCGATCCACATACGGATTTATTTCTTCTATGTCGTAATTATGATAAGCATCAATTACTGGAAGTGTGATGGTAAGCTGATAAGAACGATTTTCAGCTTTCAGCTTTTTGTGAAACAGGCTTATGAATTCAATAAAATTAGCACGGTTTCCTTCTCCAAAATTTTCAAAGAAAATGTTGATTCCATCCGCTTTTTTTTCTTTTAAGAGAAATTTTGTTTCGCTAATGAGGCGCAATTGAGAGTCGGTGTTTTTAAGAAACGCATCTAAACTTTTTTGGCTTTTATCATAGACGCACAAAATCACCTTGCACCCTTCTTTTTTGGCTTTGGTTACTACTTCTGCCGTATCCCAATTGTTGATCGTTTTGTAGCCTCCTGTTTTTCCATTTAGCTCATACCCATAATAGATTAAAGTATTTAATGCTTTGTAGTTGTAATTGAGATAATATTTATTCATCCAGTATGGATGAAACCCATATACTTCGCTGTTTCGGGCTACTTGCTCAGTTATGGTTTTTACGGGGACGTTATTTACTTTTATGGTCGTTATAATGCCGTACGGGTATTGTAGTAAATCGCGTATTTCCTTTATTTTAGCCTGCCTTTTTTCTTCTTCTTTTTCCAGATCAATTTTTTTTTGAACCATCGGAAGAAGTTTATCGACTAGATTATTGATGTCAATGTTTGAAATTTTGGTCGAATCTACAGAATTTGTAAAATCAAGAAACAGACTGTCGATTTGTTTCTGTATAGTGCTTATCGGTACATTATTGTTGGTAACATACGTGTTGTGTATTGTGGTATCTCTTGGCTGTTCGGGTTTTTGAAGCCTATTGATAATCGCTATGACACGTTTTTCTTCGCCTTTTCTAAAATTGGCTCTGAATTTAAAAGCATCAGTAATTTTTTTAATCAGCGACTTTTTTACTTTGGCAGAATCTGCTGCGATCTCAGTGCTTACTTTTTTCTTATCAGTAGGAGCAGTGCTTTTTTCTTGAGCAAAAGAAATTGCACAAGAAAAGGAGCAAAACACGACAAGTATTATATAAATAAGACGCATTGTTGGACCAAAATGTTAAGGATTTGTTTGTTGATGAATTTTTAAAATTTTCCAAAAATACACTTTAATCTGATTGAAAATTTGTAGTTATGTTATTTTTTTTATAATAAATTAACACGAAATTATTTAAACAACTGTAAAACAGTGTTTTATGTGTTTTTAATGTTATTTGTAAATAAAAGATTATATATTTTTGCGTAAAAAAATTTTTTTTTTGAAAAAGAAATACTACGTTTGCTGAAATTTCGCATTGTATGTATTTGATTTGTAATGTATTATAAAATTCAAAAAAAATGCTATGATTTATCAAGCTCTATCGTGTCTCGCAGAAGAATTAAACAGCTTCTTTAAACTCAAATTGAGCATCGCCGAAGAAAAAGTGATACTATCCGGATTAATTAATGCCGATGGTACAATTGCAATTCCAGGAGAAAATAAGATAGTCATTACACTTGTTAACCTAGAAAAAGAAACATTACAAAAATTACCCTCAAAAGCAGTAACAAACTCTTTTGGAAACCAAAATGCACCTCTGCAAATTAATATTTACGTTTTATTCTCCGCCTATTTTAGCAGTAACAATTATGAAGAGTCACTGCGTTTTATATCGTTTATAATGGCCTATTTTCAAGGCAAAAATGTTTTTACCCAAAGCAATACACCCAATATGGATCCTAAAATGGAGAAATTGAGCATTGAGATTGTAGATTTGAGTATGGATGCATTAAGCAATCTATGGTCATTGTTGGGCGCTAAATATATGCCATCAGTTTTATACAAAGTTCGTATGCTGCATTTTGACGAATCGGTAATAAGAGAGTTTAGACCTGGCATATCAAAAATTGACAATCAAAGTAAAACTAATTAAGAGACAAAGTGATTGCTGAATACGAAATATTAACACAAGTAGAATTTAAGCATCGCTATTTTTTAGACAATAAATTAGAATGTTTTAGCATACAGCCAGATCCTAACACACAGCATTTTTTTTTGAGATCGGGGCTTCTTTTTAAGCCATTCAACAATGGTTTTAAATTGTTTTTTAATTCATTCAATAGTCAGGAAACCATCAAAAGAAGTGACATTCTGGACGATTTTGTTTTGCGGTTTCACATCGTATTAAACGATCCGTATTTTTTTAATTATACCGATTGTGGAATAAAAAAATGGGATTCTGACCTTTACCACTTTAATAATTTCAGAGGGACAAAAGATAGATTTAGTATTAAAAATTTACATAATGAAGAATTTGTATCAGTCGAAGATACTGTTGAGGAAAGTGCGTTTGGGCAAAAGTTTTTAAGAAAACCGTTTGGAATTATAGAGCTGCAATTGCGATATGATTTGCAAACAGCATATGTGTTGCATTTTAGAGAGATAGAAAGTTATTGGCGTTATATAATTGTTGGTGATCATTTTAAAAATTTGTCTCAATTAGCAATTATAGGAAAAGATGTTGCATTTGAAGGTCCTGGAAATATTACGCTTCCTGATAATCGGGAAGGATTAAGTTTTGTTTCTGTGTTGCCAATTGGCCATAAACAAAGGCCTGACCAGTATTTTAAATTAGTTGATCATTATAAAGAAGAGGAAAGCACATTTAATGTTTTAATTAATGCGCTTCCGGTTCCAGATACAAGGCATATATCGTCAATAATCGAGAATAAAAACGATAAAAAGTATTATTCAGAAATTTTTATTTACTAAACAAAAACACATATTTATGATAAACAACCCTATGACCCCCGGTGTTTATATTGATGAGAAGAACGCTTTTCCTAGTTCTGCAGTATCAGTAGAAACAGCTATTCCTGTCTTTATCGGCTATACAGAAAAAGCCGTGTGGAATGGCAAATCATTAGTAAATGTTCCAACCAGAGTTACCTCATTTGCAGAATATGTAGAGCGTTTTGGTGGAGGATTTAAAGCAAAATTTAAAATTGCGGATGCTAATCCAGCTATCAAACAAGAAACCTTTTCGCTTGACGGGAAAAACAAAGTAGTCGAAATAAACAAAGACAATACGCTGTATTTGTTTAATTCTATTCGCTTGTTTTATGCCAATGGAGGAGGCCCTTGTTATATCTTAACTGTCGATACTTTTAAAGATAAGGCAACATTAGAAATAAAGGCTGACGACTTTTTGGGTTCTACAACAAAATTGGATCCTTTTGAAATTCTAAAAAAAGAGTTTGAGCCTACGCTTATAGTGGTTCCAGATGCAATTGCGTTAGGCGAAGCGTGCTACAATTCAATTTACACCAAAATTTTAAGCCATTGCGCAGCCATGCAAAGCCGTTTTGGACTTTTTGATTTGGTAAAGCAATTGCCTTCTGAAGATACTACGCCAATCGTTAAAAGTTTTCGCGAAGGCATCGGAATGAATGATTTAAAATACGGAGCAGCTTATTATCCGTGGCTTAAATCGGGAGTTGTGCAGCCTGGCGAAGTAACTTTTGAAAACTTGGATGATAGCATCGATCTAGCGACTATTTTGCCGAAAAAAGAAGAAGCCGCTTTGAATATCATTAAAATATACAAAACTGCAATAGAAGCCGCAGAAGACAATCCGCCTGCTGTATACAAAGCAATAAAGGATGTTGAAAAGGCAGAAAAAGCATTTGAAGATGCCAAATTTTTGGAAGCCAACACCAAAAAAATAGCTATCGATAAAGCAAAAGCAGATTTGGCAGCGGCACAAAATGCTGATCCTGCAGATGATGCTAAGGTTAAAGAAGCCGAAAAAGCTTTGGCAGATTTAGTCGATAATACCGATCAAAGTGATGCATTAAAAGAACTAGATAAAGCAAAATCTGATGCAGAAGAGGCTTTGGCTGCGGCCAAAACAACGGCCGTAAAAGCATTAGAAACTGCAAAAGCAGAATTGGAAACCGCTAAAAATGCAGAACCAGTTGATGCTGATAAGGTTAAAGCTGCTGAGAAAAAAGTAGCAAATGCAACTAATGATCTTTCAGAAAAAGTAATTTTTCCTTCGGATAATGATAAACTAAATTATCATCAATCACTAAAAGCTACCAGTCCAACATACACTAACATCCTTGAAGAAATCAGATCAAAATTGAATGAGCTTCCGCCAAGTGCTGCAATGGCTGGTATTTATACCGCTGTAGACAGTAGCCGCGGTGTTTGGAAATCTCCAGCAAATGTATCTGTGAGTATGGTAAACGCTCCATCGGTAAACATTTCAAACGAGCAGCAAGAGAGTCTGAATGTTGATGTTGTGGCAGGAAAATCAATTAATGTTATCCGTACTTTTCCAGGAATCGGAACTTTAGTTTGGGGTGCCAGAACTTTAGATGGCAATAGTCAGGATTGGCGCTACATTAATGTTAGAAGAACTTTAATCATGATCGAGCAATCTTTAAAACTAGCAGCACGATCTTATGTATTTGAACCTAATGATGCCAATACATGGGTAACGGTAAAAAGCATGATGTCTAATTTCTTGACTAATTTATGGAAACAAGGCGCTTTGGCAGGAGCAGTTCCTGAGCAGGCGTTTGATGTTCAGATTGGTTTGGGGTCTACCATGACACCTACAGATATTCTAGACGGAAAAATGCTAATTACAGTAAAAGTGGCAATTGTACGTCCTGCGGAGTTCATTATTATAACATTCCAGCAGCAAATGCAGCAATCTTAAATTAAACTATAATCAATTAAAAAATATTTATTATGGCAGACGATGGTTCAACACAATCAGCGGCCACCTGGCCTTTAGTTAAATTTTCATTTCAAGTAAAATGGGATGATGCCGAACTAATTTTTCAGGAGGTAACAGGTTTATCATCAGAAACACAGGTGATAGAATATCGCGGAGGCAGCAGTAAGGTATACTCTACCGTAAAGATGCCGGGAATACAAAAATTTGGAAATGTGACTTTAAAAAAAGGAATGTTTTTAGGTGATAAGGCTTTATGGGATAAGTACAATATTATTGCCATGAATACTTACAAAAGATCGACTATTACCATAAGCTTGCTGGACGAGAAAAATGAAGTAGCGATGAGCTGGACTTTGGCGAATGCTTTTCCAGTAAAAATTACGGTTACGGATATGAAATCTGACGGTAATGAAGTAGCAGTAGAATCTATTGAATTGGCACATGAAAAATTAACGATAGTGAAATAATTAAATGGCATACGTAGCTAAAACACCACCATTTTTTCCTGCAGCATTTTCTTTTAAGGTAAATGTTGTAGGAATTACTGGTGTTTACGAGGGCAGTTTTCAGGAAGTCACAGGGCTTGGAGCCAAATTGGGAGTTGAAACCATAAAAGAAGGCGGCGAGAACCGATTCGAACATCGTTTGCCAAATCCTGTCAAATATGATAATTTAATTTTAAAAAGAGGAATGGTATTAAATTCGGGCCTCATTACGTGGGCACGAAATTCTATCGAGTCTTTTAATTTTATTACAAAAACCGTAATTGTCAATTTATTAGACGAGACTAGCGCTCCAATTGCTTCATGGTCATTTAATGCTGCCTATCCTGTTGCTTTAAAAATATCCGATTTAAAAGCTCAGGATAATGCTATTGTTATAGAAACTCTCGAGTTGTCGTACAGTTATTTTACGAGGATTTTTTAATTATAATTATCTAAAACTTAGGCTATGCCAATTGAAATTCGTGAATTAGTTATAAAAGTCAATATCGTTGAAGATAACAAAACAGCAGACGCTGTAGAAACTCAAAATTTATCTGATCTGAAAAGACAGATTATAAAGGAGTGTACAGAAAGGGTTATTGCGAAACTAGAAAAAAAATCGGAGCGATAATATGGCATTACTCAAACTTAAAATTGAAGCTTTTTCTGATCCCGAATGCACAAGTTCTGTAGGCGATCCTATAGAAGCCATGTTTAACCCAAATACGTATACCCGTAAATATAAGGCGCAGTATAATGCTCCAAAAGTTATCGGACAAAACGATAGAACGCTTATTTTTCAGGCATTAGTCGGAAACGATATGACCTTAAAATTAATTGCCGATGGTACTGGTGTTGTGCCATTGCCCAAAGGAGTTTTGGATGTTGACGATTATATTAAAAAAATTAAACAGCTTACCTATTCTTATAATGGTTTAAAGCACAGGCCCAATTACCTCACTATAGTATGGGGAAGTTTGTCTATGATTTGTGTCTGCAAAGGATTAAATGTTAGCTATAATTTATTTAAAGAAGACGGTACAGCGCTTCGAGCTTCTATTGAGCTTATGTTATCGGGAACGACTGATTTTGTTACGGTAGCTAAAGAAGCCAAAAAGAGTTCGCCTGACTTAACGCACATGAGAACAGTGAAAGCAGGAGATACTTTGCCCTTAATGACTTTTAGAATATACGGAGACAGTTCCTATTATATGGAAGTTGCCAAAATAAATAATCTAACCAGTATAAATGCGATAAAACCAGGAGATCAGTTGTATTTTCCCCCAATAAAAAAATAATAATAAATGCCAGCAAAATCACCATTAGATATTTCTGATCCTACCTTAAGGCTGACGATTAAAGCAAATGGAAGCCCAATAAAAGATTCGTACCCTGTAGAATCTGTATACATTACACATGAATTAAACAGAATATCATATGCTGAAATTAGTCTTATTGACGGAACAGTAGAATCTGCTGATTTTCCTATTAGCGATAGCGCCGATCTGATTCCGGGCAATACAATTGAAATTACAGCAGGTTACGGATCAGATGCCGAAACATCTATTTTTAAGGGGGTAATTGTAAAACAAGCGATCCGTATAAATGATGGAGAGCCTTTTGCCTTAATTATTACCTGCAAACATAAAGCAGTTACGATGTGCTACAATAAAACGGAAGCACAATTTAGCAGTAAAACTGATAGTGCAATTATGAATTCCATTGCCAGCAATTACGGCGTTACTGCAACGGTTGACAGTACAACGGCCGTTTCTGAAGCCATGTTCCAAAAACTAGCTACAGATTGGGATTTTGTTTTGGCGCGTGCAGATTTTAATGGTTTTGTTATTGCATTAGATGGCGACGAAATGACAATCGGTAAACCAAAAGTTGACGGGGATGCTGTGCTTCGCATTGGTTTTGGAGAATCTATTCTTTCCTTTGATGCAGAATTATCGGCAGAGAAACAGCCTACAGCTTTGCAGGTAAGCAGTTGGGATATTAAACAGCAAAGTCTATTGGTGTCGAACGCAGCCGAGCCTTCTCTCAATGCACAAGGAAATTTGAGCGCTAAAACATTATCGGGCCAGCTAAATCAAAAAGAATTAAAGCTCACTTCAAATACGCCGCTTACAAATGAAGATTTAACGGTTTGGGGAAATTCAAGTTTATTAAAAATCAGATTGGCCGCCATAAGAGGAGTGGTCAGTTTTATAGGCAATGGAACAGTAAAGCCAAACACTGTAATTGAATTGGCAGGAGTAGGAGACCGTTTTAACGGAAATGCCTATGTGACAATGGTGAATCACGTTTTAGAGAGCGGCAACTGGACGACCAAAGTAAAATTTGGACTTGACGAAAAGTTTGCCTACGAAAATAAAGATTTCGCTTATCCTAATGCATCTGGTCAGCTTCCGCCCATTAACGGTTTACAGGTTGCTACAGTAAAAAAAATATTTGGAGACCCAGATTCTCAATTCCGCATTTTGATCACATTGCCAAGCAATGCTGAAAATCAAGACGGAATATGGGCCAGAATGGCCAATTTTCATGCGACAAATAAGGCAGGAGCAGGTTTTTTGCCAGAAGTTGGAGATGAAGTCATAATTGGATTTTTAGAAAATGATCCGCGTTACCCAGTTATTTTGGGATCGTTATACAGCACTGCCAAAACCGCAGCAGCAACCGCAGCAGACAATAACAATTATATCAAAACGATTATCACAAAAAGTCAGCTCAAAATGACATTTGATGATGAGAAAAAGATATTGAAGTTAGAAACGCCGGCAGGAAATTATATCACTTTTAGCGATGATGCCAAATCTATAGAAATTAAAGATCAGCACAGCAATTCAATAACAATGGACTCCAATGGCATTTCTGTGCAAAGTTCTAAAGACATTGTTCTAGATGCAAAAGGAAAAATTTCGTTAACAGCCGTGCAGAATGTTGAGATTGAGGCTCAGATGGATGTAAAAATGACGGGTTTAAACATAAACAATAATGCCAACATAGGATTTGTGGCTAAAGGAGCCGCTACAGCAGAATTATCTGCCAGCGGACAAACCACCGTAAAAGGTGCAATAGTAATGATAAATTAACTTTAAATGTAAAAAAATATGGGAGCTCCAGCCGCTAGAATAACAGATATGCATACTTGTCCAATGGTAACGCCAGGACTGCCGCCAATACCGCACGTAGGCGGACCAATTGTAGCAGGTGCTCCAACCGTTTTAATAGGTTCTTTGCCTGCTGCTCGAGTAGGCGATATGCTCGTATGCGTAGGACCGCCTGACAGTATTGTAAAAGGTTCATCGACAGTACTTATTTGTGGTATGCCTGCCGCTCGTATGGGCGATACGACCGCACATGGAGGCTCGATTGTTTTGGGTTTGCCAACCGTTTTGATAGGAGGATAAGCAATGGAATTAAAATCATTTTTAGGAACAGGATGGAAATTTCCTCCTTCATTTAGCAAAGAAACTAAAAATGTAACATTAGTCTCAGACGAAACCGATATTGCAGAAAGTCTCCATATTTTATTGAGCACAGATCCAGGAGAAAGATTAATGAGACCTGAGTATGGCTGCAATCTTCGAAAATTTATGTTTGAGCGTCATGACGCATCTTTTGTTACAGGTTTGAACAATACCATTAGCAAGGCAATTTTAAATTTTGAAGCGCGTGTCGATTTTATTGATGCCAAAGTAGTAACCCGCAACGAATTGGACGGAGTGCTGCATATCGAAGTCAATTATAAAATCATTATAACAAACACTAGACACAATATTGTATTTCCCTTTTACCTTCTTGAGGGGACTAATTTATAGTAAAGAATATGAACAGCGAAATATTTATGACATCAAATCAAGGGCTTAGCCAGGCACAGCGAATGCTTGATACTTTGATGCCTGATTATTTTAAAATTGATTCGCGGGATATTCCTGAAATGATCAGTTACATTCATAAAATTTCAGCTCAGTTTAATTATTACAATGCGCAAACCAATGAGATAGATGGAACTTGGGAAGATTTTCTGTATAATGATCCTTATCTCGCTGCCCTCTTAATCAGCAGAATAGATGTTGTCGATTTAAGCAGTCAGTTTGGCGCCATTAAAAAAACAATTGAGCATGACAGCCACAGTAACCTATTATCTGAGCGATTGGACAAATTGACTCGATTGATAGACTTTTTATTTGATGTAATTGCCCAATTAACAAAACTCCAGCATCTATTGAATGCTTTGCCTTTCCCGAATGATTTAGGAGAGTTATTGATCAATATTCAATCAACTCATAAAGAATCAGCCAATTTAAAAAACTTTTGCGAAGAGGCTTCTTTAGTATTTATCAGCTTCAAAAACCCTGACCCGCATCCGAAATTATCGGGACTTAAAAAAAAAGAAGAGGTCAGTTTGCCAATGCTTTTAGAAAGCTCTAACAAGGAAAAAATAAATGGATCTATCCGCTATTTATCTGCTTTGTTTGAATCTGTCATTGCAAAATTCAATAATTTAGTGCGAGCATCAAGATCCTATATTTCAAGAAATAGCATACTAGAAGCCCAATTTTTGCCGCAGATCGCGCTATTAATTGGTTTTTTGGATTTGTATAAGTCAGCGCAAGTAAAAATTAATGATTTTAATCGCAGGCATCTTGAGTATTATTATAAAAATGTTTTAGAGCTAAAGCCCAAAAAAGGACATCGCGATCAGCTTAACATCATTATCGAACCGGAAATAGGAGTAAAGCGATTAGAAATTTCGCCTTCAGAATTATTGATAGCAGAAATTCCGAATGAAGAACAGCCTATAATTTATGAGTTAAGCAATCCTATTACGTTGTCTGCAGCCACAATAGTGGAGACCAAAACTATTTTTGTCAGCCAGTTTGCCCAAGTTGCTTCTAAGAAACTTGACATCAGTAATATAATTGAAAATCAGGTTTATCAAGCTTCTCCAAAGGTTTTTTCGGTAGCCGATTATCAAAAAAACAAAGATAGTTATATTTCGTGGCCATGTCTTGGCGAAGATCAGCAGGGAAAGCTCGGTAATATGCGAACGATGGATAATGCGAATTTAGGCATATACGTAGCATCACCGCTCTTGTACTTGCCCGAAGGAGAAAGAACCATTAACATAAAATTCAAATTAGAGACAAAAAGTTTTGAAGCTATGTATGAGTACTTTTCATCGTACAGAGACACTATTAATGACAACAAATATTACTACGGCAAGAATATAAATGAATCTGAAAAAAGTGCAAAAACGATTGAAACGATTATCTACGAGCTTTTATCAAGCGCATTTGTCATAACCTATACTTCAACAAAAGGCTGGGAAAACATAAAAAAATATTTTGTAAAGTTTCATGCACCGCCCAATGGAGCCGAATCAATAGAGATTATTTTGAAATTAAATGCTATTGAAGAACCCATTGACAATTACAATCAGGGAGTTCATAATCTCAATTTTGATTCTAAGTTTCCAATTGTTCGCATAGGGCTCAACAATTTCAGCAAACATTATGCTTATAGTTTTCTGCAAGATATAGTAATAGAACGCATTACAATTAAAAGCGAAGTAAAAGGATTCCGTTCGCTGCTCTTGCAAAACAGTATCGGTTTGGTAAGTCCAACGAGCCCTTTTCAAATATTTGGTCCGCAGCCAATCTTAGGATCGTTTTTGGATATCAAGAATACCAATGTTTTTAATCGATATTTAACTGATTTTTCTATAAACATCAGCTGGTTGAACTTGCCTCGAGACTACGGAGGATTTGAAACTTACTATAAAGAATATCCAGATCCTTTTAGGAACAATTCTTTTAAGGTCAGCATTAAGGCGCTAAAAACGCAGAATTTATATTTGAATACCAAAAATCAGCAGCAAAAAGAATTGTTTGCCATTAACAGCAATGGATTCTTAAGTGATTTTACGGTAATCGATAAGATAGATTTTAGCAAGCTTGATTTTATTAATGAACCATCGCTGGTAGCTTCCGACAACAATAATCCGTTTGCTGTAGATGGAACTTTAAGGCTAGAGCTTTCTTCTCCGCAGGAAACATTTGGACAAGAAGTTTTTACTAAAATTTTTCCCGAAGCGGTTATGAGCCAGGCTAAAAAAAAAGCATTAAAGCAAGCTTTGCCCAATCAGCCTATTATTCCAATTATAAAATCAATTGCAATAGATTATACGCTTGAATATTCAGAAATTCTGGATGGAGCGGCAAATCGTGAAAACTGTAAAATTCAGCTGATTCATGATTACCCGTTTGGATATGATTACATCTATCCCAACAAGTATAAAAAGCAGACTAAGTTTATGCCTGAATTTTTGGATTACGATAATTTATGCATTGGTTTAAAGGATGTTGAGCCAAAATCTGAACTGAACCTTTTGTTTAAATTCGAAGATTCCAGCTTTCATTATACGTTGCAAAAAACAGAATTGATATGGAGCTATCTTAAAAACAATACTTGGATTCCTTTTTCAGACAAAGACATTATTTTTGATACAACTAATGATTTTATGGGATCTGGAATTATTAGGCTTTTTGCGCCATCCAGCATCCCGTCGGGAAATACCATTATGAATCCAGATTTATTTTGGATTAAAGCAACAACGGTAGATGGCGTGGCCACTAAACCAAATTTATTAGGCATTGCTTGCAATGGCGTGGTTGCGACAAGAAAATATCTGCCCGAAAATTATACGAAGAAAACCGTTTCTATTCCCCCTTATTCAATTAAGGGATTTGAAAAAACAATAAAAGGCGTTAGCGCTTTATGGCAATTGTTTAGCTCCATTAATGGCGAACCGCCAGAAAGCACAGATAAGTTCTACACGAGAGTAAGCGAAAGGCTGAGACACAAACAAAGGCCTGTTCAAAACCGAGATATTGAGCAAGTTGTATTAGAAAATTTTCCAGAAATAATGATGGTAAAATGTTTTAATACAGAAATAGAAGGGTATGAAATTGTAGAAGGAACAAATTTACATTTGGTATTGATTCCGAAAGAATCGAGGAACAACCACCCTTTTAAAGATGTGCCGAGAGTAAGCTTGTTGACATTATTTGATGTAAAGTCATTTCTCGACAAAATCATTTCTCCCTTTATAACGATAGAAGTAGGAAATCCTATTTACGAAAGGGTAAAAGTAGTCTGCGAAGTTGTTTTGACCGATAAGGCGAAAGAGGATTCTGGGAATTATGTGCGTAAGCTGAACAAAGACATTAATAATTATATAGCGCCTTGGCTTTATGACAAATACGATGATTTTAAAATAGGAAACCGTATCTACAAATCAGATTTGCTGCTGTTTATCAAAACACGTCCTTATATTGAGTATGTAACCGGATTTTCATTGATTCATTTTTATAAAGAAAGGCAATCGTCAAATGATGTGCTGGTTTCAAGAGTAGTTGATAGCGCTTTGTATGATATAAAATACATCGAATGTTCTTCTCCAGCTTCGGTATTTGTGCCTTCAGAGTACCATATGCTAAAGGTGTTGGACAAACCGATCCATAAAACGGCAGTGCCGCTTGGTATTGCCGATTTCTTAGTGGGCGACGAACTTTTAATAGAAGAAGATCCGGGCATTAATACGCCAGACAATGATGCCTCAGATACTGAATATGACGATGATGATGAACTTTTTAATTTTATTATTAATCCTAACATTTAAAGAATATGGCAGATAACGATATAAAAAAATTACACGGAAGAGCCGAGTTAATAGAATACTTTAGAAATGGAAGAATTCCGAACGAAACTCATTTTAAATCACTGATCGATTCTGTAATTATTCAGCACGATGATGGAATATCCAAAGACGAGGAAAACGGTTATAGCATAACTTCTTTAGGAACATCGTCCAGATTAATTACTTTTTACAAAAACATTGACCGTTTAGAGCCTTTTTTTTATGTTGAAAAAGATTTGCTGGACAAGCCGAGCCTTAAATTCCGATCAGATACATTAAAATCTGAGGCAACAGATGAAGAGAAATCATTTTACTTTCATAACGACGGAAGTTTAGGAATTGGGAATAAAAGTAAAAATAACTTTAAGCTGGATGTAAATGGTTTTACCGCTTCTAAAGGAAGAACGGGAACTTACAACAAAAACAAAGAAATTCCCGCCGATGGTGAATGGCACGACATCACTCCTGAGTTGGATAATTGCCAAGCATTTGAAATTGTGGCACGCGCAGGAATAAAACACTCCGGAAGATTTTCTATCATGCACGCTATAGCGCTAAGCACATTTGGAAAATCACGGTCTAAAATTAGAAAAACCCGTGCTTATTATGGATCATTTTGGTCGATTTGGAACAAATTGAACTTACGCTGGCATGGCACCACGCATAATTACAAACTGCAAATGCGTTCGAATTCGAATTTTGGTTCTGGTGCAATGATATACTACACCATTTGTGAACTTTGGGATGATGAACTTTTTGTGCCTGCCAATTGCTATTATCCGAAGAAACAAGATAGTTTTATTGATAAGGAGAATCAGAATAAGAGAATTTAATTGCGACATCAGAATACTGAATACATAAAAACATGATTGAACCTCGGTTTATAAATAAAAACATAGATCCTACATCTGATTTTGAAGTTATTTTAAAACAGGCAATAGATTTAGTGCAGCGACTAACAGGGCATCTATGGACAGACTATAATATTCATGATCCGGGCATTACCCTTTTGGAGCAGTTGTGTTTTGCACTAACCGATTTGCATTATAAGGCAAATTTAAGCACCGAAGATATCCTAACCAATAGCAGAGGGCTGATAAACAGGAACCAGCACGCCTTTTTTGAAAAAGAACATATTTTGACGTGCAATCCTGTAACGGTTAGTGACTTTAGAAAAGTTATTTTAGACAAAGTAAAGGAAGTAAACAACATCATGTTTAATCCAGTTCTTTCTGTGCACGGCAGCCATTACATAAAAGGGCTTTATAGAATTGTAGTAAGAGCCAATGAAACCATAACCAATCAGTTTGTTACCGATAAAGAAGCGGAAGAAAAGTTTAAAGAAAAGATTAGAAAACTAACGCTCTCCAAACGCAATATTTGTGAAGATATAATGGGAGATGTCATTATCTTAAAATGTCAAAATATAGCCATTCATGCAAATATTAGCATTAAATACACCTCAGCTCCCGAAGAAATATTGCTTAGAATCTACAATAAGATCGAATCTTTGCTAAACCCTAAAATCCGATTTTATTCTAAATCCGAACTGCTGGACATGGGATATGCTATCGAACAGATTTACGACGGCCCCTTATTAACCAACGGAATACTATTAGAAAAAGATTTAAAACCTATTGCTACAGAAATAGATCCGATAGATGTTACCAATACCATAACGGTGCTGGATGGTGTTAGTTACATTCAAAATCTAACCATAGAGAATCTTGACGATTGCGATACTGAAGAAACAGCTTCTGATGAAAATGATGTAACAGAAAAAACAGATAGTTTGCCGTTTCGGTTAAAGAAAGATCATTTTGCTTATTTAGATAAAGATACTTTTTTAAAAAACGTAAAATTATATTCAGACGACTATCGCATTCCGATCAATGAAGCGCTTTTTTTAGAGTTGTATGAGCACAGAGAGCCTTTAAAAACTCAAATAAAAAAAGAGTATGCAGACAAAAAACACAGCCGTGATATTAAAGCAGGCACTTACAAAGACGTGGGAACTTACTATTCGATACAAAATTACTTTCCCGCTGTCTATGGCATAGGCGCAAACGGATTATCTAAATCTGAAACAAAAGAGCGTAAAGCAGTTGCCAAACAGCTCAAAGCCTATTTGCTTTTTTTTGAACAGATACTCGCAAATTATTCGGCGCAATTGGCAAATTTAGGAAACCTGTATGCGACCGACTTAAGCAGAAAGAATCAGAAGTCATATTATACCCAAGATCTTTATGCGGTTCCTGATATTCGAGAGATATTAAAAGAATACAATCAGAATGGTGATAATCGCGCTTCGTTTGTAAATGAAATGAAGTGGGAAAATTTTCAAAGCGATGAAGACAATGGCTACATGAAAGCCTTGTTAAGCGCTGTAGAGACGCCAGAAATCTACATAGACAGAAAGAATAAAATATTAGACCATTTACTGGGACGATTTAATCGTAAACTCAGCATTTATCCTATACTGCAGTATTTTAATAGTTATATTGGAGGAAGCAATTTGGAGCGCGATACCTTTGTGCTGCAGTGGAAAGCTAATGTTTTAAACCATTTGCTCCATATCGATCAAGGCAAAATTAAAGGTTACGACTATTCGTCTCAGGTTAACCTAATGTCTGGTTTTGAATATAAAATATCCTTGTACCTCAATATCAACCATCTGGAATACCCTAGTTTAACAAAGTTTAAATCAAGGAAAGAAAGTCTCATGCGACGAAGACTGACAGATGTTTTTAACAATGCAGACAAAAAATATATCATTACGCCAGTGAAACCAGAACCAGCCGCCGAGCAGGAGCAGGAAATAGATATTGTCGAATTTAATGATGAGAATCTTGCTGTAGTAAGCAATGTGATAGAAAATATAGAAGGAGCCGAAAACTTAGAGATAGACAGCATAAATCAATCCTATATATTCAATTCGCAGACTATTTCGGTCTTAGAGTTCGGAATTATGAAGGAGAACTACAAAATAATTCCTAAAGATGGCAAATACATCATTATATACAAACCGCCTCAAAAAGATAGTATAAGCCCAGAAGAAAAATGGCAGGCAATTGGCAGCTATAAAATAAAAAGCATGGCAATGAATGCCTTGAATGATGTAATAGAATCCTTAAAGAGACTAAGCATAGAGTCCGAAGGGTTTCATCTGGTCGAACATTTATTGATGCGCCCCAAACTAGATCAGCCTAATTTTGGATTCAGCTATTATGAAAGCGAAGACAGCATACTTTTTAAAAATGATGAATGGACTAGTTTTGAAGAAAGAGAGAGACGCTTGACAAAACTAAAAAATGCAGTAAAAAACCTAGGAAAGAAAACGCCAGGAGACGATTTTGATTTTAAAGTTAAATTTCTTGACGACGAAGAATTTACTCTTGTCAATACAGCCATATTCAGTAAAAAAAGTCAAGATTTTGACGGAGATCTTAAAAAGGTCATAGCTGAAATCCATAAAATGCAGGAAAATAAAATTTTCAGATATCCGTGCATCGAACTTCTTGCAAAACTATCAGGCAATGGAGTGGTTAATGAAAATTTTTACAGTTTAAAAGCCACTATTGTTTTGCCTGCATGGCCAGCCCGTTTTCAGGATAAGGAATTTAAAATGTTTGCTGAGGATTTGATAAAAGCAATTGCACCGGGCTATCTGACTTTAAATTTTAAATGGCTGGGCATTTCGAGAATGCAAAAGTTTGAAGCGCTTTATTTTGAATGGCTCGACGCAATAAAAACTGATGCAGATCCTCAGGCGAGATTAGCATCATGTGAGGCTTTAACAAATTGGCTGCGGGAAACGAATATCAATAAGCAGAAATAAAAACATATTTTTAAATGAACCCCCAGAAACACATCATACAGCAGCAAGTTGTTGAGGTAGATTTTTATGATAAATCTGCCACACAAGATGTGTTTGCACAATTCAGCCGACTCTTTAAAACGAAACTGGGAGATATTACCAACACACTTTTAGACAATACGGTAAATGCTCATAATTTTATTAAGATAGACCAGCTAGAATTAAACATTGGCACATTAACCTATCCGTTTACCGATGATGAATTTGCCGATCTCTATGAGCAGGCATTAGAAAAAGCGCTGTTTGATTATGCTACTCTGCATAACATCAGCAATAGCGGTTCAGCAATAGAAAACAATCAAAATGTTCAAAATTTTCTAATAAGCTGTATGGAGCTGCTGCATTTTTTTTTGAGCAATGGCGTATTGCCGTGGTGGGCGAGCGGGGAGGTGTTTACACAGCCTGACAAAACTTTTTTGAAGCTGTTTAAAGAAAATCCTGAACAGCTAAGAGGTTTAATTCTTAAAACAGGAGTAGAAGAGCAAGTCAGAAAACGTTTGGCGCAACAGTTTAATGATGAGATTATCAAAAACATTATCACTCTTCTAATACCGCTGCAGGCCAATTTTATCAGCCGCTATTTTGATAATGTAGTGAAGATTCAAAAGCAGAAAGAGATTATAAAAACGCCACAGAAAGCATTTGGACAAGCATTATGGTATTTTATTCTGACCTACCTGCTAGTAGATATGGGAGGACATTTTGAACGCAGGTTTTTTGTAAAAAGAACATTATCGCAAATGGCCTCTCACTTTAATGTATCGTACGAGAGCATTTTAAAATTATTGGCAGATGCCATTGAAACCAATCCAGAATTAATACGGTCAGATAAAAATTTCACGATATATATAAAAGAGCTTAGAGAAGAAGTAAGAACTGGTTTGGAAATAAACGAATCCTTTGATTTTGAGAAGCATTTAGAAGAAGAAAAGGCAAAAAATCAGTTTGAAGCACTGCATTATTATTTCTTTTTTGGGTCATTGCCTTTAGAGTACGGTTATTACACACCTCAAAAAATCAGTTTGCTGCTAGATGCCATCATCCAAAAGCATCCAGAAGAATTGATCAATATATTTAGCAGACAGCACAACATAACACAATTTACAGAACGACTAATGGCGGTGGCGCCAGAAAGTGCTTTACTGGCTATAATACGCATTATGCAACCTGCAAACGCTGATTTTATCATTAACTATTACCAAACTACCGTAAAAATTCAAAACAAAAAAAATCTCATAAAAACCAATGAGCGAGAGCTGAAAAAAGCAATCTTAAAATTTATTTTTTCTTTTCTTTTGACTTCGCATAGCAGTTTGTTTAGCGCTAAAATGTTTGTAGAAAATAATATTAAAAAGCTCGCACAACATTATAATATAGATTATCAGACCTTATTGCTATTGATGGCGCAGGGTATGGCAGAAGCTCATGCTATTGTAAAAGACCAATCTTCGCTATTTTTTATTTTCACCGAAATTTTGGGCGAAATGCGAACTGGCTCAGTAAACAAACTGGTTGAAGAGGACATGGTTACAGAACTGAGAAAGGAAGGAAGAAACATAACAAAAAACAGAAAAGAAAAGATAGATGCAAAATACGCTGATAACCTTGTATTGCAAGATTTATTTTTGTTTTGGTTTACGCAGGGCACTATACCGTGGTGGGCAAAAGAGCAAAAAATAACAGTTACAGCCGAATTATTTCAGGAACTGGTAAACAAAGAACCAACCATTGCTTTATTGGTTATGAAGCAAGCTGCGCATCTGGGCTTTAAAAAGCAGGAAATACTGAATAGCATATCTAAATCGGTATTGCAGCTTTTGGAAAAGCTTCCAGAGAATGAAAACGTTTTTAAAATATGGAGTGAATTCCAGAAACTGGAAGCAATTTCTGAAATGGGTATTTCGGCAGACCTTTTGCGCGGTGTTTTGCTAAAGTCAATACTCGAAACGTACCATCAGTTGCAGTTTAATTCTTTCGATGTGCAGCTTTTTTATGCAATCTTGATTAACTTCCTTAAAAAAACGGCAAGAGTGCCTGAAGAAAAAATAGAGCAATTCTTTGCAGCTCAATTCAAAGAAAATAAATTGTCTTATCTGAAAAACGTTATAAAAGACGCTGTTCAAGAAAAAGACAGTCCATTTGATATTGATAAATCGGTTTTGTTTCTAGATAGAAATGCGTTATCTGCTGCCAGCGATCTAGAGAAAAATTACCAATTTTCATTTGATGAGTTTAAGCTGTTGACAAAATCAAACGATATGCTTAAAATGTCATTGAGTAAACTGGTCAATAGAGCCTATGAAATTCTAAAATATTACCTGCTGCATAACAAACTTCCCGATGATATAAAGATTGACGACCAATTGGTAATGGCAAATTTTATCGAGAGACTGGCAATCGTAATTTTTGAACAGGATCAGAATTTGCTGCACAACCTGATGCGTCAGGATAATGCGTCGGCTGAAGCGAAAATATCGCTACACAACAATTTCTCAAAACATAGCAGTCAGCAGGGACGAAATATTGCAAATTTGCTTGGCGAATACGAAGAGAAGGATTTTTTAATCTATATAAAACAAATCTGGAAACAAGATCAGGCTTTTGCCAATTTTACTGAAATAATTCATTTTATTAAACATCAAAGCAGTGATCTTGCACAGCAGCAATTGCATAAACAAGTGCTGCAATTGGGGAATGCCAGTTTGCATTATGCGGGCATATATAAAGGAGCAGAATTTGCGGCCATGATAAAATCATTGGCAGACAACACATTTTATGAGCTCATCACCAAACATATTTATATTTTGAACATAGCGGTTAAAGACTCTTTTGAACGGGAAAAGCTGTTATTATATTTTAGAGAGTTTGGCTTTTATTGGGTAGCGCAAAAAAACGCAGAAAATGTAAATCTGTTTTTTTATAGATTTCTGGCATTTTTGAGTCATAAAAAAAACTGGGACATCAAACATCTCTATCAACAGCTTGCAAATGTTTCAGAAGATATAAAACTGCTTAATAATGTCTCGCTGCAAAATGTAGTTTCAACTATGCAAAAAGAGGCGCAAACTTATCTGGCACAATATAAATACAGGCAAGAAATTTTGAACAATGTTAAAGATGAGGTTTTAAAACAGCTAAATATGGAGAACAACGCCACAGCAATGGAAGAAAAGAAACCGGATGCAATAATGGATCAGGATGAAACTATAAAATTAAAAGAAGGAGAGAAGGTTTATATCGAAAATGCAGGACTGGTTTTGCTGCATCCGTTTTTGAGCACCTTGTTTGATCGTACCGGTTTAGTGAAAAATGGCGAATTTGTAAATGATGAAGCCAAATTTAGAGCCCCGCATTTATTGCAATATCTTGTTAATTTCGAACAGGAAAGTCCAGAACACGCCTTACTGCTTAATAAAATTTTATGCGGTATAGAGTATCAAGAAGCAGTAGCATCGGGCATTGTTTTAACCGAATTAGAAATGAATACCGCCAATGAACTGCTTTATGTGGTAACGCAGCACTGGGAAAAATTAAAGAATACTTCGATTAGCGGACTTCAGGAAAGTTTTTTGCAGCGCAGCGGTTCTTTATGTTTATCCAGTGAAGGATGGACTCTGGTAGTAGAGAACAAAGCTTATGATGTATTGCTGCAAACACTCCCTTGGGGATTAAGTTTTATTAAAAATTCATGGATGACCGAACCAATATTTGTAGAATGGAGCTAGACACCTTAAAACAAAACGCAGAGACGCTTACAGCAGAATTACAATGGTTAGAAGAGATTATCAGCGTAAGCATGAAATTGTACTGGAATGAAGAATGCAATTATAAAAGCATTGCAGAAATACTTCCTCCAGATTTATCGGGGAATGATTCTCCATACGCTGGAATTTTAAAGCACTATCAGATAAATTTTTCAGAACGCGTGGTTTTATTGCTCGCTTTGGCAACGCACATACAGCCCAAATTGCTGGATGTTTTCCTAATTAAAAATGCCGCTTATGATAAAGGTTTTACAGAATTTGGAGGTTTAAAAGGCCAAAATTTTGGAGGCTTTATACCAACAGGAGAGACAGCAGCTTTTTTATTGGCTTCTAATGATCTTGAAAAACGTTTTAGAATTTCGGAGCTATTCTCTGATACTCATAAATTTAAAAAGTTTAATATTTTAAGCCTTGAACCCAGTCCTGCAAACGAACCTTTTTTAAGTGGCGCGCTGACGCTGTCATTAGAATATTTGAGCTATTTTACTAAAGGAACTTCGCATAAACCTGATTTTAATGCCAGTTTTCCAGCCAAAAGAATCACAACTCAAGCAGTATGGGAAGATTTGGTTATCGAGCATACCACGATGACAGAAGTAATGGAAATTAAGGATTGGATCGTATACGGACCAACACTGCTGAACGATTGGGGCTTGCATAAAAAAATTAAACCAGGGTACAGATCTTTGTTTTATGGACCGCCGGGAACAGGTAAGACAATGACGGCTTCATTATTAGGGAAGTCAACCGGATTAGAAGTCTATCGAATTGATTTGTCTATGGTGGTCTCTAAATATATTGGGGAAACGGAGAAAAACCTGTCCAATATTTTTGATCAGGCCGAACATAAAAACTGGATTTTGTTTTTTGATGAAGCCGATGCGCTTTTTGGCAAACGTACCCAAACGAGCAGTTCAAACGATAGATATGCCAATCAGGAAGTATCGTATTTGCTGCAGCGTATCGAAGACTTTCCGGGGGTTGTTATTTTGGCAACCAACCTCAAAGCCAATCTTGACGAAGCCTTCAGCCGACGTTTTCAATCGATGATTCATTTTCCAATGCCAAGCCCGCCTCAGCGAAAAAAGCTATGGGAAAAAGCTTTTGCTGAAAAGATTGTTTTAGATAGTGATGTTAATCTCGACGAAATTGCCCAAAAGTTTGAACTAGCAGGCGGAGCCATAATAAACGTACTTCGATATGTATCGCTAATAGCCATAAAACGAGGAGACAGCAAGGTTGCAAAAAAAGACATTATAAGCAGTATTAGAAAAGAATTTGGCAAAGAAGGAAAGATAGTGCAGTAGATGCAAAATCGTGCAGTGGTTTTGTTTCCCGCTTGCGATATTTCCTTTTCTAATTATGCTTAACCTCAAAATTTAGTTAGAAAAATTAAAAGTCTTGCAGCTCGACTTCTGCCATGCTGCTTTTAGAACTATGGTAATGAGGAAGAGGATTAGTGACTCTAATGATTAATCGATTCGCATTTCCGCCATTGATGTGATGATAACTTCCATCGACATTCAATATTGAAAAAGGAAAACCTAAAAAGTCTGAGATTAACATTGGAGTCATATCGCCGCCAAGATTGAAAAATGAACCTGGCTTCTTAATTTGCATCACCAGCTGTTCTTGCGAGATGCCTGTAACAAATCCAGAATACTTGTGATAATGCGAGTTAAGGTAATTTCCTAACTCCCTTCGGAAAAGATCTACACTGCCAATTGGTGCGCCTAGATATTTTAAGGCATTAAAAAGACAATCGCCATTTGGATCAATCCAGACAGCTTCGCGTCCTAATGTTAGTAATCTATCTCTTTGGATATCTGTCGGTCTATAGGAGCGTTCTCTTCTTTCTTCTATCGCTTCAATTCCATTTTTAGAAGTTTTGAGATCGAGTTCTTTGTTCATCGGGCGAAACTCTTGGAGTTCCATAGTTAAACCGTTAAACACTTTGTAATGAAATGGCCTGTATTCAACTCCGTATTTTCTAGCGACATCCATTACTTCATGATAGGTATGGATAGGGGTTAATGACTGATTGTATTGGGCAGCCCAATAAGCAAAGATACCTTGTGCCAAAGCATCAAGTTCTGATTCTCCTTTTGAGTGCAATTCTCTTCCTTCCGGATTATCATTCAAAGCCAGCGTGCAAAGTTCTAGCATTCTCGCAGTTGTCATCGATCTTCCAGCTTCAATAGGAACGCCATTGGCTCTGGCAAGTACAGTAACAGGGTCATATTCATCGCGCGTACCTACGTTGTGTCTTCCTTTTGATCGCTTATTTAGTTTATCCGTATCAGAGGGCTTAAAGCTAGCCTTTAAATCAAGTCCCATTAAAATAGAGTCTCGGAGCCTTTCCAATGCCGTTTCTGGCGGGCGTCTTTTATAAGCCATGGCTTTAGAAAGTTTTTCGCCTTTTTTTCCAGAATATCTATCTGATAGCTCTCTAGATTTTGGGTCAAGCTCATCTTCAACAGGCTCATCAAAATCAACCAGCTCTATTTCGTCAAGATCTCTTTCAGACATTCTGGTTTTAAATGAATTAAGTTCAACCTCGTATATTTTCAAAATGAAATGTTTAGATGCTTTCCATGCAGAACCCCCAGGACCGTGATCTGACTTTGTCATCATGGGCACCATTTCATAAAGTTCTCCGTTCTCATTCACTCCAATTTGGTTATAGGCTTCTTTTTTTACCTCTGGAGCAATAACTTTTCCAAATTTTTGAAATATACTTCCAGCGCCTTGATCAGACGTGATTTCCATTAAGTCATGCAATATTTCTATATTATCGATAACGGAAAGACCAGAAGTTACAAGCAAAGCATCAAAATCTCTCGAAACAGAACTGCTTCCCGAAAAGTTATACGAACCCCCCAGTTTGAATTTCATTTTAAAAGTGGCCAATGCGCTTCCAGTGCTGCTATATTGCCTAACGATCCATTGCATTAGGGTAATTCTTAATGAGTTTAATTTTTGGGCGATCTCATCATTTCTTATGATTTGAGATCCAAGCTCTACCTCAAATTCTTGATTTTCTTTAAGATGCGGATCTAATTCATAACCTACCGCCAGTGCCAGCTCAAAATAATCGTCAAATTCTTTCCATTCGGCTTTGTTTCCTCTCACACCTGTTATTTTACTCGATACACTTTCAGATATTACTGCCATTCCAACTCCTGAAGCAGCTGCCCATCTGGCAACAATTTCCGCCACTTTCTTCGTATTATTGATGAGAAGAAGCGGTATTCCTCGTTGAAATGCAACATATGATGGATTGTTGAGAAGAGGTTTTTCAGCATTTTCCCAAATTGTCATTATTTTGACAGCTTCCTCAATAATTTTACTGACAATAAAGTCTACAGCATCTTCCTCAACAATCACTGGGCCTATTTTTAAATAGCGCTGCACGGCAGCATTTTGCGAAGATGAGGTTGTAGACTTCAGTTGATTTGCCGAAGTATTGTTGGCGCTTAAGTTTAAAGCGTTTTGCCCCATCACATCTGCTTCATTCTCCAACCCAGCATCATCATTCACATTTACATTGCCTTTCATCTGTAAGGTAGGCTGTACACGACCTTGCTTTTGCTGCACGACGTGCCAAGCTTCATGAGGCAAATGCTTTTCTTGCCCAGATGCAATATGGATATCAGTTCCCTGCGCATAAGCGTGTGCCTGCAATTGCGCTGGTTTGTCAGAGTTGTAATGGACCTTTACGTCATCCATACTATAACCCGAAAGGTTTTCAATGCCAGATTTTAGATTGTCGGGCAAGCCAGTGCTGTTTTCTTTTTTTTGTATGGGTAAAGCAAATTTGCCTTGCAGCGGTTCTTCTTCCTCAATACTTTGTTTTTGCACCGGAATAGGTTTCATCTGTAGTTCTTCCTCAACATCTTTCTTCTGTATAGACAAGGGAGAATTAGCGATAGCTTGCAATTGCAAAGCTTGTGTTACCTGTTCACTGTTATTTGCGGTATTTTGCAGTTGCATTTGAACAGCAGCTGCAGGATCTAGGCTAGAAAAGTCCGAAGTAAGATTATCGTTGTTTTTCTTTTGAGTAACGTTTAATGCCTTTTTATTTTTATTTTCCTGTTCTTTATTAACGTAAGAATTCATAATTTGCTTTTAAAAGTTTGATTATTGAGTCTATATGAAATTCCAGTATAATTTTATTAAAAATATTTTTTACGGATAAGCATATTCATAGGTATAACGGTAACTGAGATAGAAGATTGATCAAAATTAAGCATCTCTTTCTTTAGTTTAACATTTTTAGGTTTAGTTATAAAAGACCGTGGCATAACGCTTTCCCTTATGTTCCAACCTCACCTCAAGTTTTAATTTTATACCTGACCCTTTTGTAGTGGCATTTATACGCTCGATAAGTTTATTATTTATAGCATCCTGATCTTTAAAATCTATGACATCTGTATCGGTATATGGATATTTATTTGCAGGATGGTCATTATGAACCGTCAGCAGAAGGCTAGTATACTTGCCTGTTGCTTCTCTTTTTTGCAGCTGAGCCAATCCCTCTTGTACAAGTTTTGCCACATTTTGCTGACCTGCCGTTGTACAAGTTTTCAACTCGGTTGCTCGTCGATCTGAAGCAATCTGCCCATCGCTATGCTGTCCTACTTCGAGTGATTGCATATCAGGTTCTTTATCTGTGTCTTGTCCTAATCTTGCCAGAATCCATCTTGATAAAGTTGATCCTACAATTGTGTGATCATTTGTTTTTTGCGCTTCATATAAATTAGCTTGTGCTTTATTGTAATAATTTGCGGCCCAAGCCTTAAGCCCTCCGGCCATTTCTATAACTTCTGCAGGCAAAGCGGGATGACTTGTTTTATTGTTGTCAACGAAATAAATTTTTTCAGCATATTCAGTGACCCCTGCCAATACGCTTTTGGCGTATCCTTCTGTGTTTTGAATGTCTCCTTTAGCCTCAACGATATCTTCGTTTACTCCACGCTGTGCCACATTAGATACTGGACTAGCGTATTTGCGGTCTTCCTGAGAAAAATTCGATCTTTCTATTTCATAGCTTTGAGTAACGTCAACACCAGTTGTCACAGCCTTTGCACCCATCACATCCGCTTCATTCTCCAAACCTGCATCATCATTTACGTTCACATTGCCTTTCATTTGAAGAGTAGGCTGTACACGTCCTTGTTTTTGCTGCACGACGTGCCAAGCTTCGTGAGGCAAATGCTTTTCTTGCCCAGATGCGATATGGATGTCAGTTCCCTGCGCATAAGCGTGTGCCTGCAATTGCGCTGGTTTGTCAGAGTTGTAATGAACCTTTACGTCGTCCATGCTATAACCCGAAAGGTTTTCAATTCCAGATTTTAGATTGTCAGGCAGGCCGGTGTTGTTTTCTTTTTTTTGTATTGGTGAGGCAAATTTGCCTTGCAGGGGCTCCTCCTCTTCAATGCCTTTTTTCTGAATAGGAATAGCCTTTTTTTGCAGCGGTTCTTCTTCCTCAATACTTTGCCTTTGTACAGGAATGTCTTTTTTTTGCAAGGGGTCTTCTTCTTCAATAGTTTGTCTTTGGACGGGAATAGATTTCATCTGAAGTTCTTCCTCTTCAATGCCTTTTTTCTGTATAGCCGAGGAAGAATTAGTATTGGCCATTTCCTGCAATTGCACTGCGTATTTTACCTGTTCGCTCTTGTTTGCGATTTCCTGCAATTGAATTTGAGCTGTTGAAGAGATGTCTGTGTGAGTTAGAGCAGTATTCTTCTTCTTTTGAGTGGCCGTATGTGGTGTAGTTTGTTTTTTGTTTTGCTGTATTTTATCGGAGTAAGAATTCATAGTCTACTTTTTTAGCTTTACTATTCTTTAAGCAATCTCAATACTGATGGAAATTTGTGTGAACAGATGTTAACTATGTCAAATATAGTGTATTATGATTGATTTGTATAGGAAAATTACAACAAAATGAAAACTATTTTTATGATTGATAAACTCTTTTTAACGTTTTTGAGTGATCGGAGAATTTTTTTAGTGCGTTCTTTTGTATTGATTTGTGTTTCGGATTTTGAAATGATATTTGTTTGATATATTTTTTATAAATTTCACAATCCATTTAGTATTTCTGTTGAGGTTTTTTAGCACAGAAAAACTTTAGAGAAAAATCAATTCCCTTAGTTATGAGCAAATCTGAAAAAAGCCGTTCTGTATCGGTAATTGGCATACAGGAGTTTAGAGAAGGTCAGCTTGCCGGCAGGGAAGAGATTTTGTTTAATGAACTGCATGGAGAAAGAATTATAGAAAAACCTCATTCTCACGATTTCTTTATCATCAGCCTTTTTGACCAAGCCCAAGGGCTGCATTCCATCGATTCTGTAGATTATCCTATTGGCAATTTTCAAGTTCATGTATTATTTCCGGGACAGATGCACAAGTGGGATATTAAGGCAGGTACAATTGGTTATCAGCTTATGATAGAACGTACATTTTTTGAAAAATTTGCTCCCTATTTTAGATTTTCTTTTACCAATTATCAAAATCATCCGGTGATACAATTGTCGGCTGCTGCTTTTGAAATGCTGCAATATGAATTTGATGCAATCAAAAACGAACTCAAACGGGAAGATTCCTTAGAAAACCTTATTAATGCACGCGCGGCAGTGATAGCCTCTATAATAAGCAGAGAAGCAGAAAATGCTTTTACAGAATTTAAAGTTTATCAGTCCAATGCGCGATTGGCCGCTTTTAATATGCTGATAGACGAGTTTTTTAAACAGGAGAAGTTTGTGGCATTTTACGCTGCTAAACTAAACGTCTCAGCCAATTATCTTAATATTCTTTGCAAAAAGCATTTGAAAATATCTGCCACACAGCTCATACAGCAGCGCGTAGAGACAGAAGCTAAAAGGCAGCTGCAGCGTACAGATTTGTCTATTAAAGAAATTGCCTTTGAACTGGGGTTTGTCGATCATGCCTATTTTTCTAATTTCTTTAAAAGCCATACTGGGATATCGCCTTCTGAATTTCGAAAAAAGAGATAAATTCTTCAAGCACCTAGAGAAATCCTGCAAGTTTTCCTTGTCTGTAAATGTCTACATTTGAAAAAGCGATCTTCTTTATCGCTTAAACAAAGAAAGCTTTACTTAATTAAACAAACGCAAATATGGAAAAGCCAAGCATTTCTCGTAAAGATTTCATTAAGAATTCTGGACTAGGTTTTATCGGCATGGCATTTATGCCAGCTGTATTACAGGGGCAAAATAACGATTTAAAGATAGATCAAATGGCAGCAGCAGGAAATTCTTATATGCTGAAAAATGTCCGTTTGGAAACCGGTTTTGAGTTTGAAGGAGAAGAAGTGGTAGGAACCAGAACCGAACTTTTTTCTGTAGAAATTGAGAAGGGAAAAATAAAAAAAATTAGCCCTAACGAAGTTGGCATAAAAGCAATAGATGCAAAAGGAATGTTGATGCTGCCTTCTTTCAAGGATATGCATATTCATTTGGATAAAACGCTTTATGCTGAAAAATGGCGCGCTGTACGTCGTTCGGGAGGCATAAAAGGAATGATTGCACTCGAGCAGAAAACGATGCCCGATATGCTGAAAAATTCTACTTATAAAGCTGAAAAGCTGATTGAACTTCTGCAATCGCATGGTACGGGATTTGCCCGCAGCCACGTCAATATTGAACCGACATCTAAACTGGACTCGCTTAAAAATCTGGAAAAAGCATTGGCCAGCAAAAAGAATGGTTTTGGAGCTGAGCTTGTTGCTTTTCCTCAACATGGTCTGTATTACACAGATTCGCTTCCCTATATGAAAGAAGCTGCAAAAATGGGTATTGATTTTATTGGAGGTTTGGACCCTACAAATGTAGACGGCTCTATTCAAAAAACAATGGATACGACTGTTCAGCTTGCTCTGGATCATGGTAAAGGGATTGATATTCACTTGCACGAATCGGGAAAATCAGGTGTCGATACTATTGAATATCTGATAAATAAGGTGAATGAAAACCCTGTTTTAAAAGGAAAAACCTTTGTCAGCCATGCCTTTGCTCTTGCTGCTTTAGACAAAAGCGCACAGGAGACAATGGCTGAAAAATTGGCCAATGCACAGGTAGGCATTATTTCTACAATACCTTTTGGCGGTACGATTATGCCGATTCCTACATTATTAAAGCACGGCGTAACTGTTATGACGGGAAATGACAGCATTGTAGATTATTGGAGCACTATGGGAACTGGAAGCGTGCTGCAGAAGGCTAATCTTGCTGCACAATTATACGGACAGGTTTCAGAATTTGGTTTATCCAGAATGCTAAGATTGGCAACAGCAGGACCTATCCCATTGGATGATAAGGGCGTACAGCAATGGCCAAAAGCAGGCGATGAGGCAAATTTGGTGCTTGTAGATGCCAGCTGTTCTGCAGAAGCAGTTTCCCGCATTTCGCCAATAAAATCTCTGATTTACAAAGGAAATATTGTCTATTAATCGGTTTTATGAAAAGTATTATTGTTTTTTTAGTGGCAGTAATGATTCCTGCTGGTTCTTGCCACTCAGCATTGGATTTAAAAGAAAATGAAATTATGGATAAAGATATTTTGCAGTTGGTGCAACAAAATGATATTTCGGGGGTTACGAAAGCTTTGGAAAATGGAGCGAATGTAAATGCCACTGATAGCGATAGACGTTCTTTACTGCTTATTGCTACTATCGGCAAACAAATCGAAATGGCAAAGCTTTTGGTAAAATATAAAGCAGACGTCAATCTGCAGGCATACAACAAAGACAATGCTTTTTTGTATGCTGGCGCAAGCGGACAGACTGAATTGGTTCAGCTGTATTTAAATAATGGTGCCCGTTTTGATGTTTTTAACCGCTATAATGGATCGGCACTCATACCAGCCTGTGAACGCGGTCACATAGAAACGGTGAGGCTTCTTGCCAATACGAAGAATTTTCCAATAGATCATATTAACCGTTTAGGATGGACTGCTTTAATGGAAGCCATTGTGTTGGGAGACGGAAGCAGAAAATATCAGGAAATTGTCCAAATCTTAAAAGATGCAGGAGCAAAAATGGATATTCCCGACCACGATGGGGTAACTCCGCTGCAGCACGCCCAGTCAAAAGGATTTAAAGAAATTGCAGCTATTATAAAGTCATAATAGTTTAGCTAAAATTAATTGCTGATTGAGAAAGAAGGGTTTTTGTGCTCTTTTTGATCTGTTCTCCAAATGGCTGTAATTTCTGCCATAATAGATAATGCTATTTCTTCTGGCGTCTTGCTTCCAATGGATAAACCTGCAGGACCATGAATTTTATCAAATAGAGCATCATCAAAATTTAAATCTGTTTCGAGGACAGCATTTAATAGTTTTTCTCTTCTATGCACTGGGCCGAGAAGGCCTATGTAACGCACTTTTGAGGAAATGATGCTGAGTACAAAACGAAGATCTTTAGAATAATTATGGCTCATGACCATAATGGCGGTATTGCTGCAGAAAAGGTTTTGGTCAAGATCTTCCGGTCTCATTGTTAAGACTGATTTTGCAAATGGAAAATCACTTTCGTTTACAGTACTAAATTCTGAACCAATTATAATGACTTCCCAACCCAAGAAGAATGCGAGCTGACTTAATTTCTCGGCGTCATGTTCGATTCCAAAGATGCATAACCGATTTAGGGGCTCTATCAGCTGTTTAAAAAGTTGATTATTAGAATTTGTATTATAATTGGAGTGATAAAAGGTGCTGTCCTTAAATTCAAAAGAAGTTCCAAAACTAGGATGGCTTATTTCGTCTGTTGTGAATGACGATATTAAATGAAAAGATTGTCTTTGCTCAATGGCATTTTCAATAAAACCAATGAGTTCATCATTAGGGGTAAAGAGCTCTATTAAAATATAAATGTTTCCTTCACAGCCTAATCTGTAGCGTCCGTCATATTTGAATACTTTTGGGCACCCCGAAGCAAATACAGTGCGTGACTGCCTGATTACTTCTTGCTCAACACAGCCTCCGCTCAATGCTCCCGTTGCATTGTCATATTGGTCAATGAGCATTCGGGTTCCTTGTTTTCGATAAGAAGAACCTTCTGTATAGACAATGGTTGCCAGAACTGTCTGCACATTTCTTTTGACAGCCTTTTTGTATGAGTCTATTATTTTTAAAAATTCGTGAGTCATTTATGCTGTGATTTGAATTTTGCCTGCCATAAGTATGGCAGGCAAAATTTTTAATTCTAAATGAAAAATTATTTGTTCGGAGCAATATCCCCTCGACGGATAGGCACATGAACCGCTTTGTACTGTGAAGCAAATTTTCCGTTTTCTGAAGCAGCTTTGGCAGTAAAGAAGTTTTCTAAAGCAATAGCAACTTGGAAAGAGAAATCGGTTGAGTATACATTCGGATCCATAGAGGTTCCGCACTCTATATTTTGAAACCATTCCATCCATTTTTTGTCACCGCCTCCTACAGGTGGTGTTTTGCCGCCATCTGGAGCTGCATTTGGAGGAACAAGCGATGTTACAGCAGGATATTGCGCAGCATTATGGCATGACATACAAGAAACTGTATTAAGATCAGCAGGTCCGTCTAGTCTGCCATTCCATCCAAGATGCTGAGGAGGCAAATTAGGACCGTCAAAAATTACCGTTTCTTTTAGATCTTTGTTTACTTCGGTTTTGATTGGCGGATACGGAGATGTTTTGTTGATTTTGTTTTCAGGATCATTCCCCCATGTAAGTCCGACAGGAACAAGATTCATTAATTTGTTTTTGTTGTTCAGCTTACCGTTGTAGCAGAAAGTGCCAAATACCCATCCAGTTCCCTGAGGATTGCTCGGGCTTCTGTCTGCTCTAGGATCGCGAACAGAAATATCCATCTGCAAAAGATGCACATCAGAAACGACTCTCTTATCTGATTTCCAAAAATTTTCAGTTATATAAGCTTTCCAAGTCAGCGGATTTACAAGATAATCTACAAAATCTGTTCCTTTAGGAGCGTCTGTGAAAAGCAGTTTTACAAAGACAGTACCCGTTGGGAATCCGCCATTGTCATAACGTTTGTCCAATACTTTTATATTAGGATTTTGCGGAGATTTCCACATTTTCCCCATAGCATAACCCGCTTTATCATTGATTAGAGTTATGGCGTAAACCGAATAGTCGCCTTCAATTCCTTTAAGACCAGGCCCTAGCTGAAGAGGTCCAAGGGGAGCTTCTTTAATTAAGCCGTGAAAACCTTCTGTACCACCGTTTGGAGGATAAGCATTTGGCCCTTCAACACTTGGATGCAGCCATGGTATGTGATACCAGTTGCGAACTTTGTTTTTATACGGATTCCATTCTTCAGTGTTTCCTTCAAAGCCATAATCGCGCACAGCTTCAATGTACTTTAAAGGCTCTTTTTTGAAATCGATATCAAGAAATTTAGGCATTTCCTCAGGCAATTCAGTTGGGAAATCTGTTTTTAGGCGAAAGATAGGCTGATCAGAATATTTTTCGCGGTATTCTTGAGGACTTACCATGTAACCGAAGTCGGGAAAGCCATCTTCTTCATAATTTCGCTGCTCCAATGCGGCTAAAGCACTGTTCTTTTTTTCTGCAGCAGGTTCTTCACGCTTTTTGTCGCACGACGCAAACAAAATGGAGATTGCTATAATAAGCGGTTTTAATTGTTTCATAAATAGAAGATTGGGTTAATAGTTTATTTATTGATTAAATTTTTCTCAGTAATCTCACAAGCTCTTCGCACTTCCTGTACGGTAGCAGGAGCATCTAATCGGAATAGGGGAGATAGTCCGCGCTCTACTCTTGAGGCTCTTATGGCATCTTTTATAGCAAAGAAGACACTATTGGCTAGAACTAAAGGCGGTTCTCCGACCTCTTTGGCAGAAAATATCTGATTAGGATCTGGCGGGATGCTTTCTACAGACTTTTCATCTCTTGGGAAAAGGAATGTATTCATTTCCAGAGGAATTGTTGTAATGGCTGGGATTTTATAGCGCCAAGTATTGGTTGAATTTAACCTTCCTTGATCAGGACCTTTTGTTTCAGATACTAGCTTTTCAGTTAGAAGATATCCGATTCCTTGAACAAAAGCACCTTCAATCTGTCCGATGTCTATAGCAGGATTTAGACTCCATCCCATATCGTAAATAATATCAGAGCTGATGATTTTTACTTCTCCGGTCAGAATATCCACTTCGGTAACAGAAACTGCCACAGAATAGGTAAAGCCTACAAATGAATCAACGCCACCGCCAAGAGATGCATTTTTTATACGCTCTATGCCTGGAATGTTGGGCTGGTCACTTTCAGGTTTAAATGTCATTACAGGAATTTGAACCTCACCGCCTTTTATTTTAGCGTTAAAAGAAGCAATAAGGTTTACCCTTTGAGAAGCAGCCAAACTGATAAGGTTTTGCCAAATCATAGATTTATTTCCTTCATTTGGGTTAATTTTTGTAGCCCAGCCTTTATTTTCTCCAGCACCGTAATTCCAGAAATCTATATTTCTTTTCATGCACCAATCTTCACCATTTTCGTTCAGCATCTGATAGCCAAATTCCATAAGCCTAGCTCGCATTTCTTCGCAGGTTTGTTTTACGGCTTCGCATGAATAAGGCGTACCTGTCGAACCTCCCGTACTTGTTGGGTTGGGAGTAATGCTTGTATTGACATTGTCAATGAATATCATTTCCATCGGGATTCCTAAGACGTACGAAGCTACTTGCTGTGCTTGCGTAACCAGACCTTGTCCGATTTCGACACCTCCCTGATGGATAACAACTGTTCCGTCTCCCGGGTTGATAGCCATAATGGCAGCGGACTGTTCTAGCGCAAGAAGATTATATCCTGAGCCATATTTTACAGGAATTATAGAAATCCCTCTTTTGAACCATTTGTTTTCCTTATTGAAATCTTGCACTTGCTTGTATTTAGCCTCAAAATTGGAGACATCTTTGGCATAAGCCCATACCTGCTTCATGTAGCAGTAAGTAAGTGCTTGGCCAAAAGGAGTGACATCACCGCGGTCGTACAAGTTTTTTTCGCGCAGATCTTCTGGTCTCATACCAATGGAAATAGCTGCATCATCAATGGCATTTTCGACAATGTTCTTGCCTTGCACATCCCCGAAGGCGCGCATTGCCGTGCTAGGCGCAGTATTGGTTCGGCACACATCAATCTGGCTTTCAAAGTTTTTAATTCTATAGGCATTGTCGGTGCGAAGCTGGACACAATTGGAGACAATAAAAGAGCAGTCATAAAAAGCACCGCCATCTCCCCACATTTTGAGCTGGAAGCCATGAATGATTCCTTTATTTTCAAGTTTGGCTTCGCCTGTATCAACTGCAATTTCGTATTCGCCGTAATAGGCATGGCGTTTGCCTATCATAGCAGTATCTTCGTCGCGAGGCATGGCTATTCTGACTGGTTTTTTAACTGCTTTTGCAGCAACTGCAGCAGGTCCGGCAACAAAACGTGTCTGCTCTGTTTTTCCTCCAAATCCTCCTCCAACAGGCGGAACATTCACTTCTACCTGATGATGATACATCGCTAATGCTGATGCAACTGTATCGTGCATTCCTCCCGGACTTTGGACAGATGGCTGCACTTTTATGCGCCCTTCATCTATAGGAGTGGCAATACAGGCTTGAGGCTCCATGTAAAAATGAGCCTGCCCGCCGCAAAGCTGCGAAGAGTTAACCACCGTGCAGGGAATATTATCTACTTTTTCCTCTCTTTGGGTTATTGACTGCTTTTCTTTGCGCAATAGAGTTTTAGGTTGGTCTGGCTGTTCTTTTGTCCAATCAAATTGGCTTCCCGGACGTGTTATTTTCCAAATATGAGATATGAATGGAGTTGAAGTTGGCGCATCAGGAAAAATGCTTCCTTTTGTGATTGCTTCAAGAAAATCGAAAATTGGTTCGCTCCAATCTCCCGTGTATGGGCTTCCTGGTTTTGTGTAGTTTACATATTTTTCTGAAACCTCTGCCGCAATTTTGATGGCTTCCTGCTCATTTGCGGCAAGCACCATAGCAATAGATTGTCCCACATAGTTTACTAATTCTTCTGCGAAAAGCGGTTGGTCATTTCCCATTCCCTGAAAATTACGCGCCCCGTTTTTAATGTTCTCATGGGTAATAATATCTGTAAAAGAAGGATATTCCTTTTTGAGATGCATTCGCAATTCCTCAATCTTGACTTTTTTACCATTTATTGAAAAAAAGTAATTTTTCAATGCTTTGCGGCTTTGCACAAATGCACCGTTTAAAGTTTGAGGTGGTACAGGAAGCTCATGTGTATAGTGAATCTGTCCTGAAGTTTGATACATGGCCGTAACCTTGATATATGGCTGTGCGACTGGAGCTTTGTAATTTTGCGTTTTATAATTTTGAACGCCATCGCTCACAGGCCAGTGTCCCCATTTGTTCTCTGACGCTGAGATTAAGTTTTCTGGAATTTTGACTCCCTTAGCAACTAGAGCATTTATAATGGATTTATAAAAGAACGAAACAGCCAATTGTGTACGGTATTCTGGTGTGAAACCTTCATCAGGAACTTCTTCCATACGAGCCTCCACTTCTTCGAGTTTTTGACGGACTTCTTCTGCCAGAATTATAGAAAGGCTATTCACATCTTCCAGTTCTAGCTTTTTATTTAGCATTGCTGCTTCGGTCTTTGCTGCTCTCCACGGATATGGCGCAATACCGCCTAAAGTAATTACGGCTGACTCAATAATGCATTCATCATTAATATTAAAATTGGTCGTCGCATTGACAATACTATGAGAGTTGACTTCACGAAGTGCCACTTTTTGCGCAAAAACAATAGCATTAGATTTTTTTACAGGAATCTCATAGGATTTCAAAACAATTTGGTCAGCAAGTTTCGGTTCTCCTATAATTGCTTGAAGAAGTTCTTCGGCTGTTTTGGTGTACGCTTTAAATTGGCCGTTTTTCTCCAAATAGTAGCTGATTTTTGTCTCTAAAGCATATAAAGTCGTAAAAAGATCCGAAGGGAATGGCTCGCCTGTGCCCTTTGGAATGTGCTTGAGAACCAGCATGGTATTACCGCCAATTGTTGCGGCATTACGCACAATGCGTCCAGCGGTTCTGCGTGCCATATAGTCTAATGCCTCTAGCGCTGTAATATTCAATTTGGATTTATTCTGACTGCCTACGCTGTCTCCAATTTCTTTAGAAAGCAATTCAATCAAGTCACTGTAAGTAGTGCTGGCTGATAATTGAAAATGATCATTTACTATTTCACTTTTCTCATTTAATTCTGGGATAAAACGAATATCAACATATTGGGTTTTTGGAAGATATTCATTTTTGTAAATTCCGTAAGAAGTGTTGGCGTGCACTAATCTAACGTCTTCGTTTTCATTTAGAATTTTTCCTAGTTCCTCCAATGTAGCTGGAGTTGTCCAGCGATTGATTGAAATGCCTTTAGGCGAATGCTCCGCTTCTTTTGGGAAAGGAATTTCTAGTTTGCCTGGCAGCTGCGCTTTACCAACAGGATCGAGCGTGCAGGACATTCTCTTTTTTTCGTCAGCAGAATCCCAATCGGAAGCAAAAGTTTTCATTCCGGTAAGGATGGATCGATAGCCTGTACATCGGCACAAATTGCCGTCAAAAGCCTGTTCGATTTCTTTCTTGGTTGCGTTTTTGTTGTTGATTATGAATTCGGACATATTCATCACAAATCCAACGCTGCAGTAACCGCATTGGCTTCCGTTGTTGAGCGCCAATTGATATGCGACTGGATTTATCCCTGAGTGGGTTTCTTCAGAAGGAAAATTAGAGACTTCCTTTATGAGTTCTATTTCTGCAGTGCAGGATCCGTCTTGAGTGTTTTTGGCAATGTTTTCGAAAACAGCAATACGTTTTTCGTCAGCTTTTTTTTCTGCTTCATCCAATACGGGAGAATAGTCTTCTCCAAGAGGGGCAGCCATACGTGTCGAGCTGGTCTTTTGCACAAAATGCTCTGGGTCAGGTTTACGAGCTGCGCCGGTTCCTTCAATAGTAGTGATAGAAAGTCCTTCTATGGCACAAACAGGTCGCAGGCAGGAGTTAATGGCCAGATGGCTGGTCTTTTTTTCTTTAGAGTCCCATTGCGATAAAATAACCGTGCAGCCGCCGCATCCGCCTTGTCCGCATGGTTTTTTGGGACCGCAGAGCCCTACTTCGGGAGATCTTAAATAATCAATTAAAAGCAAATCAGGTGATGGATTTTCTATAACCGCGGGTTTCCCGTTTAAAAAGAAATTTACCTTGTTTTTCATAGCAGTAGAATAGTTGATTTGGTTCTTGAATTTTTCTAAACTTTTAAAAAATGGAATAAGATTATTATGGAATTCAGATTGTTAAGAGCTGAAAACCCTGTAATAATTCATACAGATATTTTTTGGCGTAGAGGTTTTTCTGTGTAATTGAAATAGGAGTGTAGAAATGGGGATTTTAATAGGTTCTTTCCAAAGAAAATGACAATCTAGCTGATCAGGAAATACAAGATGCTGGAATTGGATATTAATCTGTAAATATTCTATTATTAAATCATAACAAATGTAATGTGGCGGTTTAAATTATCAGCAGGTAATAATACCTGTTTTTCTAAGATTAACCCTATAAATTGTTTTCTTGAATGCATTTGAAGGATAAATCCTTTACTGTTGGGTATTTTACAAATAGATAGTATAAAGACTAGACGGGTAAGTATAAAAAGCAGTGCCGAATTTTTTGAACCTAGATAAAGAACCCCAATAGGAGTCATTTTTTGAAAGAAGATGTGGTTTTGTAATGTAAGAAATTGCGGTTGCAAACTGAGATCAATTTGTACTATATTAACCTTAAATTGACCTATCTTATCTGATTACCGATGAAATAGTATTGCAATAAAATAATCTTCTATTTTTAATGAAATTTCAACAAAATACATGGAACCAATACAGTTTATTTCAGATCATTTCATTGAAGAAAAATGCAATTTTAAAGAACTTATAGAAAAACTCCGGACTGGTTTTTCGACCCCAGGCATTAACGTGCCTATGCGCCATCATCATGATTATCCTAACCCAGAAGAGGGCAAAGATTCTACATTGCTGCTTATGCCGGCATTTCAGGCAGGTAAGGATTTGGGAGTAAAAATAGTTACGGTAAGTCCCAATAATGGTAAATATGATTTGCCCTCCATTCAAGGAACTTATATCTACTTGGATGGGCACAAAGGAAATATCAAAGCAATACTTGAAGCAAAATCGCTTACAGGCAAACGAACTGCAGCGACATCTGCTTTGGCTAGCAGTTATCTATCGCGAAAAGATGCCTCGTCTATGCTGATGATTGGAACAGGAGCATTAGCTGTAAATTTAATTCAGGCGCACGCAAGTGTTAGACCCATAACAGAGGTTTATGTTTGGGGAAGAACGATCGAAAAGGCACAATTGGTTTGTGATGCCCTTGAAGGTTCTTCATTTGTCTGCAAACCAGTTTCAGCTATAGAAGAAGTCATTTCTCAAGTAGATATTATTTCGGCGGCAACTTTGTCACCCGTTCCGCTTGTTTTTGGAAAATGGCTGAGAGAAGGCCAGCATTTAGATCTTGTTGGGGCGTATAAAAAAGATATGCGTGAGGCAGACGATGAAGCAGTTCTAAAATCTAGTCTTTTTCTAGATACTTATCAGGGCGGACTAAAGGAAAGCGGTGATATTTTGATTCCGCTCACAAATGGAATCATCACGAAAGAGACCATCAAAGCAGATCTGTTTGAACTGTGCAGCAATGCAAAACAAGGCAGAACTTCTGATGCTGAAATTACCTATTTTAAATCCGTTGGACACGCTTTAGAAGACCTTGTTGCAGCTGGATATTTTTATGAAGAATATAATAATTTAACAACACAAAAAAATGTCTAATACCTACCAAAATATTTGTACTAATATAGATTATAAAGCTGATGATGCTGTACTGCAGATCAAAACGATTGATATGCACACAGGCGGCGAGCCATTGCGCGTAATTATTTCTGGTTTTCCAGAACTGAAAGGGAGCAATGTTTTAGAGTACCGAAGAGATATAAAAGAAAACTACGATTTTTTAAGAACAGCATTGATGTTTGAACCTCGCGGCCACGCTGATATGTATGGCTGCATTTTGCTTCCGCCAAATGATGAGGATGCAGATTTTGGGATTCTTTTCATGCACAATGAAGGATATAGCAGTATGTGCGGCCATGCCATAATTGCAATAAGCACATTGGCGGCAAAAATGAAATGGATAGAGATAAAAGAGGGAGAAAATGAATTGAAAATTGATGCTCCGTGCGGACGAATTTTCTCGTTTGTCAATGTTTTGAATGGCGAAGTAACAGGGGTTAGATTCCATTGCGTACCAAGTTTTGCTGTAGGACTTGATCGTATTGTAAACATAGACGGCATTGGCAAAGTTACCTATGATTTGGCTTATGGAGGCGCGTTTTATGCGTATGTCGATTTGAGAAAAAATACACATTTGAATTTTGGATTGACTGAGGAAAATTATAGAGCCATTATTCAGAATGGAGTAGACATCAAACACGCTGTAATGAATCAGGATAAAGAAATTCTTCATCCGTTTGAGGAAGATTTGAGTTTCTTATACGGAACCATTTTTATCGATGAGCCAATGAATACGGGCAATCACAGCCGAAATGTTTGTGTTTTTGCCGATGGCGAAGTCGATCGTTCTCCAACAGGATCTGGTGTTTCTGGAAGAATTGCTATAGAAAAAGCCAGAAATGCCATCAATTTGAATGAATTTATTACAATTGAAAGTATAACAGGAAGCACATTTATAGGTTCTCTCGTGAGGGAAGAAAAATTTGGACCTTTCAGAGCTGTGATTCCGCAAGTTGAAGGAACGGCTTTTGTAACAGGAGTAAACACCTTTTTAATAGATCCAAAAGATCCAATGAGAAATGGTTTTATACTGAGATAGTTTATCCATTTTATATGCAAAACTCTCGAAGAATGTTTCGAGAGTTTTGCTTTTTATAGCCAATAAAAAGCGTTGGACTAAGCTGCGCCTTTATGGTATTTCTTTTTATATTCTATTGGCGGAATTCCTGTAATTTTTTTAAATGCGTCGCGAAAGGCTTTTACATCAGAATAGCCTACTTCGTACATCACTTCATTTACCGTTTTGCGGTCTGTTTCAAAAGCTTTTTTGGCCGCTTCTATTTTTACTCTTTGCTGATATTCGCCAGGAGTATTTCCCGTAGCTTTTATAAATCTGCGGTCAAAATTTCTTCTGCTGACATTAAATTTAATGGAAAGATCATTCATAGAAAGCTTTTCTCCCAAATTTTGTTCGATATAAGACTGCGCATGGAGCACCATTTCGTCTTCATGTTTCTTTTGGCCGGAGAAAATAATAAACTGTGACTGCGTACTTCGGTTCATTTCGATCTGAAATACCTTTGCACAGTAGACAGCAGTAGTTCGGCCATAATATTTTTCGATAAGGTAAAGCATTAGATTCAGAAAAGAATAAGCGCCGCCATTGGTATAAATTCCATTCTCATCAGTAATCAGTTCATCAATCTGCAGATTTATTTTAGGAAACATCCTGCTGAAATTTTCTTTGACAGACCAGTGCGTAGAACAGCTCTTTCCGTCAAGAAGTCCAGATGCGGCTAGCATAAAGGCTCCCGTACAGATCGTGGCAATTTCAGCGCCCTTTACGTATTGTTTTCGCAGCCATTGCACAAGTTCTTCATTATGTTCAAGGGCTAGATTGTAATTGTGATTTAATGACGGGATAATAATAAGATCGTTTTTAACAACCTGCGAAATATGAACGTGAGGTTTTACCGTAAAGATTCCTTCATTAAATTCTACTTTTTCAGAAATTCCTGCCAGCTGGATATGAAACAATTCTTTTTTGCCATTTGCTTTATAAAATGCATTTGCCTTCTTAAAGATTTCGTATGCGCCAGATATGCTTGAGAGATTATTGTCTCCTTCAGGAACTAAAATGGTAAGCTGTTTCATTGTTTTTTTTACTTATAAAGGTACTAAAAGTTATTGTCCAAATGCACCACTAAGAATGTCTAGTTTTCATATCAGACAGTATGCTTTTTGCTTTTAATTTTACTGTTAAAAATGGTTTAATCTTATAAACAAATCAAATATTATGGCAAAAATGACTGTAATTTACAAAACACCAAAAGACATCGACTTATTCAATAAACATTATTTCGAAGTGCATATTCCATTAGCGAAGAAGCTTCCAGGATTGATAAGGTATGAAATAAGCAAAGGGCCGGTTTTTTCAACCACAGGGCATTCAGATGTCTATCGTGTGGCAAATTTATATTTTGAATCTTTAGATATGATGATGGAATCTTTTAAGTCGGATATTGGACAGCAATGCGCCGCTGACCGCAGAATTCTGGCCAGTGATAACGAGGTGCAGATTTATGTGTATGATGTAGAAAATACCTGATCTGCCATTGTTGCATTTTAACGGCTGCAAGGTTCATTTTACTATTTCTCGTTTCAGATTATAATCTGAAACCATTTCAGGAGGCTCAGATGGAAAGATTAAAGTTTTTCAATTTAATTTTAAGTATTCTTTCGACACCATTAATTTTTTATAGAAAAAGAGCTGATTATAATTGAGTATGTAAGTATATAATGAACCTGTAAGGTAAAATAAAGTATTAATTTAAATACAACCAGACCTATGGCCGCTATCCCTGACGAATTGTACAATGTTAAATTTGCAGCGTATTTTGATTCTATGAAAGAATTGTACATACTTGATCAAAAATTTAAGGTAATATGCGATGCTTACTGTGCAAGTACTGCTAAAACCGAACTTTACAAAGATAGGAGCGAGAAAAACCACCGTCGTAAGATGAAATTTGAGAATCTGTCAAGGGAATTGGAAGAAGAAATACTTTTCTACATCATGCGTAACAGGTAAATTGTCTTATTGCATCATTCAACTTGTAACTAATAGTTATTTTTTATAGAAAGCCTTATTTGCGATACAGCTTTCCACTGTTCCATTTTTTCTGCTGCTGTTAAACCTGCATTGAGTCCGCTAGTGGAGGGCAGAGTCATATAAGTCACATTTTTCTGCGGTACAGCATATTTTTGAAAGTATTTTGCGGCGGCTTTACTTTCAAAAAAGACATACTTTATGTTAGGAAACTGTTTATGCAGGTTCTCAAAATCGTTAATTGTTTCTTCTGTTATGGTGGCATCGCTGCTGCCTTCTCTTTTGCAGCTTTTAAGAACATTCCAAAGACCAATGTTGTGTTTTTTAAGCAATGCTTTTCGATCTTCGTAAGAAGTGCTGAATTCTTCCTCAAAAACAGCAAACAGAATTTTCCAGAAAAGGTTGCCTCTGTTTGCATAATATTCCTGCTTGGCAATAGACTGTTCGCCCGCCATAGTGCCCATAATTAGTATAACTGTAGCATTGTCTATCAAAGGCTGAAGGGCTTTTTTTAGCATAACTTTTCTGTTTCATTTTTTGCTTTGTAAAATTAGCGATAAAGATTTGAAACCAGCGCAATCAAATCATAAAGGCATTGCCAGTAAGGTTTTGCTTCATTTTTTTGTTTTGATTTTCTTGAAACCTTCTAAAATTAAACTGAAAAGATGTGCAAATCGCTTTGCACATCTTTTAATGTTTCTAAGATTTTTTGCCATTCTTAGAAGTTTCATGATGATCAAAATCCAGTATTTTTTAAATCACCGAACAGCTGCTTTTATTTTCTTTAACCAAAGGTTTTAGACCAAGATTCTGAAACATCTGCATATCTTCAGACAGCCCTGGGTTTGGCGTTACCAATAAAGTTTCGCGTTCTCCGGTAAAAATAGAATTGGCGCCCGCCATAAAACACCAAGCTTGTTCTTCTTCGGTCATTTCGATGCGTCCGGCACTTAAGCGCACTATAGAAGCAGGCATAACTATACGCGCAGTGGCGATCATACGAACCATGTCCCAAAGAGGCACTTTCGGATTGTTTTCTAAAGGAGTTCCTTTTACTCTGGCCAATGCATTTACCGGAACAGATTCAGGATGAACAGGCATGGTTGCTAAGGTTAGCAGCATCGAAATTCTATCGCCATCAGATTCTCCTAAACCAATGATGCCGCCCGAGCAAACTGTGATTCCTGCTTTTCTGACGTTATTTATGGTATCAAGGCGCTGGTCAAATTTGCGTGTGCTGATTATTTCATCGTAATAACTTTCTGAAGTGTCTAAATTATGGTTGTAAGCATAAAGGCCTGCTTCCTGAAGACGAATGGCCTGCTCTTCGGTAAGCATTCCGAGAGTGCAGCAAACTTCGAGTCCAAGATCGTTTACGCCTTTTACCATTTCTATCACACGGTCAAAATCTTTGTTATTTCGGACTTCACGCCATGCTGCAGCCATACAGAAGCGGGAAGAACCGCCTTCTTTTGCTTTTTGTGCGTGCGCAAGAACCGTTTCTGTCGGAAGAAGCGCTTGCACTTTTATATCGGTGTGGTAACGTGCCGCCTGTCCGCAGTAAGAGCAGTCTTCAGGACAGCCGCCTGTTTTTACAGAAAGCAATGTGCAAACCTGTATTTCTGATGGTTTATGCCAATTGCGGTGTACAGTCGCAGCCTGATAAACCAGTTCTAATAAAGGCTGATCGTAGATAGCTTGAATTTCTTCTTTTTTCCAGTCGTTTCTTACTTGCTTATTCATTTTTTATTTTGTTATACTTTATGATTTGGGTCAAATGTATTATTTTACTGTATCATCAAAATGTACCACTTTTTATATTATGGGTGGTCCGGTTAAAATGGCTTATCGATTTTATTGAAGCAAATCGCCTTAGAAGGTCTTTAATTTTGCGCTTGAAATTGGAGTGTGGAGCCTAGACAATTTATTTTGCTATAGATTAAAAACAACAAACCTCCAAGAAAAATATTCTGGAGGCTTGTTTCTAAAAACAATAATTCAAAAAAAAAAATTATAACTCAATGTTTATTGTACTGCCATCTTTGATGACCTTATTAATTATCAGCTTTTTTCCGTCCGTTATTTTTAACTTTAGATTTTTGCCAGCTCTTTCAACCGCAATATCAAAATCGCGTTCAAAAGCATGAATGTGGTTTAGTTTCATGCTCGGCCAAGATTTAGGAAGGCGAGGGGTAAGGTCAAAACTGCGCAAACCTGTCGGACGAATGCCAAATAATCCTTCTGTAAAAATTCGGCAATACAAACCGCTTTCAGCCGAAAGATGACGCTGATCGCCTTCTGGATAAGCTTCCACCGGATATGGCACGTGATCGCCCAATAAGCGTCGGTTCGAATAATAATGCAGGAAATCAAGCGCTTTGTCTGTTTCGCCAGCAGCTAGCACGCCTCTTAAGGCGTACAGAGTAGAACGGTCCCAGAATATTTTATCTCCTGCAACGCTTGCAAGACCATCTTTAGTCCATAATCTTGAAGAAAATAACGCGTCTATTGTTCCGTCTTTGCGATCGTAAATGCCCATAGTAAGAGGCGTACAGATCCAAGCTCTTAAAATGTCATTTCCATTATAGTATCTGTAGGTTTCAAAACCTTCAACTTTAGCGCCAAAATATTTTTCAATTGCCGTTTTTAGTTTTGCGGCTTCATTTTTATATTCTTTAAGCTGTGCTACATTTTTTCCTAAAACTTGGCCTAAATATATTGCCGAGTTTAAGGCATCGTAATATAGCGAAGAAGTATTAAGATTGGCTTTTCCTGCCGGAAGTCGTCCTTCAAGCTCGTCAGAATCAGAAGCAACCACACCATCTGAATTTATTTTTCTGCGGCAATATTCTAAGCACCATTCAATCAGTGGCCATAATTGTTTTGCTTCATCTGAATTTCCTCTCGAAAGCGCGTAGCGTGCAGCTCCATAAGCAATCATAGCGCCATCTCCGCGATCTCCTGCACCTGCCCAAATATCGGTTCCTTCGGCAACAATAGAACTCGGAATAGGTTTGTACTCCTTGTTCATAAATTTTGCAAACTGAAGATAAGCGTTTAGCGATGCCTGATTTCCGTATTCATATCCTAAATAAGGAAAGAATGGGCCAATATATTCTGCTTGATCATTTGCCCAAATGGCCGCATAATAAGATTCTCCGCCCGGGCCGTGCATTGGACCGCCTTTGGTTTCAAAAATGCTTTCGGCCGCTCTGATTTTAGCGAAAGCAAATTCGGTATTCAAAACCTGATCGGGCGTTTCCAGTATCAATTTGCTCCATATTTCAGCTATGAATGCGGTGCGTTTGTTTTTTTCTTCTTCGACATTTACAGTCGGAACAGATTCGTTTGCTTTAACGCCTGAATAGACAACAGAAAAGCTAACGGTTTCATTTGGCTTCAGATTAAAACTGCCATTATTAAAAAGGTCTGCGTGTATCGCATAACTTCCTTCTGTGCCTTTAGCAGGATCTGTAGCATAAATGGCGTTCGATTTTGGAATTTCTACGATACAGTTCTTTTCAGAGCTGTTCTTTATAGTATAGATTTCATTATAAACGGATAAAGCTGTAGAGGGAAAAAACTGTCTGGTAAGTTCCAGATTATTGCCTGTTTTACTTTTAACCAATAATGTTCCGTTAAGTGTCAGAGAGACTGTTTTTTCAGCAGGAATTGGCTTGTAATTTACGGTAACAAGGTCAAAAGCATCCTGCGCAAACTGACGTGTCAAGCTCGCGTGCGTATTGTTGGGAATGGTTCTCAGCATTGGCCAGACTAAACTTCGGGTAGCATGAAAAGAACCATCTGCTGCAACACCATATCTTAAAACACACGAGATTTTTTTACCGCTCATTTCGATATGGTCATCATGCGGAATAGTATTATTTATTTGCCACGTGATAGAACCGTCAGTATTGATTTGCCAGCGCTGGTCGTCCTGCGAAAATGCCTTATTTGTAACAAAACAAAAAGCAGTTAAGGCAAATAAAAAGGATTTAAGTTTTTTTCCAGAAGTAATCTTCATTGCGTTTATTTTTTAATTGTTTATTCATTGTATTAGTAGTACGCAGGATGAGTTGTTTTTTAGCGACAGGCTGCCGTTATTTTCTGTCCAGGATTAACACGGATTGTAATAGCAGTGTAGGGATTTCCCTTCTGATCCTTTTCATGAGTTACGGCAGCTTTTTTGTTATTTATAAAAATGGAAGCATAATTTCCAGTAAACATCGCTTTCCATTCTATAAAATTATCGCCTTTGTTGTGTAGTGTTGTTGTTGTTTGGTTTTGGTGTGCTACAGCCAATGTTGTATGTAACACGGGTAAATTATCGACCTCAGAAATGCTCTCTTTTTTTCCGCGATATAATGTTGTCACTGTTTTTTTTGATGCATCTGGCTCTATTCCCATACAGCCATGTACGATGCCTTCGATCACGCCGTATGAAACTTCTGGATATTCTCTTCTTTTGGTTTCAGGATCGGTTAGGTGCAAAATGTATTCGTATGCTTTATCTTCATGACCATATTTGTATAAAAGAAAAGGAAGATAAGAAGCATTTTCGACATTGCTTTTTTCTGAAAGAATATGCTTAATCGTTTTTTCTATTCTGTCAGCATCTTTCAAAGCATCGAACCATAATAAAAACAGTTCTCCAAAATCTTTGCTGAATTTGCCGTCAGCAGTATAAATTACATTGTAAGCCGAAGCTTTTTGATCCCACCAGATTTTTTCTATATGCTGCTGGTATTGAATGGCCTTTTTTTCAAAAAAAGCTGCTTTTTCAAATTCTCCTTTTTCTTTTAAAATAGAAGAGTAGGTGAGCAGTCCTCGGTAAATTGCCGCTACCAAATCGACACCCATTTTTAGGCCTGGAATGTCTTCAGAATAAGAAGCCAGTCCGCGGCATTTATGAAAATCGTCTTTGATGTTAAACGGAACAGGACTGTTTGCAAATTCTGGTCTGGTTAATAGCGAATCGACTTCAAGAACCCAGCGTTCTATGTATTGCGTTGAAGATTTTTCGAAGAAATTTTCAAACTCTGGATTTTTTATATAACCTTCATCACCTGTCCATAAATACAATCTCCAGCAGGCAAACATGACATCAAAATTGCTGTTCAGATTGTACCAGAATTCTTTATCATTTCTGTAATCTTCGGGAGCAGGTTTTCCGTATTTATTGATTTCCCAATACGAGCACCAGTCTTTGCTCTCTGAAATATTTTGGGCAAAAAGCGAAAGCATATTTTTGTTCTCCTTTTGCAATCCCAGTATTTCTGCGCCAATGCTTTGATGCGATACGTCGCGCATACAAAATGCTGCTCGCGCAGGAAGAGCCGCTTCATACCACGGTCCAACAGGATCTTTAGCATCTCCTTTATAACTCAAGGCCATACTTTTGGCACGGTCAAAAGCCAGCTGAAGCGCAGGATCTGTAGATTTGAAAGTAACGGTTTCTTGACTATATGCATTCAAAAAGAAACAGCAGTTAGCCAGTAAAACTATAAAATGATTTTTCATAAAGCTATTTTCGATTTGGATTCTTCTAGTTAAATTTTAAAAGCAAACCCATCCCCCTAGATGGGTTTGCTTAATTGGTTATAGTTTTTAATTATAACCTGGGTTCTGGGGTAAACCTGTTCTGTTAATTTCGTCTCTCGGAATAGGAAGCAGATAGTGTTGGGGTTTGAAAATCCTTTCCTGTACTTTGGAATAAGTGTACGTCTTAGAACCATCACTGTTTTTGGTAATAATAACTCCCATAAGAGGTTTATTTTCTGTTTCTTCGGCAATTTTCCAACGGCGCACATCATAGTAGCGGAATCCTTCAAGACATAATTCAACTTGTCTTTCGTTACGAATTTTATTCTCTAAAGCTGCTCCAGTCAAACCAGTTAAAGGATTAGTAATTCCAGCACGCTGTCTGATTAAATTAAGATATTGGATTGCAGTTGCTTCATGACCTAATTTAAACTCTGATTCAGCATAGTTCAAATAAATTTCTCCTAAACGAGATATAATCCAAGCTTTATTGGTTTGCGTTTCGTTGTTGTAATTGTAAGTTGTATCGCAATATTTACGGAAAGTGTAACGTGTTTTACTAGCGTTCCAAGTATCCCATCCTTGAGGAGAATCTAAACCGCCTTCGAAAAATTCGGCTTTATTGGAGCTTCCTGCATCGTAACGATCTTGAAAGAACTCAGGTTTTCCGTACGCGCGTCCGTCGTAAACGATATTTTTATAAAAACGCGGATCTCTGTTTACATAAGGCTTTTGAGGATCATAGCCAGAAGTTGGGTCAGTAATGTCTTTTCCGTCAGCAGTTCCATAAGCATCGATATGGCTTTGGCTTGGCGCAAAGTTTGCCCATCCGTGAAAACCGCTTGGCGAATTGAACATTTCTACACCATTAAAAGCACTCCATTGAGGATCTTTGCTAGATAAACGAGAGAAAATAACTTCTGAATTGTTGGTTGTAAACAAATCTTCGTACTTTTTATCGTAAAGCGAATAGATATTTAAATCCATAACCGCTTTTGCAGCGTCTGATGCTTTTTTCCATTTTGCCAAATCATTAGAAGGGTTCCATTGCGGACTTGCTGCATAAAGCAATGTTCTCGATTTAATGGCAAGAGCGGCACCTTTTGTAACTCTTCCCAAATCTTTAGCGGCTAAAGGAAGCAATTCGGCAGCTTTGTCTAACTCACCCACAATAAAGTCAACGCATTGGTCATAAGTGCTTCGGTCTACTTTAAAATTGCTATTTAATTCAAAAGGCTTCGTAACAAGAGGAACTCCTCCGTAATCGCTGATTAATTTGAAGTAAGCATACGCTCTTAAAAACAGCACTTCGCCTTTTAATCTGTTTCTCCAAGCTTCATCTCCTGGCACGTTATCGATTCGGGACAAAAAGATATTGCAGTTTTGAATGGTAGCATAAGTAGGTTTCCAAGTGTTGAAATCTCCTGCGTTATCTGGTGTAAGAGCACCAGAATTTAGATTCCATACATCATAATCGTTAAAATTATTGAACGCTTCATCACAAGCAGTAGATAGAATCCAGCTGCGGTTGGTTCTGTCATTCCAGTTGTGCTGCGTACTTGGCAATACGGTATATAGATTGTTGGCAAAAGCTTCTGTAAGTTTTAAGTCATTCCACACGTTTTCATCGGTGTAAGAATCCAAGGGAGCTTTGTCTAAAGGGTCTTCACTGCAAGATGTTGCAGCAAGAGCAATAAAAAGAGAAGCAGCGATAAGAGCTTTCTTTTTTATATTTATTAGTTTATAGATGTTATAATTTTTCATGTCTTGATCTTTTTACCTTGTTATAATTCAATGCTTACACCGATTCTGTAAATACGGGTCTGCGGATAATTTATTCCTGTTGTATTGTTGGTTTCAGGATCTAAATTGTACTGTTTCATGTGGTCGATAGAAAACAAATTGGTTCCTCCCGCATAAAATCTGGTGTTCACTACTCCGAATCTAGAAAGCAGTTTTTCTGGCAATGTATAGGAAACCTCTAAAGATTTTAATCTAAAGAATGAAGCATCTCTTAACCAGAAGTCAGCTGGAATATTGTTTCTCGGATCAGAATCATTGAATGCAACAGGGTATTTAGAATTTGGATTTTCGGCTGTGTATCTGTCTTCGTATAACCATCTTGGCGGTGCCACGATAGCGCCCTGAGCTTGCGGAAGAATCATTTGTCTAGCTTTTGCCTGCCCAGTCCAAAGCATATCTACAGAAAAACCTTTATATTCTGCTCTGATTGGAATACCGTAAGCAATTTTTGGAGTTGCAGATTCTGGAATTCTCACTTTGTCATTAGAAGTGATGTTTCCGTCGTTGTCAGTATCTTTTACCCAAAGATCACCTGGTTTTGCTCCTTCAAAGTGAGGCGAGTTGTCAACCTCTGCTTGAGTGCGGTAAATTCCGTTGGTTTGGTATACTAACCAAGAATCGATAGCTCTTCCTGTTGATTTTTGCCAAGCTGGAATGTTTTCTGCTTCATCACGAAACAATACTTCGCTTTGCGCATAAGTAAAATTAAAACCAACACTATATTTAAAACTATTAATATTATCAGCGTAATTAACAGACCAGTCAGTACCTCTGTTTACGGTCTTTCCGATATTCTCTTTTGGAAGAGATAATCCTGTGTACAATGGCACAGAAGCATTTCTTGCCGCTAAGATGTCCGATCTTTTATTGCTGAAATAATCAAAAGTTGCTGTCAATTTGTTTCCAAAGAATCCAAAGTCAAAACCAATGTTTTTAGAGTCTTGTATTTCCCAAGTAATATTTGGGTTTGGAGTAGAAGAAAGATAAATACTGTTGTTTAACGTATAGTCTGATCCAAAGTAGCTGTAAAGCTGCTGATCTGTAGTTAATTGATATCTTGTTAAGAAAAGATATTGATTAAGGTAGTCTACGCCATTAATAGTTTCTCTCAAATCATCATTACCCATTCTTCCCCAAGAAGCTCTTATTTTAAGCTGATCAATTGCTTTTATATTATTTTTAAAGAACGGCTCTTCAGATATTTTCCAACCTGCACTAATAGCAGGGAACATACCCCAACGAGTTGAAGATGGGAAATTGAATGATCCGTTATAACGAGCAGAAACTTCTGCAAAATATTTATCATCAAAATTGTACGCAACTCTTCCAAGGAAACTTTCACGTCCATCTTGATAAGCACCGCCCGTAGCATTTTGCCCTTTAGTGCTTCCTGTGAAAATCTGATCCAATTGATCGCTCAATAAATCTCTTCTGTAAGCATAGGTTTGAGTTTTGTCCATTGTAGTCTGCTCATATCCTACAAAAGCATTTACCGAATGTTTATTGAATTTACGATCGTACGCTAATTTTGCGAAATACGTATTTTGATTGGCAATTCGCTCATCCTGCATTACGCTTGTTATACTCGTGCTGTTTTTTACGTTATTATAACTATCGTTTGTTTTGTCATAAGAATAAGCATCCCAAGGTTTTGTGAATTTCTTTTCACTACGCACATTATAGTCAAATGCAGCATATCCGCTAAGCGATAATCCTTCAGTTATTTTTGGCAATTTCAGTTCAAATCCGATTTTTGGATTTACGATTAAGTTGATCACATGATCGTAACCTGCCGAAGGAGAAGACATTAAAATTGGGTTTCTACCATTTGTAATACCAGACGATGGGGAACCATTTTTCCAGTATGCTGGAATAAAAGGATACATACTAACCGTCTCGTGCATAATGCTTCCAATGCTTACTGCTGGGTAATTTCTATCTTCTTTACGAGTAGCAATGTCTAAGTTTACCTTAAAGTTTGAAGTGATATTAACGTCAATGTTTGATCTCAAATTGAATTGTCTGTATCTCTCGTCGCTGTATCTAAGGTTACTTTCTTGATTTAAGTATTGTCCAGAAAAGAAGTATTTTACCTGCTCATTACCTCCATTAACAGAAAGAGAAACGTTGGCTTGCGGAGCATCTTTTCTGTAAACCTGTTTCATCCAGTCTGTACTTGTGTAGTTAGGATCGTTTCCAGCTTTGTATTTGTCAATTTCTGACTGAGTATAAGGCAGCGTTGTTCCTTTGTGGGCATTAAGTTCGTTATAATACGTCATGTATTCCCAAGAATTAACTCTTTCGCTCATTCTCGTCAACTGCTGAATACCGTAAGAACCGTCTACTTTGATGGTTGGAGCACCTACTTTTCCTCTTTTAGTCGTTACCAGAATTACCCCATTTGCAGAACGAACTCCATAAATCGCTGCCGATGCATCTTTCAGAACCGTTACAGATTCGATGTCGTCAGGGTTAATCCTGTTCAAATCACGGTCAGGAATACCATCTACAACTACAAGCGGACTCGTACCTCCTCCAAAAGAGTTGAAACCTCTAATTAAAAGTGTAGAGCTATCATCTCCAGGTCTTCCAGAACGGTTGCTAGCGATTACTCCAGACATACGTCCCGCAATTCCGTTTGATACGTTTGCAGATGCATTTTGCGTTAAAACGCCTCCTTTAATCGAAGCAATTGCCCCAGTTGTAGAAGCTTTCTTTTGCGTACCGTATCCTACAACTACAACTTCATTTAAAGTCTGGTTTTGCTCTTCAAGCTTAATGCTTGCTGCTTGATCTGCTGGAACTTCTTTGGTTACAAAGCCTGTGTAAGAAAAAACAAGAATACTGTTGGAATCTGGAACCTCAATAGTAAAATTACCGTCAAAGTCAGTAGTCGCGGTTATTTTTGTTCCTTTTACAAGAATGTTTACACCCGGAAGCGGTTCTCCTTGCGGGCCAGTTACTTTTCCTTTTACAAGTTTTTCTACAAACAGTGATGCATTTTCGCCTTTTGTCAAAGTTAGATTGCTGGTCAGCTTAGTAGAAAATTTTGTTTCTTTTGACTCAGCGGCAAAAGAAGCTTGTAACGTAAGCGCCAATAGGGCTCCCGATGTTAGTTTGGTAATCTTCCATGTCTCAGAAGAAAGCCAATCTTTTGTTGGTTTTTGTTTGGTCATGTTTTTTAGTGGTTTTTGTTGGTTAGTAATTTATTCTCTCGTGGTCCGTTGTTATCTTATTTTCATTTTGAAAAAACAAAAGGCATTGAGCTCTAGCAGATTGTTTATGAAAAAAGAGATAAATGTGAATTCCAAAAGTATAAATGTTCTAAACTCGCACATACCAGTACCTACTAGTTTTTTACGCTATGTTTAAAAAACATGACTTATTTAAAATAATATCAAAATTAAAGTGGATAATATATGCATAAAATTCAAATCGCAGCGATTTTAGAAAATAAACAAATGTTTTCTTATAATTTATTGAAGATTTGTTCTAATTCATTTTTAAAAATCGATTTTTTTGAAATAGAACATAAATTTGAATGTTAAAATCGATTCTTTTGATTTTTGAAAGTGGGTAATATAGTATCAGAATTTTTTTTTCGTCTTAATTTCGGTTTTTTTGCTCCATTTTATTTTTTCAACCATACCAGTCGTTAATATAAGCTAATATGTAAGAGTAAGCTTGCAGATATTTTATCCTGTTTTACGATTAAGAACTTTTTTTAGGTAATAAAATATCAGAATCGATAAAAAATGATAAAAATTTTATCAAATGCCTATTTTTTCTGTTTTTGCGACTATAAAGAAAAGGCGGCAGCGAAACCTTTATTTCAATTATATTTTGCTATTTTTGGATTTCATTTCTTCATGACTGAAAATGGCTATTAGAGCTCAATACCATTTTTCTTGTGAATTATACACAATAGCGGCTTTTACTCTATTTATTTGACGGTATAATTAAATGGACTTTTTCTCGTGGTTTGATTGATAAATGTGATGTTCGGAGTTTTAGAACGAACTGCAATTCCAATTTGATGTGATTGTATTGTATTCTTTTTAGAATCTTCAAGAAAACATTTACTTATTATTAATTAAAAAAAATTATGAAAAAAGCACTTCTCCTATTAGTTGTGATCTCTTTCTTTTGGAAAGCTAATGCACAAAATGATCCCATAGCAATTGAAACCCAGAATACGGCATTAATCTTAAAAGTGGCTAAAAACGGATTGCTTTATCAGTCTTATTTAGGTGCAAAACTAGAAGCTTCTGCCTATAATACGCTTTCCAAAGAAACCGAAAGAACATTTGTTATAAACGACGGAAATCCACTGCTTAATCTTAGACATGAGGCGTATCCGACTTATGGTACAAACAATTTGTTTGAGTCAGCGATTCGAATGACTCATAATGACGGAAATCCTGCTTTGGAGTTAGTTTACGTAAGCCATCAGACAAAAAAAATAGATGGCAACACGACCGAAACTATCATAAAAATGAAGGACCCGGTTTATCCTGTGGAGGTGACATTGTATTATAAAGCTTTTTATAAAGAAAATGTTGTCGAGCAATGGACAGAAATTGTACATCGCGAAAAGAAACCTGTAACGCTCTACAACTATGCGTCATCTATGCTGCACTTTGACGCCAATCAGTATTGGCTGACTCAGTTTCATGGAGATTGGGCAAAAGAGGTTAGAATGCAGGAAAGCCAATTGACAAGCGGTGCCAAAGTAATTGATTCTAAATTGGGAGTTAGAACCAATATGTATCAAACGCCCGTTTTCTTTTTAGGATTGAATGAAAAAGCCAAAGAAAATACGGGAGAACTTGTTGCTGGAACTATTGCGTGGTCCGGAAATTTTAAGTTTACTTTTGAATTGGACAATAAAAATTCACTTAGAATTTCTTCTGGAATTAATCCGTTTGCTTCAGAATATAATCTTCAGCCAGGCGAAATATTTACGACTCCTTCCTTTATATATACTTTTTCAAACAAAGGAAAAGGGCAGGCAAGCAGGAATTTGCATTCTTGGGCGAAAAATTATGGCGTAAAAGATGGAGACAAGTCTCGTTTGACTTTATTGAACAATTGGGAAACCACTTTTTTTAATTTTGATGAAAACAAATTGACGGAAATGTTTGAAGATGCTAAAACATTGGGTGTTGATATGTTTTTATTGGATGATGGCTGGTTTGGAAATAAATATCCAAGAAGTGGAGACAAATCTGGTTTGGGAGATTGGGAAGCCACAAAAACAAAACTGCCAAACGGTTTAGGCTTCCTAATGCAGCAAGCAGAAAAAACAGGTGTTAAATTCGGAATCTGGATTGAACCTGAAATGGTAAACCCGAAAAGTGAATTGTACGAAAAACATCCAGACTGGGTTTTAAAATTGCAAAATAGGGAAGAAAGCTATTACCGTACGCAATTGGTTTTGGATTTATCGAATCCGAAAGTGCAGGATTTTGTGTTTAAAACAGTAGACGATATTATGCAGACCAATGGTGGAGTCGCTTTCTTTAAATGGGATTGCAACCGTATGATGACCAACGCTTATTCTACGTACTTAAAAAATCAGCAGTCACACTTATTTATTGAATACACTAGAGGTTTGTATAAAGTTTTGGAGCGAATTAAAACAAAATATCCGCATTTGCCAATGATGCTTTGCGCAGGCGGTGGCGGAAGAACAGATTATGCGTTCTTAAAATATTTCACTGAGTTTTGGGCTAGTGACAATACAGATCCGTTTAATAGAGTTTTTATTCAATGGGGCTATTCACAGTTTTTTCCAGCTTTTTCAATTTGCAATCACGTAACATCATGGGGCAATCAGTCTATAAAATTTAAAACAGATGTTGCTATGATGGGCAAATTAGGTTTTGACATAAATGTAAAAGAACTGAAAGAAAAAGAGCTAAAATATACTCAGGATGCAGTTGCCAATTATAAAAGATTAAGCCCTGTAATCTGGCATGGCGATATGTACCGAATGATTTCTCCTTACGAAGATAGTCGTGCGGTATTAATGTATGTTGATGAATCTAAAGACAAAGCCGTTTTATTTTCTTACACGCTTCATCCGCTTTATGATCCACAATATAATTTGGTTCGTTTTCAAGGTTTAGATGCCAATAAAACCTATAAAGTAGAAGAAATCAATTTAATGCCTGAAGCAAAGAAAACGCTCGAAGAATCGGGAGCATCTTTTACAGGAGATTATTTGATGAATGTAGGCTTGAGAGTTTCTTCTTCAAAAGTAGAATCGAGTGTTGTGCTTGAAATAACCGCAGTATCTGGTAATTAGAAAAAATATTTTCTAAAATAAATCAGCTGTTTGGTCTCGTTTAAACAATGAGATTAAACTGCTGATTTGTTTTTTTAACCCAAAACATATCCGTAGAGACGCACCGCAGTGCGTCTACGCAACGTATATCCACAATATGTTAGATAGAATAGGATTCATAATAGTTTACGCGAAATATTATAAAAAAAAGAAAATATCAAGCATATCTGTAGAGACGCACTGCAGTGCGTCTACGCAACGTATATCTGCAACGTTTGTATACGCTGGATCTATACAATGTGTATTCACAATACGTTAGACGCACTGCAGTGCGTCTCTACGGAATATTGGAAGGAATTTCATTTTTAAAAAAATCCAATTTAATCTGCTGAAATCTTTTTAAATCTGCGTGAAATATTTTTCCGCCTAGTTAGACGCACTGCAGTGCGTCTCTACGGAATATTGGGATGGAATTTCGTTTATAAAAAATCCAGTTTAATGTGCTAAAATCATTTTAATCCCGATAGCTATCGGGAGCATGAAATTACAAAATCTACAAATTCAGTTTTCTATACTGCAAAGGCGAAAGCTGTTTTAATTCTTTAAACTTTCGGTTAAAATTGGAAATATTATTAAAACCGCACAATTCGGCAATTTCCAAAACAGAGAGCTCTTCATTATTAGACAACAATTTTGCCGCTCTCTCAATACGCACTTCAATTAGGAATTGAAAAAAAGACTTGTTGGTCCGGACTTTAAAGTACCGGCAGAAAGCATTTTTTGTCATACTGGCTATAGAAGCAATTTCGTCGAGCGTAATGTTTTTATGAAAATTGGTCATTACATATTCAAACACAATCTGCATTCTTTTTCCCTCGTTATCCGTTATTTTCTTTTGATACAAATAATTAGAAAGCGGAGTAGTTTCTGATGTTGACAGCCATTTTAGAATATCTAGAAATAGTATAAAACGGGTATAGCTGTCAGCTTTTTTCAGCTTCTTAAAATATTTGACTACTTTTTTTGGCGCATTATGGATTACGAATCCATTTTTGCTGCTCTCAAGAATTGGATGGATATTTCGGAAAGTCGGCAATTCAAAAAAATCTCTGCCAAACGAATTGAAAGTAAAAAATAAAGTGCGCATTACAGAAATCACATTCTCCTGAACGTCGCTTCTAAAAACATGGGGCAGATTGCTTCCAATGACCAATATATCACCCTGGCGATATTGCGAAATAGTATCGCCTGCAAAAACGGCTCCTTCTCCTTTTTCTATAAAACTAATTTGAATTTCTTCATGCTGATGCAATTTGTCATAAAATGACACTTCGATATCTTCTTGATAAATAAGGGGATCTTCCCCAGATTTTGGGATTTTGAATGGGAAAACTTTCATATGTGGTTAGTTAGTTATAACCAAATATATTGCATTTGGATAAAAAAATGATGCTATAATGTTCAGTTTTTTAAAAAATACCACTATATAGGGTAATATAGTATTATTTTGTGGTAATTTTTAACGGGTGCGCTCTCCTGTTTCTAGATAATTTTGGCTTTCAATAAAAAATTAAAATTATGAGTATTCAATGGAATGGCGTGATGCCCGCAGTAACTACAAAATTTACTGCAGATGATAAATTAGACTTTAATATGTTCGAAGTCAATATGAAAGCACAATTAAATGCTGGAGTATCTGGAATTATTTTAGGAGGAACTTTAGGAGAGGCAAGCACGCTTTTAGAAGATGAAAAAAGAGAATTAGTAAAACATACTGTTGCATTAACAGAAAATAAAGTGCCTGTAATTATGAACATTGCAGAGCAGTCTACAAAAAATGCAATTTTGGCTGCCAATAAAGCTGAAGAAGATGGAGCAAAAGGATTAATGATGCTTCCTCCAATGCGTTACAAAGCATCAGATTTTGAAACAGTAGCTTTCTATAGTGAAGTGGCAAAAAATACTTCACTTCCTATTATGGTTTACAATAATCCTGTTGACTATAAAATTGAGGTTACGCTAGATATGTTTGAAGAGTTGTTGAAATACGATAACATTCAAGCTGTAAAAGAATCAACAAGAGATATTTCTAATGTTACTAGAATGATCAATAGATTTGGAGATCGTTTAAAAATATTATCAGGAGTAGATACATTAGCTTTAGAAAGCTTATTTATGGGGTCTGACGGATGGGTTTCTGGATTGGTTTGTGCTTTTCCTGAAGAAACAGTTGCTATTTACAAATTGGCAAAAGCAGGAAGATATGATGAAGCTCTTAAAATTTACAGATGGTTCTTACCATTATTAGAGTTGGATATTAATGCATTTTTAGTTCAGAATATCAAATTGGCAGAAGTTGCAACAGGAATTGGTTCAGAATATGTTCGTGCGCCAAGATTGCCATTGCAAGGAGCAGAAAGAGAAAGAGTTCTAGCTATTATCGCTGAAGGATTGCGCACTAGACCAACTTTGCCAGATTATAAAAATTTATAACAGCATATAAAAAAGATTGGCTTTGCTTTTTTAGTTTTCAGTCTCGGATCTCCATTTTCAGTCGCAGTCTCAGTTTCAGTTTCCATTTACAGTCAGGGTTTTCGGTTACTGTTTTTACTGGGGCTGCGACTGAAAACGGGGACTAAAGCCGCGACTGAAAACTATAACTGCACTTATTCATTTATAAGACAAAAAAAACATGATTACAGGAAAAAATTATATAGGTAGCCAGCTAAAAGCGGGCGGTACAAAAATACTAAAAACGTTTAATCCAATATTGAATACAGAAAATCCATGGGTTTTTACAGAGGCAACTCAAGATGAAATTGAGGAGGCAGTTACCTTGGCCAATCAAGCATTTGCGAGTTATAAAAATTATTCTGGTATTGAAAAAGCTAAATTTTTGAATGCGATTGCCGATGAAATTTTAGCATTAGGAGATGATCTTTTAGTTCAGTACTGCACCGAATCGGGTTACCCAAGAGGAAGAGCCGAGGGAGAGCGCGGAAGAATGATCGGACAGCTGCAAGCCTTTGCCAATATGCTTACAGAAGGCAGTTGGGTACAGGCCACAATAGATACTGCAATAATTGACAGACAGCCTGCGCCAAAAGAAGACTTACGCAAAATGTTAACACCTTTAGGGCCAATTGTGGTTTTTGGATCAAGTAATTTTCCTTTTGCGTTCTCTACAGGCGGAGGAGACACAGCTTCAGCTTTGGCTGCGGGTTGTCCAGTTATTGTAAAAAGCCATTCGATGCATATCGGAACAGGCGAAATGGTCGCTTCTGCAATTATTAAAGCGGCTCAGAAAACCAATATGCCAGAAGGTGTTTTTTCTAATCTTATAGGTGACGGAAGAACGCTAGGCACGAGTTTGGTTAAACATCCATTAGTAAAAGGAGTAGGTTTTACAGGAAGCATTAAAGGCGGACGCGCTTTGTGCGATTTAGCGGCGCAGCGCCCAGAACCAATTCCGGTATTTGCCGAAATGGGAAGCATAAATCCTGTGGTTCTGCTGCCTAACGCATTGAAAAAAAATAGCCAGAAATGGGCATCAGCTTATGCCGGTTCTATCACTTTAGGAGCGGGACAATTTTGCACTAATCCAGGATTATTATTAGCTTTAAAGGGAGAAGAACTAAATGAATTTGCTGAAAACCTTGATCAGGCAATTGAAAAAGTGACTCCAGGCTGTATGCTTCATCCTTCCATTTATACAGATTTTAATAATGGAATTTCAAAAATAGAAGAGCAGAACGGAGTTTCAAAAATAGCTCAATTTAAAGGAGAAACAACGGTAAATCATGGAGTTCCAACCGTTTTAAAAGTTGACGGAAAAGAATTTCTAGCAAATAAAGTATTGCATAATGAGGTTTTTGGTCCGTTCTCTATTTTAATTGAATGCGAAAACGAGGCCGAACTGATAGAAGCAATTGCTAAACTTGAAGGACAGCTTACGGGAACAATTATAAGTGAAGAAAATGAAATTGACACGCACAAAGGAGTAATTGCCGCCTTGCAGAATCGTGTAGGACGTCTGATTTATAACGGTGTGCCTACAGGAGTAGAAGTTTGCGCATCAATGCTTCACGGCGGACCTTATCCTGCATCGTCAGACTCTCGTTATACAGCAGTTGGTATCGATGCGGTTTACAGATGGGTACGCCCAATAAGCTTCCAGAATTGGCCAAATAATTTGCTGCCAGCTGAATTGCAAAATGAGAATCCGCTGCAAATTGTCCGTACGGTAAATAATAAACTAACACTATCTCAAATATAAAATGGTAAAGAAAACTTTTTTTTGCGTAGATGCTCATACCTGCGGGAATCCAGTTAGGGTTGTTGCTGGTGGAGGGCCAAATCTGCAAGGCAATTCGATGAGCGAAAAACGGCAGCATTTCTTAAAAGAATATGACTGGATCCGTAAAGGATTGATGTTTGAGCCGAGAGGGCATGATATGATGAGCGGCAGCATTCTGTATCCGCCTACCGATCCTGCAAACGATGTTGGAATCTTGTTTATAGAAACTTCTGGCTGTCTGCCAATGTGCGGACACGGTACAATTGGAACCATTACAATTGCTGTAGAAGAAGGTCTTATAACGCCAAAAACTCCAGGAATCATCAAAATGGAAGCTCCAGCAGGTTTAGTGCATATCGAATACCAGCAGACAGGCAAAAAGGTAGATTGGGTACGTCTGACCAACGTAAAATCATATCTGGCTGCTGAAGGGCTTACTATTGACTGCCCAGAATTGGGTGAGATCGTTTTTGATGTGGCTTATGGAGGAAATTACTATGCCATTGTCGATCCGCAAAAGAATTTTTCTGGTGTTCAGGATTTTACAGCAAGCAAAATTATTCAATACAGTCAGGAAGTGCGCAATAAGATTAACAAGAAATACCCAGATTATTTTATTCATCCTGAAAATAATACCATTAGAGACGTAAGCCATATGTTATGGACAGGAACGCCTATAGATTCAACTTCGTCTGGCAGAAATGCCGTTTTCTATGGCGATAAAGCAATCGACCGTTCGCCATGCGGAACAGGAACATCTGCCCGAATGGCGCAATTGCACGCTAAAGGAAAATTGAAAAAAGGAGAAGAGTTTATCCATGAAAGCTATATTGGAAGCAAGTTTATCGGAAAAGTGGTAGAAGAAACTTCTATCGGAGATATCCCGGCTATTGTTCCAAGCATTCAAGGCTGGGCAAAAGTGTACGGATATAATAATATTATAATTGATGAAAGTGACGATCCTTATGCATTTGGATTTCAGGTTATTTAAAAAAAATCAATTTATAATAGAATTAAGCTGTTGGTCAAATTAAATTGAACAAAAGGTTTAAGTTATTGTTTTTGCATAGTCCTTAGTTTTAACTAGAGGATTTTTAGAAATTGTAAATAGGATGGGCTTTAGCCAAATTAACGTGGTTGTTGTTTAAGCTAAAACCATCTTTTACAATTTTGATTATCACCCTCGTCATTAAATTAATGAGATTTTTGTATTCAAAGTATAGCCCGTGGTTTCAGCCATGGGTACATATAGATTGTTTTTTGATTGTGTTCCCGTGGTTGAAACCATTAGAAATGGATGCAGAAAAATAATTTATAAATAAAGACGGAGGCAATTGATTTTAGCTTAATGGAATATATAATTTCACCGAACAGGGTTACAATATAATTAGCAGTCTCAAAGGACTCTTAACGAATTAAAATTTATGAAAAAAGTTGCTGTTATTGGCGGTGGAATTATTGGTTTATGTTCTGCTTATTATCTCGCAAAGGAAGGTTATGAAGTAAGCGTATTTGATGAATCTGATATGGACAATGGCTGTTCATACGGAAACGCAGGTATGATTGTGCCGTCGCATATTATTCCGCTGGCACAGCCCGGCATGATTGCGCAGGGAATAAAATGGATGTTTGATAGCCGTAGTCCGTTTTATGTAAAACCGCGTTTAAGTAAAGATTTATTAGGATGGGGAATGCAGTTTTATAAACACGCCAATCTAGGCCATGTAGAAAAAGCAATGCCAGCCTTACGCGATCTTTCTCTTTTAAGTAAAGAGCTTTATCAGGATTTTGCCAAAGAAAACAATTCTTTTTTCTATGAAGAGAAAGGACTTTTAATGCTTTACAAAAGCGATAAAGTGGGGCAGGAAATGCATCATGAAGGAAAAGAAGCAGAACGCCTTGGGCTTGAAGTCGATTATCTGTCAAAGTCTGAAGTGGCACTGTTAGAAAAAGGAACTAATACCAATGTAATTGGAGGAGTTCATTATAAAAGTGATGCCCATCTGTATCCTCAAAAGTTTATGGCTTTTATTAAAGAAGAATTGGCTCGTTTAAAAGTCGAAATTCATTCTAAAACCAGTGTTAAGGATTTTGTTTTAGAAGGAAATAAAATAGAAAAAATTGTAACCGACAATGGGCTTTTTAGAGCTGATGAAATAGTTTTGGCATCAGGATCTTGGAGTCCTTTTTTGGCTAAAAAATTAAACATCTCCATTTCTATTTTACCAGGAAAAGGATATAGTTTTACTTTAAAAGATAAAGACCAAAAGCCAAGCATTCCATCTATTTTATGTGAAGGAAAAGTAGCCGTAACCCCAATGGCCAATGATATCAGATTTGGAGGAACTATGGAAATTACGCATACCAAAGACAATAAAATAAATGCGAACAGGCTTCAGGGAATTATAAACAGCATCAATGATTTTTACCCTGACATGAAAGTGGAAATGCCTAAAACAGAAGACACTTGGTTTGGCTTTAGACCATGCACGCCATCGGGAATGCCTATTATTGCGAGAGACAAAAAAATCGTAAATTTGACCTTAGCAACAGGGCACGCCATGATGGGATTAAGTCTTGCGCCGGCAACAGGAAAAATTATAACTGAAATTATTTCTGGCAAACCGACCTCTGTAGCTATTGACAGATTCCAAATATAAAATATGAGATACAACCAGATTCCGGTTTCTTTGTTTATAGAAAACCGAAAAAGATTTACCGATAAAATGTTGCCAAATAGTTTGGCTATTCTGACTTCAAACGATGTAATGCCCAACAATGCAGACGATGTGATGGGCTTTTCGCAAAACAATGATTTGTTTTATCTATCTGGAATTGATCAGGATGAAACCATTTTGATACTTTATCCAGACGCTTTTAAAGAAGAAAATAGGGCAATACTTTTTGTTAAAGAAGCAAGTGAACACTCGTTGCTTTGGGATGGTAATTTTTTAACCAAAGAACAGGCTACGGCCATTTCTGGAATCTCGAATGTGAAATGGATTCATGAATTTGAGAAAACCATACAGCTTTTTGCCTTTGAGGCAGATATTTTTTATTTAGGCCATAATGAGCATATCAAAAGGGTAACTGCCGAAATGCAAACCAGACAGGACCGTATGATTGCATGGTGCAGAGAAAAATATCCATTGCATCAATATGAGCGTGTGGCAAAAATAACCCGCGATTTGCGTCCAATAAAATCAAACGAGGAAATTGATTTAATTAAAAAAGCAATTGCAATTAGTGTTGAAGGTTTTCATAGAATTTTAGGCGCAATCCGCCCAAATATTAAAGAATACGAATTAGAAGCCGAGCTGTTGTATGCCACCGTAAAAAACGGAGGAACAAGACAAGCATTCAAATCAATTGTAGCATCTGGCGAAAATGCCTGTTCGCTGCATTACAACACCAATGATGATACTTGCCAAGAGAATGAAATGGTTCTTGTTGATTTTGGAAGCTGCTATGGCAATTATAACTCAGATACTACAAGATGTATTCCGGTTAATGGAACTTTCAGTCCGAGACAAAAAGCAGTTTATGAGTCTGTTTTGTATTGCTTAAAAGAAGGTTCAAAATTGTTGAAACCTGGAGTTTTATCAAAAGATTACGAACTTCAAATGGCTAAGTTAATTGAAATAGAATTGGTAAAGCTAGGGCTGATTACAGAAGAGGAAATTAAGTCTCAAGACCCAGAAAAACCTGCCTACAAAAAATATTTCATGCATGGAACCGCACATCACTTAGGTCTGGATGTTCATGATGTTGGCTTGTATTCGCGACCATTTGAAAAAGGAATGGTGCTGACTTGCGAACCCGGAATTTATATTAGGGAAGAAGGAATTGGCTGCCGTTTAGAAAACGATTATCTGATAACAGAGAACGGAAATATTAATCTGAGCGAAGCTATGCCAATTGAAATTGCCGAAATTGAAAATTTAATTAAAAATAAAAAAGAATAAAATGAGAAAGTATTTGTTGTTTCTGCTGTTTATCTGCACATCTGTTTTTGCTCAGCAAAGCATTGATCTTAATGATTTGAAGTGGCTGCCAAATTCGCATTCGTTTTGGGTCAGTAAAGATAATAATGTTGTCGTTTATGATGTTGATAAACTAGATAAACAAAACACCATTTTATCTAAAGCACAATTGGATGCAGCTGGGTTTGCCGGCAAAATTGAACAATTGGTCTGGAACGATTCAAAGACAAAAGTATTGATCTACACCAATTCAAAGAAAGTGTGGAGAGACAATACCAGAGGCGATTATTGGTATTTTGATCTAGCTACTGGAAAGGGAAAACAATTAGGGAAAAATCTCGATGCTTCATCTTTAATGTTCGCAAAATTTTCGAGCGATAATGAAAATGTTGCCTATGTTTCAAAACACAATATTTATGTTGAAAATGTAAATACAGGAAAAATTACGCCTTTGACAACAGATGGCACAGATAAAATCATCAACGGAACTTTTGATTGGGTTTATGAAGAAGAGCTTGCTGCACGTGACGGATTTAGATGGAGCCCTGACGGAAAAAGCATTGCGTTTTGGAGAGTCGATGCGACTTCTACCAAGTTTCATTTCATGATCAATAATACCGACTCATTGTATCCTGTTATTGTTCCTGTAGAATATCCAAAAGCAGGAGAAAAACCTTCTTCTGTAAAAATCGGAATCGTAAATATCGAATCTTTGCAAACCAATTGGTTAAATATTCCTGGCGAACCTGATAATAATTATTTAGCTCGAATGAAATGGATTAGCAGTGAATCTATTATGGTGGTTCAGTTAAACCGAAATCAGAATCAGGTGACTATGTACGATTGCAATGCAAAATCGGGAGAAGCGAGAGTAATTTACAAGGAAGAATCTGCTGCATGGATAGATGTATTTGATACTTCTGCAGGTGAGTATGATACTTTTCCGTGCCAGTTTGTAGACAACGGAAAAGCCTTTTTATGGAGTTCTGACGCAGATGGATGGATGCATATTTATAAAATAAGCCTTGACGGAAAATCAAAAGAATTAATTACCAAAACTAATTTTGATGCTTATTTTAAAGCTTATAATGAAAAGACAAAAACAATATATTTTATTGCCAGTCCAGAAGATGCTACTCAGCACTATCTGTATGAAACGAATTTAAGTTCGAAAAAAACAAAAAGAGTAACTCCAGCTATTTTTGATGGCACCAACAGATATGTTTTTTCGACAGATGCAGCTTACGCAAAACACACCAATTCTAGCATTTCTAGAGATAACAATCAGAGGCTGATTGCGTTGTCTGGGCATCAGAAGATTTATCCGAAAGAGGTAGATGTTTTTGCAGCTCCTAAACGAAATTATTCGATGGAGAAATTCAAAGTAAAAACAGCAGATGGAGTAGAAATTGATGGAGTAATGGCAAAACCATTAGATTTTGATCCTTCAAAAAAATATCCCGTTTTCTTCTTTGTTTATGGAGAGCCAATGGCTTCTGTAGCCAATGACAGACCGTATTTTAATCCATTCATCAGCCAGCTGATTCCAAAAGGATATATCGGAATTGCTATGGACAATAGAGGAACTCCTGTAATGAAAGGTACGCAATGGAGAAAATCAATTTACAAGAACATTGGAATCATCAATACGCGCGATCAGGCTATGGCGGCCAAAGAAGTCTTAAAATGGAATTTTATTGATTCTGACCGTGTTGCAATTCACGGATGGAGCGGAGGAGGAGCAGTAACTTTAAATCTGATGTTTCAGTACCCGGAGATTTATAAAACTGGTATTGCCATTGCCGCTGTAACAGACCAGCATTTTTATGATAACATTTATACAGAACGCTACATGGGATTGCCAGATGAAAATCAGGCCGCTTATGCGCAAGCTTCTCCTGTAACGCACGCTAAAAATCTGAAAGGAAATTTACTTTACATTCACGGAACTGGCGATGACAATGTACATTATAAAAATGCAGAAGTTTTAATAAATGAATTGGTGAAGTACGATAAAATGTTTGATTTAATGATTTATCCAAATCGTTCTCATAGCATTAATGAAGGTGACGGAACAACAAAACATCTGGTAGATACTTTTGTTCGATATATTGAAAAAAATTGTCCACCGGGAGCAAAATAAAAAAAATGTATATCATAAAAAGAGAAGAGAATTTCATCAAATTGAAATTCTCTTTTTTTTTGGATTCATCTCATTTTGGTGTGAGTTAAATGTTTGATTTTAAAAACTTTCCTAAAGGGTAATATAGTAATGGTGTAATTATGAAATTAATAATTATAGGATAATATAATCAGGTTTTTCGGTAATATATTATCAGAAAAATTATCTAAAAAGCAAAATATTTGCCACATTAATTATAAAACCATTTTATGAAATTGAAGATTAATTTTAGAAAAATTGCAGTACTCTTTTTTGTACTGTTAACTAAACTGACCTTTGCCCAAGATCGGGTAGTGTCAGGAATTGTTTCAGATGAGAATGGAGTGCCTTTGCCAGGCGTTAGCATACTGGTTAAAGGAACTCAAACGGGCTCTCAGACTGATTTTGATGGAAAATATTCAATAAAAGCCGATGCAAATGCTGTGCTTGTGTTTAGCTTTATTGGAATGCAGACTAAAGAAGTTCCAGCACGCGACAAAAGCGTAAACGTAAAAATGTCTGCAGGGTCTACACAATTGCAGGAAATCGTAGTTACGGCATTAGGACTTAAAAGAGAGAAAAAATCTCTGGGTTATGCAACACAAGAAATAAGCGGATCTGAACTTACTAAAATAAATACGGGTAACGTTTCTAATAATATTTCTGGAAAAATTGCTGGGGTGCAAATTAGAAGAAATAATAATATTGGAGGATCTACAAATGTTATTATTCGTGGTACTACCTCTTTGACAGGAAACAATCAAGCATTATGGGTTGTAGACGGAATTATATTAAACAATGACAACACTAATACAAACGAACAAAAGACAAGCGGTAATAAAGGAGGATATGACTATGGTAATGCTGCTTCAGATATAAACCCTGATGATATTGAGACAATGAACGTCTTAAAAGGTGCTGCGGCAACGGCGTTATACGGATCAAGAGCTTCAAATGGAGTTATTATCGTAACACTTAAAAAAGGAAGCAAAGCTAAAGGAGGTTTAGGAATAGATTTCAGCACTGGAATAAACGTTGGTGTGGTTGATAAGGAAACATTGCCAGAATATCAAAACCAATATGGTGGAGGATATGGATCTTTTGGATCGACGGTAGATTTAGGAAGTGGTTCTCATCCGTCTGTAAGTATTGAAGATGCTTCTTGGGGACCGAAATTTGATCCTTCGATATTGGTTTACAATTGGAATTCTTTTTATCCTAATTTACCAACTTACGGAAAATTGTCGCCTTATACAGCGGTAAAAAAGAATCCAAACAGCTTTTACCAAAACAGTTTGACTTACATTAATAATATTGCTATTTCGGGAGCAAATGAGCAAGGTGATTTTAGATTTGGATATACTAATTACAATCAGCAACAAGGAATTCTGCCTAATAGCGACAACAGAAAAGATAATTTTAATTTTTCTGCCAGCTATAAAATTGCACCAAAAACAAGAATTTCAGCATCATCAAATTATATGAAGTCGGACGCAATTGGTATGAATGAGACTGGGTATGGAGATGGTGGAAACAACTATTTGAGCAGTGTGAGACAATGGTATAGTACAAGTGCCGATTTTGGAGACCTTAAAGAAGCTTACGAATTGACAGGTAAAAACATAACATGGAACGTGCAATCGCCAACTAAGCTGACTGTTTTGTTTCATGATAACCCGTATTTTCAGCGTTACAACAATTACAACTCTATGAAAAGAGATCGTTTCTTTGGAAATGTAATCTTAAAAACAGAGGTAACAAGCTGGTTTGATATTATGGGTAGAGGTGCTGTCGATTTTTACCATCAGTTGCAGGAAGAGCGTATTGCTGTAGGTTCAAAAAGAACGTCAAATGGATTAGGGCAATACTCTAGATATGATAAAAACTTTCGTGAAATCAACTTAGATTTAGTTTTAAATTTTAAAACAGCTATCACAGAAGGCCTTAATTTTACAGGAATGTTAGGAGGAAACTCTAGACGTTCTGTATTAAATTCTATTTATGCTGAGACAAATGGCGGATTGGTTGTGCCAGGAATTTATGCTTTGACAAACTCAATTAATCTAATCAACTATCCAGGTGAGGCTGAACAGACTTTGGGAACAAACAGTATTTACGGAACAGCAAATTTTGCTTATCTAGATACTTACTTTTTAGAGGGAACATATAGAATAGATCAGTCTTCTACTTTGCCAAAAGACAATAACACTTATTCTTATCCTTCAATTACAGGAACATATATTTTTAGCAATCACATCAAAGCAGATTGGCTTTCTTTCGGTAAGTTGCGTTTAAACTATGCTGAAACAGGAAATGACGCTCAATTTGCAGTGACTTCTCCAAGATTTTCTAAAAATAATAATTTTGGACCTAACGGAATTCGTTTTTCAACAGAAGACAGCAGAAGTAATTCTGACTTAAAAAGTGAGTTGACAAAAGGTTTTGAGGCAGGTCTTGAACTTAAATTCTTCAAAAATAGATTAGGAGTTGATTTTTCTTACTACAAATCAAATACCACAAATCAGATTCTGTCTATTGAAACGCCTACTCAAACAGGTTATACAAGAGCATGGATTAATGGTGGAGATGTTCAAAACAAAGGATTTGAGTTAACAGTAAATGCTACTCCAATCAAAACAAACAATTTTACATGGCAAGCGACCGTAAACTGGTCAACTAATAAAAATGAAGTGATTTCTTTAGGAGGAGCAAATCAGATTTCATTAGGAGGTTTTCAAGGGGTAAGCTATGTGGCAGAAGTGGGCAAACCGGTTGGTCAGCTTGTGGGTTCAGGCTATACTTACTTAAACGGACAGAGAGTTGTTAATCCTGACGGAACTTACAAAAAGACTTCAGGAGCAGTAATCGGTGATGTAAATCCAGATTGGATTGGCGGTTTCAACAACGTGTTAACCTATAAAAACATTTCGTTTAACTTCTTAATCGATGTTAAAAAAGGAGGAGATGTCTATTCTTTAGATCAGCAATTCGGGCATCAGACAGGTATTTATGAAAGCACAGTGAGTAAAAATCACAATGGAGTTCCACAGCGTGAGCCTGTTGCAAATGGCGGTGGTGTATTGCTAAACGGAGTTAAAGCAGATGGAACGCCAAATGACGTGGTTGCAGAAATTGCAGATGCTGCAGGATACGATTTCTATGGTTCTATGCCACAGCAAGAATATGTTTACGATGCGTCTTATGTTAAATTACGTGAAGTTGGGTTAAGCTACAGATTCCCAAAAAGATTCTTAAACAATACATTCATCAATAATATGGTCTTTGCTGTAAATGGAAGCAACCTTTGGATCATCCACAAAAATCTTCCTTACGCAGATCCAGAAGCGGGAGCATCTTCTGGTAATTTACAAGGCTTTCAATCAGGGGTTTTACCAACAACAAAAGAGTATAGTTTTACATTGAAAGTTCAATTCTAAAAAATAAAGACATGAGAATTATAAAAACAATATTTTTTGCTGGAGCTATTCTATGCACAATAGCTTCATGCGATAACCTGGACAATATGAATCAGGACAAAAAAGGTTATGAAACAGCAGTGCCAGCAGCCTTAATGACCAGCGCTCAAGTAAATTACGCTTATTTTTTGACTAATGCTTCTGTTAATTCAAACAATTTCAGAGCTTACGTTCAGCATTGGTCAACTTCAACTTATACAGATGAAGCCAACTACAATCAGGCAAAAAGAAATTTAGGAAGCAATCATGCGGTATTGCTTTATAGAGATGTGTTGCAAGATTTAACTAATGCCCAAAAACAAATTAAAGCGATAAAAGCATTAGGTCCGGTAGAAGAGGCAGTGCAAAAAAATCAGCTGGCAATTCTTGAGATACAAATTGTAATGACGTATCAGACATTGGTTGATTTGTTTGGAAATGTGGCGTACACTGAGGCTTTGGATATTAAAAAATTCCCTCTTCCAAAATATGATGACGCTAAAACAATCTATTTGGATTTGGCTTCTCGTTTGGATGCGGCTATTGCAAATTTGGATACTGCAAACGCAAGTTTTGATAAAAAAGCGGAGTTAATTTTTCAAGGAAATGTTGCTAAATGGAAAGTATTGGCAAATAGCGTAAAGCTAAAAATGGGCTTGCATCTTGCTGATGTCGATCCTGCAAGAGCTAAAGCTATGGTAGAAAGTGCTTATAGCTCTGGAGTAATGAGCAAAGAAGCTGATACAGCTTTGTTTCAGTACTATTCTTCGGTTATAGATATGAATCCGTTATACGATAGTTTGGTGAATAGCAGTCAGATTAACATAGCAGAGTTTTTTGTTAATGAATTAAATGCTAAAGAAGATCCAAGACGTGATATTTTCTTTGATCCAGCTTCAAAAATAAATGGCAAGTACAAAGGAGCTCCATACGCTCAGCTAGTTAAA